>NZ_CP029985.1:0-600000 GCF_003355005.1 Sphingomonas sp. FARSPH | reverse complement strand
GCTGCCATGCGTTTCGACATAGCCGGGCGCCGGTGCCTCGATCGTCGTGACGCGCGGCTTCAGCAGGACGAGCAGATCGCCCGACACCGCCGGATCGAACGAGGCGCGCGCGCGCTCCGTGAGCGTCCAGCTTTCGGGCGGGGTGGTGGCGAACGGCGTCGCGGCGATCTGGTCCCGGGTCAGCGCGGCGGCGACCTGCGGCAGGGCGGCGAAGCGGCGCTGCGCTTCCTTCAGCACGCGCGCACGCACCGCGGGGGGCAGATCGCGATCGATGTAGACGTCGCCTTCCGCGCCCAGAAGCATCGGCCCCTTCAGCCCGAGATCGCGCGCGATTCCGGCGGCGACCGCCTTGATCGAGGCGTCGGCGGAGACATGCTGTTCCATCGGCATCGCGCGCTGCTGCTGGCGTTCGGTCATGTCGTGCGCGCCGTGGTCCGCGGTCAGCATCACCTCGTAATCCACGCCGAAACTGTCGAGCGTGTCGAGGAAGCTGCCGATCGTCCGGTCGAGCTGGTCCATCTGGATGCACATTTCGGTGCCCTGCGTGCCCAGCGAGTGGCCGATATAGTCGGTCGCCGATGCGCCGATGTCGATGATGTCGGTCTCAGGCCCCTTGCCCAGCCCCATGTCCTGGATCAGCCCGGCGGCGATGGCGAAGACCGCCGCGTCGCTGGCGGGCGAGGCGCGGAAGGCCTTGAGATCGCCCGCGGCACGCTCGAAACGGCCCTGGCCATAGGCGCGGCCCGCGACGGTGATCGGCCGGTCGAGCGGCTTGCAAAAGCCGGGCAGCGGCAACGGCGCCTGTGGCTTGGCGATCAGTGCGGCGACCGCGTCGCGCCCACGCTGCACCGCGCGCGGCACGGCACGGCCGGCGTAGCTGGTGTAGCTCTTGCCGTCCCACCACCACAATTCGTCGACCTTGTGGCCGCCCATCATCACCGCGGCGCGATCCTTGCCCGCGACCGAGACGACGCGGGTACGCGGGTCGGCGGCCTTCATCATCTCGCCCAAAGTCGGCACCTTCAGATGCTTGTCCGAGACGGTGTAGGTGTCGTGAGTCATGCCGGGGACGCTTTCGTCCTCCGCGCAATAGACGGTCTTGTCGGCGCGGGGCGCGGCCTGGTCGATCCAGTTGTTGGCGACGATGCCGGTGTGCGCGGGGCGCATGCCGGTGAGGATCGTCGAATGGCCCGGGCAGGTTTCCGTCGCGGCATGGCTCTGATAGCCCGACGGGAAGACCGCACCGGTCAGCAGCCGCGCAAAGCCGCCGGTAAAATGGTTGCGATATTGCTGGAACAGGTCGGCGGAGAATTGGTCGACCGAGATCGCGACGATCAGTTTCGGCGGCGTGCGCGGGAACAGCGGCGTTTCCGGAGTCGGCGCGGCGGCGGGAGGGGGCGGGGCGACGTCGGTCGTCGGCGGCGAGCCCTGCTGCGCGGCGGCGGAGGCGGGGGCGGGGACGGCGGCGAGCGCGGCGGCGCTCGGCAACAGGACGGCGGCGAACAGGGCCTTCATCGTCAAGATCAACCTTATACTGGACTGACAAGCCCGCTATGCTCGCAAGCGATGGGACGGGCAACGACCGCAATGCGCGCGCTGTATGGCGCGGTGATGACGTTAATCGCGCTGGCGATGTTGGGGCTTGTTCCCAACGCGGCGCGTGCCGACAGCCTGCCGCCGGCCGGCGGCGCGCCGCATCTGCCGATGACGCTCGTCGCGGACACGAATGCGCCGCGCGCCGGCCAGACGATGACGCTGGCGCTCGACACGCGACCCGAAAAGGGCTGGCACGGCTATTGGCGCAATCCGGGCGATGCGGGCTTCGCGCCGTCGTTCGACTGGACCCTGCCAAAGGGCGTCACGATCGACGGCGCGCAATGGCCGGTGCCCGAGACATTGGTCGTCGCCGGCCTGATGAACTTCGTCTATGCCACCCCCTATGCCCCCCTGTTCACGGTGCACGTCCCGGCAGGGCTGGCGGTGGGAACGCCGCTGCCGATCCGGGTCCACGTCAATTACCTCGTCTGCACCGACACGATCTGCGTGCCCGAGCAACAGGATGTCGCGACCAGCCTGAAGATCGGCGACGGCGCGCCAGCGGACGGCGCGGCGTTCGACCGCTGGCGCGCGGCGATCCCCAAGCCGCTCGACGCGGCGGCGACGTACCAGGTCGATGGCGGCACGGTGCGCATCGGCATTCCGTTGCCGGCAACCGCGAAGGTGGAGGACGCCTATTTCTTCGCCGGCACCCCGGGCAGCCTGAAATATGCCGCGCCGCAGAGCGTGGCGCGCGACGGCGACCGGCTGGTGATCGCGACGCAAGGGACGCCGACCGGGCGAATCGAGGGCGTGCTGCGGATCGGCAAGGGGCTGGGCCTTTCCATCCGCGCCGCGCCGGGCGTCGTCCCCGCGGCGACGGGTGACGGCGGCGGCGGTGATGGCGCGGCGTGGGGCGCGGTGCTGGTCGCCTTTGCCGGCGCCTTGCTCGGCGGCCTGATCCTCAACGTCATGCCGTGCGTGTTCCCTATCCTGAGCCTCAAGGCACTGCACCTGGCGAAGGGCGGCGCGGACGAGCGGACGGCGCGGGTCGACGCGCTCGGCTATACGATCGGCGCGGTGCTGACCTGCGTCGCGCTGGGCGGCGCGATCCTCGCGCTGCGCGCCGGCGGATCGGCGATCGGCTGGGCATTCCAGTTGCAGGACCCGCGCGTCATCGTGCTGCTCGTCGCGCTGACGTTGGCGATCGGCCTCAACCTGCTCGGCCGGTTCGAGGTGCCGACGCCGCAATTTGCGACGCATGGCGGCGCGATGGGGTCGATCGCGACGGGCGCGCTCGCCGCCTTTGTCGCGACGCCGTGCACGGGTCCGTTCATGGGCGCGGCGCTGGGCGCGGCGCTGGTGCTGCCGTGGCCGGCGGCGCTGGCGGTGTTCGGCGGCCTCGGCCTCGGCCTCGCGCTGCCGTTCCTCGCGATCGGCTTCGTCCCCGCGCTGCGCCGGATGCTGCCGCGGCCGGGGATGTGGATGGAGCGGATGCGCCGCATCCTCGCGGTGCCGATGCTGCTGACGACAGCGGCGTTGCTGTGGCTGGTGTGGCGGCAGGCGGGGCTGGCCGGCCTCGCCGCGGGCCTCGCCGCGGCGCTGCTGGTGACCGCGGTGATCGTCGCCGGCGGGCGGCGGCAGCGGCGCGGGCAAAGCTTCGGTGCGCCGCTGGGGCTGGCGGCGGTCGCGTTGCCGGCGCTCGCCGCGGTGGCGCTGACCGGGGTCGGCAGCGTGCATGCCGCGGCGCGCGCGGATGCGTTCAGCGAGGCGAAGCTCGCCGAGCTGCGGCGACAGGGGCGGCCCGTCTTCGCCTATTTCACCGCGGACTGGTGCCTGACGTGCAAGGTCAACGAACGCGCAGCGATCGACACCGATACGGCGCGCGCCGGTTTCGCCCGGCACAAGGTGGCGGTGCTGGTCGGCGACTGGACCGATGGCGATCCGGTGCTCGGCCGGTTCATCCAGGCGCACAATCGCGCGGGCGTGCCGCTCTACCTCTATTACGCGCCAGGCGCGGCGGGCCCGCGCGTGTTGCCGCAGGTGCTGACGCCGGGGATGCTCGCCGAACTGCAGTGAGGCTTGTTCGGAAACGCGCGGGAGCGCGCGTTTCGATGCGGTGCCGCTGCAAGGCATTCCGCGGGATCGCGCGGATTAACCGTATCGCAAGGGCGATGGCGTAGCCCCCGGGATCGTGGGGCGCCTTCGCATCTCGATCCTCGGCCAGCTGCTGCTGGGCCTGACATTGCTTGCCGCCTCATCGTGCGTGCCGCCCAAGGCGCCCCGCGTGCGCACGTCGCAGGCGGTGCCGCCCGCCAGCCCGCGCCAGTTGCTCCGCGACCTCGCGCTCAATGTTCCCGCGCCCGGCGACCTGCCGCGCGCATTGGGGCTGGAGCCGCAGGACGATGCCGCGCCCGCCTTCGTCCAGGCCGCGCCGGGCTTCCTCGCCGGCGCGCGCAGCGACGAGGATGCACGCCGCGCCGCCGAATGCCTGACCGCCGCCGTCTATTATGAGGCGCGTTCGGAGCCCATCGACGGCCAGCGCGCGGTGGCGCAGGTCGTGCTCAACCGCGTGCGCGACCGCGCCTTCCCGCACAGCGTGTGCGGCGTCGTCTATCAGGGGGCGGAGCGGCGCACCGGCTGCCAATTCTCCTTCACCTGCGACGGATCGATGGCCTATCGCCGCGATCCCGCCGCCTGGGCACGCGCCGCCGCGGTCGCCGCCGCGGCACTCGCCGGCAATGTCTATGCGCCGGTCGGGTCGGCGACCTTCTATCACGCCAATTATGTCATGCCGTGGTGGGCAGGCAGCCTGACGCGGATCGGATCGGTCGGCGCGCACATCTTCTATCGCTGGCGCGGCGCAATGGAACGCGCGCTGAGCTTTCGCGCGGAGTATGCCGGGGTTGAGCCGGGGATGCCTGCGCCGCGGCTCGGCCTAGCCGCGGGGACGACGACCGCCGCTTTCTATCGCGACGCGAGCGATGACATCGGCGTTACCGTCCACCGCGGCCGCACGACCGCGCCGACCGTCGCGAGCGCCGCGGCCACCAGCGCGTCGGCGCCCGCGTTGCGGCCGAAGATGCTGACCAGCGGCGGCGTGCGCGTGCATTTCGGGCGGATCGCCCCGGCGCGCGAGGTGACGGCGGACGGCGTGGTGATCGAGGCGGAGAGCGACCCGATCTAGGCGCGCGTTTAAAGGCGGAGCCGGCCGGCACTCCCAATGTGCCCATGCCCCGTCTGCAACCAGTCAGGCGGCGGCGACGTCGGCCTCGTCTTCATCCTCCATCCGGCGCCAACCGGTCGGGCCCAGCACTTCGATCGGGCGATAGCGCGTCTTGTACGCCATCCGCTGCGACCCCTTCACCCAATAGCCGAGGTAGACGTAGGGCAGGCCCGCATCGCGTGCGCGCAGGATGTGGTCCATGATGATGAAATTGCCGAGGCCCGCGGGCGCATCCTCGCCGGCGTCGAAGAAGCTGTAGATCATCGACAGGCCGTCCGCCTGCTGGTCGGTCAGGCAGGCGCCGACCAGTCGCCCGCGCCCGCCGTCCATCGCGGGCAGGCGATATTCGATGACGAGCGAATTGACGGGCGAATGCTCGACCATGTCGGCGTAATCGTCCTCGTCCATCCCCGCCATGCCGCCGCCGGGGTGGCGCGCCGACAGATAGCGGCGCAGCAGCTGGAACTGCTCGTCGGTCGCCCAGGGGCGGCATGCGGTGACCGCGATGTCGCCGTGCCGTTTGAGCAGCTTGCGCTGCGTCGCATTGGGCTCGAAATCCTGCGTGACGACGCGCACCGACAGACACGCGGCGCAACTGGCGCAAGAGGGGCGATAGGCGACGCCCTGCGACCGGCGGAAGCCGATGCGGCCGAGCGCGTCGTTCAGCTCCGCGGCATGGGGGCCGGTCAGCTCGGTGAACACCTTCCGCTCCTGCCGCCCGGGCAGATAGGGGCAGGGCGCAGGGCTGGTGACGAAGAAGCGCGGAAAACGGAATGGCGCTGTCACCGCCGGAATGCCCCCTGTCGAATGATCCTGTCGATCGGATCGGGCCGGACCATAGGCCCCATCGGTATATGAATCACCCCATGCATGTTTGCAAAGCGGCTTTACCATGAAAGTGGGTTAATCCGTTTCGAACCATTTCCCTCACTCGGTCCGTCGCATTTTATGCTGCGGTGCGGGAACCTTGTCGGCGACCGATCGCTGCTGGCACTCCAGGGTTCGAGTAAGAGGTGTATCATGGCCAAGTTTCTGACCGGTTCCGTCGCCGCGCTGTCGCTGCTCGCGTCGGCGCCCGCTTTCGCTGCTCCCGCCAATCCGGCGGCGTCGCTGTCGATCTCGCCGTCGGTTCGTGCGGGTGCACCGACCGCGGGCAAGAGCAAGCTCGGCGGCGGTGGCGGCTTCCTTGCCGCGATCATCGCGGCGGGTGTCGTGGCGATCGGCGTCGTCGCGATCGTGAACGACAGCAATTCCGACAGCAACTGATCGGCGTTGCAAGACCGGATCGGGGCGTCGCGACATCGGTCGCGGCGCCCCTTTTCGTACGCGGGCTTGAACCTCCGCTTCGCTCGGATCAGGCCTGTTCGACCAGGCTGGTTTCGTAGCCGCCCTCGCGCAGCGCGGCGATCAGCCGGTTGAGGTGATCGCGATCGCGCGCCTCGCACTCGATGTCGGTAATCAGGCCCTTCGCCGGCAAGGAGGTGAAGATGCGCTGGTGATAGACTTCGATGATATTGACGCGCTGCTGATCGAAAATGCGCGCGACGTGGTAGAGCGCGCCGGGCTGGTCCTGTAGACGGATGCGCAATCGCGCCAGCCGGCCGGAGCGGGCGAGGTCGCGCAAAAGGACGTTGGCGAGCAGGCGCGTGTCGATGTTGCCGCCGCACAGCACGACGCCGACGCATTTGCCCGCGAACCGTTCCGGATAGGCGAGCAGCGCGGCGAGACCCGCGGCGCCCGCGCCCTCGACCACCGTCTTCTCGATCTGGAGCAGCAGGCTGACCGCCTCTTCCAGATTGCGTTCGCCGACGAGGACGATGTCGTCGACCAGTGCGGCGACCATCGCCGAGGTGATGCCGCCCGGCTCCTTGACCGCGATGCCTTCCGCCAGCGTGTCGCCGGCGCAGGGCAGGTGTGTGCCGCGGATACGGTTGTACATCGACGGGAACAGCTCCGCCTGCACGCCCACCACCTCGACATCGTGGTCGCGCCCGCGCGCGACGGTCGCCATGCCGGAGATGAGGCCGCCGCCGCCGATCGGCACGATCAGCGTGTCGAGTTGCGGCACGTCCTCGAACATCTCGAGCGCGACGGTGCCCTGGCCGGCGATAACGCGCGGGTCGTCGAACGGGTGGACGAAGGTGTAGCCGCGCTCGCCCTCCAGCACGCGCGCATGGGCATAGGCCGCGTCGAACGTGTCGCCTTCCAGCACGACGGTCGCGCCGTGCCCTTCGGTCTGCACGACCTTCACCGTCGGCGTGGTGCGCGGCATGACGATCGTCGCGGGGATGCCCAGCCGGTTGGCGTGATAGGCGACGCCCTGCGCGTGATTGCCGGCGGAGGCGGCTATGACGCCCTTCGCGCGCGCGGCATCGGACAGTTGCAGCAAGGTGTTCAGGGCGCCGCGCTCCTTGTAGGCGGCGGTGAACTGCAGGTTCTCGAACTTCAGATAGACCTGCGCGCCGGTCATCTGCGACAGCGTGCGGCTGATCAGCGTCGGCGTGCGCACGATCGCATCGCGAATGCGCGCATGCGCGGTGTGGACGTCCTCGATGGAAACGGGCGGGGCGAAGGGTTCGACGCTGACGGTGGCCATCCGTCCCGGCTAGACGATAACGGCGGCCGGGGGAACACCGGCGCGCGTCATCGCGCGGCGAAGGCGGTGCGCCAGGCGGGGCGGACGGCCGCCAGCAGGCGCGCCGTCACCGGCAGCGTGATGTCGTAGCGTCCTTCCGCATAAGGCCCCGCGACATACGGATCGGCGACCAGCCCGACGCGGTCGATCCGTTGCCGGTCGGTGGAGCCGAGCAGCAGCACGAGGTCCTTCAGCGGCGGACATTGTGAGAAGGGATCGTCCGCCTTCACCGCGACCGGGGCGCCGCGCCGCTTCGCCTGTTCGTGATTGAGCGCCGCGCAATACGGCGCGCGGATCGCGACATCGGCCGCGGCGGGGGAGATGAACAGGTCGAGGGGGCGCAACCGTCGCCGCGCCGCCTTGTCCCACACCAAGGACCCCGTCGCCGGGTTGCCGTGTGCGCCGCCGGTGAAAACGTAAGTGTCGACCGACAGGCTGAGCAGGCGCGGGGTATCCGTCACCACCTTCCACGTCTTGCTGACCTGATAGCGGCGATAGGGGAAACCGGACGTGCGCGCATCGGCCTTCGCGCGGGCCGCCATGCGGGCGTAGCGGGTGCGCAAGGCCGCCCGATCGGCGTCCAACCACGCCTTCAGTGGCGCGATCCGCCCGGCGTTCGCGGGATAGGAATAGGCGAAATCGAGATCGCCCGCCTGCGCCGCCGGGGCAGGCGCGGCGGCGGCGACGATCAGGGGCAGCAGGATCGGCATATCTGTCCTCTCGCCAAGTCGGTGTCGCCGCCATATGGCAAGGCCATGGCCAAGTCCCAAGCGCGCTTTCGCATTGCCGCCGCGATCCTCGCGACCCTGTCGGTGCCCACCGTCGCGGGCGCCGATGCGTTGATCGACAACGTCAGCGGCGTCACGCTGGATGCGAACAAGCGCGTCGTGCGCTTTCGCGCGATGGTGATCGATGCGCAGGGACGCGTCGTGCGCCTGATCCCGGTCGGCGAGAAGACGCCCGAGCCGACGCGCAAGAACCCGGGCCCGCGCTACGACTGGCGCGCCGACCTGAAGGGCCGCACGCTCGTGCCCGGCATGATCGATGCGCACGGCCACATCATGGAGCTGGGCTTCCGCGCGCTCGAACTCGACCTGTCCGACACGAAGAGCCTGGCCGAGGCGCAGGCGAAGATCGCCGCCTATATCAAGGCCAATCCCGACCGGCGCTGGATCGTCGGCGGGGGTTGGAACCAGGAGGTCTGGGGCCTTGGCCGCTTCCCGACCGCGGCGGAGCTGGATGCGGTGACGGGCGACCTCCCTGTCTGGCTGGCGCGTGCCGACGGCCATGCCGCCTGGGCGAACAGCGCGGCGATGAAGGCGGCGGGCGTCACCGCCGCGACGCCGACCCCCGCGGGCGGGCGGATCGAAAAGGTCGGCGGGCGTCCGTCGGGCGTCTTCGTCGATGCGGCGATGGACCTGGTGCGCAAGGTGGTGCCGCAGCCGCTGGGCAAGGATCGCAACGCCGCCTTCATCCGCGCGCAGGACATCCTGTTGTCGAACGGCGTCACCGCGGCCGCGGACATGGGCACCAGCCTCGACGACTGGCTGACCTATCGCCGGATCGGCGACCGCGGCGACCTGCGCGTGCGCATCATGAGCTATGGCATGGGCGTCGATACCGCGGTGCAGATCGGCGGCACCGGCCCCAGTCCGTGGCTGTACGACGGGCGGCTGCGGCTGGTCGGCGTCAAGCTCTATGCCGATGGCGCGCTGGGGTCGCGTGGCGCATGGCTGAAGGCGCCATACGCCGATGCACCGGGCCAGTCGGGGGCGGGCTTCATGTCCGACACGCTGATCCGCAACCTGATGAGCCGCGCGGCGATGGACAATTACCAGGTCGCCGTCCACGCGATCGGCGACCGGGCGAACGCACAGGTGCTCGGCGCGATCGAGGAACTGTCGGACACGTACAAGGGCGACCGGCGCTGGCGGATCGAGCATGCGCAGATCGTCGACCCCGTCGACCTGCCGCGCTTCGGCCGGCACGGCATCATCGCCTCGATGCAGCCGGTGCACGAGACGAGCGACCGGGTGATGGCGGAGGCACGGCTGGGGCCGCAGCGGCTGGGGGGCGCCTATGCCTGGGCATCGATGCTGCGGAACGGCGCGGGCCTCGCCTTCGGCTCCGACTATCCGGTCGAGGCGCCCGATCCCTGGGCCGGCTGGGCCGCGGCGATCACGCGGCAGGGCCCCGACGGCCAGCCGTTCGGCGGGTGGCAGCCGCAGGAAGCGGTGACACGCGAACAGGCGTGGTGGGCCTATACCGGCGGGGCGGCCTATGCCGGGTTCGCGGAAAAGGATTTCGGATCGTTGCAGCCGGGCCAGAAGGCCGACTTCGTCGTCGTCGACCGCGATCCGATGAACGCGAGCCCGACGGAGTTGCGGGGGACGAAGGTGCTGGAGACGTGGATCGGCGCGCAGAAGGTCTGGGAGCGGAAATAGGGGCGAGGCTAGGCGCGTCCGACCGTAAGTATCGTCGTTAGCTCCTGCAGGCCGTGGGGTGCAAATTCCCAGAATGGCGACATGTCGGTCGGGAACTGCTCCTCCAGATAGGCGAGAACGGGCGCTGCGTCGGCTTCGGAAAGGCGGACGAGCCACGGGCGTAAGGACATGCCGGCGCGCGCCGCCCCGCACAGGATGTGCTCTACCTCGCCCATGAGCCAGCCCTCCGCGGCCTCGGCCAGGTCATTTGCAAGCGTTTGTTCGAACCAAGCGTCGACGAGATCCTCGATCACGCGCTGCTCCTGCTGCGACCATGATCGCCAGTCGGCGAGCGCCAGCTTTCCCAGTACGATTTCCGGGTCGTTGGCATTGCCGGGATCGCATACGGACACTTCCAGAATCCGGGGGAGAAGATAGCGGAAATCTCGTGTGTCACCGACCGTCAAAAAAGCGCCGGACACATAGCGCCAAAGCGCCAGACCGGGGATTTGGCGCAAGGGCGTCGTCAACAGCACGTCGGTGCCGCGCGTCGAGATGCAGCAGGGACATCCATCAATTGTGGGTGGCGGTGCGCTCGCGAACGCTTCGTAGACCGCTTGCAACGCTTCAGCGATGCCGGGCCTGGCGTGGGAGGGGGAGCCATTGGTCACTGCCGCAGATTGGCTGGCCTGACCACTTCCTTCAATGCCCATCGTCATCCCCGCGAAGGCGGGGATTCAGAAGCATGAACGTCGGGTTGAATCAGCTACGGCAGCGTGTCTGGTTTCCCGCCTGTGCGGGAATGACGAAGCTGGTGTGTTCAGGCGACCGCGACGACCTCTTCGGGTTCGCGCAGCACATAGCCGCGGCCCCAGACGGTCTCGATGTAATTGTCGCCCTCGCATGCCACGCTGAGCTTCTTGCGCAGCTTGCAGATGAAGACGTCGATGATCTTCAGTTCCGGCTCGTCCATGCCGCCGTACAGGTGATTGAGGAACATTTCCTTGGTCAGCGTGGTGCCCTTGCGCAGGCTGAGCAGCTCGAGCATCGCATATTCCTTGCCGGTCAGGTGCACGCGCGCGCCATCGACTTCGACGGTCTTGGCGTCGAGGTTGACGGCCAACTTGCCGGTGCGGATGACCGACTGGCTATGCCCCTTCGACCGGCGGACGACGGCGTGGATGCGCGCGATCAGTTCCTCGCGGTGGAACGGCTTGGTGACGTAATCGTCGGCGCCGAAGCCGAAGCTGCGCACCTTGCTGTCCATTTCGCTGATGCCCGACAGGATCAGAACGGGCGTCGCGACGCGCGCCACGCGCAGCTTCTTCAGCACGTCGTAGCCGTGCATGTCCGGCAGGTTGAGGTCGAGCAGGATGATGTCGTAGTCGTAGAGCTTGCCGAGGTCCAAGCCCTCTTCGCCCAAATCGGTCGTGTAGACGTTGAAGCCTTCCGTCCCGAGCATCAGTTCGATGGCCTTGGCCGTCGTCGGCTCGTCCTCGATCAGCAGCACCCGCATCGCGTCATCCCCTGTTGGCGCGGACGGGCACTCCCTGACGTGCCCGGACGGCCCGGATTCATTAACCAAACGACATCTGAAGGACAAAGGTTAATTTGCGCTTAAAGGGAATTAAGCCCGCGATTACCGCGAGTCGCGCGGCGAATCACCCTCGTCCGGGTCGATCGGGGTCAGATCCGGGCCGAGCAGCGTCTGATGGCGGCTGCGCGGAATATCCTCGCCCAGCACCTCGCGCAGGTACAGGCTGCGCACGAGCGTGAAGATCACGACGAGCAAGGCCGCGGAAAAGAACAGGCCGAAGATGCCGAACACGATGCCGATGCCGATGATCGCAAAGACGGTGATCGCCGGCGGGATCGAGACGACGCGCGCCTGGACGTAGGGAGTGATGAAATTGGTCTGGATCAGCCGCACGATCGCATAGGTGGCGAGCGCGCCGATCAGCGGGCCGTTGCCCTGCGTCGCGGCGAGGCCGAGCGCGGGGATCATCGCCGCGGTCGGCCCGACATAGGGGATGAACTCGCTGAGGCCCGCGAGCAGGCCGAGCGCGGCGGCGGACGGCACGCCCGATATCCACAGACCGATGCCGATCAGCACGCCCATCGTCGTCATCAGGATCAGCGACGAGCGCAGCCACAGTCGCAAGGTCGAGCCGACGTCGAACAGCGCATCCTCGATCGCCGGGCGCTTCGAGGGCGGGATCAGGAACAGGAAGCCACGCTGGTAGATGCCGGGATCGGCGGCGAAGAACAGGGCGCCGACGAGCAGCAGGATGCAGTTGAGCAACAGCTCGCCCGCGCCGGTGACGAGCCCGCCGACGTCGCGCGCGGCCTGCGACCCGGCATAGGCCTGGCGCACCGCATCGACGATCTTCGCGCCGACCGGGCTTTGCGACGCCCAGGCGGCAAGCTGGTCGAGCAGGCCGGGCAGGCGCGTGACGAGCACGTTGACCTGTTCGCGGAACTGCACGCCGAACAGCCAGGCGAGGAAGACGACGATGCCGAGCGCGGTCGCCATGCCGAGCGGCAGCGCGGCGCGCTCCGGCACGCGCAGGTGGTCGCGATAAAGGTCCGCGATCGCATGGATCGCGATCGCGCCGAGCATCGATCCGAAGGCGAGGATGAGCAGATTGCCCGCCTTGAGCAGCGCCGCGGCGATCCCGACGATGACGAGGACGTAGAGGACGCGTCGCATGAAGCGCGCATCGGCATCGTCGGGGGCAAGGCGGTTCATGCGGGGAGGGCGCGGATCGGCATGGCGTGCTCAATGTGCGACCGGTGGTTTTGCTCCCGGAATGGATACGGGGGAGGCCGGTGGGATGTCCGCTGTTGGAGGGAGCGGACGTTTAACCAAAGCCGAGCAATGCCAGTAAACTGCCGACCGCAAAAGCTGCGAAGAGCGCCACTAGGAGCCAATGCCCGGCAACATATGACAGGGGTCTGCTAGGGGAGGCCTCCGCGGTGATCGCCCTCACTCGCGCGAATGTCTTCCAACTGGCCCATGCCCAGAAAGCGGTTTGGGCTATAACCAGCAGCTTCAACGCGGCGACCATGAGCAATCCTACTCCGTCAGCGAATGTCCGCAACTGGGCGGAAGCGGAACGTCCGCTTTTCGTGGGAAGCGGACATTGCGCGCCGCCAGGTCGATCTAGATAGCGGACCAGCGGGCTGTTACGATCAGGGATGCTGGCTATCTTCCTTGCCGCGGCCGCCGCTTCGCTCGCGCCGCCATCGGAGCCGTTGAAAAAGCAGCTCCAATCCGCAATTTGGGCAGACCTTCAACTGAACGGCATGATAGGCAGCGGCAACTGGCTTGCCTCGCTCTGGTATGACGCCGGAAGCGGCACGGCTCCCGACCTCCACATCGTAGAGCTTAGGTGTTTGCAGGGCCGTTCAGGGCAGCGTTGCTCCTTCGAGCTTGTTCGGGACGGAGGCCCCACAATGGTGCTTGGCGAAACGGCGCCCGACAAGCTGACCTGTGTTGCTCGGTTTGCCCGCACGAAAGAGGGATGGTCTGTGGTTCACACACCACCCCGCAAGGCGGGGCACAGCCAAACCTCAATGCAGTGCGAAGCCCTCACCCTTTAGTTGCGCAGCCTTGGAGACGCTCCCGGCGCCAATGTCCGCTCTTGGGCGACTTCAGCCTCTGTCGCCCAGGCCATGCCCGCCTTCGCAGGGGTCCCTGAGCCGCGCGGCGAGGAAGGCGATCAGCGCCTCGACGCGGGCCGGGCGCAAGGGGCTGGGCGGGGTGAGGAGGTGAAGCCCGACGGGGGGCGGCGCCCAGTCCGCGAGGATTTCGACGACCTTTCCCTGCGCGAGGGCAGGGCCGATGATGAAGCCCGGCAACCGCGCGATGCCGAGGCCGGCGACGAGTGCCGGGACCAAGGCCTCGCCGGAATTGGCGACGAGCGGGCCTTCTTGCTTCACCGACACCTCCGCGCCGCCCGGGCCGCGAAAGCGCCATGGGCCGGGCACGTTGGCATAGCCGAGCAGGCGATGCTCGCCGAGCTGGCCGGCGTGCGTCGGTTCGCCGTGGCGCGCGAGATAGGCGGGCGCGGCCACGATGTGCATGCGGATGCCGCACAGCCGGCGCGCGCGCAGGCTCGAATCGGGCAGGTCGGCGATGCGCAATGCGACGTCGAAGCCCTCCGCGACGATGTCGATGCGCGCGTCCGAGCAATGCAGGTCGATCTCGATCCCCGGATGCGTCGCAAGGAATTCGGCGACGAGCGGCGCGACGTTGCCGATGCCGAAGCTCATCGGCGCGGCGAGGCGGACGCGCCCCGTCGGTGCGCTGGCGGCGTCGCGCGCGGTCTCCTCCGCCGCGCGCGCCTCAGCGAGGATGCGCGCGGCATGGTCGGCGAGCGGTTTGCCCGCCTCGGTCAGCGCGAGCCGGCGCGAGGTGCGGTGGAACAGCGACTGGCCGATGTGCGACTCCAGCCGGGTGATCGCCTTGCTGACCGTCGCCTTGCTCAGGCCGATCGCGTCGGCCGCGCCGCTGAACGAGCGATGCTCGACAACCGCGGCGAAGATCGCCCAGGCTTCCAGATCGGGTAAGCGCATCGTTCGTCCCTCGTCCCGCGATCGTGTCGTAATCGGGGAAACGATAGGTTTCCAGCGTTTCCGTTTACGCGATCCCGCTTCCATCCCATCTTGGCGCCAACATACAGGAGGCAGCCATGCTCGCTACCGATACCAGGACCACCGGGATCACCACCGGAATCGAACGCCGTCCCTTCGCCAGCCTGGGCCATGCCGATCACGGCTGGCTGGATGCGCGCCATCATTTCAGTTTCGCCAATTACTACGATCCCGCCCGGATGAGCTGGGGCGCGATCCGCGTGTGGAACGACGATGCCATCGCGCCACAGACCGGCTTTCCGCCGCATCCGCATCGCGACATGGAGATCATCACCTACGTCCGCTCGGGCGCGATCACGCACCAGGATTCGATGGGCAACCAGGGGCGTACCGAGGCGGGCGACGTGCAGGTGATGAGCGCGGGCTCCGGCGTTCGCCATGCCGAATACAATCTGGAGAACGAGACGACGACGCTGTTCCAGATCTGGATTGAGCCAACGCGTACCGGCGGTGCACCGAGCTGGGGCGCCAAGCCCTTCCCCAAGGGCGAGCGGTCGGGCCAGTTCGTGACGCTCGCCAGTGGTTTCGCGGAGGACACCGACGCGCTGCCGATCCGCGCGGAGGCGCGGGTGATGGCGGCGACGCTGAACGCCGGGCAGAGCGCGACGCACACGATCGGCGAAGGCCGGCACGTCTATCTCGTTCCTGCCACGGGCGCGATCGAGATCGAAGGCGTGCGTTTCGACGCGCGCGACGGCGCCGCGCTGTCCGGCGGCCAGACCGTGACGATCACCGCGATCGACGAGGCGGAGATCGTCCTCGTCGACGCCAACTGAACCTTCACGCGCGTGCCCGGTTCTCGCCGGGCACGCGCATCATACCAAGCTGGAGTAACGCCCGATGACCAAGGTCCTCGTCCTGTATTATTCGTCCTACGGCCATATCGAGAAGATGGCGGATGCCATGGCGGAGGGCGCGCGCGCCGGCGGCGCCGAGGTGGACATCCGCCGCGTCGCCGAAACCGCGCCTCCGGAAGTCGTCGCCGCCGCGCACTTCAAGACCGACACCGCGCACCCGGAGATCGAAGGGCCGGACGCGCTCACCCAATATGACGCGATCATCGTCGGTGCGCCGACGCGTTACGGTCGGATGCCGAGCCAGATGGCGGCGTTCTGGGACACGACTGGTGGCGTGTGGATGCGCGGGGGGCTCGTCGGCAAGGTCGGCGGCGCCTTCACCTCGACCGCGAGCCAGCATGGCGGGCAGGAGACGACGATCTTCTCGATCCTGACCAACCTGCTCCACCACGGCATGACGATCGTCGGGCTCGACTATGGCTATCAGGGGCAGATGGGCGTCAAGGAAGTCCATGGCGGCACGCCTTATGGCGCATCGACGCTGGCGGACGGTGACGGCAGCCGCCAGCCGAGCCAGGTCGACCTGGACGGCGCGCGCTATCAGGGCAAGCGGATTGCCGAGACGGCGGCGAAGCTGAAGGGCTGAGGCCCGATCTCCCTCCCGTGAGCGGGAGGGCAGGGGGTGGGCCCGTCCTGATGCGGTAACGCCCTGAGGGTCCTGGCCGTACTTCCCGGACGGGCCCACCCCCTTAATATCTCCCGCGAGCGGGAGGGAGTTGGTTATCGTTTCCGGCGGGTCTTCTTATCCCCGGTCGCCTTCGGCGCCACCCAGACCGGCACCGTCACGAACGCCACTGGGGTCACCCGATCGATCACGATGGTCGGGTCGATCGCGGGATCGGCCGGAAACAGGTCGCGCGCTTTGGTGAAGACGAAGCGTGCGCGCGCCGCGCCCGGCGTCGCGGCGGTCGCGCCGACCCAGCGCCAGTGCCACGGCTCCCACTTCACCTGCTGCCGATTGCCGCCGGGGAAGGATAGTTCGAATCCGAAGCGCGGCGCATGCGTGAGCAGCCAGCGCGCGGCCGGCGTCACGGCCATGCACGCTTCCGCATCGGGGCAGCCGTTCGCGGGCCGCACCGCGAAATCGATCGCATAGCCCGTCGCATGCTCGCTGTGGCCAGGCGGCGCGACGGAGATCGCGCGTTCGGCGGCGTTCTGCGTGCCGCCGCGGCAGAAGACCTCCGCCTGGCGCAGCACCGAGCGGTGGCAGGATAAGGCGAGGATGCGCCCCTTCACCGCCGGATCGTTCTGTGCCGCGGCGATCATGCGCTCGAGGTCGGGCAGCATGTCCTTGTGCACGCGGCAGCCGCGCACGGCATAGTCGACCGGAACCGGCACCAGATCGTCCGGCGGCGCATCGCCGTACGACAGATGACCGAAGACGCGTCCGCTGGCGGAAAGCTGCGTCTGCGCCGCGGCACATATCTGCGCGTCGGCGGGCGCGCCGAGCAGCACCGCGGCGAATAAGACCGGAATATACGGAAATCGCATTGCTGGCGGCTCTGGCGCGAAGCGGCCCGTGATGGCAAGGGCTCGCGCATGCATGGCGACAAGGTTCTTTTCATCGACGGCGAAGCGCTGGTCATCGACAAGCCCGCCGGATTGCCCGTCGATCCGCCGCGCGACGGCAGCCTAAGCCTCGAAAACCATCTGGAATCGCTGCGTTTCGGGTTCCAGCGCTGGCCGCAGGCGGTGCACCGGCTGGACCGCGACACCAGCGGTTGCCTGTTGCTGTCGCGCAATCCGAAGGCGCATGCGCGCTTCCAGCAGGCGTTCGAGCAGGGGCTGGTCGAGAAACGCTATCTCGCGGTGCTCGCCGGTGTGCCGCAGGGTCAATCGGGGACGATCGACCTGCCGCTGGGCAAGGTGTCGACGCGCGAGAACGGCTGGCGGATGGTCGCCGATCCCAAGGGGAAGGCGGCGCGCACCGACTGGCGCGTGATCGCGACGGACGCGGCGGGGCGCGCGCTCGTCGAGTTCCGCCCGGCGACGGGGCGCACGCACCAGATCCGCGTCCATGCCGCGACCGGGCTGGGCGTGCCGGTGGTCGGGGATCTGGTGTATGGCGCGGGCGAGGCGGGGGGCATGCTGCTCCACGCCGCCGAGCTGGTCGTGCCCCGCGGCAGCAAGGACCCCATCCGCGCCGAGGCGCCGCTGCCCGCGCGGTTCGGCGACTGGGCGTTGTGATGCAGGTGCCGGAGGAGGCGATCGAGGAACGTTTCCTCGCCGCCTCCGGCCCCGGCGGCCAGAACGTCAACAAGGTCGCGACCGCGTGCCAGCTGCGCTGCGACGTGCTCAAGCTGGGGCTGCATCCCGAGACGTGGCGGCGGCTGAAGGTGATCGCGGGCAGCCGACTGGCGAGCAACGGCCAGCTCGTCATCACCGCGCGCCGATATCGCACGCAGGAGGCGAACCGCGCCGATGCGCGCGCGCGGCTGATGGAGATGCTCGCCAAGGCGGAGGAGCGCGAGGCGCGGCGGGTGAAGACCAAGCCGTCGAAGAGCGCGAAGGCGAAACGCGTCGATACCAAGAAGGGCCGCGGGGTTGTGAAAGCGGCGCGCGCGAAGGTGCGGATCGACTGACGGACGCCTCTGGGATTTGGTCGCGGTCCCGCCTACATCGCCACGTATGTACCAGTTCGACATCGCCGCCGGCAGCAAGGCCGCGCTCTACCACGATCTCGCCGCCGCGCTGGACGCGCTGACCGCGGACGAGCCCGATGCGATCGCCAATATGGCGAACGCTGCCGCGCTGATCTGGCAATATCTGCCCGACCTCAACTGGGCCGGATTCTATCGCAATGTCGCGGACGAGCTGGTGCTCGGCCCGTTCCAGGGCAAGGCGGCGTGCATCCGCATCCCGTTCGGAAAGGGCGTGTGCGGCACCGCGGCGCAGAGCCGGACGACGCAGGTCGTCGCCGACGTCCACGCCTTTCCCGGCCACATCGCCTGCGACGCGGCGAGCCGTTCCGAACTGGTCGTGCCGATCGTCCATGACGGGCGCCTGATCGGTGTGCTCGACCTCGACAGTCCGGTGCCCGACCGGTTCGACGCGGAGGATGCGGCGGGGTGCGAGGTGCTGATGCAGCGATTGGCCGCGCGCATCGCCTGATCGTCCGTCGGCCAAGACGCTGACCCGGAACGGGACAGCCCGCGCGCTTCCGCCGGAGGACCCGCCTTGGTAAGCAACCCGTTAAGGGTTGCGGCGTTGCGCAGGCGTAACGTCGAATCGGCGGTGCTGGACGTGCGACAGGGAGAACGGGGATGCTGAGGGTGGTGCTCGCGGGCGGGATGCTGGCGATGGTCGCGACAGGCGTTGCGGGCGCGCAGCAGGGCGTGATCGTGCATCGTCCGGGCATAGCGCCCGGTATGGCCGTTCCGGGTGCGGTGCCGCCGACAATGGTTCCGCCGCCGCCGCGCGTCGGCTATACCGGGCGGTGGGGCAGCAAGGTGGGCGGCCGCTGGTGGGGCGGCGTCAATGCGCCCGGTGGCTGGAGCGCCTATCGCCGGCCGGTGCGCGGCTGGATGCTGCCCGCTTACTGGCATGCGCCGCGCTTCTACGTCAGCGACTGGTCGACGTACGGTCTGGCCCAGCCGCCGCAGGGCTATACGTGGGTCCGCTATTACGACGACGCGGTTCTCGTCGACGGGCGCGGAGCCGTCTACGATAGCGTCGATGGCGTCGACTGGGACCGCTACGATGCGGGCGGTTACCCGCAGGACGCCGCGGTCTATGCCGATGACGGCGGCCAGGAAGGCTATTATGGGCGCCATTACGACGCGCGCGGCTATCGTCGCGACAATGGCGTCGGTGGCGCTGTGGCGGGTGCCGTCGTCGGCGGCGTTGCAGGCAACCTCATCGCCGGCCGCGGCAACCGCCTGGGCGGCACGCTGATCGGCGCGGGCGTCGGCGCGGCGGCGGGCTATGCGATCGACCGGGCGGACGATCGCGGTCGCGGCGATTATGGCGCGCGCTATGGCCGGCCGGGCCGCATTCCGGTCGCGCCGGACTATCCGCCGCCTCCGCCTCCGGGCGCCTACGCGCCGCCACCTGTTGCCTATGCGCCGCCGCCGCCACCGCGTGCCTATACGCCGCCGCCTATTGCCTACGCACCGCCTCCGCCGCCGGCGTGGCGTTCCCCCGACGGCACCACGACCGTGACCACGACAAGCGGCGGCGGATACGCCAGCGGCGGCTATTATTATCCGGGGGCGAGCACGACGACCGTCGTCGTGCAGACGCAGCCGGTCGTGACCACGACGACGACCGAAACGTACGAGGATGCCGTCGTCTATCCGCGTCGGCGCGTGGTGGCGCGCGGCAAGATCAAGCGCGTCTGGCGCCCGGCGCCAAGCTGTCGCTGCCATTGACCCGCAGCGTCGGCGCGATGGGCGCCGCGCCACCGTCGCCAAAGAGGCCGTCCTGCCGTGATGGGGCGGCCTTTTCGGTTTTCGGCGTTGCCGCGGCACTCGCTCACGCCGCCGCGTGCCGGTTAACGCTCGATATGGACCTTTTCATGCTTGCATGCGTCGAAGCGCGATGATCTTGTAGCTCGTCAGACAAGGGAGACATCGCATGCGCGCCTTGATACTGGGCTTCTGTCTTGCCTTTCCCGGCACCGCTCTTACGCAGGCCCTGCCGACGCCGAGCCGGCCGGTCGATCTGACGTCGCACGGCCTGCCGTCCACCGATCGTTCCTGGTTGCCGGGTGTGGCGCCGGACACGCGCGATACGCCGACGACCCGGCGGCAACGGATCGGCTGGATCGTCGCGCTCAAGGCGGAAGCGATGGCGTTGCAGGCGCGCGACGGCGGCAAGCTCACGCCCGACCATCGCGCCTATATCCAGCGCCGACTGGCGCGCTTCCTCGAAAGCTGAGGCGCGACCAGGCCGGGCGTGACGCGGGGCGTCAGATCGGCGCCTCGATCCTGAACACCACCCCTTCGGGCAGATAGGCGATCGCCGCGCTCGCCACCTCGTCGCGCACCAGCAGTTCGTGCGCCGCGCGCAGGCTGGCGATGCGACCGGTGATCGCCGCGCGCATCGGCCAGCGTATCGGCATCGCGCAACCTCTGGTTGACCACCGCACCGACCGTCGCGAGCAGGTTCTTGACCCGATGCGTCAGCTTGCGCGCCAGCACCGCGCGATGTTCCTCCGCGAATTTGCGGGCGGAAATGTCGGTCGGAAAACCCGACATCGCCAGCGGCGTGCCGTCCGCGCACCGCTGCAACCGGGCCTGGATGTGCATCCGGCGCTGTTCGCCCGCGGGGTCAGGAGGCGATATTCGATGTCGTAGAGCGCGTCGTTTTCGATCGTGTCGGCGATCGCGGCCCGGACGCGCGCCACATCGTCGGGGTCCCGTGCGGCCAGGAGTTTCTCGTGCGGGAAATCCTCGTCCTCCGGGCGCCAGAAATTGCGCAGGCAGCTGGCCGAGGCGGTCGCCGCACCGCGGGCAGGTCGAGCGTCCACGTGCCGAAGCCGCCGGCCTTCAACGCCATGGTCAGCCGCGCCTCGCGCTCCGCGATCTTCACCGCCAGCGCCTCGCGATCCTCGATCTGCTCGCGCAACCACTGCCGTTCCAGCGGCACGTCGAGTTGCTCGCGCCGTGCGATCGCGTCGCGGATGCGGTCGATGTCGGCGGGATCGGTGAGCGGCCCCTGCATGAAGCCGCCATTGCGCCCGACGACCTCGCCGACGGCGAATCAGGTCAGCGATGCAAAGGCGGCATTGGCGAACACGATGGGATTGTCGGGAAGCGGACGATGGCGGCCCGCCCTTATCGTCGGGTCGCCCGGCCGCCGAAGGTCACCAGACTTTCCGACCCGTCGGCGCCGACCGCGGACACGCCGATGAAACTGTCGTCGACAGGCACCTGCGTCAGCGTCGTCTGCGTTCCCGTCACGTCGCGCGCATTGCTCCACGTCGCACTGTCGTTGGGCCGCCAATGGACGCGGTAGCGGACCGCGCCCGGTACCGCAGGCCACGACACCTCAGTATCGCGCGACAGGTCGCCCGACAGCGTCACCGTATCCGGCGCGGCGGGGGCGGCCGCGAGGCGGGCGATCGTCGCGACGTTGATCGCGGTCACCTTGGCCAGATAGGCGAAGTCCATCCGGTCGATCGTGTCGCCGTAGACAACCCCCTTTTCGGTGCGCAGATCCTGATGCTGGGCGTCCCAATTTTCCGCGCCCACCGAAAAGCGTACCGCGGGATAGCCGCGCTTCAGGAACGGTTCGTGATCGCCGCCGCGGCCGAACCGGTCCGGCCGCCGGTCGACGACGACGTCGAGGCCGCCGGGGATGCCGGTCGCGATACCGTCGATCGCCTTGGCGAGTGCGCGGCTGGGGCCATCGTCCTCGCCGCCATCACCGCGCCGGCGCATCTGTTGCGGCAGGTCCTCGACCGCGCGGATCCCTTCCGAGAAGACGCGCACGCGGCCCGCGTCGACCACGCCGCCCTGGCCAATTGTGTTGCCGACGATGTCGTTGTTGAGCATCGCGGTGATGCGCCAGCCGCGCTGTTGCGCGGTGTCGGCAAGCAGTTCCGCCCCCCACAGGCCCTGTTCCTCCGCGGAGAAGGCGACGTAGACGATCGTCGCATCGAACCGGCGTTTCGACAACAGGCGCGCCGCCTCCAGAACGAGCGCGACGCCGGATGCATCGTCGTTGGCGCCGGGCGCGTCGCTGGTCGCGTTCATCACGTCGGTGACGCGGCTGTCGATATGGCCGCCGACGATGACGACGCGGTTGGGATCGCGGCCGCGCTGGATCCCGAGCACATCCTGGACGACGACGCCTGCCGGCGCACGTGGTCCCGTGAAGCGGCGTTCGATCCGCTCGACGGTGATGCATCCGCCGCAATCGCGGCCGATCGCCTCGAATTGCTGGGCCGCCCATGTGCGCGCCGCGCCGATGCCGCGCTTCGGATCGGTCGCCGACGACAGGGTGTGGCGCGTGCCGAAGCCGACCAGCGATGCGACGCTCGCCTTCAGGCGGGTGGGGCTGGGGCGATCCGGCGCAGCGGCGCGATCAACCGCGCGATCTGCGGCGGAGGGTAGCGGGTGAGCGACGGCGGCGGCGAATAAAAGGATGGCGATCATGCCTCAAGGCATGACCGGATTTCCCCGTCAGCTCAAGCCGCAAGGCGGGTTGCGATCAGTCAGTGGACGCAGACGTCGTGCGGCACGCCCTGCAACTGTTCAATGACCCCGCAAATCTGCGCAGCGGGGACGCTTGCTCCGAGCAGGTCAAGCAAATCGAGAGCCTCGCCGAGCAGGGCGAGCAGGTGAGCGTGTTGATGAGGCTGCATGGCGGGGCAGATCATAACGCCTTCTTATTAAGTAATAGTATATATTAGCCGAAAGCCGCGCGCTCGACAAGGGTACACTCTGGCACCGTCGACCCATTCGCACTAATCTATGTTAAGTACTTACGGCAACAGGTATCTTTCGGGTTGGTGCTGTCAATCAGCTCAGCCGGTCGATCGCCTCGGGACTGAGGGAGCCGGGAACGATCATGACCGGCACGGGCAGGGTGCCGGCATCGGTGCCCGCGAAATGGCTGACAAGCTTGCCCGGTGCGCCGCTCGCCGCTGCGCCGAGCACCAAAGCCGCGACGTCCGGATTGGCGGCGATGATCTCGCGGATGATCTTTGGCCCATCGCCCTCACGCACGGTGATCGCCGGCTTCAGCCCCGATTCCGTCATCAGCGTGCCGGCCGCCGTGCTGACGAGGCCCTCGGCATGTAGCCGTGCCTCTTCCTCGATCGTCGCCTGCACGCCGCCGAAGGCGATGAATTCCTGCGGTGGGATCAGCGTCAGGATTTCGACGCCGCCGCCGGTCTTCACCGCACGGCGCGCGGCGAAGCGCAGCGCGATCTCCGCTTCGGGGCTTTCGTCGATCACCACCAGATAGATGCGCATCTCGCCCCCCGTTTTCCGTTACGTGACGCTTGGGTCGGGCGAGTGCAAGGGTTGACCCTGCGCGTCAGGGGCGCAAAGGAGCCTCCACTCCCCAGGCAAGAGGACCTGCATGTCGATCGAGATCAAGATGCCCGCGCTGTCGCCGACGATGGAGGAGGGCACGCTCGCCAAATGGCTCGTCAAGGAAGGCGATACCGTCAAGTCCGGCGACATCATGGCCGAGATCGAGACCGACAAGGCGACGATGGAGTTCGAGGCGGTCGACGAAGGCACGATCGCGAAGATCCTGGTCGCCGAGGGCACCGATAACGTCAAGGTCGGCGCGGTGATCGCGATCTTGGCCGAAGAGGGCGAGGATGCGTCCGCCGTCGAGGCGCCGACGAAGAGTGAGACGCCGCAGCCCGTCGACCCCGCTTTCAAGGGCAGCCCCGACCCGGCCGATCCGAACAAGACGGGCAGCGAGGCGAAGCCCGCCGAGCGCAATGTGGCCGAGGCGGAGGATCATGGCCGCCCCGCGGCGCAAACGGGTTCGCCGGCATCGGGCGACCGCGTCAAGGCGTCGCCGCTCGCGCGCCGCATCGCCGCCGACAAGGGCATCGACCTCGGCGGCATCGCCGGCTCCGGGCCCAATGGCCGCATCGTCAAGGCCGACGTCGAGGGCGCCAAGCCCGGTGCCGCCGCTCCGACCGCTAGGGTCGAAAGCGCGGCGCCCGCCGCCGCCCCTGCTGCGCCTGCGTCGGCCGCAAAGCCCGCCGCTGTGCCGGACATCCCGCACGAGGCGACGAAGCTGTCGAACATGCGCAAGACGATCGCGCGCCGCCTGACCGAATCGAAGCAGACCGTGCCGCACATCTACCTGACGGTGGATATCCAGCTCGATGCGCTGCTCAAGCTGCGTGGCGAATTGAATGCGTCGCTGGAGAGCCGCGGCGTCAAGCTGTCGGTCAACGACATGCTGGTGAAGGCGCTGGCGCAGGCGCTGATCGCGGTGCCCAAGTGCAATGTCATGTTCACGCCCGACCAGTTGATCCGCTTCAAGCGCGCCGACATTTCGGTTGCAGTGTCGACGCCATCGGGCCTGATCACGCCGATCGTCGTCGGCGCCGATACGAAGAGCCTGTCGGCGATCTCCACCGAGGTGAAGGACCTGGCCGCACGCGCCAAGGAGAACAAGCTGGCGCCGCACGAATTCCAGGGCGGCACCGCGTCGATCAGCAACATGGGCATGTTCGGCATCAAACAGTTCGAAGCGGTCATCAACCCGCCGCAGGGGATGATCATGGCGATCGGCGCGGGCGAGAAGCGCCCGTACGTCGTCAATGGCGAGCTGGCGGTGGCGACCGTGATGTCGGCGACGGGCAGCTTCGACCATCGCGCGATCGACGGCGCGGACGGTGCCGAGCTGATGAAGGTGTTCAAGGAGCTGGTCGAGCGTCCGCTCGGCATGCTCGCCTGACCCGGATAGGCTGGCGGCGCGGATGCGCACCCTCGTCGAGCTCCTCCACATCCTCGCCGGGCTGATGGCCGCGGCCTTCATCACGGCGGCGGCGGCCTGGGCC
This sequence comes from Sphingomonas sp. FARSPH, assembly GCF_003355005.1. NCBI lineage: Bacteria > Pseudomonadati > Pseudomonadota > Alphaproteobacteria > Sphingomonadales > Sphingomonadaceae > Sphingomonas > Sphingomonas sp. FARSPH. The sequence goes on along the minus strand of NZ_CP029985.1, from coordinate 575,186 downwards.
TATCCGCTGGGGCGCGAGGTGATCTGGTGGTGCGGGGCCGGCGCGATGGCGGTGACGCTCGTCATGGGTATCAAGCCGCTGCGCCGCGCGCGCGCGGTCGACAGGAAACGGTGACAGCATGACCGACCCCATTCCCGCCGCGCTGCCGGCCGACGCGCCGACGATCCGCGTCTCGGCGATGCCGGCGGACGCCAATGCCTATGGCGACATCTTCGGCGGCTGGCTGATGAGCCTGATGGATTCGGCCGCGGGCCTCGTCGCCGCGCGCCGCGCGCAGGGGCGTGCGGTGACGATCGCGATGGACGGCATGCAGTTCCACGCTCCGGTCCATGTCGGCGACGAGGTCTCGGTCTATGCGCGCCTGCTCAAGGTCGGTCGCACCTCGATGGCGATCGCCGTCGAAAGCTGGGCGCGCGACCGCCATGGCGAAGAGGTGCGCAAGGTGACCGAGGCACGCTTCACCTTCGTCGCGATCGACGACCATCGCCAGCCGCGGCCCGTGCCGCCGCAGGCCTGATGACGATGCGTGCGGCCTTCGCGCTGATCGCAAGCCTGATCGTCGCGGCCTTCGCAGGTTCGGCGATGTTTTTGGTGCTGAATGGCGATCTCGGCATCGTGAGGTTGCCGAAGCTGCTCTTAGCCATGCCCGTGATGGGAGCGATCGCAACGGCGCCGGGTTGGGTGATCGCGGTACTCATCTTCCTGCCGATCGTCACGCACCGGGCCGGCCGAAAGCCAATCACGCCGCGAGTATATTACCTGCTCGCCCTGGCGGTTGGGAGCGTGGCAGCATTGGTCAGCCCTATTGGCGCCCTGTCGATATCGTCCGATGAGGTTGGTGCGATCTTCCCTGTCCTTTTGGCGTGTGGCGGCATCTGCGGACTGAGTTTCGCGGCCTGCTGGCACGTGCTTGTACTGAAACCGCTCGCGCGTCGCCGCGGGCTATCTTGGGAATAGTTTCATGGCTGACACCTATGACCTCATCGTCCTCGGCTCCGGCCCCGGCGGCTATGTCGCGGCGATCCGCGCCAGCCAGCTCGGGCTGAAGGTCGCGATCGTCGAGCGCGAGCGGCTCGGCGGCATCTGCCTCAACTGGGGCTGCATCCCGACCAAGGCGTTGCTGCGCACGTCGGAAATCTACCATTATATGACCCACGCCGACGCGTACGGGTTGAAGGCGGACAATGTCGGGTTTGACCTCGGCAGGATCGTCGATCGCAGCCGCAAGGTGGCCGGCCAGCTCAACGCCGGCGTCAAGGGGCTGATGAAGAAGAACAAGGTGACCGTGGTCGAAGGCTTTGGCACGGTGACGGGCGCTGGTAAGTCCGGGGGCACGCTGTCGGTCAAGCAGGGCGACAAGACGGTCGATCTCGCTGCCAAGCACATCCTGATCGCCACTGGCGCGCGCGCGCGCGACCTGCCCTTCGCCAAGACGGATGGGAATCGCATCTGGACGTATCGCCACGCGATGGTGCCGCCGGTGATGCCGACCAAGCTGCTGGTCATCGGATCGGGCGCGATCGGCGTTGAATTCGCGAGCTTCTACAACGACATGGGCGCCGACGTGACGATCGTCGAGATGCTCGACCGCATCCTGCCCGTCGAGGACGCCGAAGTCAGCGAGTTCATGACCAAGGCGCTGACCAAGCAGGGCATCAAGATTCTGACCAAGTCGGGTCTCGAGAAGCTGGAGCCCGGTTCGAACGGCGTCACCGCCGCGATCAAAGGCGCGGACGGCAAGGTCACCTCGACCGAGTTCAGCCATGCGATCGTCGCGATCGGCATCGTGCCCAACACCGAGAATATCGGGCTGGAGGCGCTGGGCGTCGAGACGGATCGCGGCCATATCAAGGTCGACGGTTTCGGTCGCACGAACGTGGAGGGTATCTACGCGATCGGCGACGTCACCGGCGCGCCGTGGCTGGCCCACAAGGCGAGCCACGAAGGCATCGTGTGCGTCGAGAAGATCGCGGGCGAGGACCCGCATCCGTTCGAGACGTGGAACATCCCTGGCTGCACCTACAGCCGCCCGCAGGTCGCCTCCGTCGGCCTGACCGAGGCGAAGGCCAAGGACGCCGGCCACGAGGTGAAGGTCGGCAAATTCCCCTTCATCGGCAACGGCAAGGCGATCGCGCTCGGCGAAGCGGAAGGCTTCATCAAGACGGTGTTCGACGCCAAGACCGGCGAATTGCTCGGTGCGCACATGGTCGGCGCGGAAGTGACCGAGCTGATCCAGGGCTATGTCGTCGCGCGCCAGCTCGAGACGACCGAACACGAGCTGATGGAAACGGTGTTCGCGCACCCGACCTTGTCCGAGATGATGCACGAGAGCGTGCTCAGCGCCTACGGCCGCGCGCTGCACTTCTAGGGCGGGGAGCAGTCGCGGGTGTCGGACCGTCCTCACCCTTCCGCGGCTCCGCCGCTCCCTCCCTTTCCCGATGGGAAGGGTGAGGGCAGGGCGCGCCGATGCGTGTTGCGTGCATGAGCCTTCCCCGCTTCACCGCCGGCACCGCGCGGATCGCGGCAGGCATGGCCCTGCTCTTCCTCGCCAGCATCGCGCTATTCTGGCCGGGCTACGTTCAATACGACAGTCTCGGCCAGTATAGACAGGCGCTGTCGGGCAGTTACGAGGACTGGCATCCGCCGGTCATGGCGCATCTGTGGGCGGCGTTCGGTCCGCATGGGCAGGCGCCGATGATGCTGGTGCAGCTGGCCGGCTATTGGATCGGCTTCGGCGCGCTGATCGTCGCGCTCGCCGCGACCGGGCGGCGGCGCGCCGCACTGGCGCTGCTCGCGATCGCCTTGTGGCCGCCGCTGCTCGGCTGGCAGCCGGTGGTGCTCAAGGACACGCAGATGCTGGGCGCGATGCTGGCGGCGACGGGCCTCGTCGGCTGGTGGCGGCTGCGCGCACAGCCGCTACCCAAGGCGGCATGGGCGGCGGTCGCCATCCTGCTCGGCTATGCGGTGCTGGTGCGCGCCAATGCCGTGTTCGCGGTGGTGCCGTTCGCCGCGATGCTCGCGCGGCGGCAGACGGGGGTGCCGCGTGCGCGAAACGCGATCTTGGGTGTGGCGGGAAGCTTGCTGGCGATCCTGATCGCCATCGGCCTGTCGTCCCCGATCAACCACGATCTGCTCGGCGCCTCGCGCAGCGGCGTCGAGCGGACGCAGCCGACCTACGATCTGGCGGGGATCGCGGTGAGGAGCGGCGCGACCGATGCCGGCCTGTCGCCCCGGTCGATCGCCGCGCTGCGGCGCAAAGCGTGCGTGCGTGCGTATTTCTGGGATCCGCTAGGCGAGGAGCGTCGCTGCCAGGGTGACGTCGCAGGCCTTGCGGCGCTGTCGCCGGCGACGCTCTATGCGCGTTGGGCGCTCGCCGCGGTGCATCACCCGCTCGCCTATGCCGCGCACCGCCTCGCGCACCTCGATTCCACCGATCGCTGGCTGGTGCCGCATCGCTGGCCCGGTGCGGAGCCGCCCGCCTCGAACGAACCCAATACGCTCGGCCTCGAGGAGCCCGGCGAGGCGGCGCAGCGCTGGCAGCGGCTGGCGGCGGCATTGACCGACCTGCCGCCCGGCTGGCCGGTCGTGTGGATCGTCGTCGCGCTCGCCGGGCTGGTGCCGGCGTTGCGGCGCGACGACGGCGCGGGACGTCTCGCCGCCGCGCTGTTCGTGTCCGCGCTGGCGCTGGAGGGCAGTTTCGCAATGCTCAGCATCGCGTCCGACCTTCGCTATCATCTGTGGTCGATGGTCGCGACGGCGATCGGTTGCGTGTTGCTCGGGCGCATGCGCTGGCGGCCGGCGATGGTCGTGCTGCTCGCGCTCGTGCTGCTAGCGGGCGTCGCGGCACGGCTGGTCCTGCCCGTACCGCCGCAAAGCTATGCCGGGATGCTCGGCTGACGCCCCGGCAACCGCATCGTCCTGGCCGGCGTTTCCCCGCGAACATCCATCTGGAGAGACACGCGTGACCGAAACCGACCAGCACGACGACATCTATCGCGACTTCCGCGACGCGGTGAACATGGCGCCGACGGCGCTCGAACGCTTTCTCGAGACCAACGACAGCAAGCGGGTCGGCTGGAAGGGCGAGGATGGCGACGGGGGCGGCGAGAGCGTCGGCCACAAATCCGGCCGGCGCATCGTCGCGATCAAGCACAAGCATAAGGCCGATCTGACCGACGACGATTATGCGCATATGAAGAAGGTGGTCGGCTACGTCCGGCGCCATCTGGCGCAGGGCGGACCGAAGCAGGACGTCGCGCATAGCGACTGGCGCTATTCGCTGATGAATTGGGGCCACGACCCGCTGAAGGATTGAGCGGCATGGCCAAGCGCCCCGATCCCGCATCGCGCGGCCGCCCTTTATGCATGCACGGCGGCCTAGCATCCGCCCTACCACGCGCTTAAGTCGTACCGCATGCTGACCCCCGACCAGGCGCGCGAACGCGCCGCAGATATCGTTGCCCGTGCCCGCTCCGCCGGCGCCGATGCGGCGGATGCCGTCTTTGCCGCCGATGCCTCGCTCGACGTGTCGGTGCGCCTTGGTGCGGTCGAGGATGTCGGCCGCTCCGAAAGCGAGGAAATGGGGCTCAGGGTCTTCGTCGGGCAGCGCACGGCAAGCGTGTCGACGACCGACCTTTCCGCCGACGCGATCGCGACGCTGGTCGAGCGGGCGGTCGCGATGGCGCGCGAGGCGCCCGAGGATCGCTGGGCCGGGCTCGCCCCCGCCGAACGGTTGATGCATGGCGCGCCGCCTTTGCTCGATCTGGACGACGGCGGTGCAGCGGGGCCAGCGGACCTGAAGGCGCTCGCGCTCGAGGCGGAGGATGCCGCCCGCGGCGTCGCGGGCGTCACCAACAGCGAAGGCGCCGGCGCGAGCGCTTCGCGCTCCGTCTGGGCGCTCGCCACCAGCGCCGGGTTCGCCGGCGCCTATGCGACCACCGCGTACAGCGTCTCCGCGAGCGTGCTGGCAGGCGACGTCGCGGGCGGCATGGTGCGCGACCATGCGCACCATATCGCGCGCCATCGCCGGCATCTGGAGCCCGCGCGCGAGATCGGCCGACGGGCAGGGGACCGCGTTGTCGCGCGCGTCAATCCGGGTCGCGCCGCGAGCGGGGCGATGCCGGTGGTGTTCGATCCCCGCGTCGGCGCGTCGCTGCTTGGCCATTTCTCCGGCGCGATCGCCGGGCAGGCGATCACGCGGCGCACGAGCTTCCTGCTCGACGCGCTCGGCACGCGCGTCTTCGCCGACGGCGTGACGATCTGCGACGACCCGCATCGCCCGCACGGGCTGCGCTCGCGCCCGTTCGATGGCGAGGGGCTGCCCGTCTCGCCGATGCAATTGGTCGCGGACGGCATGCTGGAAACGTGGCTGCTCGACAGCGCATCGGCGCGCCAGCTGGGTCTGGAGCCGACCGGCCACGCGGCGCGGGGTGTCGGCGGCGGGCCGGGCGTCTCGCCGAGCAACCTGTATATCGCGGCCGGTGCGCTGCCGCCGGCGACGCTGATCGAGGACATCGCGAGCGGCGTCTACGTCACCGAACTGATCGGGCAGGGCGTCAATCCGGTGACCGGCGATTACAGCCGCGGCGCGGCCGGTTTCCGCATCGAAAACGGCGTCGTGACGACCCCGATCGCCGAATTCACGATCGCCGGCAACCTTCGGGACATGTTCCTGGCGCTGACGCCGGCGAACGATCTGGAGTTCCGCTACGGCACCAACGTACCGACGTTGCGGGTCGACGGGATGATGGTCGCGGGTGGCTGATGCCCGCGCCGACCTGACGCGCGCCGTCGCGAACGTCGCCGCAGAGGCGGGGCAGATGGCGCTCGCCCGGTGGCGGACCGATTTCCGGCGTTGGGAAAAGACGCCGGGCAGCCCGGTCTGCGAGGTCGACCTCGACGTCGATGCGATGCTGCGCGTGCGCCTCGCCGCGTTGCTGCCCGACGCCGGCTGGCTATCGGAAGAAAGCGTGGACAATGCCGATCGCCTGGGCTGCGCGCGCGTCTGGGTGGTCGATCCGATCGACGGGACGCGCGACTATATCCGCGGTCGCGACGGCTGGGCGGTGTCGGTCGCGCTGGTCGAGGACGGGCAGGCGACGATCGGCGTACTCGACGCGCCCGCCCGGCGCGAACGCTGGTGCGCGACCGTCGGAACGGGGGCCTGGCGCAACGGCGTGCGATTGCGGGCCGGCACGCGCACGTCGCTGCCCGGCGCCCGCGTGCCGACGGATGCGCTGCCCAAGGCGGATCGCGACCTGACGCCGGTGCACAAGCCCAATTCGATCGCGCTGCGCATCGCGATGGTCGCGGCGGACGAGGCCGACCTCGTCGCGACGTTGCGCTGGGGCAACGAATGGGACATTGCCGCCGCGGCGCTGATCGCGGCAGAGGCGGGGGCGGGCATCGGCGATGCCTTGGGCATGCCGTTGCGGTTCAACACGGCGGATGCCCGCGCGTTCGGCGTACTCGCCGCGGCGCCCGGCATCCACGACGCCGCGGTCGATCGCCTCGCCGCGCGCGCCAGGACATTGCTGGGCGATCCTGCGTAATCTTCTGCTGACGTGGGAACGTGCCGGCACCGCCTCCGATCCAGAATCGCCGGCGATGTCGCGCAAAAACCCAAAGCTAACCGAGGTTTAGCAATCGTCGCGGAACATAGCACGGATGCGTAACGTTTTGTTGCCACGCGAGGGCGGTAGACGTCGTCGCATGTTGGAAGGGGACCTGAACCATGCTCTGGACGATCGCCGTCATCCTGCTCATCCTGTGGCTGCTGGGCTTTTCGCTGCACATCGCGGGCGGGCTGATCCACATTCTGCTCGTGATCGCGATCATCGTCGGTCTGATCCAGTTGTTCACCGGCCGACGCGCGCTTTGACCCGTGACGACGATGGCCCGCGCGCAAGGCGGGCCATCGCAGTTAACGACCGGTTGAGGACGATAACGATAAGCGGATCGGAACGTGATTTTGGTCAGAATGGTTGTATTGCCATGACCACTGCCCCCCGTCCCCGCATACTCGTTGTCGACGATCAGGCCCTGCTCCGGGTCCATGCCAATCTCGCGCTCGAAGAGGCGGGCTTTGCCGTCCTCGAGGCATCCGACGCGCAGGAGGCGCTCGACCTGCTCGAACGCGAGCCAAAGGTAGTGGCGGTGTTTACCGACGTGCGGATGCCGGGTGACGTCGACGGGCTGGCTCTGGCACACAGGCTGCGGGCGGATCGGCCGGAACTCAAGATCGTCGTGACATCGGGGGCCTGCCGCATCCCGGACGCCGATCTGCCGCCGGGCGGCGTGTTCGTCGCCAAGCCCTATACCGCGGCGCAGATCACGCGGGTGCTCGGCGAGCGCTGAGGAGGCGGCGGGGCGAGTCCGCCCCGCTCGCGCAATCAGTGGACGAAGCGCGCGACGACGTCGCGATAGCTGCGGCTGACCTTCACACTGGCGCCGGAATCGAGCACCAGGAAGCATTCACCGTTGGTATGCGGCTTCACCTGCTTGACCAGGTCGAGATTGACGATCGTCGAGCGGTGAACGCGCTGGAACCGGCGCGGGTCGAGCCGCTTTTCGAGATCCTTCATCGTCTCGCGCAGGATCAGCGTGTTGTCGCCGGTGTAGATGCACATGTAATCGCCCGCCGCATCGATCCGCTCGATCGTGTCGACGTCGACGCGGAAGATCTGGCCGCGATCCTTGATGTTGATGAGCTTTTCGAACCGGTTCGCCGCGACGCCGTCACTCCCGCCGTCGGCGATGTCCGCCGCGGCTTCGGGCGCGTGCTCCGCCAGCACTTCCTTCAGCTTCTCGACCTCCTCGACGCCGCGCTTTTCCGAAAGCCGCTGGCGGACGCGGTCGAGCGTGTCGGCGAGGCGGGCTTCCTCGACAGGTTTCATGAGGTAATCGACCGCCTGCGCCTCGAACGCACGCAGCGCGTGGTCGGAATAGGCGGTCACGAACACGAACAGTGGCGGTTCAACCTCCATCAGGCCCTGGACGACGGAAAAGCCGTCGAAGCCGGGCATCTGGATATCGAGGAAGACGAGGTCGGGCTTGTGCGTCTTGATCGCCCGGATCGCCTCGCGTCCGTTGGAGCATTTCTCGATGATCTCGACATCATCGTGCGCTTGGAGCCGGAGCTCCAATCCCTGGATCGCGAGCGGTTCGTCGTCCACCAGGATCGTTCTGATCGTCATGCGGCCTCTCTACTGACATCGTCGAGCTGAAAGGGAATCTCGATATCCACCGAGAACCCGCCAGCCGGCGTGGTACGCGTCTCGAAGCGGTGGTCCGGGCCATAGGCCTGCACCAGCCTCTCCCTGATATTGGTGAGACCCACGCCGGTTGAAAGGCTGGGCATCACGCGCGTTTCGTGCAAGCCCGGCCCGGTGTCGGATACGCCGATCTGCACCCGGTCCCCGGCCAGTCGCACGCGCACGCAGATTTCGGCACCTTCCTCCTGCGGTGTGACGGCATATTTGATCGCATTTTCGACCAAAGGCTGGAGCAGCAGCGAGGGCAGGCGCGCGCGTTCGGCGCGCGGATCGATGTCGAAGATCGGGCGCAGACGCTCTTCGAAGCGCATCTTCTCGATCTCGAGGTACAGCTTCAACGTTTCGACCTCCTGCGCGACCGTGACATGGGCGGTGGGCTCGTTGGCGAGCGTATAACGCAGGAAGGACGACAAACGGCTCAACATCGCGTTCGCACGCTCCGTCTGCTTGAGCAGGACGAGCGTCGAAATCGAATTGAGCGTGTTGAATAGGAAATGCGGATTGAGCTGGTAGCGCAGCATCGCGAGCTGCGCCAAGGATGCCTGGTTCTCCAATATGTGCATCTCGTCGATCTGCTGTTCGACGATCAGGTAGAAATTGATGCCGAAATACAGCGCCGACCAACCGGTGAGCACGATGAACGCGACAAAGATCGCGCCGAACAGCCCGACGATCGTCACCGCCGCACGGTCGTCGCGTACCAGCGAAAAGGCGATCGACACGATCAGCGCGTAGAAGACGACCGCGCCGAGCAGGGTGAGCACGGTGAGCAGCACACCGCCCAATCGCGGCAGCGAGCGGTAATAGCCGTAGAGCGTCGAGAGCAGCAGCGTGATGCAATAGCCGACGATCGCCTCGACGATGACAGGGATCACCGCCTTCACCGACAGGTTCGACAGCGTCGAGGCACCGCGCAGCAGCAGATAGCCGGTCCACCCGGCCGCCTGCAGCGTCCAGAAGGCGCGGGCCTTGTCCTCGAAGAAGGGGCGTACGTTGAGCGCGGGGCGCTGCGGGGCGGGAAGGGTCGCCATGTCGCGCAGCCCTCTACACCGGCGCGGGCCGGTTCGCAAAACAGAAGGGCCGCCGTTCCGGATGGAACGGCGGCCCCGAGCTTTCGACCGGATCGGTCGTCAGGCGATGCTTAGAACGAGAAGCGCGCGCCGACGCGGATCAGGTAGAGCGAGTTGGCGGTGTTCACCACCTGATCCTGCGGTGCCTGGTACGAGCTGTACCGATACTGTGCGCACTGCGTCGCCGCCGAGGTCGAGTAGGCCGCATTGGCAGCCGCGGCATTCTCGACGCCGTTGGTCGCCGCCGCTGCCGCCTGGAGGCACTGCACGCGGATCACCGAGGCCGTGTAGGGGAAGCCGAGCTGGCGCAGGCCGCCCCAATTGTGGTTGATCAGGTTCGGCAGGTTCTCGATGTCGCCGAAGATCGACAGGCGCGACTTGCCGATGAAGGTCGGCAGTTCCTGTTCGACGTGCAGATCGATGCGCGTGAACGCACGGCTGCGGGCGATGTTCTTCGGCGCGACCTTGCCGCGATAGTCCTTCAGCACGGAACCGGTGATCAGGCCTTCGAGCGCGGTCTGCGTCGCAACGCTATCATAGACGACGCGGCTGTCGGCCGCACCGGTCGGCACGTACAGCAGGAAGGCGTTGTTGTTGCCAGTCGTGCCGAAGGTGCAGGTGCGGTTACAATTGCTGACGCCCGGAGGCGCCGTGTCGATCATCGTGTAGCTATAGCGACGGCCCGCGCGGGTTTCGCCGAACAGCTGGAACGTGGTCTTGTAGTCGCCGAAGAAGGCGTGGTCGAAGCCGAGGTTGTACTTGAACGCCCAGGTCGTCTCGTCGTTCGACGTGCCATAGGCCGGGAAGTTCGGATCGGCCTTCGCCGCGTTCGAATAGAGCGAACCCGGGGTCGACGAGGTCGCCGGGCTGACGTCCTTAACCCACTGGCGGGCGTAGCTGCCGCCGAACGACAGGCCCCAGTCGAACTGCTTGTCGAAGCGCGCCACGAGGATGTTCGAAACACCGCGGCTGTCGTTGTACAGCAGGTAGTCGGCGTTGTTGTCCGCCGTCTGCGTACCGGCACCAGGTGTGGTCACGAACGTGTAGCGCGGACGCCCATCGGGCAGCACGCCAACGACGCGCGAGCGCAGGTCGGTGAAGCTGACGCCCTGGATCGTCTTGGTGTGCAGATAATCGAGGCCGAAGGTGAAGCCGGCCAGGGTGTAGTCGGCCGACAGGTTGAGCTTCATCACCGACGGCGGGCGGAAGTTCTGCGACAAGGACGAGGTCGAGGCGGTGAGCAGCGACCCGGTGTTGGTCGACAGATAGGTGTTGACGACGCCCGGAATGCTTGTGCCGGTCACGCCGTTGAGCGCGGTGGTGCAGACCGAGGTGCCCGACGGATTGCCCGTCGCGGTGTTGAACGGCGCGGCGCAGCCCAGCGTGGTGAAGCCGCCGTTGGCCGCCGTCGGGAGGGCGAGCGAACGGTTGATCGTGAAGCCGTTCGAGAGCACGCCGGTGTTCGAATAGCTGTTTGACAGATAGATATCAGGCGAACCGCCGCCAAAGACCGCTGCCGTGCCGCGGACGCGCAGATGCGTGTCAGGCTTCCAGTTGAAGCTCAGGCGCGGCTGGAAGTTGTCGAGGCCCTTGTAGGTCTGCGTGTTGTAGAAGCCGAAGCGCGAGAAATAAGCATTATTCGCAGCGACGGCCGAGCGCATGCCATACAGGTCGTACCGCACGCCATAGGTGAAATCGAGGGTGTCGGTGATCGACCACGTGTCCTGGATACCGAACGTCCACTGGTCATACTTGAAGTTGGACGTGACATCGCGCGTGTTCAGCGACACGGCGTTGGCGTAGGACAGGCTGGCGGCGTTGCGGTTCTGGAAGTCGGCGAGGGAGTCGAAATAATAATTGCCCGCCGAATTCTGCAGGAAGAAGTTGGTGGTCCGGTTGCGGTTGTATTCCGCCAGGATCTTCACGTCATGACCAGCAGTATTGTAGCGCGCCTGGATCGAGCCGCCCCACGTATCAAAGAACAACTCGTTCGATTGGCGGCTGTTGTCTGGGCCGAATACAACGACTGGATTGTTGCCGCAGTTCGTGATGCTGTTGGCAACGCCGCCGACAGTGGCATTGACGCTGGTAGGGTCGGTGCAGACGCGGAACTGGGCGAAGCCGAGACCGTTGAGCGGCGCCTGCGTGACGAGGTTGGACTTGTAGAGGAAGCGCGCTTCTGTCGAGAACTGGTCCGTCCAGTCGGAGTTTAGCTGCGCGATACCGGCGCGCAGAAGGACGCTACGCTGGTAGTCGTTCGACGCGAGCCCAAGCGACGGGCTGGTATTCGAGATGCTGTTGTTCGGCGCGTTGGTGCTGGATTCGTACGCATTGATATACGACAGCGACAGTCGCTGGCCGGTCGTAATGTTCCAGTCGATCCGACCGACGATCTTCTCGTCCTTCTGCTGGTTGAGCGAGACGACGCCACCGGCGTTGTAGTTGTAGACGTTCTGCGCAATGCTCTGCACCTGCGCCACCTGCGCGGCGGTCAGACCGGGGACCTGGCCGATGCTCGAAACAGCGAGCGCACGCGGATCGGTGTTGCGCTCCGCGGCGACCATGAAGAACAATTTGTCGGCGATCAGCGGACCGTCGAGTTCGACGCCGTAGGTCTTTGAGTTGTACTTTGGCTTGACGAACAGGTTTGACCCGATGCGGTCGCCCTGCATCGTATCGCGGCTTTCCGAATAAAAGCCAGTGCCGTGGAACTCGTTGGTGCCCGACTTGAGCACTGTGTCGATCGCGCCGCCCTGGAAATTGCCTTGGCGGATGTCGGCCGGCGCAATCGAGACCGAAAACTGGCTGATGCCGTCAAACGGCACGGGGCCGCGGCCGGTCGGATTGGCATCGGAGTTCAGGCCAAAGTTGTCACCAATCTGCACGCCGTTGATGGTGAAGCGGTTGAAGCGCGGATTGACGCCGGCGAAGCTGACCGCGCGGCTGTTCGACAGGTCGAGCGTGGCGAGCGGATCGCGGCGCTCAAGGTCACGGACGTCACGGTTGACCGAAGCGACCTTGCGAATGTCGGTGGCGGTCAGAACGGTACGCAGCCCGCCCGAGATATTGCCGGCGCCCGCAATCGACGAGGCGCGCACGACGATGTCGCCGCCCTGATCGCCACCGGCCGCGGCCAGTTCGACCGGCAGATCGAACGCCTGCTGCGCCACCAGGTTGATGTCGGTGACCGTGGTCGAACCCTGCGGGCTGGTGATCTCGACGCTGTAGGGGCCGCCGGGGGCGAGGCCCGCCTGGCTGAAGCTGCCGTCCGTTGCCGTCGTCGTTTCGGTGCGTGCGCCGGTGGCGGTGTTCGTGGTCACCACCGTCGCGCCGGCGACCGGCGCGCCGGCGACGGTCACGGTGCCGCGGACGACCGACGTCGTCTCCTGCGCGGACGCGGCCGCCGGTGCGATGAGCGCGACCGCAGCCACACCCAGGAAAAGGTTGTTTCGCATCGAAGAATGTCCCCTTTTGAGCTTTGTGCTCGGAATCGCGGCCAGCATGTTTGCCGTCGCTCGCGCCCTTGCGCCGGGGATATTTCTGTTCTGTGACAATGGCGAGTCGCGCGTGTCGATCCCGTCATGTTGGTCGTTTTGCGTTGCAAAAACGCAACGCTTCGCTAACCAATGGGGTCGCATCGGCCGCAAAGCGTACGCGCAGGCTTAGGAGCCGTCGCTCTCCAGCACCATTGCGTTCCACTCCGCCTCACTCATCACCGTCACGCCCAGGTCGGCCGCCTTCTTCAGCTTCGAGCCCGCATCCGCGCCCGCGACGACGAGGTCGGTCTTCGCCGACACCGAGCCCGCGACGCGCGCGCCGAGCGCCTCGGCCTGTGCCTTCGCCTCGTCGCGGCTGAGCGTTTCGAGCTTGCCGGTGAACACGATCGTCTTGCCGCTGACCGGCGATTCGCGCGTCTGCCAGACGACATCGGCGGGCGTGACCTCGCGCAGCAGATCGCCGACCGCGTCGCGATTGTGCGGTTCGGCGAAGAAGTCGACGAGCGCGAGCGCGACCTCCGGCCCGACCTGCTTCGTGTCGACGACGCCGGCCAGCGCTTTCGCGACGCGCGCGAGATGCTTGTCCTCGCCCTCGCCGATCGCGGGCGGCGTCGCGTCGCGCAGCGCGATCGCGCGGTCGATCATCTCCATGAGCGCCGCCCAGCTCGTCCAGCGGCGGGCAAGGTCGCGCGCCGTCACCTCGCCGACGTGGCGGATGCCGAGCGCGAACAGGAAACGGTCGAGCGGCGGCGCGCGCTTCGCGTCGATCGCGGCGATCAGGTTGCGCGCCGACACCGCCGCCCAGCGCTCGCGCGCGAGCAATGTCTCCTCGGTCAGGCGGAAGATGTCGGCGGGCGTCTGGATCAGCGAATCGCGGAAGAAGCTTTCGATATTGGTGATGCCCAGCCCCTCGATATCGAGCGCGTGGCGCGAGACGAAATGGCGCAGCCGCTCGACGCGTTGCGCGGGACAGATGAGGCCGCCCGAACAGCGGAAGTCGACCTCGCCGGGTGCGCGTTCCGCCGCCGATCCGCATTCGGGGCAATGGGTGGGGAAGGGCCAGGGTTGGCGCGTGTCGTCGCGCGACAGATTGTCGACGATCTGCGGGATGACGTCGCCCGCACGCTGCAACACGACGCGGTCGCCGGGGTGGACGCCCAGCCGGCCGATCTCGTCGGCATTGTGCAGCGTCGCGTTGGTGACGACGACGCCGCCGACGGTGACGGGCTCCAGCCGTGCGACGGGGGTGAGCTTGCCGGTGCGGCCGACCTGGATGTCGATCGCATTAAGCGTCGTCTGCGCGCGTTCGGCAGGGAATTTGTGCGCGATCGCCCAGCGCGGCGCGCGCGCGACCTGGCCGAGGCGCTGCTGCCAGTCGAGCCGGTCGACCTTATAGACGACGCCGTCGATGTCGAAGGGCAGGTCGGCGCGCTGCGCCTCGATCGCGCGATAGGCGGCGAGCGCGTCCTCGACCGTCACAGCGCAGGTGAAGCCGTCGGCGATCGGCAGGCCCCAGCGGCGGATCGCGGCGACGACGCTGCTCTGCGTGTCGGCGGGGAGCGCGGATACCTCGCCCCAGCCGTGCGCGAAGAACTTGAGCGGCCGGCTGGCGGTGACGGCGGCGTCCTTCTGGCGCAGCGAGCCGGCGGCGGCGTTGCGCGGGTTGGCGAACTGGCGCGCCTCCCTGCCCGTCGCTGCGGCTTCTTCCGAAAGGCGGCGGTTGAGCGCGGCGAAGTCGGCCTTGGCCATATAGACCTCGCCGCGGATCTCGAACACGTCGGGGGCGTCGGCGGGAAGCGTTGCGGGGATGTCGGCAATCGTGCGGACATTCTCCGTCACGTCCTCGCCGACCGCGCCGTCGCCGCGGGTCAGCGCCTGCACCAGCCGCCGCCCCTCGTAGCGCAGCGAGCAGGACAGGCCGTCGATCTTCGTCTCCGCGGTCAGCGCGACGGCCTCGTCGTCGGCGAGGCGCAGGAAGCGGCGCACGCGGGCGACGAATTCGGCGACCTCCTCATCGGAGAAGGCGTTGTCGAGGCTCATCATCGGCCGCGCGTGCGCGACCTTGGCGAGGTGTCCCGATGGCGCGGCGCCGACGAGCCGGCCGGGCGAATCGGCACGGATCAGGTGCGGGAAGGCGGCCTCGATCGCGGCATTGCGACGGACGAGCGCGTCATAGGCCGCGTCGCTGATCTCGGGCGCATCCTCCGCGTGATAGCGGCGATTGTGGTGCGCGATCTCGGCGGCGAGCGACTCCAGCTGGGCGGCGGCTTCCTGGTCGGTGGCGGGCAGGTCGGCGGATTTCGCGTCGGTCATGGGCAGGCGGCCTAGGATAGGGCGGTCCGGTCCGGCAAGCGGCTACAGCCACCAGCCGGGATAGGCGGCGAGGATCGCGGCGGAGAGCGCGACGACGGGCAGCGCGACGCGCCAGTCGAACGTCGCCATCACCTCCAGCGCCCGGCGCGTGTTCCACGCCGCGCCAACCGCGGCGACGAGGCACCAGCCGAGCCACCAGCGCGCATCGTCGCGCGGGTGAAAGAGCATGTCGACCGCCAGCACGGCCACCGCGATGAAGCCGATCGCCGAAGCGAGCGCGAGCACGACGCCCAGCGGCAGCATCGCCAGCGCGATACGCGATTCGAGGTCCCGGCCGGCCATGCCCTCGTCGTCGCGCTCCCCGCTGCGGCGCGCAAGGGCGGCGCGCCGAATAATCCTGACCCGCGATGAACCATGCGCGGCGCGGCGCGCTGTTCCTTTCGATATTTCCGGGAGATAGCCGCGTGACCGACCAGACCAACCGCCGCGACGTGTTCAAGGGCGCCGCCGCCACGGGGCTTGCCGCCGCCGCGGCGCCCACGCTGGCGCAGGGCAGCGCCCCGGCGCAGGCAGACCCCAAGACCCGCTACACCAGCGAGCCGTTTCCCGAGCAGCGCCAGGCGTGGCCCGCGCTCCAGCGCGACATGCACCCGGTGCCCGATTGCGGCGAGACGAGCTATCGCGGGTCGGGGCGGCTGGCGGGGCGCAAGGCTCTGGTCACCGGCGGCGATTCGGGGATCGGCCGCGCCGCCGCGATCGCCTTTTCCCGGGAGGGCGCGGACGTCGCGCTCAATTATCATCCCAGCGAGGAGCCCGATGCGCAGGACGTCGCGCGGTTGCTGCGCGGCGAGGGGCGCAAGGTCGCGCTGATCCCCGGCGACCTGACCGACGAGAAATTCTGCCGCGACCTCATCGCCCGCGCGCATCGCGAACTCGGCGGTCTCGACATCCTGGTCAACAACGCCGCCTATCAGCAGTCGAAGGCGTCGATCCTCGACATTTCGGCCGAGCAGTTCGACCGCACGATGAAGACCAACCTGTATGCGATGTTCCACCTGTCGAAGGCGGTGGTGCCGTTGATGAAGCCGGGGGCGGCGATCATCAACACCGCGTCGGTCAATTCGGTCAACCCGGGCGAGGAACTGCTCGACTATGCGACGACGAAGGGCGGCATCCTGATCTTCACCAAGGGACTGGCGAAGCAGCTGGCGGGCAAGGGCATCCGCGTCAACGCGGTCGCGCCGGGGCCGGTGTGGACGCCGTTGCAGGTCGCGGGCGGGCAACTGCCCGGCAAGCTCGGCGAATTCGGGCAGGACACGCCGCTCGGCCGGGCGGGCCAGCCGGCGGAACTGGCGGCGCTGTACGTGACGCTGGCCGATCCGACGGTGAGCTTCACGACCGGAAGCGTGTTCGGCGCGAATGGCGGCACGGGCGCGATCTGAGCGGACGTTCCCCTTTTCGCTTGCGGGAGGGATTACGGGTGGCCGCAAGCTGTGTCTCTACGAGGTTTGGGCCCACCCCCGGCCCCTCCCGCGAGCGGGAGGGGAGCCATGTCGTGCCCGGGGCTTGGGCATGGCATTGGGTCAAGTGACTGGATTATCTTCGCAAATCGGCGAGTCTTGACAAAATTGACACCAACTCGCGCAATGTCCTTGCGGGTATGCGCACGATACGATCAATGCTGAGAAAGAACCAATCCGGTTCGCCCGTCATAGCATAACGAACCGATGTAGGAAAATGGTTCAGGCGGTTTCCAGCAACCGTTCGGCCTGGGCGCGCGCCTCGTCGGTCACCGTCGCGCCGGACAACATGCGCGCGATCTCCTCGCGGCGTTCGGCCTCGCCGAGCACGCGCACGCCGGTGCGGGTGACGGTGCCATCGTGGCTCTTGGCGATGAGCAGATGCTCGGCGCCGCGCGCCGCGACCTGCGGCGAATGGGTGACGACGAGCAATTGCGTGTGTTCGGCGAGCCGCGCGAGGCGTTCGCCGATCGCGCTCGCCACCGCGCCGCCGACGCCGCGATCGATCTCGTCGAAGATCATCGTCGCCGCGCCGCCTTCCTCCGCCAGCGCAACCTTGAGCGCGAGAATGAAGCGCGACAATTCGCCGCCCGATGCGATCTTCGCCAGCGGTGCGAAGGGCGCGCCGGGGTTGGTCGCGATCTCGAACTCGACGCGGTCCTTGCCGTGCGCGGCCCAGCCCTCCGCACCTAAGGTCTGTACCACGGTGCGGAAGCGCGCGGCGTCGAGCTTCAAGGGCGCGAGTTCGCCCGCGACCGCGGCGTCGAGCCGCTCGGCGGCAGCATGACGGCGCGCCGAGAGGATGTCGGCGGCGGCTTCATAATCCGCGCGGGCGGCGGCGACCGCGGCCTCGAGCAATGCGATGCCGCCCTCGCCCGCCTCCAGCCGGTCGAGCCGCTCGCACAGCTCGGCGGCGAGCGCGGGCAGGTCGTCGGGCTGGACGCGATGCTTCCTCGCCATGCCGCGCAGGTCGAACAATCGCGCCTCGTCCTCTTCCAGCGAGCGCGGGTCGAAGGCGAGCGCGCCATGCGCCTCGCGCAGGCGGTCCTCCGCCACCGACGCCTCGATCACCGCGCGGTCGATCGCGGCGAGCGCCTCGGCGAGCGCAGGGTGATCCTCCGCGATCCGTTCCAGCACGCGCGCCGCCTGGCGCAGGCGCGACAGCGCACCGTCCGATCCGTCGAGATAATCGTCGATCGCGGCGAGTTCGCCGGCGATCTTCTCCGCGCGCTGCATGCCGCGGCGCTTGTCGGCGAGCGCTTCCTCCTCGCCGGGTTCGGCGGCGAGCGCGGCGAGTTCGGCGACGGCGTGTTCCAGCCATTCGCGGTCGCGCGCCGCGCTTTCGATTTCGGCGCGCGCGGCGGCGAGTTTGCTCTCCGCATCGCGATAGGCGGCCCAGGCGAGCGCGGTGTCGGCGGCGTCGACGCGGCCGAACGCGTCGAGCAGCGCGCGGTGGCCGCGCGGGTTGAGCAGGCCGCGATCGTCGTGCTGGCCGTGGATCTCGACCAGCATCGGCGCCATCTCGCGCAGCAGCGCGGCGCCGGCGGGCTGGTTGTTGACGAAACCGCGGCTGCCGCCATCCGCCTTGACGAGGCGGCGGACGATGAGCGGTTCTCTCGGCTCCACGTCGATGCCATTGTCGTCGAGCAGCGCGCGCAAGGCGCCGGTGGGCGGGTCGAAGGTCGCGGTGACGGTCGCCTGCGCCGCGCCGTGGCGGACGAGGCCGCTGTCGCCGCGCCCGCCGAGCGCGAGGCCGAGCGCATCGAGCAGGATCGACTTGCCCGCCCCGGTCTCTCCGGTCAGCACGTCGAGCCCGGCCCCGAATTCGAGGTCGAGCGCCTCGATCAGCACCACGTCGCGAATGGAGAGCGCAGTCAGCATCGCGCGCCGATATAGCGCGGGTAGGGGGCGATGTTGATCCTTAAATGTTCTGTTTTTTGGTTGGGGTGGGGTTGGCGGCGCGTGCGCCCAAGCCTGCGGGTCCAAACCTTACAAACAGGTCCTTGGATTCATCAATCCCTTCAGGGTGGTCGTATGGGATTTTACCGAGGTTCAGCACGGTGTAGACGATGCGGTAGTAAATGGGCGCAAATTCACGCGTTCGCCGCGCCGGAAAGCAGGCTTTCGGCTAAATGAGCTTCCCAATGGCATAAATAATATGAATGTTTAGTTTTTTGCGCATAGTGAGAATATTCCAGATCCAAGTATCGTTCAGCGAGATTATAAAGATACCTTGCAATTATTACTTATAATAAGTCAATTTTTGACCTAAAATGCTTAGTTGCGATACGCATGAAATGAACGACGTTTAGGGTGGTCCGCGAAGGGCAGTCTTCGCGGACCTGCGTTTAATTGTTGGGCGGCGGCGGCGGCGGCGGCGGCGGTGGTGGCGGTGGTGGCTCTCCCATGGGGTCGCAGTCCCAGTCCGGAAAATCTGAGTTATTCCACCACGGGGGAAGAACCTCATTATAACATTGTCGCTCTGCCGGATTTGTCTGGAGCGGGGCTGGAGCGAGCAGAGCAAGCGTTAATAGGAGCATTATCGATCTCCCGGAGGCCTATGGGGTTGTTCGTGTGAATTGGCCTCTCTACGAGATTATAAATCCGCAGCTTGCGGTCAACTGGAGAACTGGACCAGTTTGAAGGCATTCAACCTTTGTGGCTAAACGGCCCTTACTCCATCTATCGTCGGGAGCGTGTACCCTAGTAACAGGCGAATAGCGCGAGCATTGGGTTTCTGAGAATCGAAATCAACCTAGAGCTTCTGGTGACCATTAGAAGAGCAAATGACAGTATTCGCGTTACTGCTAGTCGCATGTAAAATTATGATCTCCTTTGAAGAGTGGTGGCCAAGCTAAATTTGGCCCACTGGGCGCACTCAATGCCCAATTTCGCGCGTCTCGAGCCTATAAAGAAGGCCATTAGTAAATCGATCCGGCGATATAAATAAACTTTATGGCGACCCCGCTCGGCCATGTACGCGTATGGAATTAGGACGGCGACGAGCTTGTCGGCGGATGTGGCTGCTATCTTCTAGCGACGCGATGCTTCGTCATCGCTCGCTCAGTTCGTCGGGCGTCCCGCGCTGGTGCTGCCCGCCGGGCCGACCGGGCTGGGGCCGGCGCTGGTCGCGCTGGGGGCGCCGGCCTTTCGCGATTCGCCGGGCATCGTGGGGGAGGCGCCCGGCGTGCCGACGGGCACGATCGGCTGGCCCGCGGCGACCGCCGCGGTCGGCTTGTACGGATGCTCTTCCATCAGCTTGTAGGCGTGCTGGTACCAGTCGGTGCCGGGATAATTGGCGCCGAGCACCGCGGTCGCCTTTTGCGCCTCGCCGGGCAGGCCCATGGCGAGATAGCTTTCGGTGAGGCGCATCAGCGCTTCGGGGATGTGCGTCGTCGTCTGGTATTTGTCGACGACGGTGCGGAAGCGCAGCGTCGCGGCGAGCCACTGGCCGCGCACCTCGTAGAAACGGCCGACCTCCATCTCCTTGCCGGCGAGATGGTCGATGACGAGGTCCATCTTCAGCCGCGCGTCGGACGCGTAGCGCGTGTTGGGATAGCGGCGGGTCAGTTCGCCCAGCGCGTCGAGCGCCTGGCGCGTGATCTTCTGGTCGCGCGTGACGTCGCGGATCTGTTCGTAATAGCTCAGCGCGACGAGATAATAGGCGTAGGGCGCGTCGCGGTTGCCCGGGTGGACGGAGATGAAGCGCTGCGCCGACTGGATCGACTTGGTGTAGTCGCGGTCGAGATAATAGCTGAACGCGCTCATCAGCTGCGCGCGGCGGGCCCAGATCGAATAGGGGTGCTGGCGCTCCACCTCGTCGAACAGCTGCGCGGCCTCCTTGTAGCGGCCCTGGTCGAGCCGGCGCTTCGCGGTCGAATAGAGCGTGCCGACGTCGCGCGCGACATAGGGCAGGTCGTTCTTGGCGCGATTGCGCGCGCACCCCGCCATCGGAAGGGCGAGGGCGACGATGAGCGCGGCGGCAAGCGCCTTGGACTGGGGGATACGCATCGGCTACGGCTCTTAGCGTAAGCGGGAGCCAGCGAACAATCCCTATCCTCGTTCGTTGCAGCCCGCGATTTTTACGCCTTTCGAAAGGACCCCAGATGCCCGCCACGTTGCTCCACACCCACCGCGTCGAGAAGCCGTGGGGGCGCCACGACCTGGGATTCGGTTTCGCCGACGCGCCCGAGGGCGGCGAGCCGGTGGGCGAGATCTGGTTTCAGGAGCCGGGCGACACGACGCCCGAGCTGCTGATCAAATATCTGTTCACCGGGCAGAAACTGTCGGTGCAGGTGCATCCCGACGACGAACAGGCGCATGCGCGTGGGCTGCCGCGGGGCAAGGACGAATGCTGGACGATCCTGGCGGCGCGGCCCGATTCGACGATCGCGCTGGGTCCCAAGGCGCCGATCGACAAGGAGACGCTTCGCGCCGATGCGAAGGACGGGACGATCGAATCGGACCTCGACTGGGTGCCGGTGAAGGCGGGCGATTTCTATTACGCGCCATCGGGCACGATCCACGCGATCGGCGGCGGGCTGACGCTGATCGAGGTGCAGCAGAATTCGGAGACGACATATCGCCTGTACGATTACGGCAGCGACCGCGAACTGCATCTGAAGGACGGTGTCGACGTCGCGCATCTGGAGCCGTACCAGCCAATCACGTCGCCGGGCGAGGTGGAGCCGGGCCGCACGATCCTGGTCGAAGGGCCGAAGTTCGTGCTGGAGCGCTGGACGGGTGGCCGCGCGGTCGATCTGCCGGAAGGCACGACGGGCTGGCTGGTACCGATCAGCGGATCGGGGGTCGTCGCCGACGTCGCGTTCAAGGCGGGCGAGTGTGTGACGGTGACGGGCAGCGAGACGATCGCGGCGGAGGGCGAGGCGGACATGCTGTTCGCCTATCCGGGGACGAAGCGGCTGGCATGACGCACCGTTAACCGGCAGCAGGGTAGGGAGAGCTTCATGCTACGCGTGCTGACGCTTTCCACGCTGTTTCCCGATGCGAGCCGGCCGAATTTCGGGCAGTTCGTCGCGAAGCAGACCGCGGCGCTGGCGGCGCAGCCCGATGTCGCGGTGCGCGTCGTCGCGCCGGTCGGGTTGCCCCCGTGGGCGCTGGCGCGCTTTACGCACCCCGCGCTGGCGGCGTTGCCGAACCATGAGACGTGGGCAGACCTCGACGTGCGGCGGCCGCGCTTCACGACGCTGCCGGGGACGGGCGGGCGGTGGCATGCCGCGGCGCTAACGCGCGCACTCGTGCCGGTGCTGGACGCGGTGCGGCGCGACTTCGCGTTCGACGTGATCGACGCCTCCTTCTTCTTTCCCGACGGGCCGGCCGCGGTGGCGCTGGGCAGGCGATACGGCGTGCCGGTGTCGATCAAGGCGCGCGGCGCGGACATCCATCACTGGGGGCATGCCCCGGCGACCGCCGCGCAGGTGCGCGGTGCGGGCGCAGCGGCGGACGGGCTGCTCGCGGTGTGCGGCGCGATGCGCGACGACATGGCGGCGATCGGGATGCCGGCGGCGCGCATCCGCGTGCACCATACCGGCATCGACGCCGATCGGTTCAGGCCCGGCGACCGCGCGGCGCTGAAGGCCGGGCTGGGCGTCGACGGCCCGCTCGTCGTGTCGCTCGGCGCGCTGATCCCGCGCAAGGGGCACGACATCGTCATCGACGCGGTCGCGCGGCTACCCGCCGTTGCGCTGCGCATCGCGGGAGAGGGGCCGGAGGCGGCGCGGCTGGCGGCGCACGCCGCGCGGCTGGGGGTGGCGGATCGCGTGACGCTGCTGGGGGGTGTGGCGCATGACGCCTTGCCCGACCTGCTCGCGGCGGCGGACGTGATGGCGCTGGCGTCGTCGTCGGAAGGTCTGGCGAACGCCTGGGTCGAATCGATCGCCTGCGGGACGCCCATCGTCATACCCGATGCGGGCGGCGCGCGCGAGGTGGTGACGCGCCCGGCGGCGGGGCGGATCGTCGCGCGCGATGCGCAGGCCTTCGCGGCGGCGATCGGCGCGATCCTGGACGACCCGCCCGCGCCGGACGCGGTGGCGCAGACGGCGGCGGGGTTCAGCTGGGCGGCGAACGGCGCGGCGCTGGCCGCGCATCTGCGCGACCTGGTCGCGCGCGCCGGTCAGGCGTCGAGCGGGTAGAGCGCCGCGGCGATCCGCCGGCCCTCGCTGCGCAGCACGCCCCAGGCGCGCGCGGCGGCGCGGCTGTCCATCGCCTCCACCCCGATGCCGCGCGCCTCGAGCGCGGCGACAAGCGCGACCGGCGGGCGCACCAGCGCCGCGCCGGTGCCGATCAGGACGAATTCCGGCGCGGGATCGAGCAGCGGCGCGAGCGCCGCCTCGTCGAGGTCGGCAAGCGCGGGCGGCGACCAGTCCGCCGCGCGCTCGACGGTCATCAGCAGCGCGCGATAGGCGGTGTCCTCGACCCGAAAGCCGTTGCCGGCGAAACCGCGGACGATCGGCCCGCCGGCCTGCCCCTCGCGCGCCATCTTCATCGGCGTCAGCGGTCGCGCGGGCCGACGCGCTCGGCGTTGTCGATCGGGCTCTGCGACGGCTTGTCGGCGCGCGGATCGGCGCGCAGGCCGAGCGTGATGAGCAGCGACGACGACACGTAGATCGACGAATAGGTGCCGACGACGATGCCCAGGATCATCGCCGCGGTGAAGCCGCGCAGCACGTGGCCGCCGAGCAGCAGCATCGCGACGAGCGCGAGCAGGATGGTGACCGAGGTCATCACTGTCCGGGGAAGGGTCTCGTTGACCGACAGGTTGATGATCTCGCGCATCTCCATCTTGCGATAGCGGCGCATGTTCTCGCGGATGCGGTCGTCGATGACGATCTTGTCGTTGATCGAATAGCCGATGATGGTCAGCACCGCGGCGACGATGTTGAGGTCGAATTCGAACCGCGTGATCGCGAAGAAGCCGAGCGTCATCAGCAGATCGTGGACGATCGCGACGATCGTCGACACGCCGAACTGCCATTCGAAGCGGAAGATCGCGAACAGGCCGATGCCGATGATCGCGAGCACGACCGCGAGCACGCCGTGGCGGATCAACTCGCCCGACACCTTGCCCGACACGGTCGAATAGCGCGAGAAGGTCGCGCCGGGGAAGGCCTGCGCCAGCGCGGTCTCGACCTTCTTGACGACGGCGTTGGTCGCGCCTTCGTCCGCGCCATCCTGCACGGGGAGCAGGATGGTGAGCGACCGCGGATCGGCGAGCTGCTGGAGCGAGGCTTCGCCGACGCCCAGGCCGTTGACGACGCTGCGTACCTTGTCCTCCGCGGGCGGCGTGACGAAGCGTTCCTCGATCGAGAGGCCGCCGGCGAAATCGACGCCGAAGTTTAGGCCCTTCACCAAGGTGACGCCGACCGCGAGCACGCTGAGCAGCAGGGTAAGCCCGAAGGCCCAGCCGCGCAGGCGCACGAAGTCGATGTTGGTGTTGTCGGGGACGATTTTGAGGAGTTTCATGTGTCTGGTCCCCGATCAGATGTTGATCGTCTTGGGCTTGTTGCGCCGGATCCACAGCGCGACGAGCATGCGCGTGAAGGTGACGGCGGTGAACACCGACGTGCAGATGCCGATCAGCAGCACGACCGCGAAGCCCTTCACCGGGCCGGAGCCGAGCACGAACATGATGACGCCGGAAATGGCGTGCGTGACGTTCGCCTCGAAGATCGTGCGGCTGGCTTCCTTGTAGCCCAATTCCACCGCCTGCACGACGCTGCGCCCGCGGCGGCGTTCCTCGCGGATACGCTCGTTGATCAGCACGTTGGCGTCGACCGCGGTGCCGATCGTCAGCACGAAGCCCGCGATGCCCGGCAGCGTCAGCGTGCCGTGCAGCACGGCGAGCACGCCGAGGATGACGAACACGTTGATGACGACGGCGAGGTTGGCGTAGAGGCCGAAGCGGCCATAGGTCAGGAACATGAAGGCGACGACGAGCGCCACCGCGACCGCGCAGGCGATGATGCCGGCGTGAATCGAATCCTTGCCGAGGCTCGCCGAGATCGTCGATTCCTCGATCACCTTGAGGTTGATCGACAATTTGCCCGAGCGCAGCGCGATCGCGAGCTGGTTCGCGCCATCGACGGTGAAGCCGCCGTTGATGACCGCGGAGCCGCCGAGGATGGGTTCGTTGATGTTCGGCGCGGAGATCACCTTGTTATCGACGATGATCGCGAACGGCTTGCCGACATTCTGCTGCGTGATGCGCGCGAAGCGGTTGCCGCCGGCGGCGTTGAAGGTGATCTGGACGTTGGGCTGGTTGGTCTGCTGGTCGAACGCCTGGCGCGCGTCGGCGAGCATGTCGCCCGATATGATGACCTGGCGCTTGACCGCGATCGGCGGCAGGCCGGGCGTCGCATAGGGCAGCACCTGGCTGCCGATCGGTGCGATGCCCTTTGCGACGTCCGCCGGATTGGCGGTGGTGTCGACAAGCTTGAATTCGAGCTTCGCGGTCTTGCCGAGCAGATCCTTCAGCGCCTGCGGATTGTCGAGGCCGGGGACCTGCACGACGATGCGGTTGTCGCCCTGGCGCACGATCGTCGGTTCGCGCGTGCCGAGCGCGTCGATACGCTTGCGTACGACGTCGGTGGTGTCGTCCATCGCGGTCTTCACCGCCTGGTCGAGCCCTGCCTTGGTCGGCGTGACGACGAAGCGGCTGGTGTCGACGACCTGGATGTCCCATTCGCGCTGGCCGGTCATGCCGGCGCCGGTGCCGGTGATGCCGAGCAGCCGCTCGCGCGCGGCGTCGACCTGCGTCGGGTCGCGCAGCATGAAACTGATCTGGCCGCCGCGCGTCGAGATGTCGCCGATCGCGATCGGCGGCGTGCCGTTGCGCATCGCCCCCTGGATCTGGTCGCGCATCGACTCGATGCGGCTGTTGGCGAGATCCTGCGTATCCGCCTCGAGCAGCAGATAGCTGCCGCCGGCAAGGTCGAGGCCCAGATTGATGCGCGGGTGGACCGGCCAGCCCTTCGTCTGCTCTTCCGAGAAGAAGCTCGGGATGGCGAGCGCGCAGAGCACCGCGAGCAACGCCCAGATCGCGGTGACCTTCCAGCGGGGGAAGTCCAGCATCAGTCGTTCGCCGGCTTCGAATTGGCGCTGGTTACCTCGGTCAGCGTCGCCTTGACGACGCGGACGCGCACGGTCGGCGCAATCTCGACCTCGACGAAGCGATCCTCGACCTTGGTCACCTTGCCGACGATGCCGCCGGCGGTGACGACGGTGTCGTTCTTCTTCACCGCCTCGACCGCCTGCTGCAGTAGCTTCACGCGCTTCTGCTGCGGGCGAATCATCAGGAAGTAGAAGACGATGAAGACGAGGAACAGCGGCGCGAGGCTGATGAACGAGGCGAGGCCGCCCGATTCAGCGGCGCCGCCGGCGGCCTGGGCATAAGCGGGAGAGATGATCATCTGGTCCGTGCATGACTGATCGGCGGCGGAAAAGATTTCCCCGCACAGGAAGCGCCGCGGGCTAGCATTGCTTGGGCGAACACGCAATCTTTGCGCCCGCGATCGCGACCGGACGACAAGACGGTTGCGTTGCCGCGCGGAGCCGCCTACAGGCCGCCGCTCGGGTCCGGCCGCGCATCCAAAGTGGCGGGACCTATCGGTCGGGGCGTAGCGCAGCCTGGTAGCGCATCACACTGGGGGTGTGGGGGTCGCAGGTTCGAATCCTGTCGCCCCGACCATTTCGATTTTTCGACGTCGCCGAGGTTATCGGTGTGTGTCCCCGCTCGCGGGGAGGAGACAAGGCGGTGCGCCGGTTCGACCCGGCCTTATTCCGCCGCGTGCTGGGCGATCGACTGGATGCTGCTGCGCAAGGTGCCGGGCGAGCAGGGCTTGCCGCAGACGAGCGCGCCGGGGTAGCGGCTTTGCAAGGCCTGCTGGTCGGCGTGGCCGGAATGGAAGATGATCGGCACGCCCGCCGCCTTCAGCCGGTCTGCGGCGGGAAACACCTCTCCGTCGCGCAGCCGCACGTCGAGGATCGCGCAGAGCAGGCGGTGCGGATCGAGCCGGGCGAGCGCAGCCTCTGCCTCGGCGAGCGAGGTGTATGGCCCCTCGACCTCGAGCCCGGCGTCCTCCACGGTCATCTGGACATCGAGCGCGACGAACAATTCGTCCTCGACCAGCATCACCCGGTCAGCCATCGACGGTGACGTCGCGCGGGAGGGAAAGCGACAGGCGATAATGGTCGTCGGCGATCTCGCGCGTCACCGATGCGCCGAGTTGCCGCGCCGAGGTGTCGACGAGCAACGTGCCGAACCCCTTGCCGGGCGTGATCTGCGTGCCGGCCCGGCGGCTTTCGTTCCATTCCAGCACCAGCGCATCGTCCTCCAGATGCCAGCCGATCGTCAAACGACCGTCCGGCCCGACGCCCAACGCGCCGTATTTGACGGAATTGGTCGCCCATTCGTGCAGCATCAGCGCGAGGGGGGAGAGGCAATCCCGCGACACAAGAACGTTCGGTCCGGTCATTTCGATCCCGGCATGGTCGCGGTAGGGCGCGAGCGTCGCATCAACGAGGCCGGCAAGCGAGATCGCCTGCTGCTCGCCGGTCGGCGAGGCGAGCGAATGCGCGCGGCCCAGCGCGGCGATGCGTTCGCGCAGGTCGTTGGCGAAGGTGCGCACGTCGTCGTGGCTGCGCGAGGCCGCGGTGACCATGCCGCCGACGATGGCGAACAGGTTCTTCACGCGGTGGTTCATTTCGCGCAGCATCAGCTCGCGCGTTTCGGCGACGGCATATTCGGGCGTGACGTCGATCGACACGCCGACCAGCCGCGCCGGCCGGCTGTCCGCGACGAGGCGGCCGAAGCCCTTGATCCAGCGGATTTCGTTGTCGGGCAGGCGGACGCGGAAGCTCGCCTCGAAATCGCCGGTGCCCGATGCGGTGCGGCGCAGCGCCTCCTCGACATGGCCGCGGTCCTGTTCGTCGATCCGCGCGACCAGATCGTCCATGTGCGTCGGATCGGTATCGCCGACGCCGAACAGGCGGCGTTCCGCGCCGTCGAGGATCGTCTCGCCGGTTTCCGGGCAATATTCCCACACGCCGATACCGCCCGCCTTGACCGCGAGGTCGAGCCGCTCGCGTTCCGAGGCGAGCTGGCGTTCCAGCGCAAGCGCGTCGGTGATGTCGGTGAGCAGCAGGGTCGCGCCGTCGATGCCGCCCGCCGGCGTGCGATAGGGCAGGACGCGCAGCGAGAAGACGTGGCGCCCGTCGCGGCTGACGACGCGGCGCTGCGTCGGTTCGACGCCAGCGGCGACCTTGCGCGCGTCGTCGAGATAGTCGGTGGTGGCGAGCCGCGTCGTCACGTCGGTGAGCGGGCGGCCGCGATCGGTCGGCTTCAGCGGAAAGATCGCGGTCGCCGCCTCGGTAAAGCTGCGGATGCGCAGATCGGCGTCGACGACGATCATCGCGAGGCTGGTCGTCTCGAAGAAATTCCTGAGGTCCGAATTGGCGATGGTGAGCTGGTCGACCTTGCCCTTCAGCTCGTCGTTGACGGTGGACAGCTCCTCGTTCGTCGACTGGAGTTCCTCGTTCATCGACATCATTTCTTCGTTGGAGCTCTTCAGCTCCTCGTTCGCGGTCTCCAGTTCCTCGACCGCGGAGCGCAGGCGGTGGCGCGTCAGGCGCAGTTCGTCCTCCAGCGCCTCGACATGGTCGTCGCCGGGTTCGAGATCGGCGAGGTCGCGGTCCTGCGCAGGCCGGAAGGGGCCGTTCTCGCGGAACACGAACAGCAACGTGCCGTCGGCGAGGGGGTCGCAGATCACCTCGACCGTCTGCGTGCCGAAATCGCCCTCGACCGCGACGTCGCGGGCGACGTGGCGCTTCTTCTCGTCGCGCGCCTGGCGCAGCAGGGGGCCGAGCACGTTGCGCAGGCCCGGCCGCGCGAGCGTCACCGCGCTCGATCCGCCGGTGCGCGTCACGGGAAATTCGAAATAGCGGCCAAGCTTGCCGAAGGCGGCGAGGATGCCGCCGTCCTGGTCGAGCAGCAGCGCGGGCGGCGCGTAGCGGTCGACGAGGCGGCGCACGACGGCGCTTTCGTCGCCGATGCCGCCGACGCCGCGATCCTCGCGCTCGCGGCGCGGCGTGCGGTGCCGCAGCGATCCTGGCAGGTCGATCGGATAGCTCGGCGCGCCGGGCGAGCGCTGGAACAACCGCGCCTGCTGGTCGATCGCAGGGAAGAGATGGTCGAACCGGCCGACGCTTTCCGACGGGCCGAGGAACAGGAAGCCGCCCGGCCGCACCGCATAATGGAACAGCGGCATGATCGATTGCTGCAGCCGGTCGTCGAAATAGATCAGGAGGTTACGGCACGACAGCAGATCGATCCGCGAGAAGGGCGGATCCTTGACCAGGCTATGGTTCGAGAAGCGGATCATGTCGCGGATGTGCGGCACGATCGTGAAGCGGTCCGCGTGCAGGATCGTGTAGCGTTCGCGCAGCGGCATCGGAATGTCGGCGAGCGCAGCGGCGGGATAGGTGCCCTCGCGCGCGATCGCGAGCATCTGTTCGTCGATATCGGTCGCGAAAATCTGCACCGCTAGCGGTTGTCCGCTGGTGCGCGCGGCTTCCGCGAACAGCATGGCGATACTGTACGCTTCCTCGCCGCTGGAACAGCCGGGGATCCAGACGCGCACGTCCTCGTCGGGCGCGCGGTCGCGCAGCAATGGCTCGACCGCCTTGATGCGCAGCGTTTCGAAGAATTCGGCGTCGCGGAAGAAGCGCGTGACGTTGATGAGCAGATCGCGGAACAGCGCCTCGCATTCGTCGCTGTCGCGGCGCACGCGATCCAGATAGGCGCGACCCGTCTCGATGCCGAGCACGTGCATGCGCCGTTCGACGCGGCGGATCAGCGTCGAGCGCTTGTAACCCGAAAAGTCGTGGCCGATCGCGGTGCGCAGCACGCGGCACAATTCGTCGACATGGTCGGCGACGACGCTCGCCTGCGCGGCATCCGCCTCACCCGCGCCGGACGCCCGCGTGAAGAAGGCGGTGAGGCAGCCGAGGATGTCCCCGGGCGTCTTGACGAAATCGACGAGGCCGGTGCCGACCGCGGACAGCGGCATGCCGTCGTACCGCGCGGTTTCCGGCTGTTGCACGACGCAGACGCCGCCATGTTCCTTGATCGCGCGAAGGCCCGTGGTGCCGTCCGCGCCGGTGCCCGACAGGATGACGCAGGCGGCGTTCGCCTGCTGATCCGTGGCGAGCGACACGAAGAAATCGTCGATCGGCCGGCGCAGGCCGCGCGGCTGCGCGAAATCGGTGAGGTGGAGGACGCCGTCGCGGATCGCGAGGCCATGGCCGGGCGGGATGATGTAGACGCGGTCCGCCTCCAGCCGCTCGCCGCCCTCGCTCTGCAGCACTTCCAGGCTGGTGTGCCGGTCGAGCAATTGCGCGAGCATGCTTTCGTGATTGGGGTCGAGATGCTGGACGACGACGAACGCCATGCCCGTCGGCGCATGGGCGGCGGCGAGCATGTCGCGCAGCGCCTCCAGCCCACCCGCGGACGCGCCGATGCCGACGATCGGCAGGTCTGCGGCCTGCGCGGCCGGATCAGCCGAATGCGGAGGCATCGAGATCCGACAGGGTCAGCTTGGCCTGGGCAACGGTGGCGGCGGTGTTGGCGATCGTCATCAGCGATCCTTCGAGGACGATGCCGCTTTCCGCGAGCACGGGGGTGAGGGTGCGCAGCGTCTGGCCGAGCGTCGCGTCATAATCGGCAAGCAGGTCGGGTTGCGACCGGCTGACGTCGAACTGCGAGGCGAAGACGTAGCGCACGCCGCCGCCGAGCGCGCGCAGCTTCGACATGTAGAGCAGGTTGACGAAGGGCGAGCCGTCCTTGCGGAAATTGACCAGCAGGGTGCGCACGCTCGCGTCCCCATCCTTGCCGAGGAAAGCGTGAATGCGGGCGCGCGGTTCATCGTTGGTGGCATCGCCCTGCAACATCCGGCAGTTGCGGCCGATCACGTCCTGGTCGTCGTAACCGGTCAGCGCGCGAAACGGGCCGTTGACGAGCAGCAGCGGATGATCGCCCTCCGCCGCCGCCAACGCGAGGGCGATGTGCGACCGGTCGAAGAAGTCGCGCAGATGCTGGGGTACGTCGCTGGTCACATAGGGCTTTCATATCGACTAAGCAGCAACGTGCGGCCGGTGGCAATCCGTCAATTACGTGCGACAGCGTACTTAAGGTCCGGCGCGGTGCCCAAATCCGTCGGCAGCGTCAGGCGGCGGCGGAGAATTGCGCGCGCAGGTCGTCGCGGGTCGCCGACAGGTGGCCGACAAGCAGCGACTCGACCGCGGCGCCGTCGCGCCGCAGCCAGGCATCGAGCATCTGGCGGTGTTCCAGATGCGCGCGATCCTCGCGGCCCGCGGGCTGGAGATGCGCGATGACATAGCGTTCCGCGAGCACCGCGAGCCGTTCGACGAGTTGCGTCGTCAGCACACGGCCCCCGGGGCGGACGAGTGCGGTGTGAAAATCGCGGTTACGCACCGCGACCTCGGTCAGATTCTCCGCGGCGGCGGTGTCGAGCGCGTGGAAAGCGGCTTCCGCCTCCGCCTGCTCCCGCACGCTCGCCTCGCGCGCGGCGCGCGCCGCGGCGGCAGGCTCGATCGCGAGGCGCAGCGCGTAGATTTCGTCCGCCTGCTCCGCGGACATCGGCCGGACGGTATAGCCGCGGTTCGCCTGGCTGACGAGCAGGCCCTCCTGTTCCAGCCGGGCCAGCGCCTCGCGCAGCGGGATTTTGCTGACGCCCAGGTCGGCGGCGAGCGCATCCTGGCGGATCGGCGCGCCGGTGGGAATCTCGCCCGAGACGATCCGTTCGAGCACGATCTCGAACACCTGATCGGACAAGGTGCGAACGACGATGGTCATGGAAGCGTAAGCCCCGAAAAGAAGCGGACATTGCGCCCGTCAAAGAAACAGACATTTCAGAACGGCGGCGCGGGATCAATCGCCCTGATCGCCGCAACCGATCGATTTCGGCCGCAAGTTGCTCGAATGCCGCAGCGCTTGCGGCGACTTTTCGTATACGATAGGTCGACCTGATGGGCGAAAGCAGGACGGACATAGCGGTGGTCGGCGGCGGCATCGTCGGGCGCAGCATCGCGCTGCACCTGGCGATGCGGGGTTTTTCGGTGGCGCTGGTCGATCGCGGCGCGGCGGGGGCGGCGTCGTGGGGCAATGCGGGGCATATCGCGACCGAACAGGTCGCGCCGCTCGCATCGCCGGCGACGCTACGCGCGTTTCCGCGGCGCCTGTTCCTGCGCGGCGGGCCGGTCGCGCTGCCGCCGCGGATGGCGGGCGCGTGGCTGCCGTTCGCGGCGCGGCTGGCGCTGGCGAGCCGGCCGCAGCGATTCGCGGCGGGAACACGCGCGCTGCGCGGCCTGCTTGCCGAAGCGGCGCCGGCGTGGCAGCGGCTGGCTGCGGCGATCGATGCGCCCGACCTCGTCGCGCTCGACGGGCATGAGGTGGCGTGGGAAAGCGCGCGCAGCGCCGATGCCGGCCGGCGCGCCTGGGCGAACGCCGACACCGGCACCGCCCGCCCGCGCGACCTCGACGCCGCGGGCCATGCGCGGCTGCGGCAATTGTGCCCGGCGGTGGTCGATGCGATCGGATTTACCGGCACGGGGCGGATCGCCGATCTCGACCAGCTCGCCGCCGCGCTCGACGCGGCGCTGGCCCGCGCCGGCGTCGCGCGGGTGCAGGCGGCCGCGCGGCTGCGACGCGACGGGCGGCGGATCGCGTGCGACGGCGTCGCGGCGGAGCGGATCGTCGTCGCGGCGGGGATCGGTTCGCGCGATCTGCTCGCGCCGGTCGGCTGGCGCGTACCGATGATCGCCGAGCGCGGCTATCACGTCCGCTTCGCACCCGGCGACTGGCCGGCGGATCGCGTGCCGTTGGTGTTCGAGGACCGGTCGATGATCGTCACGCGCTATGCCGACAGCGTGCAGGCGGCGGGTTTCGTCGAGTTCGGCCACGCTGACGCACCCGCCGACCCGCGCAAGTGGCAGCGGCTGGAGGCGCATGTCGCCGCGCTCCGCCTGCCGGTCGGACCGGTGCAGAGCCGCTGGATGGGCGCGCGGCCGACCTTGCCCGATTATCTGCCCGCGATCGGGCGCGCGGACGGGGTCGACAATCTGTTCTACGCCTTCGGTCACCAGCATCTGGGCTTGACGCTGGGGCCGGTGACCGGGGAAGTGCTGGCGCAGGCGATTGCCGGGGAGACGCCCGCCATCGACCTTTCCCCTTTTGCCCTCGAACGCCTGACGGGACGCCTGAAATGATCGCCACATCCGACGCCGCGACCGAAATCGCCGCGATCCGCCCGCCGGAAACGCGCGCGCCGGCGATCACCGCCGCCGAATATGTCGCGCGGCTGGACAAGGCGCGCGGCCTGACCGCGGCGCTGGGTGCGGACGCGCTGGTCGTCCATACGGGGGCGTCGCTGCGCTATTTCACCGGGGTGCCGTGGGGCGCGAGCGAGCGGATGGTCGCGTTGCTGCTGCCGGTGCGCGGTGCGCCGTCGATCGTCTGCCCGCGGTTCGAGGAAGGGACGTTGCGCGCGGACCTGACGATCGATGCCGACCTGCGGCTTTGGGAGGAGGACGAGGACCCCGCGGCGCTGGTCGCCGATGCGTTGCCGCGCGGGGCCAAGGTGGCGATCGATCCGCTGTTCCCCTTTGCCTGGGGCGAGAAGCTGCGGCGGCTGGGGCTGGACGCGATCAATGGCGCGGCGGCGATCGACGGATGCCGGATGGTCAAATCGGCGGCCGAGCTCGCGCTGCTCGCCGAGGCGAAGGCGATGACGCTGGAGGTGCAGGCCCGTGCCGCGCGCATCCTGCGTCCCGGTATCGCGGCGGGCGAGGTGGTGCGCTTCATCGACGCGGCGCATCGCGCGATCACCGGCGGTACGGGCAGCTATTTCTGCATCGTCCAGTTCGGCCGCGCGACCGCCTTTCCGCACGGGCTGCCCGGAGAGCAATATCTGGAAGACGACCAACTGGTGCTGATCGACACCGGCACCACCGTCGGCGGCTATCATTCCGACATCACGCGCACCTATGCGTTCGGCGCCGTCGGCGCCGAGGTCGAGGACATCTGGCATCTGGAAAAGGCGGCGCAGGCGGCGGCGTTCGCGGCGGCGGCGCCGGGCGTGTCGTGCGAGGCGGTCGATGCGGCGGCGCGCGGCGTCATCGCGGCGGCGGGGCTGGGGCCGGACTATCGCCTGCCCGGCCTGCCGCACCGCACCGGGCACGGCATCGGCATGTCGATCCACGAGCCAGCCTATCTGGTTCGTGGCGACACCACGCCGCTGGCGCCGGGGATGTGCTTTTCGAACGAGCCGATGATCGTCGTGCCGGAGCGTTTCGGCGTGCGGTTGGAGGACCATTTCCACGTGACCGACGATGGCGCGGCGTGGTTCACCGAGCCGCAGGTGTCGTTGATGCAGCCTTTCGGGTGAGCGGGCTGGGCTGTCATCGTCTGGAATGGGGATGACGGGAGGCTGACGTGCCCCTTCGTCATGCCGGAGCGAGTCCGGCATGACGAAGAAAGTGTCTGGAGGAGCTTGCAGTCGCCCAGTTATAACCTAAATGGTTGGTATGGTGGCGGGGGCAAGAGCTATGGACGTGGACGCACTGATCGATGCGGTGATCGCGCGCGAGGGGGGCTTTGTCGATCATCCGGCGGATCGCGGCAGGGCGACGCGGTGGGGTATCACCGCGGCAGTCGCGCGGGCGGAAGGCTATGACGGGCCGATCGCCGCGCTGCCACGCGGCGTCGCGGCGGTGATCTATCGGCGGCTTTATTGGGAGGCGGCGGGGCTGCCCGCTTTGGCGATCCGCGCGCCACGGCTGGCGGCCGAGCTGTTCGACACCGGCGTCAACATGGGCGTCGCGACCGCGGCGGTGTTTCTGCAACGCGCGCTCAACGCGCTGAACCGTGGGGCGCAGGATTATCCCGACCTGGCCGTCGACGGCGCGATCGGCGGGCGGACGCTCGCCGCGCTCGATGCATTTCTGGCGCGGCGCGGCAAGGCGGGCGAGACGGTGCTGGTGCGCGCGGTCGAGGCGTTGCAGGGCGAACGGTATATCCGCCTTGCCGAGCGGCGCCCGGCGAACGAGGCGTTCGTCTATGGCTGGCTGGCGGGGCGCATCGGATGAGCGGCGAAGGGGCGGGCGGCGCGGCGCCCGATACCGATCCCTGGGTGCGGCGCGCGCGGCCGATGTTCCTGTACGTCATGTATGCGTTGCTGCTGTGGGCGATCCCGATGGGGTTGCTCGCGGCGGTGCGGCCGGATGCGGCGGCGGCGATGGCGGCGGGCATGGCGGCCTATCTGCGCGCGATCCCGGAGCCGCTCTACGCACTCTTCGGCACGGGCTATGTCGGCTATACGGT
This sequence comes from Sphingomonas sp. FARSPH, assembly GCF_003355005.1. Classification (NCBI taxonomy): domain Bacteria; kingdom Pseudomonadati; phylum Pseudomonadota; class Alphaproteobacteria; order Sphingomonadales; family Sphingomonadaceae; genus Sphingomonas; species Sphingomonas sp. FARSPH. The sequence continues at coordinate 540,098 of NZ_CP029985.1, read as the reverse complement.
GGCGCGCAGCTGGGGGAAGGCGCGGGGGGTGGAATGAGCCTGCCATCCTCCCCGCGCCGGGGAGGATAGTGGGTCGTGGCCTTGGCATCTGCCGCCTGCGCTCCCTACATGCGCCCCATGAGCGGGAACGATCCTCACGCCATGCCGGTGTGGCATGGCACCACCATCCTTTCGGTCCGTCGCGGCGGCAAGGTCGTCGTGATCGGCGACGGCCAGGTTTCCATGGGCCAGACCGTGATGAAGCCCAATGCGCGCAAGGTGCGGCGGCTGGGCGCGGATGGGCCGGATGGCAAGGGGCAGGTGATCGGCGGCTTCGCCGGCGCGACGGCGGACGCCTTCACATTGTTCGAGCGGCTGGAGGCGAAACTGGAGCGGCACCAGGGGCAGCTGATGCGCGCCGCGGTAGAGCTGGCCAAGGACTGGCGCACCGACAAATATCTGCGCAACCTGGAGGCGATGATGATCGTCGCCGACAAGGACGTGACGCTGATCCTGACCGGCAACGGCGACGTGCTGGAGCCGGAGAACGGCATCGCCGCGATCGGATCGGGCGGCAATTACGCGCTCGCCGCGGCCCGCGCGCTGGTCGATTACGAGGGCGATGCCGAGACGATCTGTCGCAAGGCGATGCAGATCGCCGCGGACGTTTGCGTCTATACCAACGATCGCGTGACGGTGGAGACGCTGGACAGCGCGGCCTAACTCCCCTCCCGCTTGCGGGAGGGGCTGGTGGTGGGCTCGTCCGCCCCCGGTTCGCCCGTGACAGGCCCACCCCCGACCCCTCCCGCAAGCGGGAGGGGGGAAGAGAAAAATGAACCAGAACCTCACCCCCAAGACGATCGTCGCCGCGCTCGATGCGCATATCGTCGGCCAGCGCGACGCCAAGCGCGCCGTCGCGGTCGCGCTGCGCAACCGCTGGCGGCGCCAGCAGCTGTCGCCGGACCTGCGCGACGAGGTGACGCCCAAGAACATCCTGATGATCGGGCCGACCGGCTGCGGCAAGACCGAGATAAGCCGGCGGCTCGCGAAGCTCGCCGACGCCCCCTTCGTCAAGGTCGAGGCGACCAAATTCACCGAGGTCGGCTATGTCGGCCGCGACGTCGAACAGATCGCGCGCGACCTGGTCGAGGAGGCGATCCGGCTGGAGAAGGAGCGCCGCCGCGTCGCGGTGAAGGACAAGGCGGAAGAGGCGGCGATGAAGCGGCTGCTCGACGCTTTGGTCGGCAAGGATGCGAGCCAGGCGACGCGCGAGAGCTTTCGCCAGCGGTTCGCCGACAGGCACCTCGATGCGTCGGAGATCGAGATCGAGGTGGAGCAGGCGGCCGCTGCGCCCTTCGACATCCCCGGCGCCGGCGCGCAGATGATCAACCTGTCGGAAATGATGAAGTCCTTCTCCGGCGGCCAGCCGCTTAAGCGCCGCAAGCTGACGGTGCGCGCGGCGTGGGAGAAATTGATCGAGGAAGAGGCGGACAAGCGCCTCGACCAGGACGACGTCAACCGCACCGCGCTGGCGGATGCGGAGGCGAACGGCATCGTCTTTCTCGACGAGATCGACAAGATCGCCGTGTCCGACGTGCGTGGCGGGTCGGTAAGCCGCGAGGGCGTGCAGCGCGACCTCTTGCCGCTGATCGAGGGCACGACGGTGGCGACCAAATACGGGCCGATGAAGACGGACCATATCCTGTTCATCGCGTCGGGCGCGTTCCACGTCGCCAAGCCGAGCGACCTGTTGCCCGAGTTGCAGGGGCGCCTGCCGATCCGTGTCGAGCTGAAGGGGCTGAGCGAGGCGGATTTCATCGCCATCCTGTCGGACACCAAGGCGTCGCTGCCCGCGCAATACAAGGCGTTGCTGGCGACGGAGGGCGTCGCAGTGGACTTCGCGGCCGACGGCATCGCGGCGATCGCGCGCATCGCCGCCGAGGTGAACGGCCAGGTCGAGAATATCGGCGCGCGGCGGCTGCAGACGGTGATGGAGAAATTGCTCGAGGACGTCAGCTTCGACGCGGAGGATCGCAAGGACCCCGTCGTCGTCGACGCGGCCTATGTCGAGGCGCAGCTGGCGGGGATCGCGCGCAACACCGACCTCAGCCGCTTCGTGCTGTGACGCGCGCTGCCCCGCGCGCCGCCGGGGACCATTTCTTGGACAGCGTGTAGGGCGTGAAGTCGGTGAAGCGGCAATAGGCCGACGGGATGCTCATGCCGGGCTCGATCACCTGGAAACGGTCGTTGCGGCACAATTGCGATCCTGCGCCGGGCCGGGTGACGAGGGTGACGAGCGGGCGGAGCGCCGGGCAGGCGCCGACCGGCGACGTTTTCCACAGGCGGCGGCCTGCACCTTCGCGAAACAGGATGGTGTGGGCGTCGACGATCATTGGCCCGCCCGTCGACGGCAGGTCGATGCACTGTTGCGGCTCGCCCGCGACGCGCCCGGCGAGCGGATCGTCCTTTGCCGCGACGAGCGCCAGCGCCGCGAGCGGCACGATGGCGAGACGGCGCATCATCGGTCGCTGTATTTCGTAAACGGACCGAACGCGCAGCTGCCGGTGAACGAGCGGCTTGCCGCGTCGACCGTCGTCGCGATGTCGCCCTGGCACAATTGCGTGCTGGGCGTGCGCGTGACGAGCACGTCGCCGCGGCCGATCCCCTCGCATCCGCCGGTGGTGTCGCTCCGGTATTTCAGGCGCTGGCTCGCGACGTAGACGATGGTCGGGCCGTAGCCGTGCGTCTGCTGCATGCCGTAGAGGTTGATGCAGCTGGTCGTGCCGTGCGGGGTGAGGCCGGCGAGTTCCTTGTCCAGCCCGGCCGCCGCGGCGGCCGTCATCTGTGGCGTGGCAGGCGAGCCGGTGCAGCCCGCCATCGCCAGCGGCACCAAGGTTGCGAGGCAGAGCGCACGGATCATCGCGCTACAACGCATCGCGCCTTTTCGCGCTCCCGGCAAGTCAGCCGCGAAACGCATCCTTTTCGGCGCGCAACCGGGCAAGCTCCTCCGCCGATCCGGCGCGTAGAAAGGGATTGGTGGCGCGCTCGAGGCCGATCGTCGTCGGCACCGTCGCCTCGCCGCGCGCGCGGGCGGCGTCGACGTCCGCCATCCGCGCGGCGATCGCATCATTGGCCGGCTCCGCGGCGCGGGCGAAGCGACCGTTCGATTGCGTATATTCGTGCCCGCAATAGACGCGCGTCGCATCGGGCAAAGCGGCATAGCGGCGCATGTTGGCGAACATCTGGCCCGCATCACCCTCGAACAAGCGGCCGCAGCCCATCGCGAACAGCGTGTCGCCGGTGAAGATCGCCTCGTCCTCGGCGAGATGGAAGGCGATGTGGCCGGCGGTATGGCCGGGGACGTGGAGCACGTGCGCGACGTGATCGCCGATGCGCACCGTGTCGCCCTCGTCCACCGTCGCATCGAGCGTCGGGATTTTCGCCGCCTCCGCTGCGGGGCCGGTGATCCGCGCGCCGGCGTCGCGCATCGCGGCATTGCCGCCGGTGTGGTCGGGGTGCCAGTGCGTCGTCCACACCTGGCCGATCGTCCAGCCGCGCTGCGCGGCGACGTCGAGCAGCGGCTGCGCCTCGCCCGGATCGACCGCGACCGTCTCGCCGCTGGCGGGATCGTGGATCAGCCAGGCGTAATTGTCGGCGAGGACGGGGACGCGGACGATCTCGATCGGGGCGGCGGTCATCTTACCAGGTCCCGGTGTTGGGCATCGACCGCCACGGTTCGGCGGGCGCGAGCGGCTCGCCGGCCTGAAGCAGTTCGATCGAGATGCCGTCGGGCGTCTTGACGAACGCCATATGGCCGTCGCGCGGCGGGCGGTTGATCGTCATGCCCGCGTCCTGCAACGCCGCGCACATGTCGTAGATGTTCTCGACACGATAGGCGAGGTGGCCGAAATTGCGGCCGCCGGTATAGCCTTCCGACTCGCTGCCGTCCTCGGCGGGCCAGTTGTAGGTCAGTTCCACCTCGCCCCGGCGCGCGCCGATCTTCGCATCGTCCTCGGTGGCGAGGAAGATGAGCGTGAAGCGGCCTGCCTCATTCTCCATCCTGCGCACTTCCTTCAGCCCGAGCAGGCCGAAAAAGCGGATCGTCGCGTCGGGATCGGTGACGCGGATCATGGTGTGGAGATATTGGGTCGACATCATCTACTCCGTTCATCGCCGTAAAGTCACGGTTCATCGGCAAGAGGTCAGGCTCTCGACCGGCTATATGGGAGCGGAGGACGGGATGGAAAGCGGGGTTTCGACGCGCGCGCGCAATACGGGTCTGTGGATCGCGGCGCTGATCCTGGCGGTGGGCATCGTGCTGGGCGGCTATCTATTGGGCGACGGGCTGCTGCGCGCGAAACATGCCGATCGCGCGGTGACGGTGCGCGGGCTCGCCGAACGCAACGTCACGGCGGACCTGGCGGTATGGACGCTCAACTATTCGGAACAGGGCACCGACACCGGCGCGGTGCAGGCGGACATCGAGCGCGACACCGCGACGGTGCGGCGGTTCTTCGCCGCCCTCGGCTTTCCGGCAAGCGCGCTGACGCCGACCGGGGCGGGGGTGAACCAAAATTTCGTCAACGGCGTGCAGACGGTGACGATCAGCCAGCGCCTGCAACTGCGCACCACCGACATCGCGAGGGCGCGGGCCGCGGCGGCGCGGCAGTTCGACCTCGTCCGCCAGGGCGTGCGGCTGCAGGAAGGATCGGGGATGACGTACAGCTTCACCAAGCTCAACGACATCAAGCCCGCGATGGTCGCGGCGGCGACGCGCGACGCGCGCGCATCGGCGGAGCAGTTCGCCAAGGACAGCGGCACCGGCGTCGGCGGGATCAAGAGCGCGACGCAGGGCTATTTCTCGGTCGAGGCCCGCGACGGGGAGCAGGGCGGTGGCTATGGCAGCGCCGATACGCCCTTCAAGAAGGTGCGCGTCGTGACGACGGTGGAATTCTACCTGGAATAGCGGGGCGGGGGATGCGGAAGCCTCGTCCGTTCGTGCAGAGCCTGTCGAAGCACGTGCGCCGTGCGACGCGCCAGGAAAACGCCCTTCGACAGGCTCAGGGCGAACGGGGGTGGGGCGTTGCTAGCGGCCCGCCGGCGCGGGGTTTGCGGGCTTTGCGGCGGGGGAGGCTTCCCCGTCGAACTGCTTGAGCGCCGCCAGCGCGTGCGCCGCAACCGGCGTGTTTGGGGCGAGGCGTGCGGCCTCTGCCCAGGCGGCGCGGGCGCCGGCTTCGTCGCGGGCGAGCGCGGCGATGTTGCCCGCCTCCAGCTGCACCGACGCATCGTCGGGCGAGCGCTTCAGCGCTTCCGCGATGTCCTTCTTCGCGCGGGGAATGTCGCCGTCGCGCCGGGCGAGCGTCGCCGACAGCAGCCAGGCGAGCGGGTCCGCACCGGCGGTCGTCAACGCCATGTCGATGTCTCGCCGCGCCGCCTCCGTATCGCCCGCGGCGACCAAGGCGCGCGCATGGTCGAGCTGGGTCTCGCCGAGCGCGAGGCCGGTCAGCGTGCCGGCGATCAGCGCGGTGTCGAGCGCGGCGCGTGCCTTTGCGGCATTGCCTGCCGCGAGCCACGCGTTGCCCGCCTGCGACCAGTAGTTGGCGGCGCGCTTGTCGTGGCCGAGTTCGGCCGCCTTGCCCGCCGCCTCGAACGCGCCCGCCGCGGCGGGCCAGTTGCGTTCCTGCGCATAGGCGAGGCCCGCGCATTGCTGCGCGAACCAATGGCCGTCCGCCGCCGCCCAGCGCAGCGCCTCCGCCCGCGCCGCCGCAGGATCGCTTTCCGCCAGAACGACGCAGCGCTGGTAGCGCGCCTCGCGCGAATCCTCCGGTCGCGCGCCGGGCGCCTTCGCGCCGAGCCGGACGGTGAGTGGGGACTTGGGCGGCGCAGCGGCCTGAAGCGGGGCGGCGGCGAGCAGGAGCGGGATCATAAACGGTGCAGCACGTCCTCGACCGCGCGGACGATCAGCGCGATGTCGGTATCGCGCGACAGGCGGTGGTCGCCGTCCTTGACCAGCCACGTCTGCACGTCCGCTGAACGGATCAGCTCGGCAAGGCGGCAGGTGCGATGCCACGGCACGTCGGGATCGCGCTGGCCCTGCACCAGCCGGACGGGGCCGTCGATCGCGATCTCGCCGAACATCAGCCGGTTCGCCTCGCCCGAGGTGAAGAAGCCGCGCGTGTAGACCGTCGGCTCGGGGCCATAGGGGTTGGCGCGTTCGAGGCGGCCGGTCTGCAGCATCGCCATCTTCTCGTCCATCGAGAAGCCCCAGTCGGTGAAGTCGGGTGCGGGCGCGATGCCGACCAGGCCCCTGACCCGGTCGGGCCGCATCCGCGCGGCGAGCAGCATCAGCCAGCCGCCCATCGACGATCCGACCAGCACGACGTCGCCGCCCGCGACCTCGTCGACCATCGCGAGCACGTCGTCGCGCCAGCCGGCGAGCGTCTGGTCCTCGAACGCGCCCTCGCTCTGGCCGCAGCCGGCATAGTCGAAGCGCAGGAAGGCGCGGCCGGTGTCCTTCGCCCATGCCTCCAGCGCGACCGCCTTCGTCCCCGTCATGTCGGAGGCGTAGCCGGGCAGGAAGATAATCGTCGGGCCGGCGCCCGGCGTGTGGTGATAGGCGAGGCGGGGGCGCGGGGTGTCGGTCATGCGGCCGGCTCTAGGCGCGGCGGGGCGGGAGCGGCAAGGGGGCGCGCGTCGGGGCGTTGTGCCTGGCGCTCACCCTCTCCCCTCCGCGGCTTCGCCGCCCCTTCCCTCTCCCGCCGGGAGAGGGAAGGGGCCCATCGCCGCAGGCGATGGGAAGGGTGAGGGTGATCGAAAGAGAGCCTTAGCCGCGCAGTTCGTCGAGCAACCCGCCGCCCAGCACGAGCAGCAATTTAGCGTCGATGCCGATCCCCTCGCGACGCTTCTGCGCGACGAAGCCGGCGACGCCGTCGAGCGGCACGCGATGGACGGTGATGTTCTCGTCATGGTCGCCGCCGCCGTCGCCGGTGCGGGTGAGGCCCGTCGCGAGGATCAGCGTGAACGCCTCCGACGTCATGCCGGGCGACGAGTAGAAAAGGCCGCGCTCCTCGACGATCGCGGCGCGGTAGCCGGTTTCCTCCTCCAGCTCGCGGCGCGCGGCGTCGGCGATGCTCTCGCCCGCCTCCTCGTCGCCGACGAGGCCGGCGGGCAGTTCGAGGCAGGCGCGGCCGATCGGCACGCGATGTTGCTCGACGAGGAGCAACTGCCCGGCGCCGTCGAGCGCGACGATCACCGCGGCGTCGATCGCGCCGCGGCGCTCGGCGAATTCCCACGTGCCTTGCTGGCGGACGGCCAGATACTTGCCCTCCCACATCGTGCGGGCGGCGGCGTCGCGCGTCGTGTTGGCGGTCATAGCTCGATCAGGCGATCCGGCAGTTCGTTGGTGTCGTCCGCGCGCGGCGGAAAATGTTCGGCGAGGACGCGGCCGACCTGCGTCACCGCGGCGGCCATGCCTTCGCCGGTGCGGCCGTCGCGGACCTCGCGGATCAGCGCCGCCATCGCCGCGCCCCACACGTCGGGCGCGACGCGCGCATGGATCGCGCGATCGGCGATGATTTCCGCACGATGTTCGTCGAGCGAGAGGTAGATGAGCACGCCCGTCGCATCGCGCGTGCGCGCTTCCGCCGCGGCGCGGAACAAGGTCAGCGCACGGGCATGGACGCGGCGCGCCTTGGTCGACGCGGGCGTCAGCGCGAGGCGCAGCGGCATCCACGCCAGACCGACCCGCACGACGAGGAAGACGAGCGCGAGCACGACCAGCGCGACCGCGAACAGGCCGCCGGGCGAGGGCGCACCTGCCCAGGGATCGGCGACGAGACCGTGCAGCCATACCGCCGCCTCCGGTCGCCACGCGAGCAACGCCAGGGCGAGCAGCATCGCCAGCACCGCCCAGTGCAGGCCGACGTCATGATAGGCGTCGGAGCGATCGGTGACGACGGTGACGATCTCGCCCGCGGTATCGCGCTCGGCGGCGGTCACTGCCTCCGACACGCGCGTCCGGTCCGCCTCGCTCAGCCGCATCACCAACTCCCCGAGGCGCCGCCGCCTCCGCCCGACCCGCCGCCGCCGCCGGTGAAGCCGCCACCGCCCCAGCTGCCGTCGGAGCCGCCGCCGCCGCCACCACCCCAGCCGCCGCCACGATCATCGTCGTCGCGGTCGCTCGCGGCGCGGCCGATCTCGTTCGCGATCGACCACAGGACGATCGGCAGCATCCCGCTGCCGCCGCCATCGCCGTCATAGCGGCGGCCCCATGGCCCGGACTGCCGGCGACGGCCGATGACAAGCGGCACGACGACGAACAGCAGGATGACGCCCCAGAAGATCAGGCCGATCGGCACCCCGCCGCCGCGCGAGCCGGTCGAACGGCGATGCGTCGCATCAAACTGCTTGATCGCCGCGTCGGTGCGCGCCTTCGCCTCGTCGGGGTTGGCGCGCAGCTGTTGGATCAGCGCGTCGGTGCCCGCGGTCATCGCACCCGCAATGTCGCCCGCCTTGAGTTTGGGCATCATATCCTGGTTGATGATGACGCTGGACAGCGCATCGGTCAGCACGGGTTCCAGCCCGTATCCGACCTCGACCCGCGGACCGCGATGCCCGGGCGGCTCGTTGGGCGCGATGAACAGGATCGCGCCGTTGTCGACGCCCTTCAGGCCAACACCCCAGCCGCGGATCAGGCGATTGCCGTAATCCTCGAGCGGATAGCCCTGCAGATCGGGGATCGTCGCGACGACGAGCTGGCGCTTGGTGTCGCGCTGCAACGCCTCCAGCTTGGCGGTCAGATCCGCCTTCGTCTGCGGCGGCAGCACGTTGGCGGCGTCGACGACCAGCCCGGTGAATTGGGGCAGGTTAGGCTTGGACGGGGTCTGCGCCACCGCGCTGCCCGACGCGAGGCCGAGCAGCAGCGCGCCCGCAAAGGCGAGCCACGCCGCCGACAGGCTGGCGATCAGCCGGCGCATCGCCGTCAGCTCGCATTCCCGAAGTTGACGGTCGGTGCGCGATCCGCGCCCGGCGTCGTCGCCGCGAACGGCGTCACCGGCTTCGCGCCGTAGAAGATGCGCGCGCCGATCGCGTCGGGGAAGGTGCGGATGCGCGTGTTATACTGCTGCACCGCCTCGTTGTAATCGCGCCGCGCGATCGCGATGCGGTTCTCGGTGCCCTCCAGCTGGCTCATCAGCGTGGTGTAATTGCCCTGGCTCTTGAGCTCGGGATACGCCTCCTGCAGCCGCTGCAACGACATGGTCACGGCATTCTGCGCGCGCTCGAACTGCTGCACCTTGGCAGGGTCGGTCAGCTGTTCGCCCGATACCTGCACCTGGTTGGCGGCGGCACGTGCCTGCGTCACCTGGACCAGGATGTCCTTTTCCTGCGCGCCCGCGGCCTTCACCGTCGCGACGAGATTGGGGATCAGGTCGGCGCGGCGCTGATAGTCGTTCTGGACGTCGGCCCAGCGGGCCTTCACGGTCTCTTCCGCGGTCGGCACCGAATTGATGCCGCAGCCGGACAGGCTGGCGACGAGGACGACGCTGGCGAGCGGGGCGGTGAGGGAACGAAGCGACGGCATGAACATCCTCCAAAGGATTCGGACCCTATGGCCCTGTCCTAGTCATATAGGACAGCCGTAACGCTTGGCGAAGCGGAAATTGCCGCCTAGTTTCGCGTCCGACCGTGGAAACGACCGAAGGGGTGGCAGGATGCTCAAGGAATTCAGGGCCTTCATCGCGCGCGGCAACGTGCTCGACCTGGCGGTGGCGGTGATCATCGGTGCGGCGTTCGGCAAGATCGTCACCGCGCTGACCGAGGACGTGCTGATGCCGATCATCGGCAAGATCTTCGGCGGGCTCGATTTCTCGAGCTATTTCATCCAGCTGGGGCCCGTGCCGGCGACGTACAAAGGGTCGCTGACCGATTATGCCGCGCTGAAGAAGGCGGGGGTGCCGCTGCTCGGCTACGGCGAATTCGTGACGCAGCTGGTCAATTTCCTGATCGTCGCGTTCATCATCTTCCTGATCGTGCGCGCCGTGAACCGCGCGACCGGCGTCCTCGAACGCGACAAGGCGGATGCCGCCGCGGTGCCTGCACCCGAAGCGGCGGAGATCGCACTGCTGCGCGAGATCCGCGACGAACTGAAGGCGCGACCGCGGGTCTGAGCCGACCCGTCATCCCACCAGCCCGTTACGCGGCCGCCAGATCCTCGGCGGTCGCGTCGGCGAGGCTGGTGCCGTCGAGGATGCGCGCCGTCTCGTCGCGCACGCGCATCATCGCATGGCGGATCGCGCAATCCGCCTCGCTCTTGCAATCCTTGCACGGGCGATAGGCGGTGCGGCTGACGCAGGGGACGAGCGCGAGCGGCCCCTCGATCGTACGGATGACGTCGCCGAGCGAGATGAGGTGGCTGGCGCGCGCGAGGACGTAGCCGCCCATCTTGCCGCGATGGCTGTGCAGCAGGCCGGCGTCGCGCAGGTCGGCGAGGATCAGTTCCAGGAACTTGCGCGGCACGTTCGCCTCGGCGGCGATGCGCGTCATCGGGATCGGCGGGCTGGCGGGCGGCGCGTCGGCGAGGAACAGCATCGCGCGCAGCGCATAGCGGGAACGCTGGGTCAACATGATCGCCGCCCTATGCGCGTTTATTGTGGCGAGCGAAAGGCGTGTCGCCGCATCGCGCCACGGCCATTGCGGCGACGGTTGGGCGCGCCTATATCCGGATCGTCGGCTTCCAGCCGGCTATGGCGATAAACTGCGGCGTGAAATAGGCGCAGCGGACCCGGGGGCAGTACCCGGCGGCTCCACCATCGCAGCTGATCCGCATGGCGCCACGCATGAAGCGTGTCGCCGGGCGACTCAGCTTCGCTGATGGGGCCGAACCAGGATCGACGTGTGTTGAAAGGCGCTGTTTTCGCTCGGAATGGGACCACCGCAACGGCCCATTACACAAGTGCCAACGATAACGAAGCACTCGCGATTGCGGCGTAACTGAGGGCCTCGCGGCCTAAGGTTACACCAAGATAGCGCGGTCGGACCCCACCGGGCAACAGAAGGGGACTCCAGCGGCCGCCGGGGGGGCCGGGCAACAGAACCCCCCGGACCCTTTCCACAGGTTACCGCCGCGGCGATTCCGTCAGACGCGGATCGTCAGCCGCGAGCGTCGGTCCGAGCCGCGATCCTGCGCGAGCGCGGCATAGCGATCCGCCAGTTCCAGATGGACGATCCGCCCTTCCGGTGATCCGGCATGAGTCGCCAGATGGCGCTCCTGCTCCTCGCGGCGTTCGTAATAGAGCTGATGACGTTCAGCGTCGGTCATCGGTGTGACAGGCATGGTTCTCTCCGTCGCAACATCGGCACGGTTTGGCCAACACCATGTCTTCATACGATATTTTCGGGCAAAATGCGTTTACCTGCATCAGTGGGCCGGCGCGCCCTGCGATTGCGGAGCGGCGCGCGACGCGATAGCATCGGTGGCAAAGAACAATCGGAGAGATGCCATGGCCACTGCGATCGCCCCTGCGCCGTCCCCTGCGGACACGCCCACGACGATGAGCCCCGAGGAATGGCAGGCGCGTGTCGACCTTGCCGCCGCCTATCGGCTGGTCGCGCTATACGGGTGGGACGACCTCATCTTCACGCATTTGTCGGCGCGTGTGCCGGGGCCGGAGCACCATTTCCTCATCAACCCGTACGACATGATGTTCGAGGAGATCACCGCGTCGAGCCTGGTGAAGATCGACGTCAACGGCGCGCCGGTGGGCCCGAGCAGCCACCCGGTCAACCCGGCGGGCTTCACCATCCATTCCGCGATCCACATGGCGCGCGAGGATGCCGCGGCGGTGATGCACCTCCATACGCCGCACGGACAGGCGGTGAGCGCGATGGAATTCGGCCTGTTGCCGCATACGCAGACCGCGATGATCGCGAGCCACGACGTCGCCTATCACGATTACGAGGGGATCGCGACCGACCTCGATGAGCGCGAACGGCTGGTCGCCGACCTCGGCACGCGCAACGCGATGATCCTGCGCAACCACGGCACGCTGGCGGTCGGCGAGACGGTGGGCGCGTGTTTCGTGCGGCTCTATTTCCTCGAGCGCGCATGCGAGGCGCAGGTGCTGATGCTGTCGGCGGGCAAGGAGCATCTCAACGCGCCGCCGCAGGGCGTCGAGGCGAAGGTCGCGCAACAGTCCAGCCCCAAGGGCATGGGCATGCTGGCGCAGGCGCTCGCCTGGCCGGCGCTGCTGCGCAAGCTCGATCGGATCGATCCCGGCTATCGCCAGTAAGAGGCGCGATCGCCGCCGCCGGCGCCGGCCTGCGGCAGGGTTCAGCCGGCCGTCGCGTGAGCGGCCACCAACGGGATGCGCAGGACCGCGTGCAGCCCCTCCGGCCGGAAATCGAGCGTGACCTCGGCGTCGATCTCGTAGCGCAGGCTGCGGGTCAGCAGTTCCAGCCCGAACCCCTCATGGTCGGGCGCCGCGATTGTCGTGCCGGTCAGGTCCTCGCGCCAGTCGAGGTGCAGCACCGGGACCGGCTGCGTTTCCTGCATCCACCAGCGGATCGTCAACCGCCCGTCGGCGTCGCCGAGCGCCCCGAACTGGCCGGCATTGGCGATCAGTTCGTGCAATGCCAAGCCCAATTGGTCGGCGAGGCGGGGCGACAGCCGTACGTCGGTGCCGCCGTAATCGACGCGATGGCGCGGGCCGATGCGGTGCGCGAGCAGTTCGTCCGCGAGCAGCGACTCAAGGTCGATGCCACGGCCGCCGGCACGAATCACATGGCCCTGCACACGGGCGAAGGCGGCGATCCGGCCGTCGAAGCGCGCGCGATACGCCTCCACCGTGTCGCTGGTTTCCGCGGTGCGCCGCGCGATCGAGCGGATCACCGCCAGCGTGTTGCGTACGCGGTGCTGCAACGCCAGCCGCCGCATCCGTTCGCCGTCCAGCGCGCGATACAGATCGTCGACGTCGACTGCGGTCGCTATCCATTGCCCGCCGTCCGCCTCAGCTTCGCGCATCGCCTGGATGCGCAGCCAGCGATAGCCGCTCTCGCCCGCAAGGAGAACGCGCAGATCGACCATGCCGCTGCCACGCGCCTGCGCATCCGCCCACATGCCGCGTAGCGCCCCGCGATCGTCGGGGTGGATACGCTCCAGCCAGCCGAGGTCGAGCCACGCTCCCTCGCTCTGGCCGGTCAGCGTCGCCCAGCACGGCGCGATCCACAGGCAGCGCCCGTCCGGCGTGCCGCGCCAGCCCGCGCAGAGGCCGGGCGTCTCAGGGAAAGGGGGCTCGGCGCGGTCAATCATCGGCGTCCAGCGTTCGGCCCTCCTGGTCGAGGTGCAGATAGCCCGCGTTGAACATCGCCACTTCGCACAGCCCGTCGAGATCGAGCGCCTCGAACACGCCGCTCTTCCAGCGGATCAGCCCCCGCGCGCGCAGTTCCTGCACCATGCGGTTGACATGGACGGGAGTCATGCCTGTGGTTTCGGCCAGATCGGTCTGCGTCAGCGGGATATCGCATCGGTTGCCTTCCGCCAGCCCGACCGCGCGCAGGCGATAGAAGAGTTCGCAGAACAGATGCGCCAGCCGTTCCAGCGCGTCGCGCTGACCCAAATTGACGATCCATTCGCGCAGGATCGCCGACTTGGTCAGCGTGTCCCACCAGAATGCGTGCGTCAGCCGCGGGCTGTGCGTGGCGAGTTCCTCGATCCGGTTGCGGCCGATCTCCACGTAGCGCACGTTGGTCAGCGCGCCTACCGAATGGTCCATTTCGTTGAGGATGTAGCCGTGCAGGTCACACAGGTCGCCTGGTAGGTGTAGCGCGACGATCTGGCGGCGGCCATCCTCCAGCGTCTTATACCGGAACGCCCAGCCTTCGAGGATCAGCGATGCCCCGCGCGGTGGATCGCCCTCGCGGATCAGGTCGCGGCGCTGGCGCACGAGGATGTCCGGCCCCGCAACCGCCCGCTCGACCAGCGCGCGCTCCTCCGGCGAGAGCCGGACGTAACGACCGAGGCGCGCGATCAGGGGATTAGGCATGACATCCGGCATGTCCGACCATGGCATCAACTTCGGTACGGTATCGCTCACCCATGTTAGCGCTCGATTGAGACGTTTGGGGGTATCCCTTATGTCACAGGGAGTAAGCGAATGACGGCGATGCCTGGGCCACTCGTCGGAAAACACATTCTCGTCGTCGAGGACGAGTATCTGATCGCCGACGACATCGCGCGCGAGCTCCGGATCGCGGGCGCATGCGTGCTGGGCCCGGCCGCATCGCTATCGCAGGGCCTGCGACTGGCGAGCGGACCCGATACGGTCGACGCGGCGGTGCTAGACATCAATCTGCGCGAGACGATGGTCTATCCGCTGATCGACATGTTGCTCGACGAGGGCGTGCCGGTCCTGCTGACCAGCGGTTATGACGAGATGGTGATTCCCGAAATCTACCACCATCTGCCGCGCTGCGAAAAGCCGGTGTCGCCCCGGGGGCTGCGGCTCGCGACCGAAAGGTTGTGGCGCTAGGGGCGGTTTGGCCGAGCTTTCGGGCAGGCTGGAGCCCGAGGTCGCATACGCGCTCTTCGGCTGTGCGTGCCTCCGTGCGCCGGAGCAGGCTGGGGCCTTATTTCGTCATGTCGGACTCGTTCCGGCATCCACTCCGCCGCACGACCGACCGGTGATCGCTTGCGGAACCGTGCCGGAACGAGTCCGGCATGACAAATGGGAGGGGCCGTCTCGATGTATCCCGTTCCGGCGTTTGATCCGGCCGTAGCGGCGGCGACGGACACGCGCCGTAAAGGCTCCGCGGACGGCATAAAAAAAGGCCCGGTGTCGCCACCGGGCCTTCTCCTTTGGCATTACGCCGACGATCAGTCGCGATCGCCGGTCAGGAAGGCCGGCGCGAAGTCGGGGGCGGGGCCGTCGTCGTTGCCACCGCCGTTGCCGCCTTCGCCACGCTCGCGGCGCGGGCCGCGGTCGCCGCCCCGATCGCCGCGGTCACGGCGCGGGCCGCGACCGTCACGGTCGCCGCCGTCGCGACGCGGGCCGCGATCGCCGCCACGATCACCGCGGGGGCCACGGTCGCCACCCTCACGCGGCGCACGCGCCGGACGGGTGTCTTCCAGCTCGGCGCCAGTCTCCTGATCGACGACGCGCATCGACAGGCGCACCTTGCCGCGCGGATCGATCTCGAGGACCTTGACCTTCACGGCCTGGCCTTCCGAAAGGACGTCGGACACCTTCTCGACACGCTCGTTCTTGATCTCGGAGACGTGGACGAGGCCGTCCTTGCCACCCATGAAATTCACGAACGCACCGAAATCGACGAGGTTGACGACCTTGCCGTCATAGACCTTGCCGACTTCGGCTTCCTCGACGAGGCCCTTGATCCACTTGATCGCGGCTTCGATCTGCGACGGGTCGGACGAGGAGACCTTGATGACGCCCTCGTCGTCGATGTCGACCTTGGCGCCGGTGGTGGCGACGATCTCGCGGATCACCTTGCCGCCGGTGCCGATCACTTCGCGGATCTTCGACTTGTCGATCGTGAAGGTCTCGATGCGCGGCGCATGGGCCGACAGCTCCGAGCGGGTCTCGCCCAGCGCCTTGTTCATCTCGGCGAGGATGTGCGCGCGGCCTTCGTGCGCTTGGCGCAACGCGACCTTCATGATCTCCTCGGTGATGCCGGCGATCTTGATGTCCATCTGAAGGCTGGTGATGCCCTCGCTGGTGCCGGCGACCTTGAAGTCCATGTCGCCCAGATGATCCTCGTCACCCAGGATGTCGGACAGGACGGCGAAGTCCTTGCCCTCCAGGATCAGGCCCATCGCGATACCCGATACGGGGCGCTTCAGCGGCACGCCCGCGTCCATCATCGACAGCGAACCGCCGCAGACGCTGGCCATCGACGACGAGCCGTTCGACTCGGTGATGTCGCTGGTGACGCGGATCGTGTAGGGGAATTCCTCCTTCGTCGGCAGCACCGGGTGCAGCGCACGCCACGCCAGCTTGCCGTGACCGATCTCGCGGCGCCCCGGCGCGCCGAAGCGGCCGACTTCGCCGACCGAATAGGGCGGGAAGTTATAGTGCAGCATGAAATGCTGGTAGGTCAGGCCACCGAGGCCGTCGACCATCTGTTCCGCGTCGCGGGTGCCCAGCGTCGTCGTCGCGATCGTCTGCGTCTCGCCGCGGGTGAACAGCGCGGACCCATGCGCGCGCGGCAGGAAGTGGACCTCCGCCGCGATCGGGCGCACCGTCTTGGTGTCGCGGCCGTCGATGCGGCGGCCGTCCTTCAGGATGGCGGTGCGGACGACTTCGGCTTCCAGCTTCTTGAACGCCTTGCTCGCCTTCAGCGCCTCGACCGGCGCCTCGTCGGCGGTCATCGTCTTCAGCTCGGCCTTGAGCGCGGTCAGCGCGGCCTGGCGTTCCGCCTTCTTCACGTTCTTGTACGCGGCGCCGATCTTCTTGGCGAAGGTCGGGCGCAGCTTTTCCACCCACGCCTTGGTGGGATCGGTGATGTCGACGTCCCACGGATCCTTCGCCGACTTTTCGGCAAGGTCGATGATCGCGTCGATGACCTGCTGCGACGCCCGGTGCGCGAACATGACCGCGCCCAGCATTACGTCTTCGGACAGCTCCTTGGCTTCCGATTCGACCATCATCACGGCGTCGTGCGTCGCGGCGACGACCAGGTCGAGCTCACCCGTGGCGACTTCGCCGTCGGTCGGGTTCAGCTGGTATTCGCCATCCTTGTAGCCGACGCGCGCGCAGCCGATCGGACCCATGAAGGGGACGCCCGAGATGGTGAGCGCGGCGGAGGCGGCGATCATCGCGAGGATGTCGGGCTCGTTCTCGCCGTCGTACGAGAGGACCTGCGCGATGCAGTTGATCTCGTTGTAGAAGCCTTCGGGGAACAGCGGGCGGACGGGACGGTCGATCAGGCGGCTGATCAGCGTCTCACGCTCGGTGGCGCCGCGCTCGCGCTTGAAGAAGCCGCCGGGGATGCGGCCGGCCGCGGAATACTTTTCCTGATAGTGGACGGTCAGCGGGAAGAAGTCCTGGCCTTCCTTGACGCTCTTCGCAGCGGTGACGGCGCACAGCACGACCGTTTCGCCGAGGGTCGCGAGCACCGCGCCGTCGGCCTGGCGGGCAACGCGGCCCGTTTCGAGCGTCAGCGTCTTGCCGCCCCACTCGATTTCCACCTTCTTGGTATCGAACATTGGTATTTCCTTCACTCCCGCGCGCCCTATGCGGCGGGGGCCTATGAGAGAGCCGTGATTGGCTCGGTGGGGCCGACCGGATTGCCTGACCCCGTTTACCGCCCCGGCAACGGCCGGGGTCCAGTCTGAAAGACGTGCGCGATGCCGATGCACCGCTGCGCGCCGTGCCCGGCATACAGCCGGGATGAGAAAAAGGCGACCCGAAGGCCGCCTTTTCGTTTACTTGCGAAGGCCGAGCTTCGCGATCAGCGCGAGATACCGGTCGCCATCCTTGTGGCGGAGATAGTCGAGCAGACTGCGACGCTTGTTGACCAGCATCAGCAGACCGCGACGCGAATGGTTGTCCTTGGCGTGGCCCTTGAAATGCTCGGTCAGGTTGCGGATGCGCTCCGACAGGATCGCCACCTGCACTTCGGGCGAACCCGTGTCGCCTTCCTGGCGGGCGTGTTCCTTGACGACTTCGGCCTTGCGCTCTGCGGTAATGGTCATGCGTATATCCTCGACATCACAGGTTGAAACCGCGGACGACGCGAGCCTCGTGGCCCTCGACCGATACCAGCGCGACCGGGGTGTCCCCCTCGCACGCGAAATACGGGCCATCGTCTGCGGCGATCCCGATCAGAACGCGTCCCTGGCGGAGCGCCCCTGCCTGATCGGGGGAGAGGGACAGAGCCGGGATGTCGTCCAGCCCCGCCCTCAGCGGCAGGAGTATCTGTTCAAGCTCGCGCGCCATACCGGCTTGGCTCAATTTGTCCAGCGATATCGCATGGGCAAGGTCGAAGGGCCCCGCCTTCAGCCGGCGCAGCATCGTGACGTGGCCGACGCTGCCGAGTGCCAGCGCGATGTCGCGGGCGAGGGAGCGGATGTACGTCCCCTTGGAGACATGGGCCTCCAGCGTTACCTCTCCAGCGCCGTCAGCCGCGACGTGAAGCGCGTGGACCGTGACGTCGCGGCTCTTCAGCACCACCTCTTCGCCTGCCCGCGCCAGGTCGTAGGCGCGGGTCCCATCCACCTTCAGCGCGGAATAGGCAGGGGGCACCTGCGATATCGGGCCGGTGAAGCGCGGCAGCACGCCGTCGATCTGCGCCATCGTCGGGCGCACCGGCGAGGTCGCGACCACCGACCCTTCGGCATCCAGCGTGTCGGTCTGTTCGCCGAACCGGATCGTAAAGGCATACGCCTTGTCGCTGTCGAGCATGCGCCCGGCAAGCTTCGTCGCCTCGCCGACCGCGATCGGCAGCACGCCCGTCGCCAGCGGGTCGAGCGTGCCGCCATGGCCGACCTTCGCCTTGCCGTAGCCGCCCTGTCGCAGCGCGCGCTTGACCGCGGACACCGCCTGCGTCGAGCCGAGTCCGAGCGGCTTGTCGAGAATGATCCATCCGTGCATCGCCCCGCCGCCTAGCGACGGCGGCCGGCGATGCAAGCGATGTTAGCGGTCGGCGGGCTTGGCACCCTTGGCGGCGCCCGGCTGTCCCGGCGGGGCCCCGCTGGTGCGGATACTCGCCACCCCACATGTCTGATCGGGGAAGCGGCCGATGCGCACCTGCGAGAATTGGTCGAACGTGCCGGTCGGGTCGGTCGTGTAGGTGAGGCCGAGCGGGTCGATGGCCCCTTGGCCGCAGGGGCCGCTCAGCGTCACCTTGTACCAGCGCAAGGTGCGGTCCTGCACGTAGATGATGCCGCTGTCGGGCGGCCCCGACTGCCAGTTGATGAGGCCACCGTTGCTGGCGAAGGGAATGCTGGTTTCCTTGCCGGTGTCGGTGGCCGCCGGTGTCTGCGCGGTGACCGCGGCGGGAAGGAGGGCGACGACGAGGGCCGGAACGAACAGGCGTCTCATGGACAGATCTCCTCAATGTGTCCGTTATCAACGGAAAATCGCGCCACGCGGTTCCGCCGGCTGTGGTGGCTATCCGCCGATCGCGGCCGCGAGGTGCAGAAACCAGCTGATCACCATTTGCGCCGGCGGTGCGACCAGCCGCCCGACGATGTCCAGCCGCGGCGACAGCATCGGCAGAACGACGATGAGGCCGATCAGCAGCAGCATGCCGAACTGGCCGATCCGTGCGTAGCGCGCGGCGAGCGGGCGCGGCAGCACGCCCTCGACGACATGGCTGCCGTCGAACGGGGGGATCGGCAGCAGGTTGAACAGCGCGAGGAAGACGTTGACCACCAGAAAGTTGAACAGATTGTCGACGATGAAAGCGGCGATGCTGGCGGGCTGAATCCCGTGCGTCGTCAGGCCCGCGATCCCGAGCGCGATCGCGGTCAGCAGCGCGAGCGCGAGGTTCATCCCCGGCCCGGCGAGCGCCACCGCGACCATGCCCCAGCGCGGATTGTGCAGCCGCTCCGCGACGACGGGCACGGGCTTCGCCCAGCCGAACACGGGCGCCCCCGCGATCGCAAGGCCGAGCGGCAGGATCACCGTGCCGACGGGATCAATATGACGCACCGGATTGAAGCTCAGCCGTCGCCGTTCTGCGGCGGTCGGATCGCCCAGCCATTTCGCCATCCAGCCGTGCGCGACCTCATGAAAGACGATCGCGACGACCAGCGGTATGATCCAGACGGCGGTGCGCCAGACGATGCTTTCGGAGTTCATGGCTGGGATATGGCCGCCGCGGGGGCAAAGCGCCAGAGGCGGGCTCAGTCGCCCAGCGCTTCGACAAAATGGCGGCGGCACAATGCGACATAGCGATCGTTGCCGCCGATCTCCGTCTGCTGCCCTTCCGCGATGGCCAGGCCTTCGGCATCGACGCGCAGGTTCATCGTCGCCTTGCGTCCGCACACGCACACCGATTTGATCTCGATCAAGGCGTCGGCGAGCGCGAGCAGCCGCGCCGATCCTTCGAACAGGGCGCCGCGGAAATCGGTGCGCAGGCCATAGGCGAGCACGGGCACGTTCATCACGTCGCAGATGCGCGCGAGCTGGTCTACCTGGGCCGCCGACAGGAACTGTGCCTCGTCGACCAGCACGCAGGCGAGGGGGCCCTCCGCGTGTCGTTCGGCGACGCAGGCGGCAAGGTCGGTACCCACGTCGAACGGCGTCGCCGGTGCCTCCAGCCCGATGCGGCTGGTGATCGTGCCCTTCGCGAAGCGATCATCGATCGCCGCAGTGAACAGCATCGTCGCCATCCCCCGCTCGCGATAGTTGAAGTCCGCCTGGAGCAGCGTCGTCGACTTCCCCGCGTTCATCGAGGCATAGTAGAAATAGAGCTTGGCCATCACCGCGTCAGACCGCAGGATCGATCGCATGTCCAGTGAAGTGACGCCCGACTTATACCCCATCGCGGTTATCGAGGACCGTTATCAAGGGGTCTATTCGAGCGGGCGTTGGTGGGCTGTCGCCCAATCCGACATGCTTTTGGAAGGCATGACCCGTATCGCATGGCTCGTAGAATATGGCCCTGGTAGCGATGACGTCACGGCAAGCGTATTCTGGGGTTATGCGCCGCCATGGATCGCTGCGGGCAATACCCCGGACGTTGCAGTTGCGAATTTGATAGAGCAAGTCGGAGCCGACAGTGACGAATGGTCACCGCCGCCGATCGAAGCGGACCCACGTTGGCGTGAGAGCTTTCGTCCATCGCATCAGTCTAAGCCATAGCCCAGGGAGACGTTGGGGCGATGGCGCACCTGCTGGGCGTGCTCCGGGTTGGCCCTCAAAAACTAGCTTCACAAAGCTCTTCACAGGGAGGCTCAGCATTTCAGCGGGAAGCGCGATCGTACGACTTCCGGTGTCTTGCTCAACGCCATCGATAGAAGCGACAAGCGGTCCGGGCGTCATTGCCCAAACGACCAACCGGTCGTCCACAAACTCAAGCTCGGCGACGTCGCCATCCTCCGTGGACACTTCCAGCGTCAGTACCCCCCCGGACTGGTAGCTCCAATTCGTCACACCAAGGCTCGATCCAGACCGTCAGCGCTGCATCTGTCGCGTTGCTGACGAGGATCGCCATCTTACAGGTCAATCCTCGCCCAGATCGCGCGCTACCTCCGGCTTGCGCAGGATCGCGTCGATGTGGCTGCCTTCGTCGAAGCTTTCGTCCGCCAGGAACTTGAGCTTCGCGGCGTATTTGTTCTGCACGCGGTGCGCGACCTCGCGCTGGAGATAGGCGGTGTTGGTGCGCAGCGCTTTCAGCACCGCCTCCTCGTCCTTGCCGAGCAGCGGCTTCACGAACACGGTCGCGTGGCGCAGGTCGGGGGACATGCGCACCTCGGTGATGCTGACCATGTGCTTCGCCAGCGTCTCGTCGTGCACGTCGCCGCGCTGGAGGATTTCGGACAGGACGTGGCGCACCTGTTCGCCGACGCGCAGGGTGCGGACCGATTTTTCCTGGGGGTCTTTGTTCATGATGGGTCCAAGCCCCTCTCCCGCCGGGAGAGGGAGGGGTCCGCCCGGCGTCAGCCGGGTGGGAGGGTGAGGGTGGAAGCACCGGCGGCCCTCACCCTTCCGCCGGCTTCGCCGGCTCCCTCCCTCTCCCGGACGGGAGAGGGATAAAGGTTACAGCGTGCGTTCGCGCAGCTCGACCTCGAACGTCTCCAGGAAATCGCCGGAGCGGATATCGATGAAGTTGTTCGAGAAGGTGACGCCGCATTCCAGGCCAGCGCGCACTTCCGGCACGTCGTCCTTGAACCGCCGCAGGCTCGCGATCTCGCCGACGTAGACGATGACGTCGTTGCGCGTGATGCGCGCCTTGAGCGCCTTGCGGATCGCGCCTTCGACGACCAGCAGACCGGCAGCCTTACCATGCTTGCCCGCCGAGAAGACCTCGCGGATTTCCGCACGGCCGACCACGGTCTCGAACGCTTCCGGCCCGAGCTCGCCCGCCATGCCGGCGCGGATCTCGTCGATCAGGTCGTAGATGACGTCGTAGTACTTCAACGCGACCTTGTGCCGGTCGGCGATCTGGCGCGCATTGGCGTTGGCACGGACGTTGAAGCCGATGATCGGCGCGCCCGAGGCCGCGCCGACGTTGACGTCGCTTTCCGTAATGCCGCCAACGCCCGAATGCAGGATGCGCACGCGGATGTCGTCGGTCGACAGCTTGTTGAGCGAGGCGACGATCGCCTCGACCGTCCCTTGCGTGTCGGCCTTGACGACGACCGGATATTCGATCGCCTGATTGGCCTTCAGCGCGGAGAACATGCTCTCCAGGCTCGCCGGCGCCGCCGTCGTGCGCTTCTGTGTCAGCACGCCCTGGCGGTATTCGGCGACCTCGCGGGCACGCGCCTCGCTCTCGACGACCTGAAGCGGATCGCCCGCCGACGGCACGCCGGAAATACCGAGGATCTCGACCGGCATCGACGGATCGGCGCTCTTGATCTGACGACCCTTGTCGTCGATCAGCGCGCGCACCTTGCCGCTTTCCGCGCCGACGACGAAGACGTCGCCGACCTTCAGCGTGCCGCGGGTGACGAGCACCGTCGCGACGGGGCCGCGGCCCTTGTCCAGCTTCGCTTCGACCACGGTGCCTTCGGCGGCGCGGTCGGGGTTCGCCTTCAGCTCGAGGATTTCGGCCTGCAGCTGGATCTTTTCGATCAGCTCGTCGAGACCCGTCTTCTTGAGCGCGGAGACCTCGACCTCCTGGACGTCGCCGCCCATGCTCTCGACCACCACCTCATGCTCGAGCAGACGCTCGCGCACGCGCTGCGGATTCGCCTCGTACTTGTCGATCTTGTTGATCGCGACGATCATCGGCTTGCCGGCCGCCTTGGTGTGGTTGATCGCCTCGATCGTCTGCGGCATCAGCCCGTCGTCGGCGGCGACCACCAGCACGACGATGTCGGTGACGTCGGCGCCGCGCGCGCGCATGGCGGTGAACGCCTCGTGGCCCGGCGTGTCGAGGAAAGTGACCTTCGACTTGTCCTTCAGCGTGACCTGATAGGCGCCGATATGCTGCGTGATGCCGCCGGCCTCGCCGCGCACCACGTCGGTACCGCGCAGCGCGTCGAGCAGGCTGGTCTTGCCGTGGTCGACGTGGCCCATGATGGTGACGACCGGGGGACGCGGCTTCAGGCTTTCGACCGCATCCTCGGTGGTGTCGACGGCAAGGTCGATGTCCGAATCGGAGACGCGCACGATGTTGTGGCCGAATTCGGTCACGAGCAGTTCGGCGGTATCCTGGTCGATCGTCGCGTTGAGCGTGACGGGCATGCCCATCTTGAACAGCGCCTTGACCAGGTCCGCACCCTTTTCCGCCATGCGGTTCGCCAGCTCGGCGACGGTGATCGCCTCGGGCACCTGCACGTCGCGGACCTGCTTCACCTGCGCCTCGCGCGGGCCGCCGAACGCGCGCTTTTCCTTCTCGCGCGCACGCTTCAGCGCGGCGAGGCTGCGCGCCCGCGCGCTGCCGTCCTCGTTGAGCGCGCGGTTGACGGTCAGCTTGCCGCCACGGCGCTCGTCCCCCTTGCGGTCGCGCTGCTGCGGACGGCTGGGCGGGGCGTTGCGCGGCGTCGCCTGACCGGACGGCAGCGGACGATTGGGGGCCGCGGAAGTGGACGAAGTGGACGCCTGGGTCGGCGCGGGCGCGGGGGCCGGCGCGGGCTTGGGCTGCGGCTTCGGGATTTCCGGGCGCGCGACCGGCGAGAAGCGGCGCGGCGCGGGCAGCGACGGATCGCGGCCCAGCTCGACCGACAGCGTCGCGGGCGCGGCCGCGGGTGCCTCGGCGACCGGGGCAGGGGCCGGCGTCGGTGCAGCTTCGACCGGCGCGGGTGCGGGCGTCGCTTCCGGCTGGGGGGCAGGTTCCGCGGCGGGTTCCGGCGCGGGCCGCTCGACCGGGCGGAAGCCACGGCCGGCCGGCGTCGGCACCGATACCGACGGCGTCGTGGCGGCGGAGGCCGAAAGCTCCGCTACCGGGGCGGGCGCCTCCGGCTCGGGCTGCGGCGCGGGTTCCGGCGCGGCGGGGGGGGCGGCGGCCGCGGCACGCTCGGCGGCGCGGGCGCGCTCTTCCTCGGCGGCACGCGCGCGCTCGCTTTCCTCACGGCGACGCGCGTCTTCGAGCGCGTGCATCCGCTGGTCTTCCGCCTCGCGCAGCATGCGCGCCTGGCGCTCCTGCGGCGTCTCGCCCGCGGGGGCGGGGCGGGGGGCCGGACGCGGTGCGGCCGTCTCGACTGCGGGGGCGGGCGCGGCGACCGGCGTCGGCTCGGCGGCGGGCGCTTCGCCCGGACGGCCGAGCACACGGCGACGCTTCGTCTCCACGATCACGGTGTTCGAGCGGCCGTGGCTGAAGCTTTGCTTCACCTGGCCGGTCTCGACCGTGCGCTTCAGCCCCAGAGGCGCGCGCATGCCAAGCTTCGGCTTCTCGTTGTCGGTCTCGCTCACTCAGATTCCTCATTCACGTCTACGGCCGGCAGCGCCCCGGTAAAGCCGGAGGGCGATGAACCTCGCGAGGCCGTTTCGCAAGGCGCAGGGGCAGATTCAGACTCGATAAAATGCAGCCAGCGGTCGAGCGCATCGCTCACCCGCGCGGCGGCAGCGCGGTCGGTCAGGCCGATGTGTACCACATTCTCGCGGCCAAGCGCCAACGACAATATGGGGCGGGGCACCGGCAGTGCCAACCCCTTGAGGTCGGACCCTTCGCGATCGGAGCCGACGCGCCACGCCTGGGCCAGCTTGCGCCGCCCGTCGTCGCTGGCATCGGCGGCATGATAGAGCGCGTGGAGCTGGCCGGATCGCGCCGCGGTTTCGATCCGTTCCGACCCGGTCAGCAGCGTGCCGCTGCGCGATTCGAGGCCGAGGCGATCGAGCGCATTGCGTTCCAGCGCATCGGCGATTCGCTGCGGCAGATCGTCGGGGATGACCAGTTCGGCCCCTTTGAACGCACGCAGCAACGCACCGCGCAGGCGCTTCTTCGCGATCGCCTCTTCCAGCTCGGCGCGCGTGACGCCGATCCACGCGCCGCGGCCCGGAGCCTTGGCACGGACATCGGGTAGCACCTGGCCATCGGGCGCGAGCGCGAGCCGCACGAGATGATCGCGCGCGTCGCGTTCCTGGCTGAGGATGCACTTGCGGACGGGATCGCTCATGCGCGCGCCTCCCTTCCATACAGGTCGTCATCCCCGTGGAGGCGGGGATCCAGAGACGCAACGGGCATGGCACGAGCCGCGCGGTCAGCCAGTCTGGATTCCCGCCTGCGCGGGAATGACGAGGGGAGGGCGCGGGTGCCGCCCTGCTGTACCGTCAGCGCCTCATTGCGAGGGAACCGCATGCGCGTCCTCCCTCGATGGAGCCTTGGGCGCGTCGCGGTCGGCGAGCAATTTCCCGCCGGCCGCGTAATTTTCGGTCGAAACCTCCTCGATTACGATCTGGACCGCGGCGGGGTTCTTGCCGAGGCGCGCGACGAGGCTCGCCGTCACGTCCGCGACGACCCCTGCCTTCTGCTCCCGGGTCGCGGAGCCGGCCAACCGGATCGAGACGAAGGGCATCAGGCTTCCTCACCCTCCGACACGTCCGCATCGATGGCCGCAGGCGCTTCGTCCGCGAACCAATGCTGGCGCGCGGCCATGATGATCTCGTTGCCCTGTTCGTCGGACAGGCCATATTCGCTGAGGATGCCGCCCTTCGGCTCCGGCCGCTTCGGCGCGTCCTCGTTGCGGCGGCGCGGCTCGACACGCTTCTTCTCGACCAGTTCGTCGGTGGCGAGATCGGCGAGATCGTCGAGCGTCTTGATCCCCGCCTTGCCCAGCGTGACCAGCATTGCCTCGGTCAGATACGGCATGTCGGCGAGCGCGTCCTCGACGCCGAGCGCACGACGCTCTTCGCGTGCCGCGGCTTCGCGACGCTCCAGCGCTTCCTGCGCACGGCTCTGCAGCTCCTGCGCGAGGTCTTCGTCGAAGCCCTCGATCGCGGCGAGCTCGTCGAGCTCGACATAGGCGACCTCTTCGAGCGCGCCGAAGCCTTCGGCGACCAGCAGCTGCGCCAGCGTCTCGTCGACGTCCAGTTCGTTCTGGAACATCTCGGAATTCTGCACGAACTCCTTCTGGCGCTTCTCGCTGGCATCGGCCTCGGTCAGGATGTCGATCGCCTTGCCGGTCAGTTGGCTGGCGAGGCGGACGTTCTGGCCACGGCGACCGATCGCGAGGGAAAGCTGGTCGTCGGGCACGACCACCTCGATCCGGTCCTCTTCCTCGTCGATCACGACGCGGCTGACGGACGCAGGCTGCAGCGCGTTGACAACGAATGTGGCCGTATCGGGCGACCAGGGGATGATGTCGATCTTCTCGCCCTGCATTTCCTGCACGACGGCCTGGACGCGGCTGCCCTTCATGCCGACGCAGGCGCCGACGGGGTCGATCGACGAATCGCGGCTGATGACGCCGATCTTGGCGCGGCTGCCCGGATCACGCGCGGCGGCCTGGATGGTGATGATGCCGTCGTAGATTTCGGGCACTTCCTGCGCGAACAGCTTCTTCATGAAATCGGGGTGCGCGCGGCTGAGGAAGATCTGCGGGCCCCGGTTTTCGCGGCGGACGTTGAGGATCAGCGAGCGGATACGGTCGTTGACGCGCACGACTTCGCGCGGAATCTGCTGGTCGCGGCGGATGACACCTTCGGCGCGACCGAGGTCGACGACGATGTGGCCGAACTCGACGCGCTTGACGACGCCGGTGATGATCTCGCCCTGGCGATCCTTGAATTCTTCATACTGGCGGTCGCGCTCGGCATCGCGGACCTTCTGGAAAATGATCTGCTTCGACGCCTGCGCCTGGATGCGGCCGAATTCGATCGGGGGCAGCGGATCGACGATATAGTCGCCGACAGCCGCGCCCTTCTGCAGCTTCTGCGCCTGCGCGACGTCGACCTGCTTGAAGAAGTCGTCGACCGCCTCGACCACCTCGACGACGCGCCACAGGCGCAGGTCGCCGGTCTGCGGATCGAGCTTGGCGCGAATGTCGTTCTCGATGCCGTAGCGGGTCTTGGCCGCGCGCTGGATCGCTTCTTCCAGCGCCTCGATGACGATCGCCTTGTCGATCATCTTCTCCGACGCAACCGAATTAGCGATCGCGATCAGTTCCGCGCGGTTGGCGGTGGCAACACTGGCCATCTTAAGCGTGTCCTTCCTTGAGGGCATCATTGTCGTTGGTGTCGGCGGCGTCCGTGTCGTCGGACGCCTCCTCGAATTCGTCCGCGCCGTCCGTGGAAAGCGGCGCGGTGGCGGCGATCAGCCGGTCGGTGATCGTCAGCTTGGCGTCGGCGATCTGCGCAAGCGCGACGGTCATCGGGCGATAGCCGCGCACGTCGATCGTCACGTTCTCGCCCTCGATGCCGACGAGGTCGCCGGTCAGGATCTTGCGGTTGTCGATCTTCTCGGCGAGCGTCAGCTTCGCCTCGTGCCCTGCCCAGTTGGCGTAATCCTGCGGGCGGGTGAGCGGGCGGTCGATGCCAGGCGAGGAGACTTCGAGGCGATAGGCGTCCGGGATCGGATCGCGGCCTTCGGCCTCCAGCGCGTCGAGCTTGTCCGAGATGCGGCGCGACAGGTCGGCGCAATCGTCGATCGTCAGCTGGCCGGTCGCGGGCCGTTCCGCCATCACCTGCAACGTCGGGTCGGACTTGCCGCCGAACATCTTCACCCGCACGAGGTCGAAGCCGAGCGCCTTCGCTTCGGGCTCGATCAGCTGGGTGAGAAGGGCGATATCGACCATGAGGACCTTGGTTGGGCGGGGGGGGGGGTGGACATGGGGGTTGGACGTGTAACGGATGTGCGCTGTCCGCGCCGCGGAGGGAGCCCCGCAGCCTCTTTCACCTGACGATGTAAGAGAAGACATGCGCCATATACGCCGACCCGCCCTCCGGCGCAAGCCGGCAACGCCCCTCGGGCTTTGGCCGGCAACTCATGCGTGCGCGGGCAGTTATTCTCTGGTCCTGTCGGAGACCCGCGAATGACCCGTGCCAGCCTGCTCGCCCTGCTGATGATCGGCACCGCCTGTTCCGCCCAGCCGCGGCAGGCCGCGCCTGCCGCGATGCAGGGGCCGCAGGGGCCGCAGCCCGCCGGGTCCAACGATCCGGTGCCGGCGAATGCGCCGCGCGATCCGTCGATCCGCAACGTCCCCGCGACGACCGGGCGCGCGAACCTGCCCAAGACGCCGCCGCCGTTCGCGGTCGCTGAGATCGGCCGTTTCGACGCGCCGTTCGCGATGGCTTTCCTTCCCGGCAGCGGCGATTTGCTGGTCACCGAAAAGGTCGGCCGGCTGATGCTGCGGCTCGCCGATGGCCGAACCTTTCCCGCCAGCGGCGTTCCGGTCGTCGCGCAAGGGGGGCAGGGGGGCTTGCTCGACGTCGCGATCGCGCCGGACTTCGCGACCAGCCACGCCATCTACCTGTCCTACGCCGAGCCGCGCCCGAATGGCGGCAGCAGCCTGGCGCTCGCCCGCGGCATCCTGCACACCGCGGGCGACCGCGCCGCGCCGTCGCTCACTGACGTCGCCGTGATCTGGCGCGCGGGTTCGGACGGCCCTGGCGGCCAATATGGCGCGACGATCGCCTTTGCGCCCGACGGCAAGTCGTTGTTCCTGACTTCGGGCGAGCGGCAGCGATTCTCGCCCGCGCAGGATCCGGAACAGGCGCTCGGCAAGATCCTGCGCCTGACGCTCGACGGCAAGGCGTGGCCCGGCAATCCCGCTTATGCCAAAGGTGGCGTGCGGGCGATGACCTGGAGCAGCGGCCACCGCAATCCCTATGGCCTCGTCTTCACCGATGATGGCCGTTTGTGGGAAGAGGAGATGGGCCCGAAGGGGGGCGACGAGCTCAACCTGATCGAGCCGGGACGCAATTACGGCTGGCCGGTGGTGTCGAACGGCGACAATTATTCGGGCCAGCCGATCCCCGATCACCCCAGCCGTCCCGATTTCGCGGCGCCGGTTCTGTGGTGGAATCCGTCGATCTCGCCGGGCGGGATGATCGCTTATTCGGGGGCGATGTTCCCGCAATACCGGGGGTCGCTGTTCATCGCCGCGCTGTCCGACAAGTCGCTGATCCGCGTTGCGCTGGACGGCGCGAGGGCGACGGCGAAGGACCAGTGGGACATGGGCACGCGCATCCGCGACGTCGCGCAGGCGCCGGACGGCGCGCTCTGGCTGCTGGAGGATGGCGGCAAGGGATCGGGTGGACGGTTGCTGCGGTTGACGGCCAGGTAAACAGCCCACGTAATGATGAAAACGGCCCTCCGTGTTCCTGCATACGCAGGAGCGCACCGGAACGGTCAGTCGCGCACGATCAGGAAGTTCATCTGCGCGCGCGCGATCGGCTTGTCGCGATCGTCCTGCCACGCCAGCGCGTCGACATTGGCGATACGCGTGCCGAGCCGGGTAACGATGCCTTCCGCGCGGGTCGGCTTGTCGCGGCCGCCGCGCATATAGTCGACCGTGACGCCGATCGGCTTGATCCGGCCGCCGCCGTCCGCCTCAAGCGCGTGACGCAGCGCGGCGATCGCCGCGATCTCCAGCAGCCCCGCGATCGCGCCGCCGTGCAGGAAGCCGGGGCGGCCGAGCACGTCGTCGCCGAACGGCATGACGACGAGCGGGGCGGCGGCGCCCCGCGGCTCCAGCGTCACGCCGAGCAGTCGCGCATAGGGCGGCAGGCTCATGACCAGCTGTCCATCAGCATGAACGTGCCCGCGACCTGCGCGAGCGGGTCGCCGATGTCCGCGTCGTAGGCGACGCCGCGGACGAACGCCACCGAGCGCGTCAGCTTCACGCATTCGCCGCGGCCGATCACCGTGCGGCCGGGTGTCGCGGGGCGCAGATAGTCGACGCGCAGGTCCAGCGTCGCCTGCGGCACGAACCGGCCCAGCCTGACCCAGACCGCAAGGCTGGTCGCGGTGTCCATCATCGTCACGATCGGCCCCGATGCGATAACGCCGGTCGCCGGATCGCCGATCAGATCGTCGGCATAGGGCAGCGCCAGCGCCACCCAGTCGTCGCCGCTGTCGTGATAGGCCATGCCCAGCCGGCCGATATGCCCGCCGAAGCCGCGCGCGGTGAACCGCTTGATGTCGAACCCGCTCATTCGCGCCCGTTCTACACGGCGCGGTCCGTGGCGCAATGCGGGGACGGGCAGGGATTTCCCCCCTGTCGTTCAGGCTGCGCTTGTCGAAGCCGTGTTCTTCCCTGCAAAGGAAAGGGCAGCCCTTCGACAAGCTCAGGGCGAACGGAAAAGGGAGGAACACATGTCCGAGCGCGTAACCGTGACCATCGCGGATCATGTCGCCGACGTCCGCCTGGCGCGGCCGGACAAGATGAACGCGCTCGACCCGGCGATGTTCGCCGCGCTCGCCGCGACGATCGACGACCTGAAGGCGCGTACCGACGTGCGCTGCGTCGTGCTGTCGGGCGATGGGCGTGCGTTCTGCGCGGGGCTCGACATGGCGGCGATGGCGAGCGGCGGATCGGGCATCGACCTCGACACGCGTACGCACGGCATCGCCAATCTGGCGCAATATGTCGCCTGGGGCTGGCGCGAGTTGCCGATGCCGGTGATCGCCGCGCTGCACGGCGTCGCGCTGGGCGGCGGCCTGCAGATCGCGAGCGGCGCGGACGTGCGGCTGGCGCATCCGGCGACGCGGCTGTCGATCCGCGAATTGCATTGGGGGATCGTGCCCGACATGGGCGGCATCGCGCTGTGGCGGACGCTGGCGCGCGACGACGTGCTGCGCGAGCTGACCTATACCGCGCGCGAATTCGATGCGGCGGAGGCGGCTGGCTTCGGATTGGTGACGCGGCTCAGCGAGGACCCGCTGGGCGAGGCGATGGCGCTGGCGCGCGATATCGCAGGCCGGAATCCGCACGCGATCCGCGGGGCGAAGCGGTTGTACAATGTGGCGGCGGACACGGATGCGGCCGGCGCGCTGCGCGCGGAAAGCGACGAGCAGCTGAAGGTGATCCGCACGCCCAACCAGATCGAGCAGGTGATGGCGAACATGCAAAAGCGTGCGGCGATGTTCGTTGACTGACGCCGCGATTGTCCCCCGGCTCCAAGGCCGAGGTGACGGATTGAACGGCGCGCTACAGCACCACCGTTTCCGGCTTCGATTCCTCGATCGCGGCGAGCACCATGCGCTCCCACACCGCAGGATCGCCGGCGGCGGCCATCGCCCGGTCGGGTTCGCGCAGCGTGCGTAGCACCGCGCGGGCATCGCCCAGATAGTCGCGCCACGCCGCGTCTACCGCGTGCGCGGCGGATTCGGCGTCGCCGTTGGCGTTCGCGCTGATCCGCTGGCCGGCGAGCACGCGGGCGATGCGTTCGGCGACGGGGGTGGTCGATATGTCCATGGCCTCTCTCCTCGCGGCGTCAATGCACGAGGAGGGAGGCCGGGTCCGTCATCCGATCAGCGGGCCGCGCCCGCGCCGGCGCCGCCGCCGCGCCCCTGACCGCCGCGCCCGCGACCGCCACGGCCGCCGCCACCGCCGCTGCCGCCGCGTCCCTGCCGGTTGCGGCTGCTGGCGTTGGCATAGTCACGCGTCGAGGTCGGCGCATGCGTCGCGCGCGGCTTGGGCAGCTGGCGCTGGCGGGGCAGGTCGGCGCGCGGTGCGGGGTCCGCGCCGATCGCCTTGACGCGCGCGGCCTTGATCTCGTTGGCGAGGCCGGTGAAATTGTCGGGCAGCGGGCGCACCGTCACCTTCTGGCGCGTGATCTTCTCAATGTCCTTCAGATACGGTCGCTCGTCATCGGCGCAGAAGGCGATGGCGATGCCGCTGTTGCCCGCGCGCGCGGTGCGCCCGATGCGGTGGACATATTGTTCGGCGACGTTTGGCAGTTCGAAGTTGACGACGTGGCTGACGCCGGAAACGTCGATACCGCGCGCCGCGATGTCGGTGGCGACCAGCACCTTGGTCTTGCCGTCCTTGAACTCGCCGAGTGCCCGCTCGCGCTGGCCCTGGCTCTTGTTGCCATGGATCGCATTGGCCGCGATGCCGTTGCCGGCGAGCAGCTTCACGACGCGGTCCGCGCCATGCTTGGTGCGGGTGAAGACGAGCGCGCGGTCGATCGCAGGATCGCGCAGCACGAGCGTCAGCAGCGCCTGCTTCTCCGTCTGGTTGACGAAGGTGACATACTGGTCGACGCGCTCCGCGGTGGTCGACTCCGGTACGACCGACACCGTCTTGGGATCGGTGAGGAACTGGTTGGCAAGGTCGCGGATCGCGGTCGGCATCGTCGCCGAGAAGAACAGGGTCTGGCGCTTGCGCGGGATCATCCGCACGATCTTCTTGAGCGCGTGGATGAAGCCCAGGTCCATCATCTGGTCGGCTTCGTCGAGCACCAGGATCTCGATCATCGACAGGTTGCACATGCCCTGCTCCACCAGGTCGATCAGGCGGCCCGGCGTCGCGACGAGGATGTCGACGCCGCGCGACAGGTCCTGGCGGTTCTTGTTGATGCTGGTGCCGCCGAACACGGTGGCGACGGTCAGTTTGCTGAACTGGCCATAGCCCCGCGCGTTGTCGGCGATCTGGCTGGCAAGCTCGCGCGTCGGCGCGAGGACGAGCATGCGCACGTGCGTCGGCAGCACGCGCTTGTTGGCGGCGACGAGGCGCTGGATCGACGGCAGCACGAAAGCCGCGGTCTTGCCGGTGCCGGTCTGCGCGATGCCGAGCAGGTCGTGGCCCTCGAGCAGGATCGGGATCGATTGCGCCTGGATGGGGGTGGGGGTGGCGTAGCCCTTGGCTTCGAGCGCGCGGACGAGCGGCTCGGCAAGGCCGAGAGTGGCGAAAGACATGAAAATACCCTCAAAAACAACGGGCCGTGCCCGTGATCGCCGCATGGGCGCACGGGTGGCGGGGGAAAACTGACACCCCGCGTGAATAGGGAAGCCCTGAACGGATCGACCGAGGCGGAGCCGGGGGCTTGTCGCCCCGTTCACGCTGCATGACGCCTCGATGCGGCGCCATGTGTACGCCGCCGGACGAAATGTCAAGATCGCGCCGCCGCGCGGCGGACCTCGGGCGGACGTCGCAGGCGGTTATGAACGAAAACGGTTCGGTTTTCGCCTCGTTAACCGCATTATAACACGGCCGCGTCATGCAGTACCGATGGAGCGGACATCGAACAGGCGACGGGGCGGGGCCATGGTCATCGTGCAGATCGCGTGCGTGGTCGCGATCATGGCGCTGCTTGCGATCGCGCCGCGGTCGGACGGGGCGCTGCTGCTGGTGCCGATCGGGCCGGCCGGTGAGATGGCGCGCGTCGCCGTCGCGCATGGCGCCACGCTGCTGGGCCCGGGGCCCGGATCGACGCTGATCGTGCGTGGCCGCTGG
The DNA here is from genome assembly GCF_003355005.1 of Sphingomonas sp. FARSPH. Taxonomy (NCBI): domain Bacteria; kingdom Pseudomonadati; phylum Pseudomonadota; class Alphaproteobacteria; order Sphingomonadales; family Sphingomonadaceae; genus Sphingomonas; species Sphingomonas sp. FARSPH. Next base: position 506,653 of record NZ_CP029985.1, on the reverse strand, counting down.
GCCGTACTGCAGATGGCGCTGCTGGAGCAGGGCGGCATCGTCATCGGCGCGCCGTCCGCCTGGTGCGGAGCAAAGACGGCGCGCGGAGAAAAGGCATGACGATCGAAAGCCTCGATGCGCTGCGCAGGCGGGGCGTGCGCGCTATTGTCGCGGCGTCCTGGCTATCGGTACCGGTGCTCGCGCTGGTCGGCCATGGCGCGGGCAGCCCGCACACCAGCGTGACGGTCGCGCTGGCGGCGGCGACGATGGCGCTGCCGACGTGGCTGGCGGTGAAGCAGCGTTTCGACGTCGGCGCGCGGCTTGCGGTGGGCAGCCTCGCCGCCATCCTGCCGGCCCTGTTCGTCTTCCTGCTGTCGGGCGCGCGCTGGCAGATGGACGCGCACATGTATTTCTTTACCGCCCTCGCCGCGCTGACGGTGCTGTGCGACTGGCGGCCGCTCGCGCTCGCCGGGGCGCTGATCGCGGTCCACCACTTGATGCTCGACCTGATCCTGCCGGCCTGGGTGTTCGAGGACGGGCAGGGCGGCATCGCGCGGGTGCTGTTCCACGGCGCTGCGGTCGGGTTGCAATGCGTCGCCCTGTCCTATGTGACGCTGCACCTGCGCAGCCTGATCGCGCGCCAGGACATCGCCCGGCGCGACAGCGACGCGATGGCGGCCGTGGCCGAATCGGAACGCGAGATCGCCCGCGTCGAGCGCGAACGCGCCGTCGTCGCACTGGAGGCGGCCCGCGTCGCCGAAGCGCAGGCTGCCGTCGACCGCGAAGCGCGCCGCCTTGCCGAGGCGCGCAGCGAGAAGGCGCGGCGCGCCCAGCTCGTCAACCTTGCGGCCCAGTTCGAGGCGCGCGTCGTCGAAGTGGCGGTGGCGATCGAGGCGGCCTCTTCGCAGCTCGAAGGATCGGCGACGACGCTGAACGGTCTTGCCGGCGACGCCGGGCGCCAGGCGAGCGAGGCGGCATCGGGCGCGTCACAGGCATCGGACGCGGTCCGCTTCGTCGCGCAGGCGGTCGATCAGCTCACCGGCGCGATCACCAGCGTCGCACACAGCGCGGAAGCGCAGAGCCGTCTGACCGCGGCGGCGCGCAGCAGCACGCGTAACGGCGATGCGACGGTCCACGCGCTGGCGCGCCGTGCGGCCGACATCGGCGGCTTCATCGGCGAGATCAACAGTATCGCGGGCCAGACCAACCTGCTCGCGCTCAACGCGACGATCGAGGCGGCGCGCGCGGGCGATGCGGGGCGCGGTTTCGCGGTGGTCGCGAGCGAGGTCAAGCAGCTGGCCGGCGCGACCGGGCGCGCGACCGACAAGATCGCCGGCCTCGTCGCCAGCGTTCAGGAGGGCGTGGATGCCGCCGCCACCGACCTCGAGCTCGCCTCCTCGGCCGTCACGGAGGTGGCGGAGGCCGCGGACGACATCCGTACCGCCGTCGCGGCACAGGGCAGCGCGGCGCAGCGGATCGCGCAGAGCGTGCATGAGGCGCGCGCGGGGGCACATCTGATCGCCGAGCGGATCAGCCATGTGGCGCAGGCGGTCAATGCGGCCGGAGACCTTTCGAGCGAGGTCCGCGACGCGGCCACCCAACTCGCCGACCTCGCCCGTCGCCTGCGCCTTTCAACATTGGGCTTCGTCGAGCATCTGCGCGGTGCGCAGGGCAGCCTGGACGACGTCGCCGCCGCGTGAACCCGCCGCGATACGGTAACCGCTGATACTTTTTTCGGTGTCTTCGGCTCGGCCTGCGTCTTATGAGGGTGGGCAAACCATAAGAGGATCGCGCATGAAACTGGCCAGCCTGAAGCACGGTCGCGACGGCAAGCTCGTCGTCGTCTCCAACGATCTCGCCTGGTGCGCGGATGCGGGGCATATCGTGCCGACGCTGCAGGGCGCGCTGGACGACTGGGACCGGTTGCTTCCCGATCTCCAGAACCTTGCCACCGATCTCGAGCACGAGACGATCCCGCGGCTGCGCTTTCACGAGCACGATGCCGCCGCGCCGTTGCCGCGCGCCTATCAATGGGCCGATGGCTCCGCCTATGTGAACCATGTCGCGCTGGTGCGGCAGGCGCGGGGCGCGGAGATGCCGGAAAGCTTCTGGCACGATCCGCTGATGTACCAGGGCGGCAGCGACGGCTTTCTGGGGCCGCGCGACGCCATTCCGCTCGCGGACGAGAGCTGGGGCTGCGACCTCGAGGCGGAGGTTGTCGTCGTCACCGGCGACGTGCCGCTCGGCGCGAGCCGTGACGAGGCGCTCGCCGCGATCCGGCTCGTCGGTTTGACCAACGACGTCAGCTTGCGCAACCTCATCCCCGGCGAACTCGCCAAGGGCTTCGGCTTCTTCCAGTCGAAGCCGGCCAGCGCCTTTTCCCCCGTCTTCGTCACGCCCGATGCGCTGGGCGACTGGTGGCGGGACGGCAAGCTGCACCGCAAGCTGATGGTCGACGTGAACGGTCAGCCGTTCGGCCGCGCCGAGGCGGGCGAGGACATGACGTTCGACTTCGGCACGCTCGTCGCGCATGCGGCGAAGACGCGCCGGCTGGGCGCGGGCACGATCGTCGGGTCGGGCACGGTCAGCAACCGCGGGCCGGATGGCGGGCCGGGCAAGGCGATCGGCGAGGGCGGCGTCGGCTATTCCTGCCTCGCCGAGCTGCGCACGGTCGAGACGATCGCGGGCGGCAAGCCGGTGACGCCGTTCCTCAAGAAAGGCGACACGATACGCATCTGGGCCGAGGACGACCGCCATCATCCGATCTTCGGCGTGATCGAGCAGACCGTCGCGTGAAGGCCCGAACCGCCGGGCCGGGCGACCGGCCTGGCGCATGGTGCGCCGCAACAGTTGGAAAGTCTCTTGAAATTAAGTTACGCATCGGCAAGAGGCGGAACCGTCATGCCGGGGTGATGATTCTCCCGGCACAACGAGGAGAGAGACGTGGCGGGCGAGCATAATCGCGCCAATCTGCAGCCGCTGTCCCTGCACGTGCCGGAGCCCAAGTTCCGGCCGGGGGACACGGTGGATTTCGCGGCGGTCGACGTTCCCCCCGCGGGTGCGCAGCGGCGTCCCGACACCGCGGAAGAGGCGCGTGCCTTCACCGATCTCGCCTATACGCTGGTGCGCGTCCTCGACGAGGAGGGGCGCGCGGTCGGCCCCTGGGACCCGAAGCTTTCGCCCGACGCGCTGCGCCGCATGCTGCGCAACATGGTGCGCCTTCGCGCCTTCGACGAGCGAATGTTCCGCGCGCAGCGGCAGGGCAAGACCAGTTTCTACATGAAGGCGACGGGCGAGGAGGCGGTGGCGGTCGCCGCCGCGCAGGCGCTCGACCGTGACGACATGTGCTTCCCCTCGTACCGCCAGCAGGGCCTGCTCATCGCGCGCGACTATCCGATGGTCGACATGATGAACCAGATCTACTCGAACCGCGGCGACAAGCTTGGCGGCAAGCAGCTGCCGATCATGTATTCGGCCAAGGACTACGGCTTCTTCTCGATCTCCGGTAATCTCACCACGCAATATCCGCAGGCCGTCGGCTGGGCGATGGCGTCGGCGGCGAAGGGCGACACGCGCATCGCCGCGGTCTGGTGCGGCGAGGGGTCGACGGCGGAGGGCGACTTCCATTCTGCCTGCACCTTCGCCGCGGTCTATCGCGCGCCGGTGATCTTCAACGTCGTCAACAACCAATGGGCGATTTCGAGCTTCTCCGGCTTCGCGGGCGCGGAGGCGACCACCTTCGCCGCGCGCGCGATCGGATACGGCATCGCTGGCCTGCGCGTCGACGGCAACGACGCGCTCGCGGTCTATGCGGCGACGCAATGGGCGGCGGAGCGCGCGCGCACCAACCAGGGCGCGACGCTGATCGAGCATTTCACCTATCGCGCGGAAGGCCATTCCACGTCCGACGATCCGTCGCAATATCGCAGCGCGGGCGAGGCGACCGCCTGGCCGCTGGGCGATCCCGTCCAGCGGCTGAAGCAGCATCTGATCGTCATCGGCGAATGGGACGAGGAGCGTCACGCCGCGCAGGACCGCGAGATCGCCGAAGACGTGCGCGCGACGCAGAAGGAGGCCGAGAAGAACGGCATCCTCGGCCATGGCCTGCACCAGCCGCTCGATAGCCTGTTCGACGGCGTGTTCGAGGAGATGCCCTGGCACCTCAAGGAACAGCGCCAGCAGATGCTGGACGAGGAAGCGGCGAGCGGACGCCCATGGGCGCGCAAGTGATGTCTCGGTTCGTCATTCCCGCGCAGGCGGGAATCCAGAGCCGCCACGCCAGCGTTTCCATCGACCACCTGCGCGTCTGGATCCCCGCCTGCGCGGGGATGACGAGGATTGTGGAATGACCGACATCGCGACCCACATCGAAGCGGAAGGCGAAGCCCCCGCCACCACCCGCATGAACATGATCCAGGCGATCAACTCCGCGCTCGACGTCGCGATGGCGCGCGATGCGGATGTGATGGTGATGGGCGAGGACGTCGGCTATTTCGGCGGCGTGTTCCGCGCGACGGCGGGCCTGCAGGCGAAATACGGCAAGACGCGCGTGTTCGACACCCCGATCACCGAGATCGGCATCATCGGCGTCGCGATCGGCATGGGTGCCTATGGCTTGCGCCCCGTCCCCGAAATCCAGTTCGCCGATTACATCTATCCCGCGCTCGACCAGCTCGTCTCGGAAGCGGCCCGGCTGCGCTATCGCTCGGCGGGCGACTTCACCGCGCCGATCACGGTGCGCTCGCCCTATGGCGGCGGCATCTTCGGCGGCCAGACGCATTCGCAGTCGCCCGAGGGCATCTTCACGCACGTGTCGGGCATCAAGACGGTGATCCCGGCAACGCCCTATGACGCCAAGGGCCTGCTGATCGCCGCGATCGAGGACAATGACCCCGTCCTCTTCCTCGAGCCAAAGCGCATCTACAACGGTCCGTTCAACGGCCATTGGGACAAGCCGGCCGAGAATTGGTCGAAGCATCCCGGCGGCGAGGTGCCGACCGGCCATTACACCGTGCCGCTCGGCAAGGCGGCGATCGTCCGTCCCGGCGAGGCGCTGACCATTCTGTGCTATGGCACGATGGTCCACGTCTGCGACCGCGTCGTCACCGACACCGGCGTGGACGCGGAGATCATCGACCTGCGCACGCTCGTCCCGCTCGACATCGAGACGATCGAGGCGTCGGTGAAGAAGACCGGCCGCTGCATGATCGTGCACGAGGCGACGCGCACCTCCGGCTTCGGCGCCGAACTGTCCGCGCTGGTGCAGGAACGCTGCTTCTATCATCTGGAGGCGCCGATCGAGCGCGTCACCGGGTTCGACACGCCCTATCCCCACAGCCTCGAATGGGCCTATTTCCCCGGCCCCGTCCGCATCGGCGAGGCGCTCAAGAAGATCATGAAGGACGCCTGACGCATGGCCCGCTTCTCCTTCCGCCTGCCCGACATCGGTGAAGGTATCGCCGAGGCCGAAATCGTCGCCTGGCACGTCGCCGTCGGCGATCGTGTCGAGGAGGACCAGAACCTCGCCGACATGATGACCGACAAGGCGACCGTCGAGATGGAAAGCCCCGTCGCGGGCACCGTCGTCGAACTGGCCGGCGAGGTCGGCGATCAGGTCGCGATCGGTTCGACGTTGGTGGTCATCGAGACCGAGGGGGAAGGGGAGGGCGAGGCCGACGCCGTCGCCGCCCCGCCGACGCCCGCGCAGGCCGAGACGGCCGAGCAATATGAGGCGGAGAATCCCGGGTTGGGAGAGGCGGTGGCAGACGCGCCCGCCGCAGTGCCCACTCCACCCACCGTTCGTGCTGAGCCTGTCGAAGCACGGGCCGATAGCGCGACGCTTGCCGCACGTCCTTCGACGAGCTCAGGACGAACGGGGGAGGAGCACAAGGATGCCGTGGTCCTCGCCTCGCCGGCGGTCCGGGCGCGGGCGCGCGATCTGGGCGTCGAGCTTTCCCAGATCCGCGTCGGCGAGGGCGAGCGGGTCCGGCATGCTGATCTCGACGCCTTCCTGCGCTACGGCAGCGGGCAGGGATATCAGGCGCCGCACTCCACCCGCGCGCGGCCCGACGAAGCGGTGCGCGTCATCGGCATGCGCCGCCGCATCGCCGAGAACATGGCCGCGGCGAAGCGCAATATTCCGCATTTCACCTACGTCGACGAGATCGACGTCACCGCACTGGAGGCGATGCGCGCCGACCTCAACGACAATCGCGGTGCGCGGCCGAAGCTGACGCTGCTGCCGCTGCTGATCGTCGCCATCTGTCGCACCCTGCCCGACTTCCCGATGCTCAACGCACGCTACGACGATGAAGCGGGCGTGGTGACGCGGTCGGGGCGCGTGCACATCGGCATGGCGACGCAGACCGACGCGGGGTTGACTGTCCCCGTCATCCGCGACGCGCAGGACCGCAACGTCTGGCAGCTCGCGACCGAGATCGCGCGCCTCGCCGATGCCGCGCGCGCAAGCAAGCTGAAGCCCGAGGAACTGGGCAACGGCACGATCACCGTGACCAGCCTCGGCCCGCTCGGCGGCATCGCGACGACGCCGGTCATCAACAGGCCGGAGGTCGCGATCATCGGTCCGAACAAGATCGTCGAGCGCCCCGTCTTCATCGGCCCCAAGGTGCCGGGTGGAGGCGACGAGATCCGCCGCGCGAAGCTGATGAACCTGTCGATCAGCTGCGACCATCGCGTCGTCGACGGCTGGGACGCGGCAAGCTACGTCCAGGCGCTGAAGAAGCTGCTGGAGACGCCCGTCCTGTTGTTCGCCGACTGAGCGATCGGCCGGCCCCGGCGCCTCAGCGGCGGATCAGCGTCATCGGCGTCGGGCGCTGCTCCGCCTGCGCGCGCGCGATCTTGCGTTCGATCTGATCGAGCATCGCGCGCCAGCTGCGTTCCTCCGCCGGGCTGAGCCGGCCCTGCTGGCGCAGGCCGACCGAGAGGCCGTAGGCGACGCGCTGCACGTCCTGGCGCAGGAAGGTGGTGCGTCCCGAAGGCAGCCCCGCCGCCTCGAGACGGTCGATCGCGTCGCACAAAAGGGTCATGCGCCGTTCGATCGATTCGCGCTGCCGTTCACCGACCGCCCGCTGTGCCGCGCTGGGATGCAGCGTCAGGCCGAAGTCGGCGGCGGCGGGCAGGGGCAGTCCGGCAACGGCGATCGGCAGGATGGCGAAACGGCGCGACAGGGACATCGTGGTTCAGAGGCTCCGGCGGGATCGGTGGCCGCCGCCTAGCAACGAGCCGTTAACAGGGCCGAAACGGACAAACCGAAATGGCGGAAACCGCGCTGTTTCGCTTGCGCCGCGCATCGGTGTGTCGGGCTGGGCGGGCGGGCATGCGCGCGGTAGAGTATCGGCATGACATCCTCTCTCCACATCGCGCGCGATGGCCATGTCGCGATCCTCACCTTTGCTCGTCCGGCGCACAATCACGCCGACCTTGCGCTGATCGAAGCGATCGGCGCCGCGTTCGACGCGGCGGACGCGGACAACGATGTCCGCGCGGTCGTGCTGCAATCGGAGGGGCGCATATTCTGCGCGGGCGCGGATCTCGCCAACGCCAATCCGGTCGCCGACCCGCAGCCCGCCGGAGCGCGCAATCCCTTCTACGTCGCCGCGGCGCGGCTGTTCGCGGTGCGCAAGCCCGTCGTCGCCGCGGTGCAGGGATCGGCGGTCGGTGCGGGCCTGGGCCTCGCCCTCGCCGCCGATTTCCGCGTCGCGGCGCCGGAGGCGCGCTTCGTCGCCAATTTCGTGCAGCTGGGGTTGCATCCCGGCTTCGGCATCTCCGCGGTGTTGGAGCGCGTCGTCGGCCGCCAGCGTGCGAGCTTGATGCTACTCACCGGCCGCCGGATCAAGGCGGCGGAGGCGGCAGACTGGGGCCTCGTCGACCAGATCGTGCCGCAGGAGGAATTGCGCGCCGCCGCGCTCGCGCTGGCGCAGGAGATTGCGGCGGGCGCGCCGCTCGCCGTCCAGTCGACGCGCGCGACGATTCGCGGCGACCTGTTCGATCTCGTCCAGCGGCAGACCGACCACGAACTCGCCGAGCAGGCGTGGTTGCAACGCACGCAGGATTTCGCCGAGGGCGTGCGCGCGGTGAACGAGCGCCGCCCCGGCCGCTACATCGGCGCCTGACGCATCAGCGCATCAGGACGAGTTCCTCCGCCATCGTCGGGTGCAGCGCGACGGTGGCGTCGAACTGCGCCTTGGTCAGCCCGGCCTTCACCGCCACGGCGGCGGCCTGCAGGATTTCGGGCACGTCGGGGCCGATCATGTGCAGGCCGACGATCCGCCCCGTCTCGCCGTCGCACACCATCTTGTACAGCGCGCGCTCGTTGCGCCCCGCGAGCACGTTCTTCATCGGCCGGAAGTCGGACGAATAGACCGCGACCGATCCGAGCTTCTGCTTCGCTTCGCTCTCCGTCATGCCGACGCCGGCGAGCGGCGGGTGGCTGAACACCGCGCTGGGGATGCAGCCGTAATCGACCGTCGTCGGCTTGTTGCCATAAAAGGTGTCGGCGAAGGCCTGCCCCTCGCGGATCGCGACGGGAGTCAGCTGGACGCGGTTGGTGACGTCGCCGATCGCGAAGATGCTCTCGCACGACGACCGGTTCTGCTCGTCGACCAGAATCGCCCCCTTGTCGTCCACCTCGACGCCTGCCGTTTCCAGTCCCAGCCCTTGCGTGTTGGGCAGGCGGCCGGTCGCGAACATCACCATGTCGACGGTGACAGGCTCGTGGTTCGACATCTTGACGGTCAGACAGCCGTCCTCGCCCTTGTCGATCCCCTCGAACGCGGCATCGAAGCGGAATTCGAGCCCCTTCATCATGCTGATTTGCAACAGCCGGTCGCGGATCGACAGATCGTAGCCGCGCAATATGTCCTGCGTCCGGTTCATGATGATGACGTGCGCACCGAACTGGTGGAAGACGCCGGCGAATTCGTTGGCGATGTAGCCCGCGCCGGCGATCAGCACGCGCTTGGGGATGGCGTCGAGGTGAAACGCCTCGTTGCTGGTGATGCCGTGCTCGTGACCGGGGCAGGACGGCACCGCTGGGTGCGCGCCGACCGCGACGAGGATGCGCGCCGCGGTCTTTTCCGTCCCGTCGGCGAGGCGGACGCTGTTCGGGCCCGTGACGACGGCGCGCTGCGGGATGATCTCGACGCCGTTGTTCTCCAGCGTCTGCTTGTAGGCGCCGTTGATCCGGTCGACCTCGGCCAGCACATTGTCGCGCAGCCGTTTCCAGTCGAACGCACAGGGCTGCGGCACGTCCCAGCCGAATTGCGCCGCGTCGCGCAGGTCCTCCGCGAAATGCGCGCCGTAGACGAGCAGTTTCTTGGGCACGCAGCCGCGGATGACGCAGGTGCCGCCGACGCGATATTCCTCCGCCACCGCGACCTTCGCGCCATGCGCCGAGGCGACGCGACTGGCGCGCGTGCCGCCGGAGCCCGCCCCGATGACGAAGAGGTCGTAGTCGTACTGAGGCATTGGGATCACTCCAAGGGCAGCGCGAGCGCCGGTCGCAGTCCGAGGTGACGGACGAACGGGTCGAAATCGCGGTCGCTATATAACAGGGGAAGGCCATCGAGGATGCAGCGCGTCGCGATCAGCGTGTCGATCGTCTTGCGGATCGTGATACCGAGGCCGCGCAGATGACGGTAGTTGCGGGCGGCTTCGATGGCAACGCGATGGTCGCTGATCTGCACCCGGTCGAATTCAGCCATCTGCGCGTAGGCCGTGCTGAAAGCGCGGCCATCGCGCGTGCCTTGCAGCACCTCGACCAGCATCAGGTCGCCGACGCCGATCTCGAGTTCGGCGACGATCAGGGACTCAAGAACCTTCGTCTGGATCGTCGTCCGCCTCGCGAGCTTGTCGATCCAGACGCTGCTGTCCACGAGGATCATTCGGGCTCGGGCAGGTATTTGCTCGTCCGCATATCGTCGAGATCGCCTTCCCAGCCAAGGCCCTCGAGCGCTTTCAATGCGGCGAGCTGTCGGCGCGCCTTGATCGATCGCCGGAGCGACTCGATCACGGTGTCACGCTTGGTTGTCGTGCCGAGTGCCTCCATGGCCTCCGCCATCAGGGCGTCGTCAATGTCGATGTTCGTCCGCATGTGTATGGCTCCGCAGAGCCATACACATAGCGTTCGGGCGTCGATCAATCCAGACCGGCGCGGCGGATCAGGTCTTCGGTCGACGGGTCGAACTCTTGCCCGCCCTTGTCCGCCGCCTTGGCCATTTCCTTGCCCAGCTCGACGCCAAACTGGTCGAAGCTGTTGATGCCGAGCAGCACGCCGTTCACGAATACGCGGTGCTCGTAGAAGGCGATCAGCGCGCCGAGCGTGCGCGGGTCGAGGACGTCGAGCAGCAACGTCGAGGAGGGCCGGTCGCCGGTATAGGAGCGTGCCGGATCGTCGACCTGCTTGCCCTTCATCAATGCCGCACCCTGCGCGAAGGCGTTGAGCAGCAATTGGCGGTGATGGTCCTCCGCCAGCGTGTCGCCGGGCTCGATCACCGCGATGAACTCGACGGGGACGAGGTGCGTACCCTGGTGGAGCAGCTGGAACACCGCATGCTGCGCGTCGGTGCCGACGCCGCCCCAGGTGATCGCCGCGGTCGGCCGGCCGACGGGCTGGCCGTCCACCGTCACGCCCTTGCCGTTCGATTCCATTTCCAACTGCTGGAGATAGCTCGGCAGCAGCCGCAGCCGCTCGTCATAGGCGAAGGGCGCGCGCGTCTCGGCGTGGCGGACCTGCGTGTAATAGAGGTCGGCGAAGGCGGCGATCGCGGGTGCATTCTGGTGCAGCGCGGTCAGGCGGAAATGCCGGTCCATCTCCGCCGCACCTTCGAGCAATTCCTCGAACGCAGCCCAGCCGAGCGCGATGGCCGCCGGAAAGCCGATCGACGACCAGAGCGAATAGCGCCCGCCGACGCCTTCGCTGAACGGCAGGATGCGCGTTTCGTCGACGCCCCATTCGATCGCCTTTTCCGGGCTGGCGGTGAGCGCGATGACCTTTCCGTACGGGTCCTCGACGCCATGCTCCTGCATCCACTGCAGCGCCGACGTGGCGTTGAGCATCGTCTCGGTGGTGGTGAACGTCTTCGACGCGACGACGAGCAGGGTCGCGGCGGGATCGAAGTCCTTGATCGCATCCTCCAGCGCGACGCCGTCGACGTTGGAGACGATCGCGACGTCGTAGCGCTTCTCCTCACGCCCCAGCGCGTCGACGAGCAGGTCGGGGCCGAGCGCCGAACCGCCGATGCCGACGTGCAGCACGTGGCGGACGTCGCCCAGCGCGCCCGCCTCGATGGCGTCGATCAATGCGCGCATCCGCTCGTGCAGCTGACGCGCCCGCGCGACGCTCTCCGCCTTGCCCTCACCGCGTTCGGCGGTGTGTTCGACGGGGCGATCCTCGGTCACGTTGACATGTTCGCCGCCGAACAGCGCGTCGCGCTTGGCGGCGAGGCCCTTGGCGTTGGCGAGCGCGACGAACGCGTCGATCGCCTCGCGCGTCAGGTGCGTCTTAGACCAGTCGAAATGGATGCCGGCGACGTCGAGGCTGAGCGTCGCCAGACGCTCCGGATCGGCGTCGAACAGCTCGGTGAGCTTATGGGCGGGGAGGGACTCGATGGCAGACCAGTCGCTCATGGGCATCATCCTGTAGGGGGAAGGAATATGACGATCGTTTCCGTAGCGGGCCAAGGTAAGACCGCAAGTGCATCGTATGCAGCCGCCACGATGCGCAAGGCGACTACTCAGGACGCATGAGGCTCGCTAAGGCTCCGTCATGGCCACGACGACAGCGAAGCCAAAGGCTTCAGAAACCGCCGACACGATCCGCTTCCTGCTCAAGCTCGCGCTCGCGGTGCTGATCCTCAGAAGCTTCGTGTTCGCGCCCTTCTCGATTCCCTCGGAATCGATGCTGCCCCGGCTGCTGATCGGCGACTATCTGTTCGTCACCAAGTGGAATTACGGCTATTCGCGCTGGTCGCTGCCCGGCGGCGTGCCGTTGATTCCGGGCCGGATATTCGCGCACACGCCCGCGCGCGGCGACGTCGTCGTCTTCCGCTCGCCCAGTGCGGTGCCGGGCGATACTGATCCCGAACATGCCGACCACGACGTCATCAAGCGCGTCATCGGCCTGCCCGGCGACACGATCCAGGTGACGCACGGACAGGTCATCCTGAACGGCAAGCCGATCCCCAAGCAGCGTGTCGCCGACTTCGTGTTGCCGCTCTCGCTCAATTTCGATGCGCAGAAATGCGGCGCGCCCTTCCTCGACACGGATGCGCAGGGGCAGCCGATCTGCCGTTATCCACAGTTCCGCGAGACGCTGCCGAACGGGCGCACGTACATGGTGCTCGACCAGGCGGAACTGCCCGACCGCGACGACACCGCGCTCTACACGGTGCCCGCCGGCGACGTCTTTCTGATGGGCGACAACCGCGACGATAGCGCGGACAGCCGTTTCCCCTATCCCGCGGGCATGGGCTATATCCCGATGGAGCGGATCGAGGGCAAGGCCGTGGTGACCTTCGCGTCGAACAACGGCGCCGCGTCGCTGCTGAGGCCATGGACGTGGCTGTCCGGCTGGCGCTGGGGACGGACGGGAGAGGGCTTCTGAACGCCGATCTCAAGACCTGGGTCACGACGACGTTCGGTCGCGAGCCCGGCGACCTTGCCCCCTATGCCCGAGCGCTGACGCATGGCAGCCAGGCGGCGGAGAATTACGAGCGGCTGGAGTTCCTGGGCGATCGCGTGCTCGGCCTCGTCATGGCGGAATGGCTGTGGGAGCTGTTTCCGAACGAGCCCGAGGGGCTGTTGTCGAAACGGCTCAACGCGCTCGTCACCGGCCATGTCTGTGCCGAGGTCGCGCGCAGCCTGGGCGTGCGCGCGCATCTCAGGCTCGGCAAGCAGGCGCGCGACGACGGTGCGTCCGACAGCGACAATATCCTGGGCGACGTGATGGAGGCGCTGATCGGCGCTTATTATTGCGAAACCGGGCTGGACGGCGCGCGCGCCTTCATCCGCAAGGCCTGGGCGGACCGGCTGCACCGCACCGACAAGGCGCCGCAGCATCCCAAGTCGGCGTTGCAGGAATGGGCCGCGGCGAACAACCGCAAGCCGCCAGAATATGCGATCCTCGACCGCTCCGGCCCGCACCACGCGCCGCGCTTCACCATACAGGTCCGGATCGGCCGCCAGCTGGAAGCGAGCGCCACCGGCACCAGCAAGCAGGACGCCGAAACCGCCGCCGCCAAGGCGATGCTGGAAAAGGTGCGGGGCTAAGGGGCCTCGAACCCGTCCCGGGGAATGGGACGGCCGCGGCCCATCGCAATCTTTGGGATTCGGCGATAACAGGCACCCCATGACCCAAACCCAACATTGCGGCCTCGTTGCGGTCGTCGGCGCGCCGAACGCCGGCAAGTCGACGCTGGTCAATGCGCTCGTCGGCCAGAAAGTCGCGATCGTCAGTCCCAAGGCGCAGACGACGCGCACCAAATTGCTCGGCGTCGCGATCCAGGATGCGGCGCAGATCCTGCTCGTCGACACGCCCGGTATCTTCGAACCGCAGCGCCGGCTGGATCGCGCGATGGTCGCCGCCGCGTGGGGCGGGACGGAGGGCGCGGACATGATCGCGCTCGTCGTCGACGGTAAGGGCGGGATCGGCCCCAAGGTCGAGGGCATCGTCGCCGCGCTGAAGGATCGGCCGGAACCCAAGATACTCGTCCTCAACAAGGTCGACGTCGCCGACAAGCCGAAGCTGCTGCTCCATGCCGAGAAGCTCAACGCGATGATGACCTTCGCCGATACCTGGTTCGTCTCCGCGCAGACCGGCGATGGCCTCGCCGAACTCAAGAACGCGCTCGCCGCCGCGATGCCCGAGGGCCCCTGGCACTATCCCGAGGATCAGGTGTCCGACGCCAGCGAGCGCGCGCTCGCCAGCGAGGTGACGCGCGAGCAATTGTACCTGCAGCTGCACGCCGAACTGCCCTATGCCAGCGCGGTCGAAACGGAGAAGTACAGCGAGCGCCCCGACGGATCGGTGGAAATCCACCAGCAGATTCTCGTCGAGCGCCCGACGCAGCGCGCGATCGTGCTGGGCAAGGGGGGCGCGCGCATCCGCGAGATCGGCGCACGCGCGCGGACCGAACTCGCCGCGATCATGGGCTGCCCCGTCCACCTCTACCTGCACGTCAAGGTGAAGGAGGGGTGGGACGAGGACCGCGCCGTCTATCGCGACATGGGACTCGACTGGGTCGACTGACGCGTCAGTCGCGTCGCGCGGGCGCTATGCCGATCGCGCAGGCGTCGCTATGGGAACAGGCCAGCCGCCGCTCCATCAGCGCCCGCACGCGCGTGATCGCTCCGCAAGGGGCGGCGTGTGCGAAGCTCAGGACCGTGACCGGCTGCGGATTCAATTGCGCGGTCATCGCCAGGTAGCGGTCGAGAGTGCGGTCGTCCGCCACCCGCCGCCCGTTCCACCAGCGCGCGCCAGCACGGTCGATCCATAGCCGATTTCGCAGCGGTTCGATGCCCCGCAAAGCCGTGCTTGGCGGCGGGCCGAATCGGCGCTTGGCGTGACAGGGCGGGGGCAGACACCAGCCACAGCGCCGCCGCGACGATCATCGCTGCGCCGCCGCTAGCACCGCATCGACCCAGGCCGGGACCAGTTCGCTCGCAGGCCCAAGTTGCGTCTCCGCGAAAAAGTCGCTGCCCGCCGAGCGTTCCAGGTTGAGCTCCAGCGTGTCGGCGCCATAAGCGTCCGCCATCTGCACGAAGCCGGCGGCGGGATAGACCGCGCCCGACGTGCCGATCGACACGAACAGGTCCGCCGCCGCGATCGCCGCCTCGATCCGCTCCATCTCGTACGGCATCTCGCCGAAGAAGACGATGTCGGGACGCAGCGCGAACGTGCCGCAATTGGGGCATTCGCTGTCCGGCGGCAGCGCGCCCGTCCACGGCTCGCGGATGCCGCAGGCGGGGCACAGCGCCGATTGGAGCGCGCCGTGCATGTGCACCAGCCGGTGCGCACCGGCGCGCTCGTGCAGGTCGTCGACGTTCTGCGTCACGATCAGCAGCTCGCCCGCCCATTCCCGGTCGAGCCGCGCCAACGCGTCATGCGCCGCATTGGGCCGGACGTCGGTCAGCGCGGCTCGGCGCAGGTCGTAGAATCGGTGGACGAGCGCCGGATCGGCGGCGAGCGCTTCGGGCGTGCACACGTCCTCGACCCGATGCCCCTCCCACAATCCGCCGGGGCCGCGAAAGGTGGCGATGCCCGACTCGGCGGAAATCCCAGCGCCGGTCAGGACGAGGATGTTGTGGATGGCGTGCATTTCGGAAGGGTAGGGCTGATTGCTTAAGTCTGGAAGTGGGGGGAGCTGAAAGGCGGCTTTCGGCAACGCGGTTAAAAATAGCAGACATTGTCGGATCGCCGCCTTTCCCGAAAAGGATCGAGTTTCGGGAAAGGCCACGTCCCGGCGATCAGCTCGCTACTTACGATCGAGGGGCCAATCGCTGGTGTCATAATCAGGATGCTGAAAGGAGATGATGCTTGCCAAGTGAGCAGCCGCTCGCGGCTCGTCAGTCGAATGTTCTGGTAGACTGGCTAGTGCTTCAAAATCGGCGATACGCTCAGGCGAAGCAAGTTGCTCGCTCAATTTTACCGATCGTGGGTCATCCATAGCACCAAGTGCGAAACTGATATGTCCCTCGCCATACTCAAAGGTGAGAGGCGTCCCGCAGGCTCCGCAAAATCCCCGACACACCTTGTTGGAACTCTGGAAGTATTTTGGTTGTCCTCTGGTCCAAATCACCGCGTCGAATGGGGCTCCGACGTAAGGCCCAAACAGTCCACCAGTTGCCTTCTGACACATGCGACAATGGCAAATGGAAGCCTCTCCCAAGGCTCCCTCAACTCGGAAGCGCACTGCTCCGCACTGACATCCACCCGAACTGGTCATATCCGAAGCATTCCACATCCGTTCGGCCCTCGCAACGGGCCGGACGCGGCTATCTCCATTCCCGATTGGGAACCCGTAGGGGAAGGTGGCTCCGCTGGTCGCGCCAGGGGACGTCCGGAGCATCGGCCTTCCCGAAATCTGTTCCCGACTGCTCTTTCCCAAAACCGCCCCTCAAGGATGAGGAAACGGGAACGGCAACGGTCGGGCTGAACAATGGGCGCTTTCGGGAAGACTGATTGCCCGCCTGAGCGCCCGGTTTGGGCGTAAGCGGAACTTCGATTTCCGGGCGTGCCACCGACATTTGACGGTCTGGGTTGTCGTAAGCTGAGGGGTGGCAACAGCCTCCATCGATTGCGGGCATGACATCTGGGCCGAGTTCTGCGCGTCCGGCGTCCACCGATGCGATACGCTTAAAACATTGCAATAGCGCGATGTTATTCAGCGCCTCGGCAGCGGCAACGATCAGCCTACCCATGATCCAAACCTAAAAAATACGTCATGATCGGACTGCTCGCTTGCCAGCTTGCCGCATTGCAGCGCAGGACGGCGTGACCCTGTTACATTGTATCACGCGAGTATCGCTTATGCGTCTGTCGGTCCTCTTGAGCTGCGTTGCCCTTGCCCCGCTGAGCCTGCTGCCCCGGGGCGCCGCGGCGCAAACGCGCGGCGTGCCCTCGCCCACGCAGGACGATGGCGCCGGCGCGGCCGATGGCAAGGATGCGACGACGCCCGCGGCGGCCGGCGCCAAGCAGAGCGGCGACATCGTCGTCACCGCCGCGCGGCTGGATGCGGCGCGCGAACATATCCAGCCGAGCCTCGGCGCGTCGAATTTCGAGATCAGCAGCGCGACGATCAAGGCGCTGCCCGGCGGCGAGAACCAGCAGTTCAACCAGATACTGCTCCAGGCGCCGGGCGTCGTGCAGGATGGGTTCGGCCAGTTCCACATCCGCGACGACCACAACGGCCTGCAATATCGCATCAACGGCACCGTCCTGCCCGAAGGGCTCGCGGTGTTCGGCCAGACGCTGTCGCCGCGCCTGATCGACAAGGTCAACATCCTGACCGGCGCGCTGCCCGCGCAATACGGCCTGCGCACCGCAGGCATCATCGACATCACGACGAAGAGCGGCCTGTTCCAGAACGGCGGCACCGCATCGCTGTATGGCGGCAGCCACGATACGATCCAGCCGAGCCTGACCTATGGCGGGTCGAGCGGCGACACGAACTATTTCGTGTCCGGCGACTATCGCCACAGCGGGCTCGGCATCGAGAGCGTAGACGGCCGCTCCAACCCAGTCCACGACGACACCGACCAGTATCAGGGCTTTGCGTACGTCGACCACATCCTCAATGCCAACAACCGCGTGTCGTTCGTCGGCGGCTATTCGAACCAGTGGTTCCAGATCCCCGACCCCGTCGGCCAGCAGCCGTCCGCCGGCTGGAGCGTCGGCGGCCAGACCGCCTTCCCCAGCGAAAAGCTGAACGAGACGCAGCTGGAAAAGACGGGCTTCGGCCAGCTCGCTTTCCTCCACGATGCCGAGCCGCTGACCGTGCAGGCGTCGCTGTTCGCGCGCTATTCGTCGCTGCGCTACCGCCCCGACGTGCTCGGCGAATTGCTGTACAATGGCCAAGCGCAGCGCGCGTACAAGCAGGATTTCGCGGTGGGTGCGCAGGTGGACGCGGTTTATCACCTCGGCACCGCGCACACGCTGCGCGGCGGGATGCTGGTGTCCCGCGACCGCAGCACCAGCGACACGGCGACCAGCGTCTTCCCGGTCGACGGCACGGGCGCGCAGACCGGCGAGCCGGTGGTCGTGGTCGATAACAGCGGCAAGACCGCGACCAGCGTCAGCGCCTATCTGCAGGACGAATGGAAGCTGCTGCCGCGGCTGACGCTCAACTACGGCGCACGCTACGACCTGTACAACGGCTATCGCCGCGAGGGGCAGCTCTCGCCGCGCGTCAACCTCGTTTGGCAGCCGAGCGAGACGTATACGCTGCACGCCGGCTACGCGCGTTACTTCGTGCCGCCGCCGTTCGAACTCGTCGCCGACGCCAGCATCGGCAAGTTCGCCGGCACCAGCGCCTATCCGGCGGTGACGCAGGACACCGTGCCGTTCGCGGAACGCCAGCATTATTTCGACGTCGGCTTTCAGGTGAAGCCGAGCCGCTATTTCACCTATGGCGTCGACGCCTATTACCGCATTTCGAAGAACCTGATCGACGAGGGCCAGTTCGGCGCGCCGATCATCCTGACGCCGTTCAACTATGCCCGCGGCCGGATCGGCGGGATCGAGGCGAACATGAGCTACGCCCGCGGTGGCTTGCTCGCCTATGCCAATTTCGCGGCGGCGAAGGCGAAGGGGACGAACATCGTCTCCAGCCAGTTCAGCTTCGGCCAGGATGATCTCGACTATATCGCGCGCCATTACATCTATCTAGACCACGACCAGACGTTCACCGGGTCGGCGGGCCTGTCCTACGCCTTCCATGGCGGCACGAAGCTGGGCGGCAGCATGATCTACGGGTCGGGCCTGCGCCGCGACGACGCGATCAATGGCGTGCCGAATGGCGGGAAGCTCGCGCCCTATGCGCAGTTCAACCTGACCGCGAGCCAGCATCTGGCGGGGCCGAACCTCGACCTCCGGTTCGACGTCATCAACCTGCTCGACCATGTGTACGAAATCCGCGACGGGACGGGTGTCGGCGTCGGCGCGCCGCAATACGGCCCGCGCCGCGGCTTCTTCGTCGGCGTGTCGAAAGCCTTCTGACGCGGCGCACGAAGATGTGCGGGGCAGGCGGGGAGGGGCCTGTCCCGTCGCGTCGATCCGTGGCAAGGACGTTCGGATGATGCGTCCGGACCGATCCCTCTGCCCCGCGCTGCGCGCCGCCGCTACCTTCGTATCGGGCCCGCGCGCATGACCGCGATCGGCATCTATGGCCGCGACGGGCGGATGGGCCGCGCGATCGCCGACATGATCGAGATCGAGGGCGCGACCTTTGCGGGCGGCATCGACGCACAGGGCGATCCGCTCGCGCTTGCCCGCCGCGCCGACGTGATCGTCGACTTTTCGATCGCCGCCGCGCTCGACGCGCATCTCGCCGCCGCGCGGGACGCGGGGACGCCGATCGTCATCGGCACCACCGGGCTCAGCGCGGCGCAGCATGCGGCGATCGATGCGGCGGCGCGCGACATCGCGGTCCTGCAGACGGGCAACACGTCGCTCGGCGTCACGCTGCTCGCGCAACTGGTGCGCGAGGCGGCGGCGCGGCTCGGCACCGACTGGGACATCGAGATCGTCGAAAGCCATCACCGGTACAAGGTCGATGCTCCGTCGGGCACCGCGCTGCTGCTCGGCGAGGCGGCGGCGGCCGGGCGGGGCACGACGCTGGGCGAGGTGCGTGTCGACGGCCGCGCCGGGCTGACGGGCGCGCGCACGGAGGGAACGATCGGTCTTGCCTCCTTGCGCGGCGGATCGGTGATCGGCGACCATCACGTCGTCTTCGCCAGCGACGGCGAGCGGATCGAGCTGGCGCATCTGGCGCAGGATCGCTCGATCTTCGCCAAGGGCGCGGTGCGTGCGGGGCTGTGGCTCGCGGGGCAGACGCCGGGCCGCTATCGCATGGCGGACGTGCTCGGCCTGTGAGCGCGATGCCGTGAAGAAGGCCGATGTCTTCGAATTCTACCGCCGCCTCGCCGAAGCGAATCCGCATCCCGAGACGGAACTCGAATCGGGCAATCCTTATCAATTGCTCGTCGCGGTCGCCTTGTCGGCACAGGCGACCGATGTCGGCGTCAACAAGGCGACGCGGCGCCTGTTCGAACAGGTGAAGACGCCCGCTCAGATGGTCGCATTGGGCGAGGAGGCGTTGAAGCAGCACATCAAGACGATCGGGCTGTTCAACACCAAGGCGAAGAATGTCATCGCTTTGTCCGAAGCGCTGATCGCGAACCACGGCGGCGCGGTGCCCGCCGATCGCGCGGCGCTGGAGGCGCTGCCGGGCGTCGGGCGCAAGACGGCGAACGTCGTTCTCAACGTCGCGTTCGGCGCGGAGACCTTTGCGGTCGACACGCATATCTTCCGCGTCGGCAACCGCACCGGCCTTGCCCGCGGCAAGACGCCACTCGCGGTCGAGCTCAAGCTCGACAAGGCGACGCCGCAGCCGTTTCGCCTGCACGCGCACCACTGGCTGATCCTGCACGGCCGCTACATCTGCAAGGCGCGCACGCCCGAATGCTGGCGCTGCCCGGTCGCCGATCTATGCGCGTTCAAGCCCAAGACGCCGCCGCCCAGGGTCAAGGCGTCCGCGGCGGCCGCCCCCCGCTGATCGAGGCCGCTAATCAGGGCTGGCGCGCGCGATCCGCCTTTGCTAGGCGGGCGCTCCTAGGCACCCGTAGCTCAGCTGGATAGAGCGCTGCCCTCCGAAGGCAGAGGCCACAGGTTCGAATCCTGTCGGGTGCGCCATTTCAGTACAGAACTGCGAACCGCAAACGCCGCCGTTTCCCCGCTCGAAGCGGCGACGAGGGTTTGAAGCAGGTCCGATTTCCTCCCCATGATCCGAACCTCGTCATCGGCGACTTCAACACGCTGGGCGAAGGCGCGCAGGTGATCCCGCCGATAGCCGCCTCCTTCGATCCGCAAGCTCCTGCGTGCCGTCTCCGAAAGGGCGTCGATCATCTCCGGCGTCACGGCCCGATCGCCCGAGCCGTCGAGTGTCATCCGTATCCGCTCGGCATCGGCCGTGGCCTGGTCGCGGATCGCCTTCAGATTGGCGATCCGGTCTTTCAGCCCCACGTCGTCCAAGGCTGCGACGCCTGATTCGATCGCGTCGTAGAGCCGGTTGAGGCGCTGATCGGTTTCCGTGATTCGCCGGTTCAGCTCTGCCAAGTGCTCGCGTCGGCGCTCCGCCCGTTCCTGCCGGCGGTCGAGAAGGCTCGACAGGATCGTCTCCAGCCGCTTCGGTTGGAGAAGGCGCTCTTCGAGATGGCCCGCGACCAGATGGTTGAGCTTGTCCATTCGGATCGAACGTCCTTCGCAGCCCGTCTTGCCCTGCCGCGCCTTGGTCGAGCAGGTGTAATAGGTATACTGCCCGCCATTGCCCTTGCCGGTGCGCAGGGTCATCGCGCCGCCGCACTTCGCGCAGAAGCAGATGCCGGTGAGCAGCGTCGGGCCGCTCGATACCCGTGCCGGCACCACCATCGGATTGCGCGATTTGAGACGGGCCTGGACGGCGTCGAACGTCTCCCGCTCGATCAGCGGCGGCACGGCCATGACCGCCACTTCACTCTCCGGCTTCTTTTCGCGGTCTTTGTGCGAGCGCGTGTTGAAGCGGTGCTCGCCGATATAGGTCGTGCGGGTCAGGATCGCGTGGATTTGCGCCAGCCCCCATTTCCCACCGTCGCGGGTGAACATGCGGCGCTCGTTGAGATAGGTCGCGATGGCCTTGACGCCCTTCGGGCCGGAGGTTCCGTCTCCTTCGAGGAAGAGGCGGTAGATGAGCCTGACCGTCTCCGCGTGCAGCGGGTCGATCTCCAGCTTCTTCTTGGTCTTCGATCCACGCTGTTCGGCCGCAACGATGCGATAGCCGATGGGTGGCCGCGCGCCGTTCCAGAAGCCCTGACGGGCGTTCTCGTTCATGGCGCGCAGGACGTGCTTGGCGTTCTCCTTCGACTGATACTCGTCGAACAGAGCCATGATCTGGCGCATCATGACGTGCATCGGATCGTCGCCCATCTCCTGCGTGATCGAGACGAGCTTGACGCCGTTCTTCGCCAATTTGCGGACGTAGAACTCCAGTTCGAAATGATCGCGGAAGAAGCGGCTGAACGAGTGGACGACGACGACATCGAACGGCGCGGGCTTGGACGTGCCGGCCTCGATCATTCGCTGAAACTCAGGGCGACGATCGTTGGTGGCGGACGCGCCAGCCTCCACGAAGGTTTCGACGAGCTGGTAGCCGCGCGAGGCGCAATAGGTTTCGCCCTGCTTGCGCTGATCGGGGATCGACACGTCATGCTCGGCCTGTCGCGTGGTCGAGACGCGGAGATAGAGAGCGGCGCGCTGCGCGACGTTCGGGTTCTGAACGTTCATGCGTGGCCTCCCTTCGCTTCGCTACGATGCAGCAGCGGCAATTCCAGCGTCACGCGGTCATGCAGTACCTTTGGCACGAGCTTTCGGCCCTGGCCCGGCTCCATGCGGACAAGCCCATAGGTCGCCATGGTCTTGAGGGTGCGCGACAGGCTGGGCTTCGTCCGTCCGGTGATCTGCGACAGTTCCTCCAGCGAGGTGGGAGCCTGGTCGTGGATGACGCGCAGCAGTTCGCGGTTTCCGCTGGACAGGATTTGCGCGAAGGATTCGGTCGAGGTGAACCATACCTTGGGATCGTCCGGTGCGGGCTTTTCCTCGCCCCTGGCGATCCGCATCGTGCGGGCCTTCATTTCCTCATAGTCGGCGATCCCGACTTTCAACGTGGTCATAACACGCCCCGCTCCTTCGCTACCCAAGTCCACCGCCTGCCAGAAGTCGGCCAGCAACGTGGCCGCGTCCGCCCAGGCATAAGGCTTCACGGTCTGGAGGCGGTGGCGATGATCCATAGGCTCGCCGCGCCTGCCCCGGCCGACCGGATGGGCGTTATCGAAACCGACCAGCCGTTCGCCCGAAGGCCCATGAAGCGTGAGCGAGTAGTCGAGGCCGTACGGCTTTTCCGGCGACGCCGGAACGCGGGTGACGATGAACTTCACCCAATGGCCGCCCTTGGGATCGACGACGAGCATTTGGCCGTCGAGGTCCAGAACCATGTCGAGGCTCTGGTCACGATCCTCACTCACGACTTTTAGTTACCATCAGATGGTAACGTATGCAAGGCAGGTTCACCGACTTGCGGTGCAGCGATCGGGTGGAAGAGCCGATCGAGAACGTCGCCGAAATAGCGTTCGAAAATATCGACCTCCGCTACCGTGACCGGGACGTGCTCAGGCCAATCGTCGAAGACGGGTAGCTTCTCGATGTCCAATGCGTCCGGCGAAGGGTTGCGCCTTTGCTGCGCTGGGCCGTCGTTATAGTCGTAAAGGTCGTCGGGGAGCGCCCTTGGCGCTAGATGGCGGGGCCGTCCCCTCACGGGGCGTCGTCGTTGCGCGGGCATGGAATCCTCCGTGGTTCGCGGCTGGATTCCGGGCAATGGACAGCCCGGAATTAAGCGAACCATGGAGTGCAGTCGGCGGCCTGTAGCGTGCCGCATTCGCGCTCATGCGGTCGCGGCACCCCGCACGATCGGGGTGCCGCGATGGGGTCAGATGGCCGATCGCCGCGCTTTCGCGAAACCGCGATCTGTGGCGATGAAGCGTTCGAGCATCGGCACGATGAGCTTCACGGGATCGGCGGCAGGCTGACCCGTCTCGCGGGCCAGCACGGCGGCATAGGCGGCGAGATCGCGGTGAAGCGTCGCCGGCAGCTCCACCGCGATCTTCACGGGCTTGTCGTCGGCGATCGGGCCGAGTTTCAGCTTGGTCATGGTCAGTTCCTGTAGGGTTCGAGCACGAGGTCGCGGGTGACGATGACGCGGACGGGGAAGCCCGGCCGGATGGTCAACGTCGGCGCGACGTTGAGCTGACGGCGAACGATCTGCTGGCCGGCGTCGTTGATGGTGTCCTGCCCGCCGTTGCGGATGGCGCGAAGCAGCCGGTCCTGGTCATCGACGGCGAGTTCGGAGCCGATCGAGAGCAGGGTCGAAAGGCCGGCGGCCTTCGCCAAATCCCACCAGTGATAATCGACGCCATCCTCCAGCCCGGCATAGCCCTGGCCGTCCGCGCCGGGCTGGCGTTCGAGCACTATGGATCGGCCGTTCGGCATGATGAGCCGGTTCCAGACGAGCAGGACGCGGCGCTGGCCGAACTGGACGGCGTTGTCATACTGGCCGACGAGCCGCGCGCCCTGGGGCACGAGCAGGATTCGCCCGGTCGGGCTGTCGTAGACGTTCTCCGTCACCTGCGCGGTGATTTGGCCGGGAAGATCGGAACGGATGCCGGTGATGAGCGCGGCGGGAATGACGGCCCCGGCTTGAAGGACGAAGGGCGATGCCGGCGGCGTAACGCGATCCGGCGTCACGGTGCGGCGGTCGGCGGCGGCGTTGAGGAACGCGAGTTGCTTGTCCTGTGCCGTTGCCCGTCCCGCTTGCGCCGCCATGTCGAGGCCCGGCATTCCCGGCGTGGCATTGCTTCCGGGCGTCGTGGCTGGCCCGCCCCGCGTCTGGAAGAACACGGTGCTGGTGCGCGCGGCTTCTTCCTCGGCACGGCGGCGCTGTTCGGCTTCGCTGATGCCGGGCGCGGGAGTGGCGATGGCCGGTGCGACCACGGGCTTGCCGACGTTCTGCACATCGAGGATCGGACGACCGAGATCGCCGGGCAGCGGTGGGCCGAGCACCGGCCCGGTATAGTCCTTCGGCAGCCCGGCGAGGCCATCAGCGGACTGACGGTTTGTCGTCGAGTAGAGTTCTTCGCTTTGCGGCCCGGTGCCATGCGTCTGGAGCGCATAGATCAGCGCCCCGCCGATGCCGACGAGCGCCACGGCGGCGGTGCTGGCGAGCACCTTGCGCGACAGGCGGGTGACGCGCGGCGGCGCGGCGCGAAGCCGCATCGGCGCGGCGTTGGTGCTGGTTTCGGTGTCGCTCATGATTGCGGTCTCCCGTCCGTGCGGACGATCCCGACGGTCTGCTGGCGGTCGCCGCTGCCGAGACGCAGTTCGGCCGCGCCGAACAGGCGGTCGACGATCAGGATGTGTCGGTAGATGCGGCTATTGGCGATCTGGGCTTCGCCAGCCGGGCCAATGACGAAGAGCGGCGGCATCTCGCCCTGGACGATGCCGGCCGGGAACTCGACATAGACGTGGCGGCCATCGTCATAGACCGCGACGGGCTTCCACGGCGGATTGCCGGTGCCGGTCAGTGCGTAGCGATAGTTGCGCGCGGACGCAGGCGGAATGACGGGCGTTGTCGGCACGCTCTGGCGCTGACCGGCGGGCGGCGGCGGATAGGACCAGGCGACGGCCGGCATATAGGGTTTCTCGCCCGATCGCAGTTCGAGCATGTAGATGCGTCGATCGGTCGTGACGACGAGATTGGTGGTGATGTCCGGCCGGCTCGGCTTCACGAGGATATGGACGCGCCGCGTGACGCCCGAGCCGGATTCCGTGTCGCCGATGATCCAGCGGGCGGTGTCGCCGGCCGCGATCGGTCCCGCGCCGGTCAGGCTCTCGCCCGGTTCGAGCGCGATGTCGGTGATCTGGCCGGGCGCGGCATAGACCTGATAGAGCGCGCCTTCGCTCCACGGATAAATCTGGATGGCGTTGTAATAGCCGTCGCGGCGCGGCTCGACGCGGGCGGCCATGTTGGCATTCTCGACACGCGCGGTCGGCGTGCTGGCGGCGGTACCCCCGCGCGCCACGGTCCAGGCGGGCGGGATCAGCACGGGCTTCGGCCGGTCGTCGGTAACGGCTGCCGGGATCGCCGGCAAAGGCGGGACGCTGGCGTCATAGGCGATCGCCGGGGGCTTCTCCATGGTCGCGCAGCCGGCGAGCGTGGTTGCGGAAAGCATGGCGGCGGCAATCGCGGCGCTATGGGGGATCGCTCTCATTGGCCGATCTCCCGCGACCATGAGATGGCGTTGACGTAGATGCCGAGCGGATTGGCCTTGAGCCGTTCGGCATCACGCGGCGGCTGTACGACGATGGTCAGGATCGCGGACCACCGTTCGGTCGCGGAAAGCTGGCCGTTCTCGTAGCGGCGCTCGATCCAGGCGACGCGGAAGCTGTCCGGCGATGCGCGGATGACGCTCGATACTTCGACGGCGATCTGTTGCTTGCCGACCTTCGTGAACGGGTCGTTGGTGCGGGCATAGTCGTTGAGCGCCGCAGCACCCCGATCGGTCGTCCAGTCATAGGCGCGAAGCCAGTTCTGCCGCACGATGATCGGATCGGCTGGAATGCTCCTGACCTGTTCGATGAAGCGGCCGAGATGCCATGCGATCTGCGGATCGGTCGGGCGGAAACCGGCCGTGGCCGGAGCCACGGCCTGCGCTTGGCCGAGCTTGTCCACCTGCACCACCCACGGAACGACCGTCCCGCGCGCGGACTGATAGACCAACGCCCCGGCGAAGCTCGCCGAGAGGGCCAGCGAGCCGAAGGCCATGATACGCCAGTTCTTCGCCTGGACGCGGGCCGAGCCGATACGTTCGTCCCAGACCTGGGCGGCGCGCTGATAAGGTGTCTCGGGTTCGGGGGTCTTGCCGTAATGCACGGCGGGTCGTTTGAAGAGGGTCATAAGCGGTCGCTTTCGGAAAGATTGACGGAAGAACCGGAGCCGTGGCCGTCGCCGGAGCGGACGGCGTGGGCGGCGGTCTGGACGGCGTGGAGAGTGTTCCCGCCCTGACGCATCCGCTGCGCCCATGCGGGCGGCGTGTCGGATGATTGTGCAGATGCAGGCGCGGCTTCGCCCGCGCCGCCGACGCTGCCGGCGGTCGAGGAACCGCCCGACGCACCGAAACCGGCCTTTGCGCCATCGGCGAAGCTGGATTTGACGCTATCGACGGCTTTGCGAAGCGGTGAGGATGCCGCGTTGCCGGCCGCACGGCCGACGCCTGCAAGGCCGGACGCCATACCGGACGCGCCGGACTGGCCGAGCGAGCCGAGACTGTAGGCAGCGGAAGCCGCGCCCGCTGCGGTCGCGCCGCCGCGCACGGCGGCGGCCCCGCCCGACAGCACGGCGGCTCCCCCTCTTGCGGCAAGTCCGACCGCGCCGGCCCCCGCCATCACCATGCCGCCAGCGGCAAGCCCGGTGCCGACCGCCGCGCCCGCGCCGAGCTGCGGGCCGCCCGAGACGAGACCGGATGCGATGCCAGGGCCGAAGATGCCGAGACCGACCAGCGACAGCGCGGCGAGCACGATCGCCATGGCATCGTCGATGGTGGGTGTCTGGCCGCCGAATCCTTGCGTGAACTGGCTGAACAGCGTCGAGCCGATGCCGACGATGACGGCCAGCACCAGAACCTTGACGCCGCTGGAAATGACGTTGCCGAGCACGCGCTCGGCCATGAAGGCGGTCTTGCCGAACAGACCGAAGGGGATCAGCACGAAGCCGGCGAGCGTCGCGAGCTTGAACTCGATCAGCGTCACGAAGAGCTGGATGGCGAGCACGAAGAAGGCGAGGATGACCAGCGCCCAGGCGAAGAGCAGGCACACGATCTGAATCAGATTCTCGAACACCGAGATCCAGCCCATCAGCGGGGAGATCGCGTCGAGCAGCGGCCGGGCGGCGTCGAGGCCGGTTTGCGCGACCTTGCCGGGGCGCATCAGGTCGGCGGCCGTGAAGCCGGTGCCGCTCGCCTTCAGCCCTAACCCGGCGAAGCTGTCGAATACGATCTTCGCCAGGTTGTTCCAGTTGCCGATGAGATAGGCGAAGACGCCGACGAACAGCGTCTTCTTCACCAGCCGGGCGATGATGTCGTCGTCGCCGGCCCAGGACCAGAACAGCGCGGCGAGCGTCACGTCGATGACGATGAGCGTGGTCGCGATGAAGCCGACCTCACCGCCGAGCAGGCCGAACCCGGTGTCGATATAGCGGGTGAAGGTGCCGAGAAACGTGTCGATGACGCCAGCGCCGCCCATGGCCTATCTCCCTTCCGGCATGGTCGAGCGGCGCAGGAAGCGGTCGCGGGTTTCGGCCCAGACGCGCAGGCATTCCGCGTCGCTCGCGGCCGCTTCCCCGAGTTGCTGGCACCGGCGCTGGCGTTCGCGCAGCGGATCGGAGTCGGATTGGAGCGCACGCGAGGGCGACGATGCCGGCGCGTCCTCCTTGCGGGTCAGTTCGATCGCGGTCGCCGTGATCGCGATGGCGACGAACACGATCGCGCCGAGGCGGGCCAGCATCTTGCTATCCATGGTGATGCTCCGCGATCAGTGGCCGTTGAACATCTGCGCGTTGCCGGGCGTGTAGCCCGCGCCCGGCGTCAGGAAGCGGCGGCGCTGTTCTTGGCCCTGTTCGGCGGCCGTCGCCTGCTCGGCGTCCCGCAGTGCCTGCGCCCGGCCATTGGCGGCGACGACGGCGGTAAGGTCGGCGAGCTGCTGGGCCTGGAGCGCGAGAAGCTGGTTGCCGGCCTGCGTCGCCTGGAGCGCGCCGGTTGCGCCCTGGCTCGCCCCGACCAGCCGCGACATCTCGGTGCGGTTGGTGTCGATATTGCCGACGACGGTGGCCTGCACCTTCATCGCATCCTGCAAGCCGCCGACCGTGTTCTGCCAGCGGCTTCGCGCGTCCTGCACGAGCTGGCGGTCGGTAGCCGACAGCGAGACGTTGCCGTATTTGGTCTGGAACGCCTGGTCGATTTGCTGGACATTGTAGGCGATGTTCTGCGCCTGACTGAGAAGTTGCTGGGTGCGCTGCACCGACTGCTGGATTTGTTGGAGCGACGAAATCGGCAGGCTCGCCAGATTGCGCGCCTGGTTGATGAGCATCTGCGCCTCGTTCTGGAGCGAGGTGATCTGCTGATTGATCTGCTGGAGCGCGCGGGCAGCCTGGAGGACGTTCTGTGCATAGTTCGACGGGTCGAACACGATGATGGCGTAGGCCGGCGTGGTGACGATCGGCGACAGGGCCAGCGGCACGGCGAGCAGTGACGCGGCCGTGAACACGGCGCGCGAGCGGAAACGGCGAAGGATCATGAGCGGGACTCCTGTTCGGGTTGGGGAATGGGCGTCGGAAAGGTCGGGAGAAGATCGACCGCCCAGCCGACATCACGGGCGCGAAGCCAGGCGGCGAGAAAGCCGTCGCGGCCGTGCTCGGCGACGATCTGCGCGATGCGTGTCTGGTCGGATTTGGAGGATGCGGCGCAGAGCGCGAGGCCGATTTCGGACAGGCCCAGCTCGAACAGGCGATTGCCGCGCCGCGACTGGCAGTAATAGTCGCGCTTCGGGGTTGCCCTTGCGAGAATTTCGATCTGCCGGTCGTTGAGGCCGAAGCGGCGATAGATGGCGGTGATCTGCGGCTCGATCGCACGTTCGTTAGGCAAGAGCAGCCGCGTCGGGCAGCTTTCGATGATGGCCGGCGCGATCGGCGAATTGTCGATGTCGGACAGCGACTGCGTGGCGAAGATGACGCTGGCGTTCTTCTTGCGCAGCGTCTTCAGCCATTCGCGGAGCTGGTCGGCGAACCCCTCATCGTCGAGCGCCAGCCAGCCCTCGTCGATGATGAGCAAGGTCGGCCGTCCGTCCAGCCGGTCGCCGATGCGATGGAACAGATAGGCCAGCGCGGCGGGCGCGGCCCCGGTGCCGACCAGCCCCTCGATCTCGAACGCCTGCACGCCAGCCGCGCCCAAATGCTCGGTCTCGGCGTCGAGCAGGCGGCCATAGGGACCGCCGACGCAATAGGGTCGAAGGGCTTGTTTCAGGTCGTTGGATTGCAGCAGCACCGACAGGCCGGTGATGGTGCGTTCCCCGACCGGCGCGGTGCTGAGCGACGTCAGCGCCGTCCAGAGATATTCCTTCACCTCCGGCGTGATCGCGATACCCTCGCGCATCAGGATCGCCACCAGCCAATCGGCCGCCCAGGCGCGTTCGAACGTGTCGTCGATCCGCGCGAGCGGCTGGAGCGAGACGGAGAACTCGTCGCCCTCGGTCAGCCCGCCGCCCAGGTCGTGCCAGTCGCCGCCCATGGCGAGCGCGGCGGCGCGGATACTGCCGCCGAAATCGAAGGCGAAGACTTGGGCTTGGTCGTAGCGGCGGAACTGCAAGGCCATGAGCGCCAGCAGCACCGACTTGCCCGCGCCGGTCGGGCCGACGACGAGCGTGTGGCCGACATCCCCGACGTGAAGGGAAAACCGGAACGGGGTCGAGCCTTCGGTCTTGCCGTAGAGCAAGGGCGGCGCGTCGAATTGCTCGTCCCGTTCCGGCCCCGCCCACACCGCCGACAGCGGGATCATGTGGGCGAGGTTGAGCGTGCTGATGGGCGGTTGCCGGACATTCGCATAGGCATGGCCGGGCAGACTGCCGAGCCAGGCGTCCACCGCGTTGACCGTCTCGACCATCGCGGTGAAGTCGCGGCCCTGGATGACCTTTTCGGCGAGGCGCAGCTTCTCGTCGGCGATGCGGGGATCGGCATCCCACACCACGATCGTCGCGGTGACATAGGCCATGCCCGCCGCGTCGGCCCCCAGCTCCTGCAACGCCATGTCGGCGTCGGCGGCCTTGTTGGCGGCATCCGTATCGACCAGCGCCGATGCCTCGTTGGTCATCACCTCCTTCAGGATCGCCGCGATGGACTTGCGCTTGGCGAACCATTGCCGCCTGATCTTCGTGAGCAGCTTGGTGGCGTCCGTCTTGTCGAGCAGGATCGCGCGCGTGCTCCAGCGATACGGAAAGGCCAGCCGGTTCAAATCGTCGAGCAGGCCCGGTGTCGTCGCGGTCGGGAAGCCGATGATGGTGAGGACGCGCAGATGCCGGTCGCCCAGGCGCGGCTCCAGCCCGCCGGTCAGCGGCTGGTCGGTGAGCAGCGCGTCGAGATATACGGGCGTCTCGGGGACGCGAACGCGATGCCGGTTGGTCGATACCGTCGAGTGGAGATAGGTCAGCGTCTCGGGATCATCCAGCCAGCGGCATTCCGGCATGAAGCCGTCGAGCAGCGCCAGCACGCGGTCGGTGCGGTCGATGAAACCGCGCACCACCTCATGGGGATCGACGCCGTTCCGTTCGCGGCCCTCGTACAGCCAGGTCTCGGCGCGGGCGGCGTCCTCGGCCGGCGGCAGATAGAGGAAGGTCAGGAAGTAACCCGACACGAAATGCGTGCCCGCTTCCTCGAACGCGGCCTTGCGCTCTTCGTCCACCAGACCGGATGCCGGATCGGGGAACTGGCTCGCGGGATAGGTGTCAGCTTCGCTGCGCTGCGCCTCGACGAAGATGCTCCAGCCGGAGCCGAGACGGCGGAAGGCGTTGTTGATGCGGCCGGCAACGGCGACCAGCTCGGCCGCGACGGCGCTATCGAGATCGGGACCACGAAACGTCGCGGTGCGCTGGAACGAACCGTCCTTGTTCACGACGATGCCGGGGCCGACCAGAGCGGCCCAAGGTAGGAAGTCGGCAAGGCGCGTGGCGGTGCGGCGATATTCTGAGAGGTTCATCATGGCCGCGCCCCTCAAACCGACAGATGACCGGGGACGCGCAGATGCCGCCGCCCGACCTCGACGAATTGCGGATCGCGCTTCGCCGCCCAGACCGCCGCGACATGGCCGATCGCCCAGATGACGAGGCCGACCAGCCAGAGGCGCAGGCCGAGGCCGACGGCTCCGGCCAGCGTCCCGTTGAGGATCGCGATGGAGCGCGGCGCGCCGCCGAGCAGGATATGCTCGGTCAGTGCGCGGTGGACAGGCACGTTGAAGCCCGGCACGTCCAGTTGCTCGAAGGCGACCGCCATCAGACTAGCGCCCCGCCGCCGAACGAGAAGAACGACAGGAAGAAGCTCGACGCGGCGAAGGCGATCGACAGGCCGAACACGATCTGGATCAGCTTGCGAAAACCGCCCGACGTGTCACCGAAGGCGAGCGCCAGGCCGGTGGCGATGATGATGATGATGACGGCGACGATCTTGGCGACCGGGCCTTCGATCGATTCGAGGATTTTCTGAAGCGGCGCTTCCCACGGCATCGACGAGCCGGAGGCATGGGCGGCCGGGACCATCACGACGTTGATGGTGACGAGTGCGACAGCAGACGCGGCATGGCGGCGCGCGCGCGTTAGGTTACGGATCATGATGGGTCTCCTGTGCTGTTGGGGGTGGCTGGAATGACGCGGTAGTCCCCGTCCGGGCCGAGACCTTCGACGCGGGCGAGTTCGGTGAGTCGGCGCGCGGCACCGCGACCGGCGAGCACCGCCACGAGGTCGATGGTCTCGGCGATCAGGGCGCGCGGGACGGTGACGACGGCTTCCTGGATGAGCTGTTCGAGGCGGCGCAGCGCGCCGATGCCGCTGCCGGCGTGGATGGTGCCGATGCCGCCGGGATGGCCGGTGCCCCAGGCTTTCAGCAGGTCGAGGGCTTCGCTGCCGCGCACCTCGCCGATCGGGATGCGATCGGGGCGCAGGCGAAGCGACGAGCGGACCAGATCGGAGAGCGTCGCTACGCCTTCCTTGGTCCGCATGGCGACGAGGTTCGGCGCGGCGCATTGCAGCTCGCGCGTATCCTCGATGATGACGACGCGATCCGACGTGTGCGCCACCTCGGCGAGCAGCGCGTTGGTCAGCGTGGTCTTGCCGGTCGAGGTGCCGCCTGCAACGAGGATGTTGGCGCGGTCAGCAACGGCGCGGCGCAGGATGTCCACCTGTTCGGCCGACATGATCCCGGCGGCGACGTAATCGTCGAGCGTGAACACCGCGACGGCGGGTTTGCGGATGGCGAAGGCGGGTGCCGCGACGACGGGCGGCAACAGCCCCTCGAACCGCTCGCCGGTCTCGGGCAGTTCGGCGGAAACACGCGGCGACCGTGCATGAACCTCAGCACCGACATGGTGCGCGACCAGGCGGACGATGCGTTCGCCGTCGGCAGGCGACAGCATCTCGCCGGTATCGGCCAACCCTTCTGAGAGGCGGTCGATCCAGATGCGCCCGTCCGGGTTCAGCATCACCTCGACGACGGCCGGGTCTTCGAGAAAGCGGGCGATGGCGGGGCCGAGCGCGGTGCGCAGCATCCGCGCGCCCCGCTGGATCGCTTCCGGTTTCTGGTGTGATGTGGTCATGGCGGCCCCGCTTTTTCGGGGCGCGCGACAAACGATCCCCGGATCGGGGTCGATTAAAAGAGCCTGAAATCAGGCCGGTTCAACAAGTATCCAACGCCGTGCGGGGAACGGCGGCTATCGGCAGCGAATAGGACGGGTTGAACCTTCAGCCGGGATCGCCATTCGGCTCTTCGTCTGTTTCGAAACCGGCTTCGAGCGGTCGGACATCGCGCGACAGTTCTCTGAGAAACCTGTCGCCGGCCGCCAATCGCCTGCCGAGCGTCTGCATGTATCCCTTGTAGCGTTCATTGCCCATGGCGCGGGCGGCGGCCTTTCCAGACTCCGGCACCGGCGGCGTGGTGGTCAGCCAGAAATGAACGAAGAGCGAGATGGCTTCCCCGAGCACGGCCAAGTCTTCGTCCAGCCCGTCGATCTGTCGGCCGAACTTGTCGAGACGGCGCGACATGGCCGCCTCCAGCCGCTCGGTCGTATCGCCCGAAAGGAAAGACGCGACGGCCGCTTCCACGATCGCGGATTTCGAGACGTTGCGTCGGAGCGCCAGTGCCTCGACCTGTTTCAGCAAGGCCGGGTCGAAATAGACGTTCATGCGGGTGCGCGTCGTCATCGGCGTCCCCCTCAAAGCTCGATGCCGTCGCCGGGGTCGAGCGACGCTTGCCGCGCCACCACCCGTATTCGAGCGCGCATGGCCTTCGCCTTCGCGGCGTCAACGTCGGGTTCGTCGTCGAGAAGGTCGAACTCCTGAGCGGGCGATGGCGGCGGCGCGACGATTTCCTCATGCTCGGGCAAGTCCGGCTCGCGGCGGATGCCGGCATTGGCGGGATCGCCGCCCATGTCGTCGGCAGTCGCCGGAGGCGTGTTGTTCCCCGCCATGGCGACGCGACCGGTCCAATCATCGGATGGGACGGTTGCAGCCGCCGCCAGTTTCGGCGGGGTCAGGATACGCTCCTGCAAGCGCGCGTCCTCGAAATAGCGGGCCTTGGTGGCGCGGATCGGCGGTGTGCCGGCGACCATGACGATTTCGTCGGTCGGCGGGAGCTGCATGATCTCGCCCGGCGTCAGCAACGGCCGCGCCGTCTCCTGCCGCGACACCATGAGATGCCCCAGCCACGGCGACAGCCGATGACCGGCATAGTTGGTGGAATCGCGCATTTCCGTCGCCGTGCCGAGCGCGTCCGACACGCGCTTGGCCGTGCGCTCGTCGTTCGTGGCGAAGCTGACGCGCACATGGCAGTTGTCGAGAATGGCGTTGTTCGGCCCATAGGCCCGTTCGATCTGGTTGAGGCTCTGCGCGATGAGGAACGATTTCAGGCCATAGCCCGCCATGAAGGCCAGAGCGGACTCGAAGAAATCCAGCCGGCCGAGCGCCGGAAACTCGTCGAGCATCAGCAGCAGGCGATGACGCTTACCGGAGGTTTTCAGTTCCTCGGTCAGCCGGCGGCCGATCTGGTTGAGGATCAGGCGTATCAGCGGCTTGGTCCGGTTGATGTCGGACGGCGGCACGACGAGGTATAGGCTGACCGGCTCCTTGCCGCCGACGAGATCGGCAATGCGCCAATCGCATCTTGCCGTGACACGGGCCACGACGGGATCGCGATACAGTCCCAGGAAAGACATGGCGGTGGACAGCACGCCGGAGCGTTCGTTGTCGGATTTGTTCAGCAGTTCGCGGGCCGACGAGGCGATGACTGGATGCACGCCGGCATCGCCCAGATGCGGCGTGTCCATCATGGCTCGCAAGGTCGCCTCGACCGGGCGGCGTGGATCGGACAGGAAGTTGGCGACACCCGCCAGCGTCTTGTCCGGCTCGGCATAGAGGACGTGCAGGATCGCGCCGACGAGCAGGCTATGGCTCGTCTTTTCCCAATGGTTGCGCTTGTCGAGGCTACCTTCGGGATCGACGAGAATGTCCGCGATGTTCTGCACGTCGCGGACTTCCCATTCGCCTTGCCGCACCTCCAGCAGCGGATTGTAGGCGGACGATCCGGCGTTGGTCGGATCGAACAACAGGACGCGGCCGTGCCTGGCGCGGAAGCCCGCCGTCAGCGTCCAGTTTTCACCCTTGATGTCATGGACGATCGCCGATCCCGGCCAAGTCAGCAGCGTCGGCACGACGAGGCCGACACCCTTGCCCGATCGGGTCGGCGCAAAGCACAACACATGCTCGGGACCGTCATGCCGGAGATAGTCGCGCTCGTAGCGGCCGAGCACGACGCCATCGGGATCGAGCAGGCCGGCGGCGCGGATTTCCTTGTCGTCGGCCCAGCGCGCCGAACCATAGGTCGCGACGTTGCCGGTTTCGCGCGCGCGGATGATCGACATGGCGATGGCTGCGACGATCGCGATGAACCCGCCGGACGCTGCGATCATCGCGCCCTCGGTAAAGATCGCTGGCGCATAGGCGTCGTAGGAAAACCACCACCAGAAGAAGACGGGCGGATGGTAGATCGGCCAGCCGGCCAGCTCGAACCACGGATGACCGAGCTGCGGCTGAAACCCGAGCCGCCATGCCGTCCATTGCGTCGCCGCCCAGATCGCCACCACGGCGATAGCGAAGACGACGGCAATCTGACCCCAAAGTATTCGGCCCCCGCGCATACAGGCTCCAATCGGCAAAAATGTCGGAGCCGATCAGAGAATGGGCGAATTTGGGACTGGCAACGGCCAACATGAGCCGAGAGGGCTGCCGGCTGCTATCGGCGGCGAATAGGATGGTTTGCCCCCGCGTCGATGCCTATGCGGCTTGCGTCGCCGGGCTCATCTCGCTCGCCAGCGCGAAAAGATTTTGGAGTGCGACGCTTCGGTTGTGCGGCGACCATACCGCCGAGAAGACGATCGGCCCCGGCTCGTCCGTGATTGGCAGCAATACGATGCCGGCTGTAGGGAACAATCCACTCGCCTTGCCGACAAGAGTGACCCCGAAGCCCTGCGCGACCATAGATAGCAATGTCCCGCGCTCGACCTCGAAACGCCGGATCGCGGGTTGCGACCATCGGCCAGCTAGGCGCAGCACGATATGGTCGTGGACTTGCGGCCCGGTGCCGCCTCGACGGACGAGGAATTGTTCGGCAGCGAGATCGTCCCACGTCAGGCTAGGTTGATCCGCAAGCCGGTGATCGACCGGCAGAGCCGCCATCAACGCCTCCGTCCAGATCGGCCGTGAGTGGCAGTCGGGCAGCTCGAACGCGCCGACGACGAATGCCACGTCAATCCTGCACGCTCGAACCTGCACGACCGCATCGCGCGCGGTGGCTTCGGTCATCTCGATGGCGATGCCGGGATGATTTCTACGATAGTCGGCCAACAGGTTGTCGAGAAAGCTGCCCGCGATCAGGCCATGGACGCCGATGCGCAGGCGACCGCATTCTCCCGCCGCCGTCATGCCGGCGATCTTCACGGCATGGTCGAGCTGTTCGATCCCCGCCGCGACCTGTTCGACAAAAAGGCGTCCGGCTTCCGTCAGCCGGACGCCGCGCGTGTTGCGCTCGAAAAGCAGGACACCAAGTTCCACCTCCAGCGCCCGGATACGAGCGCTGATCCCTGACTGGCTAATGCCGAGAGCATGGGCGGCATGATGAAAGTTCAGGTGCTCCGCGACGGCGAGGGTTTGGATAAGCGACACGAGAGGGATACGCGCACCTAGTCGAGTCGGCTGTCCCGATTCGCGATCAATCATTGGTGCAGAATGCCACCGCCGCCGCATCGCTATCCGCCCTCCGTCATCGGACGGTTGCCATGGGCGGAATATTCGCCACGGCCGCGACCGAATATTTCCAGAGCCGTTCGGCTTCGTCGGGATCGGTTGCATAGGAGCGAACACCAACGAATGGCTCGTCGGTCGTTTCGGCACGCAAGGCCACATCGCAGTCTTCGCAATACAAGCCGCCAAGTTCGGCAAGCATGGGCGACGTTGCGGCCCATACCGCCGTTGCCGCCCCCTGTTCCGGTGTTTTGAACGTCGGGTCCGCCGGAGCGCCGTCCCTATCCAGCCAGCCGGCTTCGACCATTTCCGCCTGCGACAGATGCCGTTGCAGCGGGGTAAAAATTTTGCCCGGATGCAGCGAGAAGGCGCGGATGCCCGCCTCGTGGCCAGAACGGTCAAGGTGGACGGCAAAGAGCGCGTTGGCTGTCTTCGATTGGCCGTAGGCGAGCCATTTGTCGTAACCGCGCTCGAAATGAATGTCGTTCCAGCGGATCGGAGAATTGTGATGGCCGGCGGACGACACCGATACGACGCGCGCACCGCCTTCAAGCGCGGACCACATCCATGTGGTCAACGCGAAATGGCCGATATGGTTGATTGCGAATTGCGACTCCCAGCCCGGCCCGATGCGCTTTTCCGGGCAAGCCATGACACCCGCATTGTTGATGAGCATGTCGATATGGATGCCTGCCGCAAGGATGCGGTCGGCAAAGGTGCGAATGCTGTGCAGGTCTGAGAGGTCCAGTTGCTCGACGCTGACGTTTGGAATGCTGGCGGTGGAGTTGGTGGCCATTGCCGGATTACGCGACGCGACAATCACCCTCGCGCCGGCTGCGGCTAACGCTTTGACAGCTTCGAGGCCCAGGCCGGAATGACCGCCGGTAACAATCGCACTTTTGCCGGATAGATCGAAACCGGCGAGCACTTCGCTCGCAGTTGTTCTTGCTCCGAAGCCGGAGCCGATCGGCTTTTGATGATTGGTCATGCGAATCTCCTGTCGTCTCTGACGTTCAGGAAAAGATGGACACTGGAAAGTGGACGATCCATGCTGTAAGATACGAAATATCTTCTCTATCGTTCGGAATTGCTTCTCTTGGACCCTCTTTCCGATGTTCTTTCCCTCTTGCGACCGAAGAGCGCGATCAGCGCCGGCCTCGACGCGGGTGGCGATTGGGCCATCCGCTTTCCTCCGCATGAGGGCATCAAGTTCAACGCGGTCATGCGTGGATCTTGTTGGGTGCAGGTCGAGGGAGAATCGGAGCCGCAGAGGATCGAGGCCGGCGACTGCTTTCTCCTGACGCGAGGCCGTCCTTTCCAATTTGCAACCGATCTTTCGCTGCCAGCAATAGATTCCCCTTCGATCTACGACCGTGCGGTCGATGGCATCGCAACGTGTAACGGAGGCGGAGATTTCTTCCTGATCGGTGGAAGGTTTTCCTTTGACGGCGATCATACTGCATTGCTGTTCAATGCTCTGCCGACGATCCTGCACGTTCACGACGCATCGGCTCAAGCCGCCGTGCTACGCTGGGCGCTGGAACAACTCGCTGGCGAACTCAAAGCGCGGCCGCCGGGCGGCGCGCTGATGGCAGAGCATCTGTCGCAAATCATGCTGTTGCAGGTGCTTCGCCTGTGGCTCGCATCCGAAGGCATCAAAGCGCCGGGGTGGCTTGGGGCGTTGGCGGACCCTCGGCTGGCGCGCGCTATCGGAGCGATGCACGCTGATCCCGCCAGGAAGTGGGCGCTCGCTGAACTTGCCAATATGGCGGGCATGTCGAGAACCAGTTTCGCCGAACGCTTTCGCAACGTGGTTGGCCAGACACCGCTCGACTATCTCATCCATTGGCGTATGAGATTGGCGGCTGACCGACTGCGGCGAACTGACGAGCGTGTTTGCATGATCGCCTCGTCCGTAGGCTATGAGTCCGAAGCCGCGTTTAGCACGACCTTCCGCCGCATCATGGGAACCTCGCCTGGGCGCTACAGGTAAGTAAGCCATGAATGAATCCAAGATCGGGGCGGCATCGGTTCGGCGAGCCGGCCATCGGTTCGATCCGCGCTGCTAAAGCCCAACCCCTCGCTGCCGCCCCAGCTGCCACGACACCGAACCGCTCTGAGCGATGCCACTGATCTCCTTGCCAAGCTGACGGTCGATGACCGGCCGCCAGGGGACAAGGGTGAACTCGTGGCTCTGCTCGACCACGGCGAACTTGCCGCTCGATAGCTGGGCGGTCCCGGTGAACTTGCCGCTGACCCTCTCGCCATCGCTCGCAGTGTGGAACGGGAGGTTCTTGCTCATCGCCATCTCCGCCCCGACACGGGCGACTTCGCGCTCGCGCAACGTGCCGAGAAGATTGCGCCGATAGAAGACGCGGCCATCCGAGTGGCGCTCGGCGTCGCCCCGGCCGATGTGATGTTCGCGGCGACGGTCCATCGCCTCGGCGACCTGCTGACCGAAGCCGGATGGCGACAGGTCCCGCGACGCGCTCGATATGAGGCGGCGGTCGAGCCAGGTCGCGCCATCCGCGCCGATCTGCTTCTCGAGATCGAAGGTGGAGAGGACGCGCACGCTGGCCTGCCGGTTGCGGCCGGCGTCATAGGCGGCGGCACGGTTCTCGAAGTCCTGCGGGATGCGCCATCGGTCGGGGTCGATCTGTTCGGCGATGCCGGCGCGGCGCAATGCCTCCAACCGACGAACATGCGCATCGACGAAGCCCTCATAGTCGCCGCCCGGAACGCGGCCCTCGAACTTCGCCTGTTCGAGATGGCGGCTCGGCCGATACGTGCCGTCTTCGGCGATGGCTGCGATGGCGCGGTCGGATGGCCGCTGCCTGGTATCAGGCGGGCCGATCTCGATGATGCTGCCGATCCGCGCATCTTCGACGCGGGCCGGGTCTATGCCGGGAACATGGTGGGTCCGTCCGTCGATTCCGTCGAGCACGACGGTCAGGGTCTCGCCCAGCTCGTCCGTCAGATACTTATCGACGACACGGCCGACGATCGGGACTTCGGGCGCGGTGTCGTGAAGCTGGAAGATCGCCGGGTCTCGGTCGAGGCCATCGGCCTTCAGCGCCCCGTGCATGGTGCGGATGATGTCGCCGCGCTCGCCCATTTCGCGCAAGGTCGGCTCCATCCGCTCGCTCAGTTCCCAGACGCCCGGCGCGTGCTCGGTGGCGAGGCCCATCGTCTCCAGCCTGGCGAGACGACGCAGGTGGAGAGTCCGGTCGAACTGACGCCTGGGATCGGCCGGCGTGTCGCGCAGGTCGAGCAAGCGGTCGTCGGCTTCCTCGGCCATGGCGCGGTCGATGCGGGTGAAACGGTCTTGGTCGATCTCGGCCGACAGCTTGCGGTTCTGCTCCATCTCGGTGACGGGGCCAAGCTCCAGCGTTGCCAACTCGCTCGCCCGCTCGCGGATGCCGTTGGCGAGATAGTCGCCGTTGATGACCAAAACTGCGCCCAGCTCGTCCTTGCCCCGGACGATGACATGCACATGGGGATGGCCGGTGTTGTGGTGATTGACCGCGACCCAATCGAGTTTCGTGCCGAGATCGGCTTCGACCTGGCGCATCAGGTCGCGGGTATGGGCGGTCAGGTCGGTGAGGTCCGCGCCGTCCTCCGGCGAGACGATAAACCGGAACTGGTGACGGTCATCCGCGCCGCGCTCGACGAAGGCATCACCATCAGCGCGATCCT
This sequence comes from Sphingomonas sp. FARSPH, assembly GCF_003355005.1. Taxonomy (NCBI): domain Bacteria; kingdom Pseudomonadati; phylum Pseudomonadota; class Alphaproteobacteria; order Sphingomonadales; family Sphingomonadaceae; genus Sphingomonas; species Sphingomonas sp. FARSPH. The sequence goes on along the minus strand of NZ_CP029985.1, from coordinate 466,554 downwards.
CGTTGGCGGAATAGAGCTGGCCCCGCTCGCCGTCGCGCGCGGTGCCGTCACGCTGGATATAGCGCAGGTGGGCGGCGGACTTGCCGTTCTTGCCGGCGCTCTGGACATAGCGGGTCTTGACGATGACGCGGCGCATTCCCTGCGCGCTGTGACGCCAGCCACCCGACAAGGTGCGCGACCGGACGAAGGCCGCACCGCGCCCGCGCTTCAAGCCCGGCCCGCCGCTCGTCCGCGCGGTCTTGCCGCCCGTGGTACTCGGCTTCGATCTGGACCGGGACGACGATGGCGACGATGACCGCGACGGGCTGTTGCTCTGCTGGCGGGCGATCTTCTTCGCCTGGGTCAAGAAGCTCCTGGCCTTGCCCAGTTTCGGCGCATCGGATCGGACACGGCCGGGCTTTGGCCGGAAGCGGATTTCGTCATCGGCACTCATGGGCGCGGCTCCGGCGGGAATCTCTGACAATCGACCATCTGGCGGCCACGGTGCCGGCCCAAAGGTAACAACGCCAAGGTGTTGAGCGACATCGCGGCACTACAGATCGAAGGACAAGGTGCCATTCGCACCGCTCCAAAACAGTGTGCAGACAAGGGCTTGCCCCGAAACCGAGCCAACGGAGTGCCGGTTTCTTTTATCTTGCCCTCCGCTCCTTCGTCCCTTTCTGCCCTTCCGACCCCATATGCCGACAGACGAACACCCGCCTGCCGGCACATCGGAACGAACCCCATCGCGCACGAATGCCTCGCCATCATCGCGTGTTTCCGATCCTCGCTCGGGCAATGAAGATACCGCCGCCTTGTGCTTCCCGATCGACGGGCGCACGCACCGGGACGGTTGCGCGACCGTCATCGGATTGCGCGCCGGATGACGATATGACGGCAGGCTGGGCGTCGGTCGAGCGCGCGACGAAGATCGCGGCCTCGCGCCAATCGGGCGGCGGTGCGGTGTTCTCGACCGTCGTTTCAGGTGTCAGCGCACTGCCGAGAACAGGTGCGAGTGCGGCGACATAGGCGCGTGTCTCGGCGGGCAAGGCGCGGCCCGTCGAACGATGGTCGTCATAGCGGCCGGGACCGGCATTGTAGGCGGCGAGCATCGCCGTGACATTGCCGTAGCGATCCCACATTTCGCGCAGATAGGCCGCGCCCGCCATGATGTTGTCGCGCGCGTCATGAGGGTCGCGGCCGAGCCGATAGCGGATACGCAACGTCGCCCAGGTGTCGGGCATGACCTGCATCAGTCCCATCGCCCCCGCCGGGGAAATTGCACGCGCATCGCCCGCACTCTCGGCGCGCAGCACGGCACGAATCCAGCGTTCGGGAATGCCGAACCACTGCGCCGCCTCGGCGATATGGGCGGCATAGGGAACGACGGCGGCTGGACGTGCAATCGGCGCGGACTGCGCCATCGCTAAGGTCGGCCTCGCGCAGACCGCGAATGCGCCGAGACCCACAAGAACGGCATCTCGCCATGCCGATTTCTCAAACGAATTGAGCACGAATAGCCTCCTTGATTGGGGGAAGTCAGCGCGTCGCCGCGCGCCATTCGAAGCGGCCGTCGCCGTCCTCGTCGGTCCAGAGCGGCAGCGCCCGGCCGATGACGGTGTTCGCGGGAACGGGTCCGAAGTAGCGGCCGTCCAGGCTGTCGCGGACGCGCCCGTTCAGCAGGAAGAGTTCATCGCTGGCGACGACGCGACAGCCTCGCCAGACGGGCAGCGCGCGGCCGACCCGATCGCGCTCCAGCGCCTCGCCCATCTCCACGCCATCGACCGTGATGGCGGATCGCGAGCGGCAAACTCGCTGCCCTGGAAGCCCCGCGACGCGCTTCAAAAGCGGCACGCCGCGTCCGATATAGCCGCGCTCCACCATGAAGGTGGCGAGCGGTTCGGGCGGCATGACCGCGACCAGCTCCGGCACCGTGAGCCTGTCGGCCCGCTCAATGGTATAGAGACCGATCGGCGCGCTGGCCGTGACGTTCCAGACGAGTTTCGTCGGCATCGGGATGACGGTCGCGACCGCGACGCCCAGCACCGCCAAATATGTCGCCATGACATAGCCGAACCGAGTCATGGGTCGATCCTCCGGCGGCCGATCCATGCGGCGTGACGCTCGGGCGTGTAGACGTTCGGCTCCTGATTGGCGGTCAGCCGGTTGTGGACGTGTCGCCAGTGGTCGGGCGAAGCATCGGCGGGATCGACGCCGAACGCCTCCACCGCGTCGATAGCCGCGAGCACACGCTGAACCTTGTGCCACCCATTGAGACACAACAGGATGTCGCCGCCCGGACGCACGAAGGGCACGGTCTGGAACGGTTCGCCGCGACGGACGGCGCGCACGATGTCGATGCGCGAGACGACGGTGCCATGATCGCCCGCCGCCCAGCGGACGAAGGCGAAGACGCTATCGGGCGCGAAGCCGACGACGCTGCGGCGGCGGTCGATGATCCGTTCGTAGCTCTTGCGGCCGAACCTGATCCAGTGCTCGACCTTCTGCTTCTGGAAGGTCAGTTCGACCAATGTGGTAAAGGGCGCTGGCCCGTCCGGTTGGGGACGACCATGCGCGTGACGGGGTGCCTTGCCGCTCATCGCTGGCCTCCATCGCTGTCGGACGGATCGGGCGTCAGCATGTCCCGCAGCACGTCGGCGACCGACCTTGCGGCACCGGCACCACGCCTCGCCTGCGCGCGCGTCAGAGAAGAAAAGTTAGATTCTCTGTTAGACTCTAAGTTAGCAGCCGGATTCCGCTTTTCGGGCCAGAGGCTTAACTGTGGTCCGCGCGCCTGATGTGCCGATAGTGCTGCGCCTGATGTACCGATACCCTTTGCGCCTGATGTGCCGATGGTTTTCACACCCTTATCAACAGGCACTGTGGACGGGGTTTCGGGCCGGATTTGCAGCAGCTCGCGCCGCCCTTCGCGGCGAATGTCGAGGCGATAGCCGAGCAGCGATTGCCGGGCGGCGATGCGGCGCAGGTCGAGGGCGAAATCGGAAATCCGCGCGAGGCTGCCGGACTTCTTATGAAGGTGCGCGATCTCGAACAGCCAGCCGTGCGGCTGGTGCCCGGCGTGCTTGCGGGCGACGCGATAGAGCCAGCGTTCGATACCGCCCGTCAGCCGGAAATAGGCCGGGTCGATGGTGAGGACGAGCGAACGATCGACGACGCCGGAGTAAAACCATTCGGGCAGGACGAACTCCATGCCCTCGAAGCGGCCGTCGCGCGTGGTCATCTCCTCCCATTCGTTGATCCAAGAGAATTGCCGTCGCCGCCAATGCTCGCCGTGGCGGATCGTCGTGCGAATGGAGGTCGATTGCAGGCGGGCGAGCGCGGCTTTCAGCAACAGATATTGGCGATTGCCGGTCGGCCGACCAATAGCGCGCAGCAGATGGTAGGGCGTGAAGCGGAAGAAGCGCGAGGTGTTCAGGCCGGCGTTCCTGGCCGCCACGATCTGCGAGGCCGCCCATATCAGCACGTCGGCATCCCAGATGGTCGCCATGCCGTGTTCGGGCATGGCGAAGACCTGCACCTCGATGTCGGCCGTCTTGTAGAGAATGGGCGTGGTGCGCGGCGTCTTCGCCAGGGAGAAGAAGGGCCGCTCCATCAGGTCGCGTTGGTCGCGCGGCGGCGCATCGCCGGTCGCGACCACGAAGGGAGCGAGGCGGCTGCGTTCGCTGGTGTCGCACGGCTGCGCGGCGGGTTCATGATCCTCGTCGCGCAGCATCAGCACTCGCCCCGCTCTTGCGGCGTCAGCGGACGGGCGGGAAAGACCTTGCCGGCCGTCGTGTCGCGGGTGGATTTGCGCGAGCCGATCTCGGTCCAGGCTTCGAGGTCGTGGACGGTATAAAGGACGCGCCCGCCGACCTTGCGATAGGTCGGGCCGGTGCCATAGGTGCGATGCTTTTCGAGGGTGCGGATGGAAATGCCGAGGAAGCGGGCGGCTTCCTGAGTGCGCAACATGCGCGGCGGCAAATCCGCGTTGGGGCGGACGGCCATGGATCACCTCTGGTTCGTGGTCGATGCCGCTGCCGTCTGGCGAGCGGGCTGTGGCGAACCATGGCGAGGGATCGGCGGCCGGTAGCGTGCCGCATTTGCGGCCACACGCTGACGGCACCCCCTGGGAGCACAAAAAGCCGAACGTTTTCAGTGAGGCTCTATCCGTCGCGCTGAATAGGCGAAGACAATTCCGGCCATTTCGGATAAGGCTGGGGAAGGAGCAGTGACGCGCTGTTCCGGGGGCGTAGTAACCCCTGACTAGCGGTTGGTGCCGGCCGTGACGGCACCACACTCCTTGACCCTATGGTCGGGGAGCCTGTGGCGTATGCAACAGGCTTTCCAGCTAAAGGCCATGGGGCCGTCTAGTCACGGTTACTAACTCCCCGATCACCAGGAGTCAGAGAGGACGTTTGCGGGGGCGCACCGCAGACAAACTTCTCCGAAGGCGGAGGGAGCGGCGATGCGAACCCCTATCGAACTCGACCCCGATGTGGCTGACGAAGCGCCGTCCGGCGATGCGATCACGCCCTACGACGAGCGGCATTTCGTCACCTACATGCGGCTGCTGGATGCCGAGGCCGAGCACGCGGACTGGCAGGAAGTCGCGCCGATCGTGCTGCATCGTGATCCGATCGCCGATGCGCTGCGCACCCGTCGTTGCTGGCAAAGCCATCTCGAACGCGCGCAATGGCTATCGCGCGAAGGCTATCGCCGGATACTGGAACAGGCGGCGGCCAACAGACCCTGACGGATGGTGTCACGGCCGCGTTTTCGGCTTGATGGGATAATGCAGTAACAGGCGATAGCCGCCGCGCATCATCTTGATGCCGTGCGCGACGAGCCGGCGCACCTTGTTCTTGCTCGGATCGGCCTCCCAATCCTCCTTGCTGCCCCGGAAGCCGAGTAGCACTTCGGCAATGGCACGATAGCTCTCGCCGCGTAGCCGGGCATCGAGCGCCCGTAACGACAGGATGTGCCATTGTCGCAGTTGCTCGGGCAGCGCCCGAAAGTCCGCGCCTGGCGGGCGTCCCGTGAGGGCGCGCCAGAGTCGGCGCGCGGCGTGGGCGCGAAGCTCCAGCCAGGAATCCATCGGCAGGGTCGCGGCGTAGAAGGCGACGGCGTCCGGCACGGCTTCGCGCAGCCAGAATTGATGAACGACGCCATCGGCTTGCCAGATGCCGTGCCAGCCATCTTCGGCCTGCCGCAGTCGAAGGCCGCCGCGATGCGCGAGGACGATCATCGGCTCTGCCTCGCCGCTCTGATGCTCGGCAGGCGACAGCATGACCGCTTGCGGCTGCAAGCCCGGCGACCAGACCGGCGGCTCAAGGTCAGGCGGTGCGTCGGGGTCGCTTGGGAAATCGCAACCCCCAGCGCCGAACGAAGCGTTCGAGGCGGTCAGCGCGAGGGCTTCCGTCCGCGCTGGCGGACCGGAAATCCTCCCGGTATTCGTCGTTGCGACGAAGATATTCCCAAGCAAAACCGGCGGCGGAAATGGTTTTCGTGTGTGCGTATGCCGCCGGCGAGCGCCAGTCGATACTCAGCATGGCTTCACCTCCCCAATTCCGGGCGGTGCAGGACGAAGCCCGGATCGGGATGGTCATGGAGAAAGAGGGATCGGTGTAGCCGCTCTATCCAGATAACTGGAGTGCGTAACACGATCGCAATTATAGTTAATTCATATCCGTTTTGGTTGTTCTATCTCGATATTGGAAAATCCGGCAAGCGGTCGCCATCCTGCCAGGTCGAACGCTGCTTGCCACACGCCTCCATGCAACAGCGGGCCGCCGCATTCCGTCGCTTTGCCGGCAAGGGCTGGCAAAGCGACGGATGCCTTTCAGCGGCGGGAAAAGACATGAACCTCGTCATACGCGGTTTCCACCGTAAACAGGTCGCCGCCCAACTCGGCATCGCGCGCCATCGCCTGCCAGTCGATGTAGTAGCGCAGGGCGTCGGGGATCGTGACCGTATCGGCGGTCAGCTCTTCCATGTAATCGGCAAGGCTGGTGAACTGACCATGGTAGCAGTCCCGCATGGCGGTCTCGGCCTGGTCGATGTCGCCGACGAACTCGTTCAGCAAACCCGCGCCCAACGCGCCATGCTCGGCGACGAATGCGGCGATCCGCGCCACGTTCTCGATACCGGCGAACTCCTCGATGGCGACGCCCTCGAAGCCCTCGTAATCGTGGATGGCATATTCCTCCGCACCCTCGATCGGCGAGCGCGATAGCATGGCGGCGATCTCGCTTCTGATCTCATCGGCATCCTGATCTGCGTCGATCCAGGCACCATGCAGATAGCCGTTGTTGTAGGCGGCAAGGCAGGCGACATAAATGCGGGGGTTGCTTTCGGCTGCGTCGGTCATCTCTCTGTTCCTCGGAGCTTGGGTTCAGAGCAGCGAAGCGCCGCTCCTGAACCCCTGCCCGTCGGCGAGACCGGGGGTAGCAAGGGGCAAGGGCGACCGGGACGGAGGGGGATCACCCGGCCTGTACGGAACGGAGGAACGACGTGGAGGAAGGCTGGGGATACCGACCTGGACGAGCGTCAGCGATCCCTTGCCCCGCGCGTGGGGCAGCGCCCCTAGCGACCCCATCAAAAAGCGCAGAAACTATGTTGGAGCTACTTCCTGCCGGCGGTCGGTCGCTAACGCTCGACCCTAGGTAGCTTTTTTGGAATGAGTGGCATCAACAACGACCTACCGAATCTCGAAAGCAGCCCCGATCTATGGCATTCAAAAAGAACACCGCGACCCTGAGCGCGCCCGACTCCCCCGCAAAGCTTTTTCAGACTCTGACCCGGCGGAAGCTGCCGGATGTCATGACGCACCAGCGCGATATGCTTCGCGCTTATGGCGAGCAGATGGTCGATGAAAAGGATGTTGCACTTCAACTGCCGACAGGAAGCGGCAAGACGCTGGTCGGTCTGCTGATTGCGGAATGGCGGCGGCGCAAGTTCAAAGAACGTGTCGTTTATCTTTGCCCCACGCGGCAACTCGTCAACCAGACCGTAGATCAGGCGCAGAACCGCTACGGCATTGATGCCGTTGGCTTCACCAGCGCGAAGAAGAATTACTCTGCGGCATCCAAGTCGGATTACACCACTGGGGCCAAGGTCGCTGTCACCACCTATTCCAGCCTGTTCAACGTCCGCCCCTTTTTCAGTAATCCAGATGTGGTCATCATCGACGACGCCCATGCTGCCGAAAACTACATCGCCAAGATGTGGTCGCTGGAAATACCGGCCGGCGACGACGACCATGCCGCGCTTCATGCGGCCGTCAGCGATCTGCTGCGTCCCTACCTGACTGGCCAGTCCCATGCCCGCCTCACCGGCGACTGGAAAGACCCGTCGGACGCGACATGGGTGGACAAGCTGCCATCGACAGTCCTTCAGGAAATCGCGCCGAAACTCACCGACATCATCGACGCTAATTCTGATGCCAGCGATGATGTTACATTCCGCTGGCAATTGCTGCGCGACCACCTGTCGTCATGTCACGTCTATCTTGCGTCGCGTGAAATCCTCATCCGCCCGTTGATACCGCCGGTCTGGGATCATGCTCCATTCGCCAACGCCAAGCAGCGCATCTTTATGTCGGCGACATTGGGTGCCGGTGGTGATCTGGAACGACTGACCGGCACGTCGGCGATCCGGCGACTGCCTGCTCCCGAAGGATTCCGCTCGACAGGCGTCGGACGACGCTTCTTCATCTTTCCGGGCCTGTCGCTCGAACCGGCCGAGTGCGAGAAGCTGCGGCTGAAGATGCAGAAGCTTGCCGGGCGGTCTGTCGTCCTGACGCCGAACGACGCTGCGGCAGCGACCATCCGCGCGCAGGTGGAGGAACTCGACGGCTTCGAGATTTTCAACGCTGCCGACATCGAAGACTCGAAGGACGACTTCGTCGGTGCCGATAAAGCGGCTGCCATCATGGCCGGCCGCTTCGACGGCATCGACTTTCCTAATGATGAATGTCGCCTCCTATGCCTTGACGGACTGCCGAAGGCGACCAACGCCCAGGAACGGTTCCTGATGACCAAGATGGGCGCGATGGCGCTGTTCAACGAACGGCTCCAGACGCGCGTGTTGCAAGCGGCAGGGCGCTGCACCCGCGCCCTGCAAGATCGTTCTGCGGTGTTCGTTACTGGGCACGAGTTGCTCGAATATTTGGCCGATGATCGTAATTGGGCGCATTTCCATCCGGAGCTTCAGGCCGAACTCGCATTCGGGGTCGAGCAGTCGAAAGATGTCGATACCGATGATCTCATCGGCAATTTCAAGAGCTTTCTCGCCAATAAGAACGACTGGGCCGAGGCCAACGCTGAAATCCTCGACAATGCGAACGACTACACCCAGACGCCCTATCCGGCGATGGACATTCTCGAAAGCGTCGTCGCCCACGAAGTGCGTTATTCGAAGGCGCTATGGATGGGAGATGCCGATACCGCACTCGTCGAAGCCCGAGCGATCACGGCAAAGCTGACCGCGCCAGAACTTCGTGGTTATCGTGCGCTGTGGCATTATCTGGCCGGAGCCGTCGCCTGGTCGATGTCAAAGGCGGTCAACGACGCGCACCAGCAGACGGCGCGCGAACAGTTCGGCGAGGCAATGAAGGCCGCGCCAGGCGTAGGCTGGCTGGCGCGGCTGGCGAAGGCGCAATCCACGGATGAGGCAGCCGAGTCCGAGATCGTTGACGAGGATGCCATCGTCCAAGTCGAACGTCTCGAAGCTACGCTGCTTGCGATGGGTACGGCGAACGACCGCGCGTTCGAGAAGAAGGCCAAGCGCATTCTCAAGAACCTCGTCAAGCCGGAGACGTTCGAGGAAGGCCAGCGCGAGTTGGGCGAGCTGCTTGGGTTCACCGCCGGAAACGGGGAGTCCGATGCCGCGCCCGATCCTTGGTGGCTCGGAGAAACCAAGGGAATCGTTTTTGAAGATCATGCAAATGGCAGCGCCACGACGGTGTTCGGCGCAGAAAAAGCGAAGCAAGCTGCGATGCACCCCGACTGGATCAAGGAAAATGTGCTGGGCGCTGGCGATCTGAACTTAACTGCAATTCTCGTCACGCCGTGCACTAAGGCAGGCATCGGCGCGAAGCCGGCCTTGAAGAAAGTACTCTATTGGTCGGTCGATGATTTCCAAAAGTGGGCGAAGAAAGCCATTCAGACCGTGAGGGAATTGAAGGCGAAACTGCCGCCGCACGGCGATCTGTTCTGGAAGGATGATGCGAAGGATCGCCTGCACAAGGACGGGCTGACCCAATCCACGATTGTCGAACGGTTGAAAAAGGCAGCCGATGCGATGGAGTTCGTCGGAAAGTGATCGTTTGGGTCACGGTCGATCAACGATCGTGACCCAATTCTTCGACGCGCAATCCCTATTTCGCCTTCGTTCCCGCATTCAGGAACATCGGGAAGAAGCTGCGCTGGTTCTTCAGCTTGATGATGTCGTTCACCGCGATCGTATTGGCCTTGCGTCGCTCGCCGCCAGACGGTGTAATTACCTCAAGGTCCGGGTTCTCGATGATCGCCGCGTGAACGTCGTCCGCGTGCGCCGGGGTAACGTTGTAGATGCTTTCGTAGAACTCCATCACCGATATCGCGTCGCCCGCCTCGGTCACGAGACGGGGGATGTCGTCCAGCAATTGGGTCTTCGCTGACGCCCGTCCGCTATCGTCGAAGAGATACAGCATCCCCTCGTCATGCCGAGGATCGTAAGACAGCATATTGAGGCCCGGCCTGCCGACGTGTGCCTGCAAGCTCGCATTGTCGTGGAGGATGTTATTGTAGACCTGCCGCGCCCGATACGCATTGGCGAAGTGGATCAGCCAGTATCGCCACCCGCCGGGATTGTTGATCGAGAACGGGCTGACATAGGGAGCGCACAAGCGGAAGGCGTCGAAGACGATCTTCTCGGCCGTGCCGAGCCAGTCCTTCCTGCTCATCAGCCCGTCGAGTGCCTGCATGTCGTTGGACGGAATACCAAGGTGGTCGAGCTGCGTGCGCAGGCGCTCGGGCTCGTCCTTCTGAAGAAACGCCAGCAGAGATGTGATGACGAAGGTGTAAAAGATTTCGGCTGCGGGCCAGGAATGCATAATGTCTAGGATTGTGCGGCGTTCGACATGGCTATGGCCGCACTGGTCGAGGTTGAAGATCACGCTCCGATAGCGGCCCTGTCCCAGCAGCACCTTGATCTTCGGATAAGCGACCTCGAAGAAGTCGTTAAGATACTCCACCTTTAAGTGAAGCTTGGGGCAGGTCAGCGCGATGTCGGCCTGCATCGGGGCGACATGCGTCTTCAGTAGCTCGATCGCGTCGCGGCTGGCGTCGTTAAAGACGAGCAAGCACTCGACCTCGATCGCGCCGAGTCCCTGAACGGCCCGCTGCGTGTTCACCGCTTCGACCGCCCGCTTCAGCTCCTCAATGAATATCAGTGGCGAGCCGGCCGCCCCGCATTGATAGCGACCGCCGCCGGCAAAGCCATCGATGATGGCGAGCCGGAACCGTTCCTGCTGCGGCAGCTTGCAGCGGACGGTGAGATAGTCGAACACATATTCGCGAAGGATTTTGTGCTTCCGATGCGAGTGTTCTTCGAGGACTGCGCCGTCCGCCCACTCATATCGCTTCTCGACCACACTGCCTCCCCTGTTCCCGGCTCCGTTACACGACAGCGTGCATCACGGCCGGCATCTCATCCCAGGTCTGCCCACGATACTCGCGGCCGTTCGCCTTCTTCGATCGCTTCTTGTTGTCCTTGCCCCAAGTTCCCCATTGCTTGAAGAAGAAGGCGGTGCCGGCCGACAGGCATCGGGCGTGAATTTCGTCGATCCATTCCTCACGGATCGGACGGGCGGACTTGCCGCTTTCGCCGCCGACGATCGCCCAATGGATGCCACTGAGATCGACGGTGCCGACCGCTCCGATCAGGGGCTCGAACGAAATGAAGCGGATCGCGGCGGGCGCTCTTCGCAGATGGTCGATGCGATCCACAACATCGGCGTCCTCGATGCTGGTGCCGAGCCAGACATTGGGCAGGACTTCCCCGATCTGGCCGGCAACGAGTGCTGCCATCCGCTCGGGTCGCTTGGTGAGAATCTGATAATTATGCCGCGGCGTGTCGCGCATCACCTGCCAGACATCGCGGATGAAGGCGTCGGTCACCCGTTCATGGAACAGATCGCTCATCGAGTTGACGAAGATCTTGCGTGGCTTACGCCAGCGATGCGGGATCGACAGCGCCTCGCGGTCTTCGCGCACCACGCCGTTCCAGACGGTCCGCTTGCCGGTCTTTCGGGTCAGCCCGGCATATTTGTCAACGCCCATCGCTTCGAGACGCTTCGCCATCTCCATCGCATAGCAATGCGTGCAGCCGGCGGTGACGATCGAACACCCCGCGACAGGATTCCAGGTGGAGTCGGTCCACTCGATCTGGGTTTCAGCCATGCCGCCCTCCCGCTCGACGCCAGATGGTAATTGACATCACACCGCTCCCCCCAAGGAATTGATGGATCGAAACCCGGAAAAGTCCTTTTCCTTATCAGCGAAAACGACGCGATTGTTAGCGTCAGCGATCGATTGGACGATCATGGCGCGATGAAGCTCAGAAGTGGCTCGGTTTGTCTGAACAGCCTTTGACGTTTTGATAAGTGGATCGTCTGCGGGTTGGTTGTTCAAGCTGCCGCCTGCGGGGCGTCATGAAGGTCGGGCGTAGCCCGGCCGGAGTGACGCCCCGCAAGTCGCGGCCCATTCACGCTGCCACGGCCTGTGGCAGATTGTCAAAGTAGGTTTGATCAGGCGTACGTCCACCGAGGCTCGAATGAGGTCTTCGGGCATTGTAGAAGCCCAGATATCGGCCGATCGAACTGCGCGCTTCGCTGACCGAGGCGTAGGCGTGCAGGTAGACTTCCTCGTACTTTACCGAGCGCCACAGCCGCTCGACCACGACATTGTCGCGCCAGGCGCCGCGCCCGTCCATGCTTATGGCAATCCCCTCGCGCCGGAGCACGCCGGTGAAGGCCTGGCTGGTGAATTGGCTGCCCTGATCCGTATTGAAGATCTCCGGCTTGCCATAGCGCGCCAGGGCTTCCTCGAGTGCTTCCACGCAGAAGTCGGCTTCCAGCGTGATCGAAATCCGGTGGCTGAGGACCTTGCGGCTGAACCAATCGACGATGGCGACGAGATAGACGAAGCCCCGGGCCATGGGGATGTAGCTGATATCCGTAGCCCAGACCTGGTTGGGCCTCACGATCGGCAGCTTACGCAGGAGATAGGGGTAGATCTTGTGCCCTTGCGCCGGCTTGGAAGTGCTGGGACGGCGATAGACCGCCTCGATCGCCATCTTCTTCATCAGGCTCCCGACATGGCAGCGGCCGATCTCGATGCCCTCCTGGCGCAGGAAATCGCGTAGCATCCGGCTCCCCGCGAACGGAAACTCCAGGTGCAACGCGTCCATGCGCCGCATGATCGCGAGGTCTTCCGACGAAACCGGCCGGGGCAAATAATAGACACTACCCCGGCTGATCCCCAGTTCCTTCGCCTGCCGCTTCACGGGCAAGGTGTGCGAGCGGTCGATCATCGTTTTGCGCTCGGCAACAGACCTGCCTTGCCGAGCGCGCCTTCCAAAAAATCGTTCGCCAGCGTCAGCTCACCGATCTTGGCGTGCAGCGTCTTCACGTCGATCGCGGGCTCGACCGAGGCCTTCTCAGAGCCAAACACGCCGGCCGCCCCTTCAAGCAACTGCATGCGCCAGGTCGTGATCTGGTTGGGATGCAGGTCATAATCCTGTGCCAGCTCCGCCAGCGTCTTCTCGCCCTTGATCGCGGCAAGCGCTACCTTCGCCTTGAAAGCCGGGCTGTGGTTGCGCCGGGGTCGTCTGCTCATTCTCTGCTCCTGTCTCGCAGCCTTTCTGGCCGCTCTCAGGCAGAATATCCAATTATCTCAGTGTGCAGATTCTCCAAGCCACCTCTCTCCTTCACTTCTTCATTCCAATGATCGGGAATGGGTTTAAGGCTGATAGCACGACTATCGAAATCTATTCCCCAGCTCAGATGGCAACGAAGCCCTGCATCACGGATATGCGCGTTCCACTCGTCTAAAAGGAGGCCCGATGGCGCGTCCGCTAGGATTGGTCGAGTTAGTGTAAATGGACGCATTCATCATCTACCTGGTCAATAATCCTGACACCTCGTCTTCAGCCGAGCAAAACGTCAATTTCCTTGGCATCGACCAAGGCACTAACTTCCGAATAAAGATCGACCTGTTGACCGGGGGCGGATATTGAGATGACCAGCGCATAGCGGGCCTTGTCAGCGACGCGCTTCTGGCCGACATGCGACTTCCACCAGCCGCCTACCGGATAGACGGCTATAGCATCATGTCCGGCCAATTCGATCGCCCGACCGCGCCAAAGATCACAATGCAGCGAGCCGGCCTGGATCGCCTTCGGCCCCAATAGCCAGCAACTCGTCTCGCCATCCGCTTCTGTACCGTCCTTCGCTTGGCTGGCAGAAATCCGGCTGCGAAAGCGCGCATTCGTTTCGGTGCGCTTCTTCATGTCGAATCGCAGGCCGAACGATCGGTATGTATCCGGCCGGGTCGCCGCCTTGCCGGTCAGATTCGGTTCCACGAAATAAGAGAGCGTGACCTTCATGGTGACGATCTCGTTTTCGAGTTGCTCCAAAGCTGTCTTCGGCCAGGGCAGATCATAGAAGTGCATTTCGTTGAACACGCCGGTTCGTCCGTCCGTGCCGATGGCGAACGGCTGTATCTCCGCCTGAGCAACCAACGTGGCGTCGTTCTGAGCCGATAGGATGGCCCGCTCAATGTCGGGAACGCCGTACCCGAACTCGCGGAGATGCTGCTGCTTCGCGCCCTTGGTGCCGGTTTTCCAATGCGCGCCGGTGCCGATGAACTTCTTACGTATTGGCTCAGGCCAACGCGCGGAATCAACGGTCAGGGCGCGATGGGTTTCAGGCCATAAATCAGGGCGTGCCGATTGCAGGCGGCCGACGAAATTTCCCGCCATGCCGGCAGCGGCGCTGGTCGCCCAGAACGACACCAAGGGTTCGGTCGCTAAATCCGATCCTGCCGACATAAGCGAAACCGATGGGTCCCATCCGCAGAATCCCGCGGCGTCGGACATCATATTGCCTGCCTCGAATAGCACCTCCGGCTTGATGGGCGTCAAATCATCGGGAAGCGACTGCGAACCGCGACTGAATGGGCTGCGATGATTGGCCGGCACGGCGGCATTTAGAACGGGCGGCGGCGCGGGCGATTGCTCCTTGCGCGTGAATCCGCCGATGGTCAGAGCATTCCAGCTCTGCGACGGGTCTTCCAGAGGTTGGGACGGCAGAACATCGACCGCCATTCCGCCCGAGACGTTTCCCGTCGCCACGACAATCAGGCGCTTGGGCCGCTCGGCGGCCGGCACTTTCGCATCGGCTTCGCCGGGCATCGCGCCAGCGGCGATCTGATCGAGCGCACCGCTCCAGGTCGACGGCCGGCTTGGCGGAAAGTCTGTAGCGGAAGTCGCAATGCAGAAACTGCGCAGCGCGTCGGGGCGTTCGATCTCGACCGAACTCACCGCACCCTGCGTCACGACGCCATAGCTGGGCGGCTTCGTCGCCGGGAAACCGTGCGGCGGGAGCAGCTTCATCGATTCCACGCCGTGCGTCAGAACGACCGGCTGCGCGTCGTTCATCAACGGCTCCAAGTCTCCGTGCAGCACAAGACCAGCCAATGGCGTGCCGTGGCCACCATTGGGCTGATGATCGTCGGCACCCCAGGCCGCATCATAGGCCCATGCGCCGCGAAGACCCGGCGCGATCAACGGATGCTCGGCCGCAACACCCGTGTCGAGGGTACAGACGACCGGCGCATCCTGTGCCGGTGCTGCGATACGCTGGGCCAGTTCGGCCACCCAATCGTGTTGACCAAGCCCGGTGTCTCCCCGGTCGAGGAAAGGTTCGATCGTTCCCGTCGCCCGCCGGATTTCAGTGATCGCACCGGGCACCCGACTGGCGAATCTGGCGACCGCAGTGGCGGGCGCATGGAGAAAGATAACCGTCGTATCGGGGAAGATAAGGCGATCGTCGTGGACATCAATGTTGGCATTGCGCGCCGCGTTGACCAAGCGATCGGCCAATGCGACGGGTTGGCGAACCCAAATCTCCCACCACACGATGTCCGGCGCAGCGAGATTCACGTCGCCGGTGAACAACGATCCGGTGTCGATAGCCCGGACTTCCTCCACCACCTCGAAGCGCTCAACATCGGGGCGGCGCTGATTGCCGGGATCGCGCCCATAATCGCTGATCCTGCCTTGTAGGAAAGCGCGTGCATCGTCCGGCACGAACAGCAAGGCGCTCTCGGTGCGGTCGTCATTCCGTTCCGAGCGGAGTACCACCACATCCTGCGTCGGGAATTCCAACGTGGCCGGAACCTTGACGGCTTTGGTGCGGGAATCCTCGGCTGGCGGAAGCGTCGTGATCTCGACGATCGTGCCGGCTTTCAGCCCCTGAACGGTAAGGC
Organism: Sphingomonas sp. FARSPH; assembly: GCF_003355005.1. Taxonomy (NCBI): domain Bacteria; kingdom Pseudomonadati; phylum Pseudomonadota; class Alphaproteobacteria; order Sphingomonadales; family Sphingomonadaceae; genus Sphingomonas; species Sphingomonas sp. FARSPH. The sequence goes on along the minus strand of NZ_CP029985.1, from coordinate 451,045 downwards.
GAGGATCATCTGCTGGCAAAGGAACATTGCCGAGCGCAGCAGCGAGCTGGTCGAGAAGCTGCGTGGCGTGTGCAGCGTAATCGCCGCGAAGCGGCTTACGCTCCTGATTGCGTGACGGATAAGTATAAGCAGCGGTCTCACGGAAAACGTCGATGGCAATATGTGGACGATCTCTCGTGTCAAAATTATCCGGCTCCGCCATAAGTTCCTGCTCGTTCGTTCGCGTTCCAGTCTATCCGTTGGCGGAGCCTGCCTAACGGCTGGATTGGCGACGGAACTTGCCCTTCAATGTCTGTCGGTTTTCCAAGGCTTCCCGCAGGGCATCCGGCGAGACCTTTGCCGACTCTGCTAGAATAGCGTCCTTGACGACCGCATCGGCGGCGCGAACCAGTTCGCCTTGACTCAGGCCGTCGAGCGCGGGTTCGAGCGCACCCCAAGCCTTTGCGGCAAATTTGAACTTGCCAAGCCGACGTTCGATGACCGCCCGCGCGGAAGCCGTATCCGGCAACGTGTATTCGATCACTTCATCGAACCGCCGCGCCAGCGCTTCGTCCAGTATCTCGACATGGTTCGTCGCTGCCAGCACCAGGCTGTCGGTAGAGTTCGGTTCTTCCATGAAGGCCAGAACCGAGTTCAACACGCGGCGGATTTCGCCGACATCGTTCGGATCGCCACGGCGCGCGCCGATCGCGTCGAACTCGTCGAGCAGATAAACGCCGCGCGTCTGCGCGATCTGATCGAACAGAAGACGCATCTTGCCGGCCGTCTCGCCGAAGAAGCGGCTGAACAGCGCCTCAAGCCGAACCGTAAAAAGTGGCAAGCGCAACTCGCCAGCGAGCGCCGAGGCGGTCATCGTCTTGCCGGTCCCAGGCGGGCCGACGAGAAGCATATGCGTTGCCGGCGTCTGACCGTGCTCGCGCAAGGTCGTGCGTTCCTGCTGCTGGCGAACGATGCGCCCGAGCCGTTTGGCGATACCGTCCGACAGCACCATGCTAGACAGCGAGACCTTGGGATAAGTGCTCTCGACCAGTCCCTGCAACTCGCCACGGGGACGGGCCAGCGGAATCGGGGTCTGCCCGCCAGCGGGTTTGCCGGTACGACGCTGATCCCGCGCCTTCTGGACAAGGCGCTTGAGCTTGTCGGCCTCGTCGGGGCGGCCTTGGCGGGCTTCCTGTGCAGCGATCTGCAAGGCGATCGACAGGAGTTGATCTTCATCCCCGTCGATATGCGAATTCAGGAGAGCGAGAATTTGCTTCGTAGACATGCTCGCCTCCTTTCTTCGATGGGCCTCGCTATACTGTTCTGTGCTTAAGATACCCAAGGGGCAATCATCGGCTACAGAAGACGCTATCTCAGCGGGCGGAAAAAAGCCACCGTTTCCTGCCGCCTGCCATATTGACGACCGTCATCGCATCAGGGGCATACGGAGATATCAGCAACCCCATTTCCGCAGGCAGCGGTACGCTGTCGGCATGAAACACGCCGATCGCCCGATTGCGGGCGCACTGCGACGTAGCCGCGCCACCCTGCCAGAGCGGAGAAAGTATCCTTCGCTCAAAGGAGGGCTATAGCGTAGACGTAGTTCTCAACATCACTCGGCGCGGCGCGCCAGCTACCGTCCCGCCACGCCAAAGAGGGCGGACATCGCGCGGGAGGATATGCCATGTCGTCGACGATCCAGGAACTCGCGCGCCGCCGCGATGCCGCCCGCCTCGGCGGCGGCGAGAAGCGCATCGCCGCGCAGCACGCCAAGGGCAAGCTGACCGCGCGCGAACGGCTCGACGTGCTGCTCGACGAGGGCAGCTTTGAAGAGGTCGACATGTTCGTCGAGCACAATTGCGTGGACTTCGGCATGGCGGATCAGGTCATCCCCGGCGACGGCGTTGTCACCGGATCGGGCACGATCAACGGTCGCCTCGTCTTCGTGTTCAGCCAGGATTTCACCGTCTTCGGCGGCTCGCTGTCGGAGCGGCATGCGCAGAAGATCTGCAAGATCATGGACATGGCGATGAAGGTCGGCGCGCCCGTCATGGGCCTCAACGATTCGGGCGGCGCGCGCATCCAGGAAGGCGTCGCGAGCCTTGGCGGCTATGCCGAGGTGTTCCAGCGCAACGTGCTCGCCAGCGGCGTCGTGCCGCAGCTTTCGCTCATCATGGGCCCGTGCGCGGGCGGCGCGGTCTATAGTCCTGCGATGACCGACTTCATCTTCATGGTGAAGGATTCGAGCTACATGTTCGTCACCGGTCCCGACGTGGTGAAGACGGTGACCAACGAGGTGGTGACGCAGGAGGCGCTGGGCGGCGCGATCACGCACACCACGAAAACCAGCGTCGCCGACGTCGCGTTCGAGGACGATATCGAGACGCTGCTCGCCGCGCGCGACTTCATCGACTTCCTGCCCGCCTCGAACCGCGAGCCCGTGCCCGAGCGGCCGACCGCCGACGCCTGGGACCGGATCGAGCCCAGCCTCGACACGCTCGTCCCCGCCAACGCCAACCAGCCGTACGATATGCACGAGCTGATCCGCAAAGTGGTCGACGAGGGCGATTTCTTCGAAATCCAGCCGGCGCATGCCGCGAACATCCTCTGCGGCTTCGGCCGGATCGAAGGGCGGACGGTGGGCATCGTCGCCAACCAGCCGATGGTGCTGGCCGGCGTGCTCGACATCAACAGCTCGAAAAAGGCGGCGCGGTTCGTGCGCTTCTGCGATGCGTTCGAGATTCCGATCGTGACCTTCGTCGACGTTCCAGGTTTCCTGCCTGGCACGGCGCAGGAGCATAACGGCATCATCAAGCATGGCGCCAAATTGCTGTTCGCCTATGCCGAGGCGACCGTGCCCAAGATCACCGTCATCACGCGCAAGGCCTATGGCGGCGCGTATGACGTCATGGCGTCGAAGCATTTGCGCGGGGACTTGAACTACGCCTGGCCGACCGCCGAGATCGCCGTGATGGGCGCGAAGGGCGCGGTGGAGATCATCTTCCGCGGGCGTACGCCGGAGGAGATCGCGGAGCGGACGGCGGAATATGAGGCGCGCTTCGCCAACCCCTTCGTGGCGGCGAGCAAGGGCTTCATCGACGAGGTGATCCAGCCGCACTCGACGCGGCGGAGGATCGCGCTTGGGCTGCGGAAGCTCAGGAACAAGGCGCTCGAGAACCCCTGGAAGAAGCATGACAACATTCCGTTGTGAGCGGGACGTCATCCTCCGTCATTGCGAGCGCAGCGAAGCAATCCAGGGCGTCCTGATCCGGCTCTGGATTGCTTCGCTGCGCTCGCAATGACGAAGGGGATCTGGACGATGAGGATATTGCACCCGGCGGTCTACATCATGGCAAGCGCCCGCAACGGCACGATCTACGTCGGCGTGACGTCGAACCTACCGCAGCGCGCCTGGCAACATCGCGAAGGCATGATCGACGGTTTCACCAGACGCTACGACTGCAAACGGCTCGTTTGGTTCGAGGCGGCCGATACGATGGAGGTCGCGATCATGCGCGAGAAGCAGATCAAGGCCGGGTCGCGTGCCAATAAAGGCAGCTTGATCGAAACGATGAACCCGCTGTGGAACGACCTCTTCGCGCAGATCGCCCATGGTTGATAAGTCCACACCGTCATTGCGAGCGCAGCGCGGCAATCCAAAGCCGGAACAGGACGCCCTGGATTGCTTCGCTACGCTCGCAATGACGAAGGGAGTATCCGCATGACCCTCGGCCGCCTCAACCACGTCGGCATCGCGACGCCGTCGATCGCCCAGTCGATCGAAACTTACCGTACCCTGCTCGGCGCGACGGCGATCGGCGTGCCGTTCGACCTGCCCGCGCAGGGCGTGAAGGTGTGCTTCATCGACGCGCCCAACACGCAGATCGAGCTGATCGAGCCGTATGACGACAGCTCGCCGATCGCTGGCTTCCTGAAGAAGAACCCGGCGGGCGGGCAGCATCATGTCTGTTTCGAGGTGCCCGACATCCACGCCGCCGTCGCCGACCTCAAGGCCAAGGGCGCGACCGTGCTGGGCGAGCCCCGGATCGGCGCGCACGGGACGCCGATCGTCTTCCTCCACCCGCGCGACATGGGCGGGATGCTGGTCGAGTTGATGGAGGCGCCGGGCGAGGGGCACCACGGCTGATCCTCTTGAACCGGAGCCGCGCGCGGTCCATGGCCTCCGCAACGATGCGTTCGGGCCTGATCCCGGCCGCAATGCTGTGACATAGGGAGAGGCGGATATGGCCGTCGACCAATTGCTGACCGAGCGGCGCGGCGACGTGCTCGTGCTGACGCTCAACCGCCCGGAGCGGCTCAACGCCGCGCCGCCATCGCTGTTCGAGGACATTGCCGCGGCGCTCGCGAACCTCGACGGCGCGCGCGCGGTGCTGATCCAGGGGGCAGGCCGCGCCTTCTGCTCGGGCGCCGATGTCGGTGCGGGCGCGCTATCCGCCGCCGACCCCGGCGCCGCGACGCACGCGGCGCTCACCGATTCCTACAACCCCGCGATCCTCGCCGTCGCCGAGGCGCGCGTCCCCGTGGTCAGTGCGGTGCGCGGCGCCGCCGCCGGCATCGGCTGCAGCCTTGCGCTCGCGGCCGATTTCTGCGTCGCAAGCGACAGCGGCTATTTCCTGCAGGCGTTCGTCAACATCGGCCTCGTCCCCGATGGCGGCGCGAGCTGGCTGCTGCCGCGGCTGATCGGCCGCGCGCGCGCCGCGGAGATGATGCTGCTCGGCGAGCGTGTGCCGGCCGCCAAGGCGCTCGACTGGGGCATGATCCATAAGATCGTCGCTGACGACGCGCTGGAGGCGGAGGCGTTCGCGCTGGCGCAGCGGCTGGCGGCGGGGCCGACGGTGACGCTCGGCACGATCCGCCGCGGGCTGCACGCCGCGCTCGAAAGCGATCTCGCCACGGCGCTCGCGCGCGAGGCGGACGACCAGCGCGCGATGCGCGGCACCGCGGATGCGATGGAGGGCGGCATGGCCTTTCTGCAGAAGCGCAGCCCTGTGTTCAAGGGCGCCTGACATGGCGGACATCGAAACCAATATCGGCGAGGATGCCGGCAGCACCCGCGCGCCTGCCGCAGCGCCCGAACCGACGCCGCAGCCGGGCCTCGCAGACTGGCAGGCCGCCGCCGCGCGCGAGGTGAAGGGCAAGGATCTCACCTGGCACACGCCGGAAGGGATCGCCGTCAAGCCGCTCTACACCGAAGCCGATGTCCAGGGCTGGGACCCAGGCCTGCCCGGTTTCGCGCCGTTCACGCGCGGCGTGCGCGCGTCGATGTACGCCGGCCGGCCGTGGACGATCCGCCAGTACGCCGGTTTCTCGACCGCCGAGGAATCGAACGCCTTCTACCGCCGCAACCTCGCCGCCGGGCAGAAGGGCCTCAGCGTCGCCTTCGATCTCGCCACCCACCGCGGCTATGACAGCGACCACCCGCGCGTCACCGGCGACGTCGGCAAGGCGGGCGTCGCGATCGACAGCGTCGAGGACATGAAGATCCTGTTCGACGGCATCCCGCTCGACCAGATGTCGGTTTCCATGACGATGAACGGTGCGGTGATCCCGATCCTCGCCTTCTTCATCGTCGCGGGCGAAGAACAAGGCGTCGACCGCAAACTGCTCGACGGGACCATCCAGAACGACATCCTCAAGGAGTTCATGGTCCGCAACACCTACATCTACCCGCCCGAACCGAGCATGCGGATCATTTCGGATATCTTCGGCTACACCAGCCGCGAGATGCCCAAGTTCAACAGCATCTCGATCAGCGGCTATCATATGCAGGAGGCGGGGGCGACGCAGCTCCACGAGCTCGCCTTCACCATCGCCGACGGCATGGAATATGTGAAATACGGCGTCGCGAGCGGCCTGGACATCGACCAATTCGCCGGGCGGCTGTCGTTCTTCTTCGCGATCGGCATGAACTTCTTCATGGAGATCGCCAAGCTGCGCGCCGCGCGCGTCCTCTGGCATCGCGCGATGACGCAGCTGGGCGCGAAGGACGAACGCAGCAAGATGCTGCGCACCCACTGCCAGACGTCGGGCGTGTCACTGACCGAGCAGGACCCGTACAACAACGTCATGCGCACGACGATCGAGGCGATGGCGGCGATGCTGGGCGGCACGCAGTCGCTCCACACCAACGCGCTCGACGAGGCGATCGCGCTCCCCACCGATTTCTCCGCCCGCATCGCGCGCAACACGCAGATCGTGATCCAGGAAGAGACGGGGATGACCAAGGTCGTCGATCCCTTGGGTGGCAGCTATTACGTCGAGAGCCTGACCCAGAGCCTGGTCGATGGCGCGTGGGAGATCATCGAGCGCGTGCAGGCCGAAGGCGGCATGGCGAAGGCGGTCGCGGCCGGCTGGCCGAAGGCGATGATCGAGGAAGCCTCCGCCGCCCGCGCCGCGCGCGTCGACCGGGCTGAGGACGTGATCGTCGGGGTCAACAAATACCGCCTGCCCAACGAGGACCCGATCGACATCCTCGACGTCGACAACGTCGCGGTGCGAGAGGCGCAGATCCGCCGCATCGAACGGGTGAAGGCGACCCGCGACGAGGCGGCGTGCCAGCGCGCGCTCGACGCATTGCGTGAAGGTGCGCGTGCCGGCCACATTCCTCCCCGGAACGGGGAGGGGGACCAGCCGCAGGCTGGTGGAGGGGCAGCCACAGGCGATGTCCCTGCTGGGCTGCCCCTCCACCACTCGGCTGGCGCCGAGCGGTCCCGCTCCCCGTCCCGGGGAGGAGTTGAAACCAACCTCCTCGCGCTCGCCGTCGATGCCGCCCGCGCCCGCGCGACGCTGGGCGAAATCTCCTCGGCGATGGAGGACGTGTTTGGCCGCTTCGGCACGCAGCCGACGCCGGTGAAGGGCATCTACGGCGGCGCCTATACCGACGACGCGCGCTGGACCCGCCTCGCCGACGGCGTCGCCGCCACCGAACGGCGCTTGGGCCGCAAACCGCGCATGCTCGTCGCCAAGATGGGGCAGGACGGGCATGATCGCGGCGCCAACCTCGTCAGCAGCATGTTCGGCGACCTGGGGTTCGAAGTCGTCCCCGGTCCCCTGTTCCAGACGCCGAAGGAAGCAGCACACCTCGCGCTGGAAAGCGACGTCGACGTCGTCGGCGCCTCCAGCCTCGCCGCCGGGCACAAGACGCTGATCCCCGAACTGATCGGCCACCTGCGCGACGCCGGCCGCGCCGACATCAAGGTGATCGCCGGCGGCGTCATCCCTGCGCAGGATTACCAGGCGCTGCGCGACGCCGGCGTGCAGGCGATCTTCGGCCCCGGCACCAATCTCATCAAGGCGGCTGAGGACGTGCTCCGCCTGCTCGGCCACAACATGCCCCCGCAGGAGGATGCCGCATGATGCGCTATGCCCTCGCCGCCGCACTGCTACTTGCCGGCCCCGCGGCTGCGCAGACGCAGACCGCGATGAACCAGCAGGCCGGCGCCGAGTGGAAGGCCGCCGATGCGACGATGACCGTCCAGTGGCAGCGCACCTATGCCGCGATGAAGCGCCGCGACGCCGCCGATACCAGCCGCGGCGGCGGCTTCGGCTATGCCGCGGCGACGCTCGCCAGCCAGCGGGCGTGGCTCGCCTTCCGCGATGCGCAATGCATCATCGAGAGCGGGGAATATGCGGGCGGATCGATGCAACCGATGGTACGCAGCCAATGCCTCGCGCGGTTGACACGCGAGCGGACGGCGCAATTGAAGGACATGATGTGGCAGCGGGGACGATGAGCGTTCAGGCAGCCACGGCATCCATTCGGACGGCAGGAATCAGCGCCGCCGGTTCGGTTCGAGACATTCCGCCATGGGCGGCGTAGGAGTGCATATGCGGTTTGCAACAACGTTGGCATGGTCGCTCGGCCTGTCCCTCACGATCGCCCCCCCCGCCGCCGCGCAGGAGCGCGCCGCGACGACGGGGCGTTCGATCGCGAGCCTGGCTGGCGTGCCGTTGAAGACACGCGGCGGAAAGCCGATCACGCTCGGATCGCGCATCGCGCCGGGCAAGCCGACCCTCATCTCGATCTGGGCGAGCTGGTGCCCGCCCTGCATAGTCGAGGCGCCCTATCTCAACAAGATGCGCAAGGACTTGGCGGGGCGGTACAACTTCCTGTACGTCAATCGCAGCGACGGTAACCCCGATCCGTCGCAGCCCGCCGAGGCCATCGCTCGCTTCCTCGATCGCGGCGGGCTTGCCGATAGCGACTATGTCGTCGCCGACGTCAAAGCCTATCAACAGATTGTCGCGGCCGACCTCAAGGATATCCCCGACGGAAAGGTCGGGATCCCAAGGGTCTACCTCTTCGACAGCCAGGGCCGGCAAATCTACACCGCATATGGCTTTCAGCCGTCCGAGGCCCCGGCGCTGGAAGCGCGCCTGAAGCTGGCGATGGCCAAGTGAGCGCGCTGTCCCCGGAGCGCAACGCGGTCCGCAACGACTGGACCCGCGCAGAGATCGCAGCCCTATTCGACCTGCCCTTCGACGAGCTGATGTGGCAGGCGCAGACCGTGCACCGCGCGCATCACGCGCCGGGGCAGGTGCAATTGTCGACGCTGCTGTCCATCAAGACCGGCGGCTGCCCGGAGGATTGCGGCTATTGCTCGCAGTCGGTCAGCGCCGACAGCGGCGTCAAGGCGACCAAGCTGATGGACGTGCGCGCCGTGCTGCAGGCGGCGGCGCAGGCCAAGGACAATGGCTCGACCCGCTTCTGCATGGGCGCGGCGTGGCGCAATCCCAAGGACCGCGACATGGGCGCGATCGTCGCGATGGTCGAGGGCGTCCGCGCGATGGGCATGGAGACGTGCATGACGCTCGGCATGCTGGAGCCGCATCAGGCGAAGCAGCTCGCCGACGCCGGCCTCGATTACTACAACCATAATATCGACACTTCGCCCGAACGCTATGGCGACGTCATCACCACGCGCAGCTTTCAGGAGCGGCTCGACACGCTGGATGCGGTGCGGACCGCGGGGATCAACGTCTGCTGCGGCGGCATCGTCGGCATGGGTGAGACGCGCGAAGACCGCGTCGGCTTCGTCCATGCGCTCGCCACGCTGCCCGAACATCCCGGCAGCGTGCCGGTCAACGCACTGGTGCCGGTGAAGGGCACCGTACTCGGCGACATGCTCGCCGACACCCCGATGGCGAAGATCGACGAGATCGAGTTCGTCCGCACCGTCGCCGTCGCGCGCATCACCATGCCGGCGAGCATGGTGCGCCTGTCCGCGGGCCGCGAGAGCATGTCGGACTCGGCGCAGGCTTTGTGCTTCATGGCCGGCGCCAATTCGATCTTCACCGGCGACAAATTGCTCACCGCGGGCAACGCCGGCGAAGACAAGGACACCGCGTTGTTCGCTAAACTCGGCGTGACGCCGATGGCCGCGGACTGCCGGCTGGCCGAGGCAGCGGAGTGATTTTGACACTATTTGCACTGGCAGCCGTATCCGATTGCGATGCAGCCGCTCGGCTGTCTGGCTTGGACTACCGCCAGTGCCTCTGCAAAGTTGAGAAGCGTGCCGATGCGGAAATGGTGAGCCAATGGCGACTGACTCTTGCAGGGCTGCGGAAAGAGGACGCCGAAAATCGGCGCGAGAAAGCGAACAAACCAATTTTGGTAGCCGGCTTACTCGATTCGCAGCGCGCTTGGCTGAAATATCGTGATGCCGAATGCAACATGGTGTCGAGCCAAGCAGCCGGCGGGACCGGATATGGTGAGTTGGGAGCCGAGTGTTCGATCACGCTCACCCGACACCGGACGGAAATTCTGAGACGCCGCGTAGACGGCCTCGTTCGCTATTTGAGGTAAGAGGATGTTTAAGAAAATCCTGGTCGCCAATCGCGGCGAGATCGCCTGCCGCGTGTTCCGGACCGCCAAGCGGATGGGGATCAAGACGGTCGCGGTCTATTCCGACGCCGACGCGCGCTCCCCCCACGTGCTGATGGCGGACGAGGCGGTGCGCCTCGGGCCGGCGCCCGCCGCCGAAAGCTACCTCAAGGCCGAGCTGATCCTGCTCGCCGCCAAGGAGACGGGCGCGGACTGCATCCACCCCGGTTACGGCTTCCTCAGCGAACGCGAGAGCTTCGCGCGCGCCTGTGCCGAGGCGGGCATCGCCTTCGTCGGCCCGCCGCCGAACGCGATCGCCGCGATGGGCGACAAGATCGAATCGAAGAAGCTCGCCAAGCAGGCGGGCGTCAACGTCGTCCCCGGCTTCCTGGGCGAGATCGCCGACACCGACGAAGCGGTGCGGATCGCGACCGACATCGGCTATCCGGTGATGATGAAGGCCTCGGCCGGCGGCGGCGGCAAGGGCATGCGCCTCGCCTGGAGCGAGCAGGACGTGCGCGAAGGGTTCGAGGCGACCAAGCGCGAGGGCCTCGCGTCCTTCGGCGACGACCGCGTCTTCATCGAGAAGTTCATCGAGAGCCCCCGCCACATCGAAATCCAGGTGCTCGGTGACCAGCACGGCAACATCGTCTACCTCAACGAGCGCGAATGCAGCGTGCAGCGCCGCCACCAGAAGGTGGTCGAGGAAGCGCCGTCGCCCTTCGTCACGCCGGCGATGCGCAAAGCGATGGGCGAGCAGGCGGTCGCACTGGCGCGGGCGGTGGGGTATTACTCCGCCGGCACGGTCGAACTGATCGTCTCGGGCGCCGACACGACGGGCCAGGGCTTCTACTTCCTCGAGATGAACACGCGGCTGCAGGTCGAGCATCCCGTGACCGAGGAGATCACCGGCCTCGACCTTGTCGAACAGATGATCCGCGTCGCCTATGGCGAGCGCCTCGCGTTCGGGCAGGCGGATGTCGGCATCAACGGCTGGTCGGTGGAGAACCGTGTCTATGCGGAGGACCCGTATCGCGGCTTCCTGCCCAGCATCGGGCGGCTGGTGCGGTACAATCCGCCTGAAGCGACGGACGCCTCCCAACCTTCGTCATCCCCGCGGAGGCGGGGATCCATAACCCATGTCGTCGATGGAGCCGGTGACGCTGCATCTCTGGATTCCCGCCTGCGCGGGAATGACGAAGATGGGGAGATCAGCGCATCGCCGATCGTCCGCGTCGACGACGGCGTCGCCGAGGGCGGCGAGGTCAGCATGTTCTACGATCCGATGATCGCCAAGCTGATCACTTGGGCGCCGACGCGCGAGGCGGCGATCGACGCGCAGATCGCGGCGCTCGATGCCTTCGAGATCGAGGGGCCGGGCACCAACATCGACTTCCTGTCGGCGCTGATGCAGCATCCGCGCTTCCGCGACGGCCGGCTGACCACCGGCTTCATCGCCGAGGAATTTCCCGACGGATTCCACGGCGCCCCCGCGTCGCCGGACCTGGTGCACGCGCTTGCCGCGATCGCCGCCTTCGCCGCGACCGCGCAGGCGGATCGCGCGCGGCGGATCGACGGCCAGCTCGGCCACCGGCTGCACCCGCCCGCCGACTGGGTCGTGCGGATCGGCGGCACAGATCATGACGTGCACGTGTCGACCGACGGCATCAGCGTCGATGGCGCGGCCCTGGAGATCGGCATCGAATACACGCCGGGCGACCGGATGATCGAGGCGGAGCTGGCCGACGACAGCCGCCTGTCGGTGCGGATCGCGCCGGTGCGCAGCGGTTTCCGCTTGACGACCCGCGGCGCCAGTCACATCGCGCGTGTCCTGCCCGCGCGCATCGCGCCGCATGCCCGGCATCTGATCGACAAGGTGCCGCCCGACCTGTCGAAATTCCTGATCGCGCCGATGCCGGGTCTGCTCGTCAGGCTCGACGTCGCGGCGGGCGACAAGGTCGAGGCCGGACAGCCGCTCGCCGTGGTCGAGGCGATGAAGATGGAGAACATCCTGCGCGCCGAGAAGAGCGGCACGGTCAAGGCGGTCAGCGCGGCCGCGGGCGACAGCCTCGCGGTCGACCAGGTGATCCTGGAACTGGAGTAAGATGACGTCCGCGACATCTTGCGACAGAAAAGGGGTAGACAGGGCGATGGTGTGTTGGCCACACATCACGCCATGTCCCGTTTTCCTGCCCTTCTGCTCCTGACCGCGGCGCTGGCCGGCTGTACCGTCGGGCCGGACTATCGGCCGAAGACCGCGACGGACCTTGGCGTCCCCGCCGGCTATTCGGTGCCCGCGGCGCAGACGCCCGAGGATCTGACGCGCTGGTGGTCGAACTTCGACGACCCCGTGCTCGGCCAGCTGGTCGAGCAGGCGCGGCTCGCCAACACCGATGTCGCGCAGGCGGTGGCGCGGCTGCGCCAGGCACGCGAGGCGCTGGTGCAGAGCCGCGCGCGTCTGCTGCCGACCCTGTCGGGATCGGCGGGCTATCAGCGCAACGAGAATTTGCGCGGCGGCGGTCGCTCGTTCACCTTGCCCGACGGCACCGTCGTCGACACGGGCGGCGGCGGCAGCAACAGCTTTTCCGCCGGCCTGTCCGCCAGCTACCAGCTCGGGCTGTTCGGCGAATTGCGCCGCACCGTCGAGGCGAGCCGCGCGCAATATCAGGGGGCGGGCTTCGATTACGCCACCGCGCTGCTGACGGTCGAGAGCGAGGTGGCGAGCAACTATATCCTTGCGCGCGCCTATCAGGCGCAGCTCGCCAATGCGCGCGCCAGTCTGGCGATCCAGGACGACAATCTGGAAATCGCCGGTTTCCGCGTGCAGGCGGGGCTCGTGTCCTCGGTCGATGCCGAACAGGCGCGGGCGCAGCGCGCGCAGACCGCCGCCACCGTGCCGCAGATCGAACAGCAATATGCCGCCGCGGTCGCGCGCATCGGCGTGCTGACCGGGCAGGCGCCGGGCGCGCTCCGCACCCAACTTGCCGCGCCGCGCCCGATCCCGCGCGGGCCGGAGACGGTGGGCGTCGGCATCCCCGCCGACACGCTGCGCCGCCGCCCCGATGTCCGCTCCGCAGAGCGGGCGCTCGCCGCAGCGACGGCGCAGATCGGCGTCGCCAAGGCCGCGCTTTATCCCGCGCTGGCGATCACCGGCAACGTCAACACCAACGCCACGGCGCTGGGCAGCCTGGGCAGCGCGATCACCGGCAGCCTGTTCGCCGGCCTGACGCAGGCGATCTTCAACGGCGGCCGGCTGCGCAGCGTCGTGCGCGCGAACGAGGCGGCGACCGACGCCGCCTTCGCCGCCTACAAGGGCAGCGTGCTCACCGCGCTCGAAGACATAGAGAACGCCATCGTCGCGCTCGATGCGGCGCGCCGGCGTGAGACGCAGTTCCGCATCGCCTATGAAGCTGCGAACAACAGCGCGATCCTCGCGCGCAGCCAGTATCGCACCGGCCTCACCGATTTCACCACGCTCAACACGCAGGAATCGGCATTGCTGTCCGCGCAGAACGGCCTGACGCAGGCGCAGTCGGACAAGGCGACCGCGCTGGTCGGCCTGTACAATGCGCTCGGCGGCGGCTGGGACCCCAACGTGACCCCGGAGGCGCCCGCGCGCGGCGCCGCCCTTCCTACCGGAACAGAGACCCGCTGATGGCCCAGGACACGGCAATGCAGACGACCGACGAATTCCTGGGCGTGAAGCCCGTGCCGGCGTGGCGCCGCTACCTGAAATGGGTGCTGATCGTCGTCGGCGTCATTTTGCTCGGCCTGCTCGTCAGCCGCTGCTTCGGCGGCAAGAAGGGCGCCGATTATGCGACGCAGACGGTCGACCGCGGCGATCTGACGGTCAGCGTCTCGGCGACGGGCAAGCTCGCGCCGACGACGCAGGTCGTCGTCGGCTCGCAATTGTCGGGTCTCGTTACCAAGGTCGTCGTCGACGTCAACGACCGCGTCGCCGTCGGCCAGCCGCTCGCCTTGATCGACCCGCAGCAGATCGACGACCAGATCAAGCAGCAGCAGGCGCAGATCGCCGCCAACGTCGCGCAGGTGAACCAGGCGCAGGCCACCGTCGCCGAAAGCCGCGCGCAGCTGTCGCGGCTGGAAGAGGTGTACAAATTGTCGGGCGGCCGCGTGCCGTCGGGCACCGAATTGCAGACCGGCCGCGCGGATTACCAGCGTGCCGTGGCGGCACTGAAGACGGCGCAGGCGAACGTCTCCGCCTCGCGCGCGTTGCTCGCGCAAAGCCAGACGCAGCGGCAGCGCGCGATCATCCGTTCCCCCGTCAACGGCGTCGTGCTGGCACGCCAGGTCGATCCCGGCCAGACGGTGGCGGCCTCGTTCAACACGCCGACTTTGTTCGTCATCGCCGAAGACCTGTCGAAGATGAAGCTGGAGGTCGCGATCGACGAGGCGGACGTCGGCGGCGTCAAGGTCGGGCAGAAGGCGAGCTTCACCGTCGATGCCTTTCCCGGCAAGACCTTCCCTGCGCAGATCACGCGCGTCGACCTCGGCTCCAACCTGACCGTGAGCGCGGCGAGCACCTCGTCGTCCTCGACGACCAGCGCGACGTCGACCAGCAACCAGGTCGTCTCCTATGCCGCCGACCTCACCGTCGCCAACCCGACGCTGCAACTGCGTCCCGGCATGACCGCGACCGCCGACATCATCACGTCGGAAAAGAAGAACGTGCTGCTCGTCCCCAACGCCGCGCTGCGCTTCAAACCGGCGAGCGGCGCGTCGTCGGACGGCGACGGCATCGCGGGGTCGCTGACGATGCGGCGGATGCGGCGCGGCAACCAGCGGCAGGCGACCGTCGGCTACGGCGCGACGCAGACCGTCTACGTCAAGGGTGCGGACGGTCAGCCGCAGCCGGTGCAGGTGACGACCGGCGCGACCAACGGGCAGATGACCGAGGTGCTGAGCGGTGACCTGAAGCCCGGCGCGCAGGTCATCACCGGCCAGCTGGCGAGCGGCGATAGCGGCAGCGGCAGCGGCGGGTCGAGCCGGCGGCGCAGCGGTGGTGCGGGTGGCGGCGCAGGCGGTGGCCAGCGTGGCCAGTAACCCGCCGCCGCTCGCCGCGGGCGATCCGCTGATCCGGCTGCGCGGCATCACCAAGACCTATGGCGAGGGCGCGACCGCGTTCCAGGCGCTGAAGGGCATCGACCTCGACATCCACGCGCGCGACTTCATCGCCGTGATGGGCGCGTCGGGGTCGGGCAAGTCGACGACGATGAACATCCTCGGCTGTCTCGACGTGCCGACCGGCGGCCAGTTCCTGTTCCGCGGCCATCACGTCGAGGCGCTCGACCGCGACCAGCGCGCGCTGCTGCGCCGCAAGTATCTCGGCTTCGTGTTCCAGGGGTTCAACCTGCTCGCGCGGACGACGGCGCTGGAGAACGTCGAGCTGCCCTTGCTCTATCGCGGCGACAACAAGCAGGCGCGGCGCGAGGCGTCGATGGCGGCGCTCGCCAAGGTCGGCCTCGACAAATGGTGGGACCATACGCCCGCCGAGCTTTCCGGCGGCCAGCAGCAGCGCGTCGCCATCGCGCGTGCGATCGTGACGCAGCCCGACGTGCTGCTCGCCGACGAACCGACCGGCAACCTCGACAGCGAACGCTCGGTGGAGATCATGGAATTGCTGTCCGACCTCAACGCCAATAGCGGCATCACCGTGCTGATGGTGACGCACGAGCCTGACATGGCGGCGTTCGCACACACCGTGGTGCACTTCAAGGACGGGCTGGTCGAACGGATCGAGGCGAACCACCGCGCCGGGGAGCCGGTGGCGTGAGGGCTTTACGCCGTCATGCCGGACTGGTTCCGGCATCCACCCGTCCATGCGTCTTACCATCGCAGCGCCTGCGGAACCGTGGATGCCGGAATCAGTCCGGCATGACGAGTGAATGGCGCGCGCGCGTGTGCCACACCTGTCATCCCCGCGAAGGCGGGGATCCAGAGACGCTGCCGGCGCGACTCCATCCCAGACGCCAGCGCGTCTGGATCCCCGCCTTCGCGGGGATGACGAATAGTGCGTGTCGCGGCGTGCTGGCTCGGAAGGCGCGATAAATGTTCGGCACCACGCTCCTCCTCGCGCTGCGCTCGATCGCGCGGCACAAGTTGCGCTCGTTCCTGACGACGCTCGGCATCATTATCGGCGTCGCCGCGGTGGTGACGATGGTGACGCTTGGCCGGGCGACGACCGCGCAGGTGCAGAAGAACATCAGCTCGCTGGGCACCAACATCCTGCAGATCCGCCCCGGCCAGGGCCTCGGGCGCGGTGGTGGCGGACCGCCGCCGGCGCCGTTCAAGCCCGACGACGTCACCGCGATCGCGCAGCAGATCGCCGGCGTCACCGCCGTCGCGCCGCAGGCGCAGGCGAGCGCCACCGCGATCTACGAAGGCGCCAACTGGCAGACGACGATCAACGGCACCACCAACGCCTATTTCGAGGTGCAGGCCTGGCCGCTGACCGCGGGGCGTTACTGGACGCCGCAGGAGCAGAGCGCGGGCAAGGCGGTGTGCATCATCGGCAGCACCGTTTACCAGAACCTCTGGCACGGCGGGCAGGCGGTCGGCACGCGCTTCCGCATCGGATCGATCAGTTGTGACGTCATCGGCGTGCTGTCGACGCGCGGGCAGGCGGGGTTCGGCGGCGATCAGGACGATGTCGTCATCATGCCGATCAAGACGGTGCAACGCCGCTTCACCGGCAATCAGGACATCCGCCTGATGCTGGTCGGCGTCGACCAGGCCTATGCGACGAGCACGGTGCAGGCGTCGATAACCGACCTGCTGCGCGAACGGCGCAACATCACCGCAGGGAAAGACGACGATTTCAACATCTTCGACACCAAACAGATCAGCGACACGCTTTCCAGCACGACTCAGCTTCTGACGCGCATCGTCACTGCGGTGGCGGCGATCAGCCTGATCGTCGGTGGCATCGGCATCATGAACATCATGCTGGTGTCGGTGACCGAGCGCACGCGCGAGATCGGCATCCGCCTCGCGATCGGCGCGGTCGCCAGTGAGGTCTTGACGCAATTCCTCGTCGAGGCGGTGGCGCTGTCGATGCTCGGCGGCCTCATCGGACTGGTGCTGGCGCAGGCGGCGGTGGGGCTGCTCTCGGTGCTCGGCGGGCTGCCCTTCCTGTTCGTGCCGGAGATCAACATCATCGCCTTTGCCATCTCGGCGATCATCGGCGTCGTGTTCGGCTATTTCCCGGCGCGCCGTGCGGCGGCACTCAACCCGATCGATGCACTCAGGCACGAATAATCCCACGCGTCCAGCGCGCCGTCCCCACACTCTCCGTTCGTGCTGAGCCTGTCGAAGCACGGGCCAAACAGGGCGACGCCTGGCGCACGTCCTTCGACAAGCTCAGGACGAACGGTGTTGGGGTCTTTCCGGGCGCGATCGGCGACTTACCGCCACCGCGTCCGTGCTTCAGGCGCGTGGACCAACCGGCGCAGCTCCTCCAGCTCCTCCGGCGTGTCGACGTCGATCAGTTCGGCGGGCACCGTCACGACATGCTTGCCCGCCAGGATCATTTGCCGCGCGCCCGCGTCGCCATCCAGGTCGCACAGCGCATCGAAGCGGTTGCGGCCGAATACGCAGGGCGGTTTCGGCGTGCGCCCGTCGCTCGACGCCACCACCGCATCATCGCCGTCCGCCGCTTCCAGCAGCGCGTAGATATGCGTCGCGGTTACACGCGGCATGTCGGCGAGCGCCAGCACGACCGCGCGCGCGCCAAGCTCGCGTGCGCGCGCAACGCCCAGCCGCACCGAATGCGACAGGCCGAGCGCGGGGTCCTCGTTGCGCACGGTGGTGAAGCCGTGCCGCGCATAATCGCAGTGCGCGCCGCCGCACACCGCGACCCGCTCGCGGAACGGCATGTCCTCCAGCGCGACCGCGACGTGCAGGCCGAGCGGCCGGCCGAGGAACGGCTGGTCGAGCTTGCTGCCGATATCGCCCATCCGGCGCGAGCGGCCGGCCGCGAGCAGGACGAGGACGCACTCCTCAACGCGGATCATGGAAGGCTTTCACCATCGCCGCGGCGATCGACAGCGCGATCTCCGACGGGCCGATCGCACCGATGTCGAGGCCGACGGGACCGTCGACGCGATCGATCTGCGCGTTGCTCAGTCCCGCCGCAGCAAGCCGCTCGCGCCGCGCGGCATGACTGCGCCGGCTGCCGAGCGCGCCGACGTAGGGCGCATCGGTCGCCAGCGCCGCGATCAGCGCGGGATCGTCGATCTTGATATCGTGGCTCAGCGTCACGACCGCCGTCGCGGGATCGGGGCGCAACGCGGCGATCGCCTCATCCGGCCAGCGGTCGTCCAGCGTCGTCCCGGGAAAGCGCTCGGCGGTCAGAAAACGCGCGCGGGGATCGATTACCACGGTTTCGATGCCCAGCGTCGTCGACAGCTGCGCCAGCGCCTGCGCGATCTGCACCGCACCGACGATCAGCAGCCGCCGCGGCGGGTCGTAGCGGTTGACGAAGACTTCGCCCGTCTCCTGCGGCCGGACGTCGCTATGGCCCGTGACGAGGTCGGTGGTGACGGTCAGCGCGCGCCCTTCCGCCCGCGCTTCTGCGATACGGTCGAACAATTCGGGATCGAAGCCCATCGCCGAAACAGGCTGCACCATCACCGCGATCTCGCCGCCGCACGGCAGGCCGACCTCCCACGCCGATGCGTCGGCGACGCCGTAGCGCTTCAGCTGGAACGGCGCGCCGGCGATGACGTCGGCCGCGGTCTGCAGGATGTCGCTCTCGACGCAGCCGCCCGACACCGATCCCTCGAACCGGCCATCGGCGTGGACCAACATGTGGCTGCCGCGCGGGCGCGGCGCGGAACCCCATGTCGACACGACGGTGGCCAGCGCCATCGGCTCGCCGGCCCAGGATCGTGCCGCGGTGATGACGCTGTCGTTCTCGGCCATGGGGGTCCTTTTGCAAACGAAAAGCCCCTCCCCTTTAGGGGAGGGGTTGGGGTGGGGGAGGCCGTCAGCGATGATGATGCCCGGCGTTCCCCACCCCCCGTTCCCTCCCCTGAGGGGGAGGGGAGACGATGGTTACACCGCCGGCAGGCCGTCGAGCAACTTGTCAAGCGTCAGCGGGAAGTCGCGCACCCGCACGCCCGTCGCGTTGTAGATCGCATTCGCCACCGCGGCGCCCGCACCCGAAATGCCGAGCTCGCCCAGCCCCTTGGCATGGAGCGGGTTGGCGTGAATGTCGCGTTCCGGCAGGAATTCGACGTCGATCTGCGGAATGTCGGCGTTGACCGGTACGTGATATTCGCCAAGGTCGCGGTTCACGATCTTGCCGTTGCGCGGATCGTGCATCAGCTCTTCCGACAGCGCTGCACCAATGCCGAACGTCACGCCGCCCAGAATCTGCGACCGCGCGGTCTTGGCGTTGAGGATGCGGCCACCCGCGAACACGCCGAGCATGCGTTTGATCCGCACCTCACCCGTCACCGCATTCACCGCCACCTCGCAGAAATGCGCGCCGAAGCCCGATTGCAGCGTTTCCTTCTCCTGCTTGCCCGGCGATACCTCGCCCGTCGCGCTCAGCCCCTGCCGACCAGTTCGGCGAGCGGCACGGAGCGGTTGTCGCCGATCGCGCGCCCGTCCTTCAGCGTCAGGACGTCGCCGGCGACGCCCATCTTGTCCGCGATCTGGCCGCGCAACGCTTCGCAGGCGAGATAGACCGCCGTGCCGCTCGACCCTGCGCCGAACGACCCGCCCGATCCCGCCGCGGGCGGCAGGTCGGTATCGCCCAGTTTCACCGTCACGTCCTCGATCGGTAGGCCGAGGATCTCGGCAGCGATCTGCGCCAGGATCGTGTAGGTGCCCGTGCCGATGTCGGTCATGTCGGTTTCGACGGTCGCATGGCCCTGTCCGTCGATCGACACGCGCGCGCTCGATTTGATCAGCATGTTGGAACGCGCCGCGGTCGCCATGCCCATGCCGTGCAGCCATTCACCGCGCCGGTCCTGCGCCGGCTTGGCGTTGCGCTTCGCCCAACCGAACAGCGCCGCGCCGCGCTCCATGCACGGCACCAGCTGGCGGCTGGAGAAGGGGATGTGCTCGATCGGATGCTCGTCGGGCTCGTTGCGCTTGCGCAGTTCGATCGGATCGAGCCCGACCTTCTCCGCCAGTTCGTCGATCGCGCATTCCAGCGCGAGCATACCCACCGCTTCGCCCGGCGCGCGCATCGATGCCGCGAGCAGCCAGTCGAGCCGCACGATATCGTGCGTGATCGCGATGTTGGGCGCGGCATAGAGGAATTGCGTCGCCTGACCGCACGGTTCGAAGAAGCTCTCGTCGGGCAGGTTGGAGACGAGACTTTCATGCCCCACCATCACAAGCCGCCCGTCCGCGTCCGCGCCCAGCCGCACGCGCTGTTCGGTGTTCGACCGGCGGACCGTCGCGTCGAACACCTGCTGGCGCGCCATCACGCATTTGACCGGCCGCCCGATCTTCTTCGCCGCGACCGCCGCCGCCACGCTTTCGGGCGCGATGCCCAGCTTCGACCCGAACCCACCGCCGACGAAGCGCGCGACGATGCGCACCTTGTCGGGCTTCATCCCCATTGCCTTGGCGAGCTGGACGCGGTCCGTCGACAGCATCTGATATGCGCCATACAGGGTCAACTGGTCGCCATCCCACACCGCGGTGCTGGCATGCGGCTCCATCGCCGCCGAATTCTGGCTAGGCGTGGTGTAGGTCGCATCGACGGTCACCGCCGCATCCGCAAAGGCCGCCTCGGGATCGCCGACCTTGATGTGCGGCTTCATCACGCCCTCGGGCGGCGTGTCGTGTTCCTCGCGGAATGCGGCGAAGCTGTATCGGCCGTCCTTCGCCTCGTAAGTCACCTTCAGCTGCTGCGCCGCATCGCGCGCCGCCTCGAAGCTGTCGGCGACGACGATCGCGATCGGCTCGCCGAAATAGGCGACGTCGGCGACGCCCTGCGGCGGCTTGGTCGTCTCGCCACCCTGGCCGGGGTTGCGCAGGAACGTCTTGTAGTCGGTGACGACGTCGATCACGCCGGGCAAGCCGCGCACGCCGTCGGCGTCGATCGACACGACCTTGCCCGCACCCACCGTGGCGCGGACGAGCACGCCATAAGCGAGATCGTCGAAACCATATTCCGCCGCATAGGTCGCGCGGCCTGATACCTTCAGCGGCCCGTCGATCCGGTCGACCGGCTTGCCGATCACCCCCTGCGCGCCCGTATCGAGCAGGCTGTCGGGATGCGGCTTGTCCATCGTCAGCGCATTGGTGTCGCTCTTGCCCAGACCGAACATGCTCATTCTCCCGTCAGTTCGCGCAGGGTCGCCACCAAGACGCGGCGGGCGAGCGGAATCTTGAAATCGTTGCTGCCGAACCCGCGCGCCTTGGCGAGCAGCGCGTCGGCGGCGGCGTGGAACAGCGCGTCGGACGGCGTCTCGCCGACCAGCACCGTCTCGACCGCGGCATCGCACCACGGCATCGGCCCGAGGCCACCGAAGGCGAGCGAGGCGGAGGCGATCCTGCCGCCGTCCATCCTGACCACGCCCGCCACCGAGACGAGCGCAAAGGCGTAGGATGCGCGGTCGCGCACCTTGCGATACGTCTGCCGGCCTTCGGGCGGCGGGGGCAGTTCGATATGGGTGATGAGCTCGCCCGGCTCCAGCACCGTCTCGATATCGGGCCGGTCGCCGGGCAGGCGATAGAAATCGTCGATGCTGATCCGCCTCTTGTCGCCATCGGGTTTCAGCGTGACGATCGTCGCACGCAGCGCGCGCATCGCCACCGGCATGTCGCCCGGATGCGTCGCGATGCAATGGTCCGACGTGCCGAGGATCGCGAGGATGCGGTTGAACCCGCCGATCGCGGAGCATCCCGCGCCGGGCTCGCGCTTGTTGCACGGCATCGCCAGGTCGTAGAAATAATAGCAGCGCGTGCGCTGCAGCAGGTTGCCGCCCGTCGTCGCCTTGTTGCGCAACTGTCCGGAGGCGCCCGCGAGCAACGCGCGACTGAGCACGGGATAGCCCTCGATCACGCGTGGATCGGCGGCGAGATCGGAATTGGGCACCAGGGCGCCGATCGTCAGCCCGCCGTCCTCGCGCTCCTCGATATCGGCGAGCGGAAGCCGGCTGATATCCACCAGCTTATTGGGCGTCTCGACCTGCAATTTCATCAGATCGAGCAGGTTGGTGCCGCCCGCGATGAACTTCGTGCCCGCGCCGCCGACGTCGCGCACCGCGTCTTCCAGGCTCGTCGCCTTTTCGTAGGTGAAGGTCTTCATGCGCCCGCCTCCGCCGGTTCGCGGGACGTGGGCGTCGTCTGTCCCTCGTGAGAGGCGGCGGCGACCTCGCGGATCGCATCGACGATATTGGGGTATGCGGCGCAGCGGCACAGGTTGCCGCTCATCCGCTCGCTGATCTCCGCATCGTCGAAACCGGGGGCGGACAGGTCGTCGCTGACGTGGCTGGGCCATCCCTTTGCCACCTCGTCCAGCATGCCGACCGCCGAGCAGATCTGGCCCGGCGTGCAATAGCCGCACTGGTAACCGTCGTGGCGGACGAACGCCGCCTGCATCGGGTGCAACGCATCGGGGGCGCCCAATCCCTCGATCGTCACGATCTCGTCATCCTGATGCATCACGGCGAGCGTCAGGCAGCTGTTCACGCGGCGGCCGTTCACCAGCATGGTGCAGGCGCCGCACTGGCCATGGTCGCAGCCCTTCTTGCTGCCGGTGAAGCCGAGATGCTCGCGGCACAGGTCGAGCAGGGATGTGCGGATATCGACGTCCCCCTCGAAGGACTGCCCGTTTATGGTGAAGCGCATGCGACGGAACCCCTGGTTGATCCGTGTCCTAACGCCCTGTCTGGTCTTGGTTTCCGGTTGCGAATCGGTCGCACTGGCGCGTGGGCCGGCGCGGGGGCAGAGTGCCGCCATGTCCACCCCGCTTTCCGCCCCGATCGTGATCGCGCACCGCGGCGCCAGCGGCTATCGCCCGGAACATACGCTCGCCGCCTATGACCTCGCGATCGAACAGGGTGCCGACGTGATCGAGCCCGACCTGGTGCCGACGAAGGACGACGTGCTCGTCGCGCGCCACGAGAACGAGATCGGCGGCACCACCGATGTCGCGCACCATCCCGAATTCGCCGATCGCAAGACGACGAAGACGATCGACGGCGAACAGGTGACGGGCTGGTTCACCGAGGATTTCACGCTTGCCGAGCTGAAGACGCTGCGCGCGCGCGAGCGGCTGCCCCGCGTGCGGCCGGGCAATGCGACCTATGACGGCCGGTTCCAGGTGCCGACGTTGGCCGAGATCATCGACCTCGCCAAACGCCGTACGCGCGAACTGGGGCGGACGATCGCCATCTACCCCGAAACCAAGCATCCGACCTATTTCGCAGGGATAGGCCATCCGACCGACGCTTTGCTCGTCCACCAACTGAAGGCGGCGGGGTGGAGCACCGCGACGGCGCCGGTGTTCATCCAGTCGTTCGAGGAGAACAATCTTAAGCGCATCCACACGATGACGGGCATCCGCCTGATCCAGTTGGTCGCGGGCGAGGGGGGGCCGGCAGACGGCGCCGCGCCCTCTTATGCTGCAATGCTGACGCCCGCCGGGCTCAAGCGGATCGCGACCTATGCCTGGGGCATCGGGCCGGACAAGGCGCAATTGTGGGCGGGCGATGCGCCCTCGACGCTGGTCGCGGACGCGCATGCCGCGGGGCTGCGCGTCCATCCGTGGACGTATCGGGCGGAAAACCAGTTCCTGCGCGCGCCCTTCCGCCGCGGCGACGATCCGGACGCGCATGGCGACATAAGGGGCGAAATCCGCGCCGCACTGCATCAGGGGATCGACGGATTCTTCACCGATTTCCCGCTAGAAGGCGTCGCGGCGCGCAATGCCGCCAGGGAACATCCGTAAATGCGCAAGGCCGCTCTTCTCCTCCCCCTTTTCGCGCTGTCGATCGGCGGCTGCGTCAGCACCGCCGTGTCGGTCGTCAAGGCGCCGTTTCAGGTCGCCGGCAAGGCGATCGACTGGACGACGACCAGCCAGTCGGAGGCGGACCGCAACTACGGCCGCAAGATGCGTAAGCAGGAGGCGAAGGAGGGGCGCGAGCGCAAGAAGGCCGCCGAGCGGTGCCGCAAGCACCCAGACGACCAGGACGCCTGCCAATATTCCGGCTATCGCGCGGGCTATTGATCCGCGCGCCTGCGCTCCAGCCGCGATGGCGGGCCCGTTACGAAGCCTGCCGCTCTTCCTTCGCCAATGCCGCCGCCACGGCGATCAGCACCTCCGGGTGGATATGCGCGCCCAGATGCCCGCTCGACACCTCGATGCAATCGGCGCTGGGATCGCGGCAGATATGGCCGTTTACGATGCCGTCGCGCGCGCTCCAGATCGCCGTCGCCGGCACGGGCAGAGGGGCTGCGATCTCCGCGCAGCGCGCCAGCACCGCGGGATCGTCGAGGCGTTCGCCCGTCGCCCATTCGAACGCGCGCCAGACGTTCGTCGCCTTGCCGCTGCCCGCATAGGGCGAACTGACCGTCACGACGCGCGAGACGAGATCGGGGCGCCGGTGCGCGACCAGCCGCGCCATCAATCCGCCCAAGCTGACGCCGACCAAGGCGACCGGCCCGGCCTGTCCCGCCAGCGTCTCGACCCGCGCGATCAGGCGGCGCGCATCGGGATCGGCGCTGCGCGCGCCCAAATTGCGACCGAGGCCCCAGCCATGCGGCTGATAGCCCAGCCGGCCCAGAAACCGGCGCAGCACGATGCTCGAATCGTCCGAATCGAACAGCCCCGGCAGCACCATCACCGCGCCGCTCCTGCCCGCAGGCACCGCCTTCAGCGCGTCGCGATACCGCCAGCGGGTCGCGAGCATCCACGCGACGCGCGGAAATTCGGAGGCGAGCAGGGCGGGGGGCGGGGGCGCCGCGGCGGACCCACCGGCTAGGCCGCGGGCCGCGGCTGTGCGGGAAACCACCCCAGGATCGTGACGGGAAAGGGCGTCCATCGGCCTACCCGCACACCGGCATGGCGCAACGCGTCGCCGACCCAGCTGTTGCAGGTGTAGCGCGCGCTGTAATGGCCGAAGGCGGGGTAGAAGGCGTCGTTCCTGTCATAGTGCTGTAATATACGACTGCCGGGCTTGAAGGTTGCCTGAACGAAGGCCGCCAGCCGGCGATACTCCTCGGGGCGCAGCACGATGCGGCGTGCGCTGCCGATCGGGCCGGGCACGTGCTCGACATGGAGCAGCGCCGCATCGCTGCCGATCGCCGCGGCGATGACGGTGCGTGGCCGGACGTCCGCCCAGGTCGGCGTCTCGAGGAAAAAGGCACGTTCGCCCCAGCCGATCGCGAGATGGTCATAGGCTGCGTAACGCGGGTCGCGGATGTCGGCTCCGGGCGCCAGTGGTCGCAGGTCGGTGCCCGCGGCGACCTTCGGCAGGACCAGCCCGACATGGACGCCGTTTGATTCGACCCAGATCGGCACGCCGGTTGCCGGCGCGCGCCATTCGGCGTTGGCGGGCAGCGCGCCGCCGACCAGCCCCGCCGCGGCATAAGCGAGCAGGATCAGCAGCGCCGCCGAAGCGATGCCCCCCACACGTCGCACCACGATCCGCGCCGCCCATCGCATGTATAGTTTCATCCGATACCTTCTGTTAGGCTGCGGCCATGGCCGACGAAACCCATATGCTCGACTCGCCCCCGTCGGGCGCCGCCGCCGACTGGACGGTGCCGCAGGACTGGCATCATTACACGGCCGAAGAGCATGCCACTTGGGATACGCTGTTCGCGCGTCAATCCAAGCTGCTGCCGGGCCGCGCGTCGGATGCCTACCTGCGCGGGCTCGACGTGCTCAAGCTGTCGAAGCCCGGGATCCCCGATTTCGCGGAACTGAGCGAACGGCTGATGGCGCTGACCGGGTGGCAGGTGGTGGCGGTGCCTGGCCTCGTCCCCGACGACGTCTTCTTCAACCATATGGCGAACCGCCGCTTCGTCGCGGGCAATTTCATCCGCCGCCCCGACCAGCTCGATTACCTGCAGGAACCCGACGTCTTCCACGACGTGTTCGGCCACGTCCCCATGCTCGCCGATCCGGTGTTCGCCGACTATCTGGAGGCCTATGGCCGCGGCGGGCAGCGCGCGCTCGGGCTCGACGCGCTCAAATATCTCGGCCGGCTCTATTGGTATACGGTGGAATTCGGCCTGATCCGCGAGGGCGACGACCTCAAAATCTATGGCTCGGGCATCGTGTCGAGCTATGCCGAAAGCCGCTTCGCGCTCGACGATCCCAGCCCCAACCGCATCGGCTTCGACATCGCGCGCGTCATGCGCACCGAATATCGCATCGACGATTTCCAGCAGAATTACTTCGTCATCCCCAGCTTCGAAGACCTGCTGCGCACCACCGTCGAAACCGACTTCGCGCCGCTCTATGCCGCGTTGAAGGCGAAGCCCGACATCCCCGTCGCCGCGATCGAGCCGGGCGACGACGTCATCACGCACGGCACGCAGGCCTATGCGCTGGCGAAGGCGAACGGTTGACGGAGCGGACGCATCCCATACAGCCCGACCGCGCAGAGCATGACGGGGTGATCGAATGCCGACGACGCTGGTAACCGGGGCCGCGGGCTTCATCGGCATGGCCACCGCGCGCGCGCTGCTCGCGCGCGGCGACCGGGTGATCGGCATCGATTCGCTCAACGATTATTACGACCCGGCGTTGAAGCACGCCCGGCTCGCGCAACTGACCGGAGCGTTCGGCGACCGGTTCGTCTTCCACCATCTCGATTTCGCCGACGCAGCTGCGTTGCGCGCAGCGCTCGCGGGGCAGGATTTCGACCGGATCGTCCACCTGGGCGCGCAAGCGGGCGTGCGCTATTCGGTCGAGCGGCCCGACGTCTATGCGCAGGCGAACCTCGTCGGCCATCTCAACCTGCTCGAACTCGCGCGCGATCGTCGCGTCGCGCACCTGGTCTACGCCTCCTCGTCCTCCGTCTACGGCGGCAACACGCGCGTGCCGTTCCGCGTCGAGGATCGCGTCGAACGGCCGCTGTCGCTCTATGCCGCGACGAAGCGCGCGAACGAGCTGATGAGCGAGAGCTACGCGCATCTGTTCCGCCTGCCGCAGACGGGGCTGCGCTTCTTCACCGTCTACGGCCCGTGGGGACGGCCGGACATGATGTTGTGGATCTTCACCGGCAAGATCCTGCGCGGGGAGCCGATCCCCGTGTTCAACCACGGGCGGATGGAGCGCGACTTCACCTTCATCGACGATATCGTCGCGGGCGTCGTCGCCGCGCACGATGCCGCGCCCGCGGACGACGGCGCGGAAAAGGCGGGGGGCAGCGTCTCGCCGCATGCGGTCTACAACCTCGGCAACCATCGCGCCGAGCCGTTGGGCCGCGTCATCGGTCTCCTCGAATCGGCGATCGGCCGTCCGGCGATCCGCCAGGACCTGCCGATGCAGCCCGGCGACGTCACGCGCACCTTCGCCGACATCGATGCCGCCGCGCGCGATCTGGGCTATCGGCCCGCGACCACGGTCGACGACGGCGTGCCGCGCTTCGTCGCCTGGTACCGCGACTATCATCGCGTCTAGCGGTGGGTCAGCCCGCCTGTGCCGCGGCGTGCAGCGCATCGATTTCGCGGTCGATCACCTCGCGCATCTTGGCGGTCAGCGCCTCCATCCCGTCCGGCTTGTGGAGCAGCTGGAAATAGCTGAGCCCCAGCGACAGCGTCACGATCATGTCGGCGAGCAGCCGTCGCCGCGCGGCGAGCGCATCGCCCGGCGCGAGCATCGTCAGCGCCGCGCGCAGCTTGCCCTCCATCTCCTCGCGCAGCGCGTGGAAGATCGTGGCGATACGCTCGTTGCGCGTCGCCTCCGCGACGATCTCCGCGAACAGGCGATCCTCGCCCCCGGGATCGTCGGCGTCGACGAAGTGGCGCAGCCAGGCACGCACGCCCTCCGAATCGCCCGCCTCCATCGCATCGTGCAGCTGGTCGCCGAGCATGAACGTGCGGCAATCGGCGTTGCAGATGGCCGCAACGATATCTTCCTTGCTCGCGAAATCGCGATAGATCTGGCCGACCGCGATGCCCGATTCCTTGGCCAGCTGTGCCATGCCCGTCGCGTGAAAACCGTGATTCATGAACAGTTTGCGTGCCGTATCCGTCACCAGCCGGCGACGGTGTTCGGCGCGGTTGTGGAAAAGGGGGCAACACGCGGTCTTGTCGGTCATCTGAACTAATCTTCACCTTCGCGCTTGACGGTCAAACCGTGTTCGCAGTAGCAGCATTGTGTGAGTGAACGATCACTCACATACTGTCTAGCGGATTGCAACATGATGAACAGCCGACACGGAGTGGTGGCGCTGGCGCTGGTGCTGGCGGCCTGCGGCAAGGGCGGCGAACAACCGCCGCAGCAGCAGGGGGCGCAGGGGCCGACGCCGGTCGGTTATGTCGCGGTGACGACGCAGCCGGTGCGGCTGACATCGGAACTGCCCGGCCGTACCGCCGCCTACGAGACGTCCGACGTGCGGCCACAGGTCAACGGCCTCGTCCTCGCGCGGTTGTTCACCGAAGGCGACATGGTGCGGGCCGGCCAGCCGCTCTACCGCATCGATCCCTCGCCCTATCAGGCGCAGGTCGCCAACGCCCGCGCCGCGCTGGCTCGCGCCCGCGCCGCGATCGCATCGAGCGCCGCGCTCGCCCGCCGCTATGGCGAGCTGGTCAAGATCAACGCGATCGCGCGGCAGGATTACGAGAATGCGCTGACCACCGCGGCGCAGGCGCGTGCCGACGTCGCCGCGCAACAGGCGGCGGTGCGCAGCGCGCAGATCGACCTGGCGCGCACGACGATCCGCGCGCCGATCTCCGGCCGCATCGGTCGCTCGCTCTTCACCACCGGCGCGCTCGTCTCGGCGGCGCAGACGCAGGCGCTGGCGACGATCCAGCGGCTCGACCCCATCTACGTCGATATCCAGCAGTCGAGCGCCGACCTGCTCAAGCTGCGCCAGCAGATCATGGCAGGCCAGGTCGCGCGCGACGGCAATGCGCGCGTGCGCCTGCTGCTCGAGGACGGCACCACCTATCCGATCGAGGGGACGTTGCGCTTCGCCGACGTGACGGTCGATCCGACGACGGGTTCGCAGACGATCCGCGCGCTGTTCGGCAATCCGCGCGGCCTGCTGCTGCCCGGGATGTTCGTGCGCGCGCAGCTCGTCGAGGGGACGCAGACCAACGCGATCCTGGTGCCGCAGCGCGCGGTCAGCCGCGACGAGCGTGGCAAGGCGACCGTGCTCGTCATCGGCCAGGGCAACAAGGCCGAACCGCGCGTGCTGGAAACCAGCCGCACTTCGGGCGACAATTGGATCGTCACCAGCGGCATCAAGCCCGGCGACAAGGTCATCGTCGAAGGCGGTATGATGCTGCGCCCCGGCATGCCGGTGCAGGGCCATCCGTGGGATCCCAACGCCAAGCCCGCCGCGGGGCAGCCCGGTCAACCGGGCCAGCCGCAGCAGGGCGGCCAGGCACAGGCGAAGTAAGCCCTCATGTCGCGCTATTTCATCGATCGCCCGATCTTCGCCTATGTGCTGGCGATCGTCACGATGCTCGCGGGCATCCTGGCGATCCGCAGCCTGCCGATCGCGCAATTCCCCGCCATCGCACCCCCCGCGGTGTCGATCACCGCGACCTATCCGGGCGCCGACGCCCAGACGCTCGAAAATACCACGACGCAGATCATCGAGCAGCAGCTGAAGGGTATCGACAACCTTCGCTATTTCTCGTCGTCCTCCTCCTCGGCGGGTCAGGCGACGATCACGCTGACCTTCGAACAGGGCACCGATCCCGACATCGCGCAGGTGCAGGTGCAGAACAAGCTCCAGGCGGCGACGCCGCTGCTGCCGCAGGAGGTCCAGCGCCAGGGGCTGATCGTCGCCAAGGCGACGCAGAACTTCCTGATGTTCGTCGGCCTCTATTCGGCGGACGGCAGCCACAACGATTCTGACCTCTCCGACTATATCGTCTCGAAGCTTCAGGACCCGCTCGCGCGCGTCAACGGTGTCGGCGACACGATCGTGTTCGGCTCGCAATATGCGATGCGCGTCTGGGTCGATCCACTGAAGCTCAACAATTACGCGCTGACGATGGCGGACGTGACGTCGGCGATCACTGCGCAGAACGCGCAGGTGTCGGCGGGCCAGATCGGCGCGCAGCCCGCGCCCAAGGAACAGATGCTCAACGCCACCGTATCGGTGGAATCGCGTCTGACCACGCCGGAGCAATTCGCCGCGATCCGGCTGAAGAGCAACACCGACGGCTCGGTCGTCCGTCTTCGCGACGTCGCGCGGGTCGAGATCGGCGCGGAGAATTACGGCTTCTCGTCGCAATGGAACGGCAAGCCCGCGTCGGGCATCGGTATCAAGCTCGCCCCCGGCGCCAACGCGCTGACCACGGTCGCCGCGGTCAAGGAACGCGTCAACGCGATCGCCAAGCAATTCCCGTCCGACGTCAAGGTCATCTACCCCTACGACACCTCGCCGTTCGTGCGCCTGTCGGTGGAGCAGGTCGTCCATACCTTGGTCGAGGCGATCATCCTCGTCTTCCTCGTCATGTTCCTGTTCCTGCAGAACTGGCGGGCGACGCTGATCCCGACGATCGCAGTGCCTGTCGTGCTGCTCGGCACCTTCGGCATCCTCGCCGCGGCCGGCTATTCGATCAACACGCTGACCTTGTTCGGCATGGTGCTCGCCATCGGCCTGCTCGTCGACGACGCGATCGTCGTGGTCGAGAACGTCGAACGCCTCATCACCACCGAACACCTGTCGCCGAAGGAAGCGGCGCGTAAGTCGATGGACGAGATCACCGGCGCGCTGATCGGCATCGCGCTGGTGCTGTCGGCGGTTTTCCTGCCGATGGCGTTCTTCGGCGGTTCGACGGGCGTCATCTATCGCCAGTTCTCGATCACGATCGTCTCGGCGATGGTCCTGTCGATCGCGGTCGCGCTGATCCTGACGCCGGCGCTCTGTGCGACGATCCTGAAGCCGCACGATGCCAATAAGGTCGAGGGTAACGGTCCGCTTGCGCGCTTCTTCCGCTGGTTCAACGACAAGTTCGAACGCGGCCAGGTCCGCTACGAACGCGGCGTCGTGCGCACCGCGAAGAGCTGGAAGCGCTCGATGCTCGTCTACCTGCTGATCGTGCTCGGCATGGGCTTCCTGTTCATGCGTCTGCCGACGGGCTTCCTGCCCGACGAGGATCAGGGAATCATGATCGCGCTGGTCCAGGGCCCGCCGGGCGCCACCACCGCGCGCACGCAAAAGGGCCTCGACACGATCCGCGACCACTTCCTGCAAAAGGAGGGCGGCAACGTCCAGGGCGTGTTCACCGTCAACGGCTTCAGCTTCGCCGGCCAGGGCCAGAACAGCGGCATCGCCTTCATCCCGCTCAAGGAATGGAGCGACCGCAAGGGCGCTGCGAACAAGGCGCAGGCGATCGCGGGCCGGGCGATGGGGACCTTCTCGCAGTTCAAGGACGCGATGATCTTCGCGGTCATCCCGCCCGCGGTGCAGGAACTGGGTAACGCCACCGGCTTTGACCTGCAGCTCGTCGACGAAGCAGGAATCGGGCACGAGAAGCTCGTCGCCGCGCGCAACATGATGCTGGGCATGGCGATGGGCGACAAGTCGCTCACCGGCGTGCGCCCCAACGCGCTCGACGATGCGCCGCAGCTCAAGATCGACGTCGACCAGGACAAGGCGCGCGCGCTCGGGCTCGACCTGTCGACCGTCAACAGCACGATCTCGACCGCCTGGGGCGGGTCGTACGTCAACGATTTCATCGATCGCGGCCGCGTCAAGCGCGTCTATATCCAGGCGGACGAGCCGTACCGGCAGAAGCCGGAGGATGTCGGCAGCTTCTACGTGCGCGGCGACAGCGGCACGATGGCGCCGTTCACCGCCTTTTCCACGCTGTCGTGGAAGCAGGCCCCGACGCAGCTGACGCGCTACAACGGCCAGCCGTCGATGGAGATCCTGGGTGCGCCGGCGCCCGGCGTATCGTCCGGCGCCGCGATGAAGGCGATGGAGGCGATCCAGGCGAAGCTGCCACCTGGCACCGGGCTCGAATGGACGGGCCTCAGCTACGAGGAACGCCTCTCGGGCGGCCAGGCGCCGGCACTCTACGGCCTGTCGCTGCTGATCGTCTTCCTGTGCCTTGCCGCGCTCTACGAAAGCTGGTCGGTGCCGATCTCGGTGATGCTCGTCGTGCCGCTCGGCATCCTCGGCGCGGTGCTCGCCGCGACGCTGACCGGGCTCAACAACGACATCTACCTCCAGGTCGGCCTGATCACGACGATCGGCGTGTCGGCGAAGAACGCGATCCTGATTGTCGAATTCGCCGAGGAACGGATGGCGGAAGGGATGAAGCCGTTCGAAGCCGCGGTCGCGGCGGCGAAGCTGCGCCTGCGGCCGATCCTGATGACGTCGCTGGCCTTCGTCTTCGGCGTGCTGCCGCTGGCGATCTCGACCGGCGCGGGCGCAGGCGGCCAGAATGCGATCGGCCGCGCGGTGGTCGGCGGCATGCTGTCGGCGACGATCCTCGCGATCTTCTTCGTGCCGATGTTCTTCGTCGTCGTCCTGCGCCTGTTCGGGCAGGGCGGCCACGCGGAGCCGGCGGCCCACGACGATCCCCATGGCGCGCCGCCGCATGACGGTGGCACGCAGGACGACACTGAGGGGCGGCCCGCCCCGCAGGGAGCGTGATTTCGATGACCCGCAAGACCATCCTCCTCCTCGCCGCGGCGAGCGCGACGCTCGCCGGCTGCAACATGGCGCCCAAATACGTGCGCCCGGTCGGCGCGGTGCCGGCGACGCTGCCGCAGGGCGGCGTCTACCCCGCCGCCGCGAGCGACGCGCCCGACGTGACGAAGATCGGCTGGCGCAGCTTCTTCACCGATCCGCGGCTGCAACGCGTGATCGCGCTCGGCCTCGACAACAACCGCGACCTGCGCGTCGCCGCCGCCAACGTGCTGCAGGCGCGCGCGCAATATCGCGTCCAGCGCGCCGATCTCGTGCCGGGTACGACGATCAGCGGGTCGGGCACCTACACCAACAACCTGTTCGGCGCGGTGGGCGCATCGGGCGCCGCCGCCGGCGGGGCCGCCGGTGGTACGGGCGCCGGAACGGGCGCGGGCACCGGCTCTGGCGTCGGCACCGGTGCGGGTACCGGCGGCACCGGCGCCTCGGTCGGCACCGGCGGCTCGTCGAATTTGCAGTTCTATTCGGTCAATGCGGGCTTCTCCGCCTTCGAGCTCGACCTGTTCGGCCGTATCCGCAACCTCAGCCGTGCCGCGCTCGAACAATATTTCGCCAGCGAAGAGGCGCAGCGCACGACGCGGATCAGCCTGATCGCGGAGATCGCCACCGCCTGGCTGACGCTCGCGTCGGATCAGGACCAGCTGCGCATCTCGGAAGGGACGCTGGCCGCGTTCAAGCAGACGTACGACCTCACCAGCGCGCAATTCCGCATCGGTGTCGCCTCGGAACTGGAGGCGCGCCAGGCGGAAACCAATTATCAGTCCGCGCGCAACGACATCGCCGCGCTCAAGACGCGCATCGCGCAGGATCAGAATGCGCTCAACCTGCTCGCCGGCACGACCGTCACCGCCGACATGCTGCCGACGGGGCTGGGCACGGGCGACGCGACGATCGCCAACCTGCCGACGGGCGTTGCCTCCGACGTGCTGCTCCGCCGCCCCGACGTGCTTCAGGCGGAGCATCAGCTGATCGCGCAGAACGCCAATATCGGCGCGGCGCGCGCGGCGCTGTTCCCGCGCATCTCGCTGACCGCGACGCTCGGCACGATCAGCAGCGCGCTCAGCGGCCTCTTCGCCGGCGGCAGCTTCACCTACACCGGCGCACCCTCGATCTCGGCACCTTTGTTCGACGGCGGCCGCCTGCGCGGCAACCTCGACTATGCGAAGGCGTCGCAGCAGGCGGCGGTCGCGACCTACGAAAAGACGGTGCAGACCGCGTTCCGCGAGGTCGCCGACGCGCTGGCGCAGCGCGGCACGATCGACGAACAGGTCGCGGCGCAGACCGCCCGCGCCAATGCGGCGAGCGTCGCTGCGCGCCTGTCCGACGCGCGCTATCGCGCGGGCGTCGACTCCTTCCTCACCACGCTCGACGCGCAGCGTACCGCTTATGCCGCGCAGCAGCAGCTGGTGACGACGCGCCTGTCGCGCGGCAGCAACCTCGTCGAACTTTACCGCTCGCTCGGTGGCGGCCTGGAATGATCGCGCCGCGCGGCGGGCGAGCGAACTTTGTTCCCAATCATCGAGGGCGCGCGATATAAGCGAGCATGGGGGATGCAAGGCGAGGAGCGTGGCGCCTTATCGGGCATGATGCGCTGCTGATCCGCCGCGAGGCGACGGCGGCGCTGGCGACTTGGCACGATCGTGCGATCGCAGCGATGCTGATGATCGCCGTCCTGGCTTTCGCGCGCGACGGCCTGCTCGCCGTGCCAGCCGGACGGGCATGGTGGATTGGCGGGGCGATGGCCGCGTTCGCCGGGATCGCGACGGCGCGTGGCCTCGTGGCACGGCTCGCGCGTCACGGCGTCGATGGCCTGCTTGCGGCCGATGCGCTGAATCCTGCCGTCCGCCGCGGCTTTCTTCTGCGATGCCACGCGGGATTTTTGGCCATGGGCGTGGTGATCGGGCTCTTGCTGCGTCCCCACATCGTTCCCGTTTTGGCGCTGACCTACCTTGCGACCGCTGGAATCGCGACTGCGATGGGCGAAGCACGTGGCCTCGCCCTTCCCGGCGGCCCTGCCGCCGACCGCTGGCTGCGCGCTGCGCAGCGTCGCGTTGCCGTGGGTCTTGCGGGCGCGGCCATAATCTTCTGCGTCACACTCGTAGACGGCACACAGGACGAGAGCGCCCGCATCGCCACAACCGCCGTCGCGTCGCTGGCCGTCGCGGCCGTGCTGACACGGGTGGATGCTACGGCAGTCCGCTTCCTTGCCATGGCGGGTCACGGTCTGCCGGGTATAGCGCTTCGGCTGGCACCTGCTGCGCTGACGTTTTCGCTGCTGGCGCCGCTGGCGGTGTCGATGTCTGCCGGCCTTCGCGCAGGTGGCGTGACGGCGGCGGCGGTTGCCGCGATGCTCCTGTTCATGGCGCTACGCATCCAGGCCTGCCGCCTTCTCGGCCGTCGGCAAGCCGATGTCGTGGTGACCGTCGCTCTCGCCATCATCGCTTCGGCGGCCATGATTTCACCCGTTGCTGCAGCGCTGGTTGCGATCGGCATCTTCTGGCGACTGTCACGTCGCGCGAGGGCGCGGCTTTGGGTGGTGGCATGAGTGATATCGTGCTTTCGGATGCGGTGGTCGTGCGTGGCGGCCGCCGGGTCGTCGATGGCATCGACCTGACGATATCAGCTGGCACCTGGTTCGGCGTCATCGGCGCCAATGGCTCGGGCAAGACCAGTCTGCTCCGCGCGCTTGCGGGTCGATTGGCCTTTGCCGGGGGCGCGTGCCTGATCGACGGCCGCGATCTGGTGGCGGATCGTGCCGCCCGTGCCCGCGGTCTGGGCTTCGCTCTGCCCGCCGATCGCTTGCCCGACCGTTTGCGCGGGTATGAAGTGCTCGACTTCGCGCGGGGCGCCGCGCCGATCGACGAATCCCGCTTGGCCGCGCTATGGAGCGCGCTTGGTATCGCCGACCTCCGCAACCGCTGGGTTGGCGACTGTTCGGCGGGCATGCGACAACGGCTCGCCATCGCCGCCGCGTTCGTCGGCGGCCATCGTTGCATCGTTCTGGACGAGCCGTTCAACTGGCTCGATCCGGTCGCCGGTTACGATCTGCGGCAGGTCTTGCGGTCGATGGTTGAGGATGGCTGGACGCTCGTCACCGCGCTGCATGACCTCACCATGCTGGCGGGATCGTGCGACGCCGGGGTGATGCTCGCCGACGGGCGCGTCGCCGCGACGCTCGACGGCGACCGATTGCGTGAGGCGGCGATCGATCCCCGGGCCTTCGAGAAGACGATGATCGATCGCCTGCGCGGCGTCCGCCAACGATAGCGGGTCACGCCGCGCGGCGGGCGACCGGGCGGATCGGGGCGAGGGCGTCGAGAAACTGCGTCGCGCTGGCCGTCCAGGTGAAGCGGCGCGCATAGGCGGTGCAGGCGGCCCGGTCGCGATCCAGCGCCGCGGCGATCGCGACGTCGAGCGTCTCGTCGATCGCGCCGACGTCGTCGCTCAGCACATCGACCGGCCCCGGTGCGGGCAGCGCCGCGACCGGGGTGCCGCACGCCAGCGCCTCGATCATCACCAGGCCGAACGTGTCGGTGCGGCTGGGGAAGACGAAGACGTCGGCGCTGCGATAGGCGGCGGCGAGCGCCGGGCCGAAGCGGGGGCCGACGAAATGCGCCGCCGGATAGCGCGCCGCCAGCGCCTCGCGCGCGGGGCCGTCGCCCACCACCACCTTCGTGCCGGGATGGTTCGTCGTCAGGAACCCCTCGATGTTCTTTTCCACCGCGACGCGGCCGACGTAGAGCTGCACCGGCCCCGGCAGGCCGGCGATCGCCGGGTCGTGCGTGCCATCGGGCGTGAACAGCGACAAATCGACCCCTCGGCCCCAGCGCCGCGTATGGTGCAGGCCCTGCGCGCCGAGCACCGTGTCGACCGACGCCGTCGAGGCGAGGATCGCCTCCGCCGGGCGGTGGAACCAGCGGATGTAGCGCCAGAACACCTCCGCGCTCACCCCCGTCCGCTTGGCGAGATAATCGGGAAATTGCGTGTGATAGGCGGTGGTGAAGCGAAGGCTGCGCGACAGGCACCAGCGCCGCGCGGCGAGGCCCAGCGGTCCTTCGGTCGAAATGTGGATCGCGTCGGGATCGAACGCGCGGATCAGCCGCCCGACGCCGCCGCGCCCGGTCAGCGCCAACCGGATTTCGGGATAGGTCGGGCAGGGGAGCGTGGCGAAGCGGTCGGGCGAGACGACGAGCACCTCGTGCCCCATCGCCTCCAGTTCCGCCTTGGTCGCGGTCAGCGTGCGGACGACGCCGTTGACCTGCGGCTGCCACGCGTCGGTGACGATCGCGATCCGCATGTCAGGCGGCGATCGCGGCGGCGCGGTCGGCCGCCTCGCGCGCGGCGATCTCGTCCGCCCAGTGCAGCACCTCCATCGTGCCGTCGAAATGCTCGACCAGCGCGGTGCAGCCCTCCACCCAGTCGCCGTCGTTGTAATAGGTGACGTTGCCGATCTCGCGGATCTCAGCGGTGTGGATATGCCCGCACACCACGCCGTCGACGCCGCGCGATCCGGCGGCATGCGCGACGACTTCCTCGAACTTCGAGATGAAGGCGACGGCGTTCTTCACCTTCGCCTTGGCATGCTTCGACAGCGACCAATAGGGGCGGCCGAGCTTGCGGCGCACGACGTTGGTCCAGCGGTTGACCGCCATCAGCGCGGTGTAGGCGCTGTCGCCGAGCAGCGCGATCCAGCGATGGCCGAGCGTGATCGCGTCGAATTCGTCGCCGTGCAGCACCAGCAGGCGGCGGCCATCGACGGTGCGGTGGATCGCCTTGCGCCGGATCGCGACGCCGCCGAAGTTCATGCCCGCGAATTGGCGGAACATCTCGTCGTGGTTGCCGGGGATATAGGTGACCTGCGTACCGCGCTTGGCGCGCTTCAGCAGCCGCCAGACGACGTCATTGTGCGCGGCGGGCCAGTAGAAGCGCTTCTTGAGCTGCCAGCCGTCGACGATGTCGCCGACCAGATACAGGATGTCGCTGTCGACGCGGTCGAGGAAGTCGATCAGCATGTCGGCGTTGCAGCCGCGCGTGCCGAGATGGACGTCGCTGATCCAGATCGTGCGATAGCGGCGACGCGCGATATCGGTCTTTTCCGGCGTCGTCGGGCGATGCGAGACGAAGGAAAGGATCGCGGCGCCGGCTTCGGCACGATCGGCGGTCGTCGGGTCGAACGTCATGGCTTTTACACCCCTGCAAGGAGGGCGCGCCGCCCCCCGCTGGAATGGCCATGCCGGATCAGTGTGACGCTGGCGTCACCATCCGGTTACGCGAATGTTGCGGTCCTCAGCCCGCGAAGACGCGGATGCCGGTGAGCAGCGCCCAATAGAGCAGCCCGGCGAGCAGCATCGCCGCGGGCAGCGTCAGGAACCACGCCGTCGCCATGTTGCGCACCGTGCGCCACTGCAGCCCGGCGCCATTGCCCACCGAGGCGCCCGCGACGCCGGAGGACAGGACGTGCGTCGTCGACACCGGCATGCCCAGCCGGTCGGCGAGCAGGATCGTGCTCGCCGCCATCAGCTCCGCCGACACGCCCATGCCATAGGTCAGGTGCGTCTTGCCGATCTTCTCGCCCACCGTGACGACGATCCGCTTCCATCCCACCATCGTGCCGAGGCCGAGCGCGATCGCCACCGTCACCTTGACCCACAGCGGGATGTAGCGAGTGCCCTGCTCCAGTCGTCCGCCATAGCGCTTGATCCCGTCGAGCTCGGCGGCGGAGAAGCGCGACTTCGCGCCTTCGTCGGCGACGATCTGCTTGCTCGCGTCGAGCACCAGATACATGTCGGCGCGCAGATTGGGCGCGGCGGCGGCGGGGACGCGGCTCAGCGCGCCGTAATCGCCGATCCGCGCGCCGACGTCGTTGGACAGCGCGGCGAGCGCGCCATACACCGCGGGCTGGTCGACCCGCCGCACCGACAGGGCTTGCGTGATCGTCGCGCGCGCCGCGTCGACGGAGGCGGGGCGGGCGTTGCCGTCATGCGCCGCGAACGTCGCCGCCGCCTGGCGCGCCTCCGCGACATAGGCGGGGGTGGCGCTGTCGGGGACGGTGCGGTTAAGCGCATAGGCGGTCGGCGCGCAGCCGATCAGGATGAGCATGATGAGGCCCATGCCCTTCTGCCCGTCGTTGCTGCCGTGCGCGAAGCTGACCGCGGTGCAGGTGAAGATCAGCAGGCCGCGGATCCCGCGCGAGGGCGGACGATCGGCGGGCGGCTCGCGATACAGCGTGGGGTCGCGGAAGAACCGCTTCATCACCAGCATCAGCAGCAGCGCGCCCGCGAAACCGACCAGCGGACTGACGAGCAGGGTGATGAAGATTTTCTGCGCCTGGTGCCAGTCGACGCCCGACGTGCCCGACAACCCGCGCGCGAGCAGCTGGTTGGCAAGGCCGACGCCCAGAATCGATCCGATCAGCGCATGGCTCGACGAATTGGGCAGCCCCGCCGCCCAGGTCGCCAGGTTCCAGATGATCGCGGCGAGCAACAGCGCAAAGATCATCGCAAAGCCGCCCAGCGATCCGACATGGAGGATCAGGTCGACGGGCAGTAGCGTGACGATCGAATAGGCGACCGCCCCCGATGAAGTGAGCACGCCCAGGAAGTTGAAGAACCCCGACCAGACGACCGCAACGGGTGCAGGCAGCGCATGCGTGTAGATGACGGTCGCGACCGCATTGGCGGTGTCGTGGAAGCCGTTGACGAATTCGAACCCCAGCGCGATCAGCAGCGCGAGGCCGAGGAACAGGAAGACCCCTGTCGCCATCTGCTCGCCCACCTCGGCGGTGTCGGTCAACACGCTGAACCCGGCATAGCCGAGCGCGCCGATCAGCACCGCCAGGAAGATCCACCGTCCGGCGGGATGCAGCCGCGCGTCGAGATGCGGGCCGCGCAGAGGCTGGCGGCCTTCTGCCGGGGTCGAAGCGATGGTTGCCATAGGATTGCCGGTGCACCCGCGATGTGACGAGTTCGTGACAGGTCCGTCGATACCGGATTATCGCGCGGGCGGCAACGGAGCTGCCCATCGACGCGGTCGCGCGCGTACCAGCGGGCTTGACCCGGCGTCGCGCTTCCTGTCGACTTCGATGGCATCGACCCGGCGCGATCCTGGATAAGCGCCCCGAGAGCGCCGCTGCCGGTGGGTCGGATGCCTGAGGGAGAGGGCGCGTGGCCTACGGCGATTACCAGAATCTCATCTACGGTGCGGGCCTGTCGGGCGTGATGCCGCGCTGGCCTGTCGATTTCGCGACGCTGGAGGCGCGCGCGGCAGCGGCGATGGAGCCGGGCGTGCTCGGTTATGTGCAGGGCGGCTGCGGCGACGAGACGACGCAGCGGCGCAATGCGACGGCGTTCGGCGACTGGGGCATGGTCCCGCGGATGATGGTCGATTGCACGACGCGCGACCTGTCGGTGTCGCTGTTCGGCCTCAGCCTTCCCACTCCTGTGTTCATGGCGCCGATCGGCGTCACCGGGCTGTGCACCCAGGACGGCCACGGCGATCTCGCCGCTGCGCGTGCGGCGGCCGCGACTGGCGTGCCGCTGTGTGCGTCGACGCTGTCCAACGATCCTCTGGAGGCGGTGGCGGGTGCGATGGGCGCGACGCCGGGCTTCTTCCAGCTCTACACGCCGCGCGACCCCGATCTCGCCGCCAGCCTCATCTCGCGCGCGGAGGCGGCGGGATATAAGGCGATCGTCGTCACGCTCGACACTTGGGTGACGGGGTGGCGCCCGCGCGATCTCAACGTCGCCAATTTTCCGCAACTGCGCGGCCACGTCCTGACCAATTATTTCAGCGACCCGGTTTTCCAGCGTCTGCTCGGCAAGTCCCCTTCGGGTGCGCCGGCGGATGCGGTCGGCCTGTGGGCGCGCCTGTTCGGCAAGGTGCTGACCTGGGACGACATGCGCTGGCTGCGGTCGCTGACCAAATTGCCGATCGTGCTGAAAGGCATCTGCCACCCCGACGATGCGCGCCGCGCGATCGATGCGGGGGCTGACGCCATCTATTGTTCCAACCACGGCGGGCGGCAGG
The DNA here is from genome assembly GCF_003355005.1 of Sphingomonas sp. FARSPH. Classification (NCBI taxonomy): domain Bacteria; kingdom Pseudomonadati; phylum Pseudomonadota; class Alphaproteobacteria; order Sphingomonadales; family Sphingomonadaceae; genus Sphingomonas; species Sphingomonas sp. FARSPH. The sequence goes on along the minus strand of NZ_CP029985.1, from coordinate 410,356 downwards.
CGAATGGCGGCATCGCCGCGATCGACCTGTTGCCCGGCGTCGTCGCCGCGGCGGGGGACGTGCCCGTGCTGTTCGATTCGGGCGTCCGCTCGGGCACCGATGTCGTCAAGGCGATCGCGCTCGGCGCGACGATGGTCGGGGTGGGCCGACCCTACAGCTACGGCCTCGCGCTCGGCGGCGCGGACGGCGCCGCGCACGTCCTCAAATGCCTGCTCGCGGAGGCCGACCTGCTGATGGCGGTCAACGGCTATCCGACGCTCGCCGCGGTGCGAGAGGCGGGGGCGCAGCGGGTATAGCGGGCAGGGCCAAAGACCCACCGCGCGCCTTCCACCCCGGGCGAGGGCCGGGGTCCAGTGGGGCCAACCTCGTGTGACTGCTCGATCCCGGCCGACGCGGGAACAGCGAACCGGCGTTCGTCTCGGATCGTTTTCCTACACGGCCCGATCCTGCTACAAGGAATGCGCACTTTCTCATTGGCGTAATTTACATAAAGGCCGGCATTGGGAAGATTGCGCGTTCAGGTGTCAATTTTGTCAAGACTCGCGGGGCAGGCGCCGGACTCCCGGGAGCCTTTCGCACGCTGAAGCGTGATAGCGCGCGATGCACATCCCCTATCTCGACCTCGACCTGCCGAGCTGGGCGGCGCGGATTGCCGGTGTCGCGGCGTTCCTGCTGCTCGTCGTGCTCGTCCATCGCGCCCTGTTTGCGATCCTCCACCGGATCACTGCGCGCACGAAGACGCGCGCGGACGACATCCTCGTGCTGCGCCTGCGCCGGCCCAGCTTCTGGCTTCTGATCGGGATCGCGCTCGCCGCTTCGACGCCCAGTCTCGATCTGCCGCGGGTGTGGGAGAATGTGTGGCAACGCCTGCTCGGCATCGCTGCGCCCGCGCTGTTCGGCTGGATGCTCCTCGCCGCGCTGACCGCCTATCGCGACATCAGCGAGGTACGCTTTGACATCAGCGGCCCCGATAACCTGCGCGCACGACGCCGGCGCACGCGCATCTCGATCCTCCACCGCATCGGCGTGTTCGTGCTGGTGCTGCTCACCGCGATGATGATGCTGATGAGCATTCCGTCGGTCCGTACGATCGGCGTGACGCTGGCCGCGTCCGCGGGCGTCGCCGGCCTCGCGATCGGCGCTGCGGCGCAGCCCGCGCTGAAGAACGTTATCGCCGGCATCCAGATGGCGTTCACCGAACCGATCCGCATCGACGACGTCGTCATCATCGACAACGAATGGGGGCGGATCGAGGATATCCGCCTGACCTATGTCGTGGTGCGCATCTGGGACGATCGCCGGCTGGTCGTGCCCGTGTCGAAGTTTCTGGAGAACAGCTTCCAGAACTGGACGCGCGAGACGAGCGCCTTGCTCGGCTCGGTATTCTGGTACGTCGATCCTGCCACCGACGTGCCGCGCCTGCGCGAGAAACTGGAGGAGGTGGTGCGCGCGAGCAGCCGTTGGGACGGGCGCTTCTTCAACCTGCAGGTCACCGATTCGAAGCCGGACGGCATCATGGAATTGCGCGGGCTGATGACGGCGAAGGACGCCTCGACCGCGTTCGACCTGCGCTGCGAGGTGCGCGAGGCGCTCTACGCCTTCATCCGCACCGACATGCCCGAAGCGCTGCCGCGAACGCGGCTCATGCCGGCTGCGGTTCCCGAACCAGCGCCTCGGTGAAGGTCTTGCGCCACCAGCCGATGTCCTCGCGGCGCAGCACGTCCATCATGCTTTGCCAGCGCGCGATCCGCTCGTCGCGGCCCATGCGCAGCGCCTGCATGATCGCGTCGGCCATCTCTTCGGCCGAATAGGGGTTGATCAGCAGGGCGTCCGTCAGCTGGCACGCCGCGCCCGCGAAGCGGGACAGGATGAGGACGCCGGGATCCTCCGGATCCTGCGCGGCGACATATTCCTTCGCGACGAGGTTCATCCCGTCGCGCAACGGCGTCACCAGCCCGATCTTGGCGGCGCGGTAGATGCCCGCCAGCACGTCGCGCGGATAGCCCTGGTTGACGTAGCGGATCGGCGTCCAGTCGACGTCCGAATAGGCGCCGTTGATCCGTCCCGCGATGCTTTCCAGGCTGGAGCGGATGCGCTGGTAGCTGCCGACGCTGGCGCGGCTGGGCGGCGCGATCTGGAGCAGGAACACTTCTTTCCGCTCTTCCGGATGCTCGGTCAGGAAGCGTTCGTAGCCGAGGAAACGCTCTTCCAATCCCTTCGAATAATCGAGCCGGTCGACGCCCACGATCATGTCGCGGCCTACCGCGCTGTCGCGCATCTGGCGAAAGGCGAGGCGGCCGCGCGTGCTCGTCGCGAGGCCGGCGAATTCGTCCGCGTCGATGCCGATCGGCACCGCCATCACCTGCACCTGCCGCTCGCCCAGCCGCAGCACGTCGCCGTCCATCGTCGCGCCCAGTTCATGGCAGGCATAATCGACGAACGAGCTCAGCCATTCGTGCGTGTGGAAACCGATGACGTCATAGGCGAACATCGTGCGCACCAGCGCTTCGGCCTCGGGCAGGATCGACAGCAGGCGGCGCGGCGGCCAGGGGATGTGGAGGAAAAAGCCGATGCGGTTTTGAAGGCCCAGCCGGCGCAGTTCCTCGCCCAGCGGGAACATGTGGTAATCCTGGATCCATACCGCGTCGCCATCCTCGATCAGCGGGCGGACGGTTTCCGCGAAACGGACGTTGACGCGCTTGTAGCCGCCGGCGAACTCGCGCTCATATTCCGCCAAGTCGACGCGATAGTGAAACAGCGGCCACAAGGTGCGGTTGGCGTAGCCGTTGTAATATTCCTCGACGTCCTGCGCTTCGAGGTCGACGGTCGCGGTGGTGACGCCCTCGCCGCGGGCGAAGGTGATCTGGCCGGTATATTCGGGCGTCTCCTCGCCGGACCAGCCGAACCAGATGCCGCCGTTTTCCTGGAGAGCGGAAGCGAGCGCGACGGCGAGCCCGCCCTGCGCGCCGGAATTGGACCCGTTGGGGGCGGACACACGATTGGAAATGATGACGAGACGGCTCAGCGGATCGAACTCCATGGTTTCGACAGCAGGACGGCGCAGTTGATCATGCCGACCAGCGAATAGGTCTGTGGATAATTTCCCCAGAGTTCGCCGCTACTTGGATCAATATCCTCGGACAACAAGCCCGCTGCGGTGCGCCGTGTCAGCATCTCGTCGAACAACGCGCGCGCATCCTCGGATCGGCCGGTGAAGTGCAATGCCTCGATCAGCCAGAACGTGCAGACGTTGAACGCCGTCTCCGGCAGGCCGAAGTCGTCCTCGGTGTCGTAGCGCAGCATGTGGCTGCCGCGGCGCAGGCCCTTTTCCACCGCCTCCAGCGTGCCGACGAAGCGCGGGTCGTCGGGCTGGAAGAACCTGAGGTCGAGCAGCTGGATCAGGCTGGCGTCCAGGTCGTCGCCGGCGAAGGTCGCCGACATGCGGTTGGTTTCGGGCCGCCACGCGCGCGTCTCGATCTCGCTGCGGATGCGGTCGGCGCGGTCCTGCCAGAAGTGGCAGCGGTCCTCGAGCCCCAGCGCCTTGGCCGCATTCGCCAGCCGGTCGCACGCCGCCCAGCACATCGCGCTGGAATAGGTGTGGACGCTCTGGCGCGTGCGCAGCTCCCACAGGCCCGCGTCGGGCTGGTCGTGATACGTCCACGCACGCTCGCCGACGCGTTCGAGGCTTTCGAAATCCTCGCGTCCCGATGGACGGAACAGGCGCTGGTCGAAAAAGGCGTGGACGCTGCACAGCACGATCTGGCCATAGGCATCGTGCTGGATCTGCTCATAGGCCTGGTTGCCGACGCGTACGGGCCCCATGCCGCGATAGCCCGCCAGCGCGGGCGCGAACCGTTCTTCCAGCGTCGCCTCGCCCAGCACCCCGTACAGCGGCTGGATATGCCCGCCGCGGGCATTGTCGACGATGTTGCGTAGGTAACCGAGATACCCTTCCAGCACGTCGAGCGCGCCGAGCCGGTTGAGCGCCTGCACCGTGTAATAGGCGTCGCGCACCCAGCAATACCGATAGTCCCAGTTGCGCTCCGACCCGGCATGTTCGGGGATCGAGGTGGTCAGCGCCGCGACGATCGCGCCCGTCTCCTCGTGCTGGCACAGCTTCAGCGTGATCGCGGCGCGGATGACGACGTCCTGCCATTCCAGCGGCACCGCGAGACCGCGTACCCATTCCTGCCATTCCGCGGTCGTCTGCGTCAGCATCGCCTCGACCGTTTCGGCAAGGTCGCCCGAAAAGCCTTCGTCCGGCCCCAGGAAGAAATGCAGCGGGCGTTCGATGCGGAACGGGCGCTCCTCCTCGACCATCCCGATCGGCGCGGTGGTGGTGAGTCGCAGCGCCATCGTGTCGAGCATGATGCGCAGGTGGTTCGAACCGCCCACCTGCTCGCGGCAGGTGCCGCCCCAGCCACAGGTGGTGCGCATGCGCACGCGAATGCGCGGACTGCCGGAGACTGGGCGGACGATCCGCGCGAAGGCGACGGGGCGATAGGTGCGGCCGAGACGCTGGAAGCGCGGGCAGAAGTCGATCACCTCCACCGCATTGCCCTGCGCATCGCTGTGCAGGCTGACGAGGATCGGCGTGTTGCGGATGTAATATTGGTCGATCCGCACCGAATCCTCGAGATCGATCGCCCAATATCCGTCGTCCGGCGCCGCGCCGCCGACCAAGGCGGAAAAGAGCGGATCGCCATCGACGCGCGGCACGCATGCCCACACGAAGCGCCCGGCGCGATCGACCAGGGCGCTGACCTGGCAATTGCCGATCGGCCACAAGTCGACGGAGGTGGCGTTGCCAGTCGGATTCGGCGTCGGCGCGGCCGCGGGCGTGTCGCTCATGCCCCGGCCTTCCGCGCCGCCGCTTCCAGCCAGTCGAGCGCCGCGGACACGCCGTCCAGGCGATAGGCGGCGGCGCTGGCACGCGCGGCCCCGATCAGGATACCCGCGCCGCCCAGCCTGGCGGCGGCGACCATCGCTGGTTCGTCGGTATCATCGTCGCCCAGAAAGACCGGGCGGTATCCCGCCATCGGCCCCGTCTCCATCAGCTTGCAAAGCGCGCTGCCCTTATCCGCGCCGGGTACGCGTACCTCGACCATCATCTTGCCGGTCTGCAGGTGCAGCCCCGCCTGGTCCGCCAGCGTGCGCGCCAGCGCATCGCTGCCCGCGGCGGCGGCAGGGTCCTTGCGGTAGTGGAGTGCCGCACCGAGCGGCTTCTGTTCAACGAGCACGCCGGGGCGGGTAGAGGCGAAGGAAGTCATTTCGGCGACAATACGGTCGAGTGCGGCAGGTCGTTCCGCAACCGTTTCGCGCCCGTCGGGCCACACCACCTCCAGCCCATGGCTGCCCGATATCGCAAAGGACGGATCGCCGAACAGCGCGCGGATGCCCGACACCGACCGCCCGCTGATGATCGCGACCCGGCCGTCGAGCGCGTGCGACAGCGTGTCGATCAGCGCGGCGAGCCGGGCGTCGACGCGCACCGCATCCGGCCGGTCCTGCAACTCGACGAGCGTCCCATCGAAATCGAGAAACAACGCCGCGTCGCGCAGCAGATCGGGCGGGGGAGGGGGCAGCATCATCGGCGTGCGGGGTGAGCGATAAGGGCGGCGCGGGTCAAGCCGCTTCGATGGGTACGCTTCGGGCGTATACGATCGCGATCCCGCCCGCTAACACGGCGGCGGAATCGAAACGGCAAAGCCGATAGAATGAGGGGGGAATTTTTCGATGCGTCCGTTGCCCATGATCGCCGCGCTGGCCGCGGTGTCGATGCCGGCGATCGCCTGGTCGCAGACCACGCCCGTGCCCGAAGCGCCGGCGCAGAAGGGCGCGGCGCCCGCCGCGTCGGCGACGCAGGCCTATCAGCCGCTGACGATCGAGCGCATCTTCGGCAAGACCGCGATCCGTGGCGACAGCTTCGATGGCGGCGAATGGACCGAGGACGGGCGCGGCTATATCGCGATCGAACCATCGAAGAGCGTTGCCGAGGGTAGCGACATCGTCTGCTACGAAATCGCGGGCGGCGCGCGCACCGTGCTCGTCCCCGCGGCGCTGATGGTGCCGAAAGGCGGCAAGGCGATCGGCGTCGAGGGCTATGCCTTCTCGCCCGATCGCCGCAAGGTGCTGATCTTCACCAACGGCCAGCCGTTCCGCCGCACCCGCGCGCTCGGCGATTACTGGTTGCTCGACCTCGACACCAAGGCGCTGCGCAAGGTCGGCGACGCGGCCGCGGCGCCGTCGACGACGATGTATGCGGAATTCTCGCCCGATGGCACGCGCATCGCCTATGTCCGCGCCAACAACCTCTACGTCGAACCCGTCGTCGGCGGCGCGGCGCAGCAGTTGACCCGCGACGGCAGCGACCTGATCGTCAACGGCCTGGGCGACTGGGTCTATGAAGAGGAGTTCGGTCTGCGCAAGGCATGGAGCTGGAGCCCCGATTCGCGGCGGATCGCCTTCTGGCGCTTCGACACGTCGGGGGTCGGCACCTTCTACATGATCAAGAACACCGACGGCCAGTATTCGAAGGTCATTCCGCTGCAATACCCCAAGGCCGGCACCACCAATTCGGCGGTGCAGGTCGGCACGGTCGACGTCGGCACCGGCGCGACGCGCTGGTTCACGCTGCAGGGCGACCCGCGTCAGAATTACGTGCCGCAGATGGGCTGGGCGGGCAAGTCGGGCCGCGTGCTGATCCAATATGCCAACCGCCTGCAAAATACCTATCAGGTGCTGCTCGGCGATCCGGCCGACGGCAGCGTCGCGCCACTGTTCGTCGAGCGCGACAAAGCGTGGGTCGAGGCGAACGACCAGGTCCAGTGGCTGAAGGGCGATCGCGGCTTCACCTGGATGAGCGAGCGCGACGGCTGGCGGCACCTCTACCTCGCCTCGCGCGACGGCAAGCGGATGGAATTGCGCACGCCGGGCAATTATGACGTCGTCGACCTGCTGCAAGTCGACGAGGCGGGGGGCTATGCCTATTTCATCGCCTCGCCCGACAATCCGACGCAGCGTTACCTGTATCGTGCGACGCTGACCGGCAAGCCGCGCGTCGAGCGCGTCACGCCGCAGGGGCAGGCCGGCACGCACAGCTACGACCTCGCGCCGGGCGCGCACTGGGCACGGCACACCTTCTCCAGCTTCGACCGCGCGCCGGTGACCGAGATCATGGACATGACCACGGGCAAGCCGCTGCGCGTGCTCGCGCGCAACCAGGCGTTGCAGGACGTGGTGAGCAAGGGGCCGCTGCCGCCGACGGAATTCTTCCGCGTCGACATCGGCGGGGGCACGCAGCTCGACGCTTGGCTGATCAAGCCGGCGAACTTCGACCCCGCCAAACGCTATCCGATCCTGTTCCAGGTCTATGGCGAGCCCGCCGGCCAGACGGTGGCGGATCGCTGGGGCGGGCGCGGCGCGCTCTGGCACCGGATGCTCGCCGAGCACGGCTATCTCGTCGCGAGCATCGATCCGCGTGGCGTCGCTTCCCCGCGCGGGCGCGAATGGCGCAAGACCATCTATCGCCGCATCGGCATCGTCGGGCCGGAGGATATCGCCGCGGGCGTGCGCAAGATGCTCGCGACGCGCAGCTATATCGATCCGGCGCGCGTCGGCATCTGGGGCTGGAGCGGCGGCGGGTCGAGCACCTTGCACTCGGTGTTCCGCTTCCCGGATCTCTACAGCACGGGCATTGCGGTGGCGGGCGTCGCCGACCAGAAGCTGTACGACACCATCTACCAGGAACGCTACATGGGCCTGCCCGCGGACAATGCGGAAGGGTTTCGCAAGGGGTCGCCGATCACCTATGCCGCGGGGCTGAAGGGCAATCTGCTGATGGTCCACGGCACTGGAGACGACAACGTCCATTACCAGAACATGGAGCAGATGGCCGACGCGCTGATCGCGGCGGGCAAGCCGTTCACGATGATGGCCTATCCCGACCGCACGCACGGCATCTACGAAAAGCCGGGGACGAGCGTGCACCTGTACAATCTGATGACGCGCTATCTGGAGACGAACCTGCCGCCGGGCGGCCGGTGAGCGGGTAACGCCCCTCCTCTTTAGGAGTGGCAGGTCGGTCATGCCCCCGGCATGACCTAAACGATGTGGGGCATCGTTTACCTGCCACTGGGTTGGGGTGGGGAACGCCCTACCCAATGGCTACCCGGACTCCTCCACCCCCAACCCCTCCCCTAAAGGGGAGGGGCTTAGAACAGCAAAAAGGCCGGTCGGGTCGCCCCGCCGGCCTTTTCGTGAACCGTTCCGGTCCGCTTACTTCGAGCGTTCGACCTGTTCGAAGTCGAGTTCCACGGGGGTCGCGCGGCCGAAGATCGATACGCTGACCTTGACCTTCGACTTGTCGAAATCGAGCTCCTCGACGACACCGTTGAAGCTGGCGAACGGGCCTTCGAGCACCTTGACCGCATCGCCGATCTCGTAATCGACCTTGACCTTCGTCTTCGGCGCGGCGGCGGCTTCTTCCTTGGAATTGAGCATGCGCGCGGCCTCGGCCTCGCTGATCGCCTGCGGCTTGCCCATCGAACCCAGGAAGCCCGTCACCTTCGGCGTGTTCTTGACGAGGTGATAGACGTCGTCGTTCATGTTGAGCTTGGCGAGGACGTAACCGGGCATGAACTTGCGCTCGACCGCGATCTTCTTGCCGCGGCGCGCTTCCGTCACCGTCTCGGTCGGCACCTCGATCTGTTCGACCAATTGCTCGAGGCCGAGGCGGGTCGCCTCTGCCATGATGGCGTCGCGAACCTTGCCTTCGAAGCCGGAATAGGCGTGAATGATGTACCAGCGTGCCATGGCGGCGGCCCCTTTTACTTCGCGAGCTTCAGCAACGCCTGGACGACGGCGTTGAAGAACGAATCCACGCCCAGGAAGAACAGCGCGAGGATGGTCGTCATGATGACCACCATGACGCCCGTCATGATCGTCTCGCGCCGGGTCGGCCAGACGACCTTCTTGGTTTCGGCCTGCACCTGTCGGATGAATTCGATGGGAGTCGTCTTCGCCACTGTTTCTCGAAGCCCGCTGGAATCAGAAAATACCGATCTGAAGGGCATGGCTTTTCCGCCGCTTCCCCGTGAAGGGAACCGGCGAGCGCCCGTCCTCGCTGTCGGATGGGATGCGGAGATAGCGGGGCGGGCGCGGTAAGGCAAGAGCGGTGCCGCAGGAGGACCGATCCACGGTGATCGACATGGGCACGCGAATGGCGATCGGCCGCGCGGGACGATCAGTGGCCGTACGTCTTGATGCCGCGGCGACGCAGCTTCTCGCGGCGGCGGCGTCGTTTGTAGGCGATCAGCGCGGGAGCGCCGATCAGCAACAGCGCGCCGACGATCGCATAGACAATGGTGTGCCGTGTCACTTCATCCATGCAGCGCCGATAAACCGCCATTTTGCCGGCGTCACCCTCGTTTCACCGCAAAAGTGACAAGGAATTCACGAAAATGGTCAAATCCGGATGTTTGCGCGCAATGGGCAGATCGCCCCGCGATCGTCGCGAAAGCATGGCAGGAGTGGAGGGACTCGAACCCACGGCCCTCGGTTTTGGAGACCGATGCTCTACCAACTGAGCTACACTCCTGCAGCGGCGCCGGCCTCTAGCGGGTCGGGCGGACGAGGGCAAGCGCCCGTTGTCGCAATTGCGTCACGCGCTGCCGGTGCGGTCGCGCTGCATCTGATAATGACGCGCGATCGCCGCGGCGAGCGGGGAAGGAGCCTGTCGGCCGCGCGGCAGGATGCGGTTGTCGTTCGCCGCGCGCGGCAGGCCGGGCGCGCGCTGGCCGTTGCCGATCGGTTCCTCGGCACCGGCCCAGGCGGCGATCCACCACGACGCATAGCCGATCGCGCAGGTGAGCGGCAGCGGGGCGAGCGCGGCAAGAAATCCTGGCGACACGCCCTCGGCCGCCAGCAGACCGATTGCCGCCCAGACGATTCGCGGCGCGGCGCGGGCGGGGGGCGAAACGGCATAGGCGTGGATCGTCGGCGGCATCATGATGACCCGCCATGCATCGTACGCGGTTGCGGCGGGGTTAAGGCGGCGGGGGTAAAGCGGTGGGCCTGCCGTGCGGCGCAGGCCGCGGGCCGCATTGTTGACCGCGGGCCCCTTCACGCGTATAGCCCCGCCGCGTTCGTTGCCCCTCAACCGGTGGCGGACAGCTTGAACATTGCTGGATGCAAAGTCGTGGGTCGGAGCGGCGCGGTGATTCGCGCGGCCTTCGCCCCTTTTTGTATTCCCTAGTGCTGTGATGGCTCCAGCAAAGTAACCCTTTGATAGAGGTGAAGGCTTCATGCCGACGATCAACCAGCTGGTCCGCAAGGGCCGCGAACCGCAGAAGGCCAAGTCCAAGGTTCCTGCGATGGAGCAGAACCCGCAGAAGCGCGGCGTCTGCACCCGTGTCTATACGACGACTCCGAAGAAGCCGAACTCGGCGCTGCGCAAGGTGGCCAAGGTCCGCCTGACCAACCAGCGCGAAGTCATCAGCTACATCCCGGGCGAAGGCCACAACCTGCAGGAGCACTCGGTCGTGCTCATCCGCGGCGGCCGTGTGCGCGACCTTCCCGGCGTGCGCTACCACGTGCTGCGCGGCGTGCTCGACACGCAGGGCGTCAAGGATCGCCGCCAGTCCCGCTCCAAGTACGGCGCCAAGCGTCCGAAGTAAGCCGACGAACGCGTTTCGTCATCACGGCTGAAGTTTAGAAGGAATTTGAAATGGCACGTCGTCGTCGCCCCGAGAAGCGCATCATCCTGCCGGATCCCAAGTACGGTGATGAAGTCCTCTCGAAGTTCATGAATTCGGTGATGCTGGACGGCAAGAAGTCCGTCGCCGAATCGATCGTTTACGGTGCTCTGGAAACCGTCGAGACCCGCGCCAAGCGTGAGCCGATCGGCGTGTTCCACGACGCGCTGAACAACATCAAGCCGGGCATCGAGGTCCGCAGCCGCCGCGTCGGCGGTGCGACCTACCAGGTCCCCGTCGAAGTCCGTCCGGAGCGTGCGCAGGCGCTCGCGATCCGGTGGCTGATATCGGCCGCGCGGGCGCGCAGCGAGAACACCATGTCGGCGCGCCTGTCGGGCGAACTGCTCGACGCCTCGAACAACCGCGGCAACGCGGTGAAGAAGCGCGAGGACACGCACCGCATGGCCGAAGCGAACCGCGCCTTCAGCCACTACCGCTGGTAAGGCTTGGAAGCGCCAAACCTTTGACCTATATCGTGGGGAGCCGGCGGCACGCTGCGCTCCCCACATCTCTAAGGAAACCACGATCATGGCCCGCAGCCATCCGCTCGAGCGTTATCGCAATATCGGCATCATGGCGCACATCGACGCCGGCAAGACGACGACGACCGAGCGCATCCTCTATTACACCGGCAAGTCCTACAAGATCGGCGAAGTGCACGAAGGCACCGCGACGATGGACTGGATGGAGCAGGAGCAGGAGCGCGGGATCACGATCACGTCGGCTGCCACCACCTGCAAGTGGAAGGCCGAAGAGGGCAACGGCCCCGAGCATCTGATCAACATCATCGACACGCCGGGCCACGTCGACTTCACGATCGAGGTCGAGCGCAGCTTGCGCGTCCTCGACGGTGCGGTCGCGTGCTTCGACGGCGTTGCCGGCGTCGAGCCGCAGTCGGAAACCGTGTGGCGCCAGGCCGACAAGTACGGCGTGCCACGCATGTGCTTCGTCAACAAGCTCGACCGCACCGGCGCCGATTTCTACTTCTGCGTCAACTCGATCATCGAGCGTCTCGGCGCGAAGCCGGCGGTCCTGTATCTGCCGATCGGCATCGAAGGCGGCTTCAAGGGCCTGGTCGACCTGGTCGAGAACCGCGCGATCATCTGGCTCGAGGAATCGCTCGGCGCGAAGTTCGAATATCAGCCGATCCCCGACGACATGGTCGAGAAGGCGGCGAAGTATCGCAACGAGCTGATCGAACTCGCCGTCGAGCAGGACGACGAGGCGATGGAGGCGTATCTCGAGGGCAACGAGCCCGACGCGAAGACGCTGAAGGCGCTGATCCGCAAGGGCACGCTCAACATGGCGTTCGTGCCGGTCGTCTGCGGTTCGGCGTTCAAGAACAAGGGCGTGCAGCCGCTGCTCGACGCGGTCGTCGACTTCCTGCCGAGCCCGCTCGACGTGCCGGCGATCAAGGGCGTCAAGATCGACGGCGAGACGCCGGACGAGCGTCCCTCGTCCGACGATGCGCCGTTTTCGGCGCTCGCGTTCAAGATCATGAACGACCCGTTCGTCGGCTCGCTGACCTTCGCGCGCATCTATTCGGGCGTGCTGACCAAGGGCAGCTACCTGAACTCCGTCAAGGAGAAGAAGGAGAAGATCGGCCGTATGCTCCTCATGCATGCGAACTCGCGTGAGGACATCGAAGAGGCGCGCGCCGGCGACATCGTCGCGCTTGCGGGCCTCAAGGAAACGACGACGGGCGACACGCTGTGCGATCCGGCGCATCCGATCATTCTCGAGCGCATGGAATTCCCGGAGCCGGTGATCGAGCTGTCGGTGGAGCCCAAGACCAAGGCCGACCAGGAAAAGATGGGCATCGCGCTCAATCGCCTCGCCGCCGAGGATCCCTCGTTCCGCGTGTCGACCGATCACGAATCGGGCCAGACGATCATCAAGGGGATGGGCGAACTCCACCTCGAGATCCTCGTCGACCGCATGAAGCGCGAGTTCAAGGTCGAGGCGAACGTCGGTGCGCCGCAGGTCGCGTATCGCGAATACCTCAAGAAGCCCGTCGACATCGACTACACGCACAAGAAGCAGTCGGGCGGCACCGGCCAGTTCGGCCGCGTGAAGGTGAAGCTGACGCCGGGCGAGCGCGGCCAGGGTATTGTCTTCAAGGACGAGATCAAGGGCGGCAACATCCCGCGCGAATATATCCCCGCGATCGAAAAGGGCTTCCGCGAGACGGCGGCGACGGGTTCGCTGGTCGGCTTCCCGATCATTGACTTCGACATCACGCTGTATGACGGCGCGTACCACGACGTCGACTCGTCGGCGCTGGCGTTCGAGATCACCGCGCGCGGCGCGATGCGCGAAGGCGCGCAGAAGGCGGGCATCACGCTGCTCGAGCCGGTGATGAAGGTCGAGGTCGTGACGCCCGAGGATTACCTCGGCGACGTCATCGGCGACATGAACAGCCGCCGTGGCCAGATCCAGGGCACCGACACGCGCGGCAACGCGCAGGCGGTGACCGCGATGGTCCCGCTGGCGAACATGTTCGGCTACGTGAACTCGCTGCGCTCGTTCACGCAGGGCCGCGCCAGCTACTCGATGCAGTTCTCGCACTATGACGAAGTGCCGCAGAACGTCGCGGACGAGGTGAAGGCGAAGATGGCCTGAGGCGCGCGGGGGGCGGGGCAACCTGTCCCTGAGACGCCGAAAGGCCGGCCGGCGGGTTGACCCGGTCGACCCGTCCGACGGCGGATTTACTCCGTCGTCGGCGCCCCCTCACAAGGGCTGGCATTACCGATAAACTCCCGCTAAAGGGCCGCGTTCGCGTAGCCCCGGGCGGCACCGAATTCGAATCAGAAGGTAGGAAAATGGCTAAGGCAAAATTCGAGCGGAACAAGCCGCACCTGAACATCGGCACCATCGGTCACGTCGACCATGGCAAGACCTCGCTGACGGCGGCGATCACCAAGGTTCTGGCCGACCAGGGCCTGTCCGAGAAGGTCGACTTCGAGAACATCGACAAGGCGCCGGAAGAGCGCGCGCGCGGCATCACCATCTCGACGGCGCACGTCGAGTATGAGACCGCCAACCGCCACTATGCGCACGTCGACTGCCCGGGTCACGCCGACTACGTCAAGAACATGATCACCGGTGCGGCGCAGATGGACGGCGCGATCCTGGTCGTGTCCTCGACCGACGGCCCGATGCCGCAGACCCGCGAGCACATCCTGCTCGCGCGCCAGGTCGGCGTGCCGGCGATGGTCGTGTTCATGAACAAGGTCGACCTCGTCGACGACGAGGAAATCCTCGAGCTGGTCGAGCTGGAAATCCGCGAGCTGCTGAGCTCGTACGAATTCCCGGGCGACGACATCCCCGTCATCAAGGGTTCGGCCACCTGTGCGCTCTCGGGTTCGAACGAGAAGCTGGGCAAGGACGCCGTCCTCGAGCTGATGCAGGCCGTCGACGACTACATCCCGCAGCCCGAGCGTCCGCTCGACAAGCCGTTCATGATGCCGATCGAAGACGTGTTCTCGATCTCGGGTCGCGGCACCGTCGTGACCGGCCGCGTCGAGACCGGCATCGTCAAGGTTGGTGAGGAAGTCGAGATCGTCGGCATCCACCCGACCGTCCGCAAGACCACCGTCACCGGCGTCGAAATGTTCCGCAAGCTGCTCGACCAGGGCCAGGCCGGCGACAACGTCGGTGCGCTGATCCGCGGCGTCGCGCGCGACGAAGTCGAGCGTGGCCAGGTGCTCTGCAAGCCGGGTTCGATCAAGCCGCACACCGACTTCAAGTCGGAAGTGTACGTGCTGTCGAAGGAAGAAGGCGGCCGTCACACGCCGTTCTTCGCCAACTATCGTCCGCAGTTCTACTTCCGCACGACGGACGTGACCGGCACTGTCGAGCTGCCCGAGGGCACCGAGATGGTCATGCCCGGCGACAACATCGCGCTCGGCATCAAGCTGATCGCGCCGATCGCCATGGACGTCGGCCAGCGCTTCACCATCCGTGAGGGCGGTCGTACCGTCGGCGCGGGCGTCGTGAGCGCGATCGAAAAGTAAGTCGCTTGCCGGCGCGCATGCCGCGCCGGTGAGAAACAGGTTTTTCGCCCGGCTCCCTAAAAAAAGGGGAGTCGGGCGATTGCCTTTTTATGAGGGCGCCTGTAGTGGGCGCGCCTTCAGTTTTTGAGTTTCGGCTCTTTCTCGCCGTCCCGGTGCCGCACTTTGCGGTGCATCGGGATCTCATCCCGCCGGCCTGCGGCCTGCGGCACGAGGCTCCGTCGCCATCATGGCGACCGGGGTGACGGCCGGGGTCGTGCTCGTATTGGCATCGGTAGGGATCATGGACAGCAACATCCGCATTCGCCTCAAGGCGTTCGACCATCGCGTTCTCGACCAGGCGACCGGCGACATCGCCGACACCGCACGCCGCACCGGCGCGCTCATCCGCGGCCCGATTCCGCTGCCGACGCGCATCGAGAAGTTCACCGTCAACCGCGGCCCGCACATCGACAAGAAGTCGCGCGAGCAGTTCGAGGTGCGCACCTACAAGCGCATGCTCGACATCGTGCAGCCGACCCCGCAGACGGTCGACGCGCTGATGAAGCTCGACCTCGCCGCCGGCGTTGACGTCGAGATCAAGTTGGCCTAATGGCCTGCCCACGCGCTGCGGTCGACTCCGGTCCCGCGGCGCGATGGCATTTGAGATACCGCTGATCGCTCGACGATCAGGGCAGCGTCTCCCGTCATGTTCTTGAGCATAATGCTGAGAGGACAACCGGCCCGGGACGGGGGCACGCTTCGCATTTTCCGGGTCGACACGCACGTTCGAATGGTTCGGGCGTGCCTCTGTGAGGAGTGTGGATCATGCGCACCGGCGTGATCGCGAAGAAGATGGGGATGACCCGCCTGTTCCAGGACGACGGTCGGCACGTGCCGGTCACCGTCCTGCAGCTCGAAGGCTTGCAGGTCGTCGCCCGCCGCGAGATGAATACCGACGGTTATACGGCCGTCCAGCTTGGCGCAGGCGTCGCCAAGGCCAAGAATGTCGCCAAGCCGCAGCGCGGCCACTTCGGCAAGGCCGAGGTGGAGCCCAAGGCGGTCGTCGCAGAGTTCCGCGTGACCGAGGACAACCTCCTCGACGTCGGCGCCGAGCTGTCGGCCGATCACTTCGTCGCTGGCCAGTTCGTCGACATCCAGGGTCGTACCCAGGGTAAGGGTTTCGCCGGCGCGATGAAGCGCTGGAACTTCGGCGGTCTGCGCGCGACGCACGGCGTCTCGGTCAGCCACCGTTCGCACGGTTCGACCGGTAACCGCCAGGACCCGGGTCGCGTCTTCAAGAACAAGAAGATGGCCGGCCACATGGGCGACAAGAACCGCACGCAGCAGAACCTCGAGATCGTCGGCACCGACGTCGAGCGTGGTCTGATCTTCGTCAAGGGTTCGGTCCCCGGTTCGAAGGGTGGCTGGCTGTTCGTCAAGGATGCCGTCAAGGTCGCCCGTCACGCCGATGCGCCGATGCCCGCCGGGCTGAAGAGCGCCGCCAACAACAATGTCGCTTCTGCCGAGCCCGCTCCGGAAGCCACCGCTGGCCAGGAGGGCTAACAAGTGAAGGTCGCAGTCAAGTCCTTCGCCGGTTCCGCCGCGGCGGATGTCGAGCTCAACGACGAGGTCTTCGGCCTCGATCCGCGCGCCGACGTCCTGCACCGCGTCGTCACCTGGCAGCTGGAGAAGCGTCGCGCCACCGCGCGTGGCACCCGCGAGCGCGCCGACGTCGCACGTTCGGGCAAGAAGCTTGGTCGCCAGAAGGGCGGCGGTGTCGCCCGTCACGGCGATCGCCGCGCGCCCGTCTTCATCGGCGGTGGTAAGGCTCACGGTGCCCGCGTTCGCGACTTCAATCCGTCGCTGAACAAGAAGATCCGCGCGCTGGGTCTGAAGATGGCGCTGTCGAGCCACGCCAAGGCGGGTTCGCTGATCGTCATGGACAGCCTGGTCGTCGACGGCAACAAGACGAAGACGCTGAAGGGCGATCTGGCGAAGCTCGGCTTCGGCAAGACCGCGCTGGTCATCGACGGTGACGCGGTGGAAACGAGCTTCGCGCTCGCCGCCGGCAACCTCCGCGAGGTCAACATCCTCCCGGCGATGGGCGCCAACGTCTATGACATCCTGAAGGCTGACACGCTGGTGCTCACCCGCGCGGCGGTCGAGAAGCTGGAGGCGCGCTTCGCCCTCCCGGGAGGCGCCAACTAATGGCTAAGCAGCAGAAGGCAGCGATCGACAACCGTCACTATGACGTGATCGTCGCGCCGCACATCACCGAGAAGGCGACCCTGCTCTCCGAGCAGAACGCCGTCGTGTTCAAGGTCGCGAACGATGCGACCAAGCCGCAGATCAAGGCTGCCGTCGAGGCTCTGTTCGACGTCACCGTGACGGGCGTCAACACGATCGTCCAGAAGGGCAAGACCAAGCGTTGGAAGGGTGCCCCCTACCAGCGGTCGGACATGAAGAAGGCGATCGTCACCCTCAAGGATGGCCAGTCCATCGACGTGACGACGGGGATCTAAGGGTCATGGCACTCAAGCATTATAACCCGACGAGCCCGGCCCGCCGCGGCCTCATCCTCGTCGACAAGTCGGCGCTCTACAAGGGCAAGCCGGTCAAGGCGCTTACCGAAGGCAAGCGCAAGTCCGGTGGCCGCAACAACAAGGGTCACGTGACCAGCCGCGGCATCGCGGGCGGCCACAAGCAGAAGTACCGCTACGTCGACTTCAAGCGTCGCAAGTGGGACGTCGAGGCGACCGTCGAGCGGCTCGAATATGACCCGAACCGCACCGCGTTCATCGCGCTGGTCAAATATGCCGACGAAGAGCTGGCGTACATCCTGGCGCCGCAGCGTCTGGCGCCCGGCGACAAGATCGTCGCGGGCAAGAAGACCGACGTGAAGCCGGGCAACGCCATGGAACTGGGCCAGATGCCGGTCGGCACCATCGTCCACAACGTGGAGATGAAGCCGGGCAAGGGTGGTCAGATCGCGCGTTCGGCCGGCACCTATGTGCAGGTCGTGGGTCGCGACCGCGGCATGGTCATCGTCCGCCTGAACTCGGGCGAGCAGCGCTACATCCATGGCGACTGCATGGCGACGGTCGGTGCGGTGTCCAACCCGGACAACCAGAACCAGAACCTCGGCAAGGCCGGTCGCAGCCGCTGGATGGGCAAGCGCCCGCTGACCCGCGGTGTCGCGAAGAACCCGGTCGACCACCCGCACGGCGGTGGTGAAGGCCGGACCTCGGGCGGCCGTCATCCGGTTACCCCGTGGGGCAAGCCGACCAAGGGTGCGCGCACCCGTCACAACAAGGCGACGGACAAGATGATCATCCGCAGCCGCCACGCGAAGAAGAAGGGCTGATAGGATGGCTCGTTCTGTTTGGAAGGGCCCGTTCGTCGAACTGAGCCTGCTGAAGAAGGCGGAGACGGCACAGGATGCCGGTGGCCGCGCCCCGATCAAGACCTGGTCGCGTCGCTCCACCATCCTGCCGCAGTTCGTCGGCCTGACGTTCAACGTGTACAACGGCCGCAAGTTCGTGCCCGTCACCGTCAATGAAGAGATGGTCGGCATGAAGCTCGGCGAGTTCGCGCCGACCCGGTATTTCCCGGGCCACGCGGCTGACAAGAAGGGCAAGCGCTGATGAGCAAGCCTCAGTCCCCCCGCAAGGTCGACGACAAGTCGGCCCTGTCCGTCGGCACCCAGATCCGCGGGTCGGCGCAGAAGCTGAACCTGGTCGCGGGTCTGATCCGTGGCAAGAAGGCCGGCGACGCGCTCAACATCCTCGCCTTCTCGAAGAAGGCGATGGCGGTCGACGCCCGCAAGGTGCTGGCCAGCGCGATCGCCAATGCCGAGAACAACCACAACCTCGACGTCGACGCGCTCGTCGTCGCCGAGGCGTCGGTCGGCAAGTCGATCACGATGAAGCGGTTCGCCACGCGTGGCCGCGGCAAGTCGACGCGCATCCTGAAGCCGTTCAGCCGTCTGCGCATCGTCGTGCGCGAGCAGGAAGAAGCATAATGGGTCAGAAGAGCAACCCCATCGGTCTGCGCCTGCAGATCAACCGCACCTGGGACAGCCGCTGGTTCGCGGAAGGCCATGATTATGGCCGTCTGCTGCTGGAGGATCTCAAGATCCGCCAGTACATCATGAAGACCCTGCCGCAGGCGGCGATCTCCAAGGTCGTCATCGAGCGTCCGGCCAAGCTGTGCCGCATCTCGATCTTCGCCGCGCGTCCGGGTGTCATCATCGGCAAGAAGGGCTCGGACATCGAGAAGCTGCGCAAGACGCTGGGCGGCATGACCTCGTCCGACGTCTCGCTCAACATCGTCGAGATCCGCAAGCCGGAAGTCGATGCACGTCTCGTCGCGCAGTCGATCGCCGACCAGCTGGAGCGCCGTATCGCGTTCCGCCGTGCGATGAAGCGTGCGGTGCAGTCCGCGCTGCGTCTGGGTGCCGAGGGCATCCGCGTCGCCTGCGGCGGTCGTCTGGGCGGTGCGGAAATCGCGCGCTCGGAAAGCTACCGCGAGGGCCGCGTGCCGCTGCACACGCTGCGCGCGAACATCGATTATGCCGAGGCCGAAGCGCACACGTCGTATGGCGTCTGCGGCGTCAAGGTCTGGGTGTTCAAGGGCGAGATCCTGGGTCACGACCCGATGGCGACCGACCGGCTGATGATGGAGGCTCAGACCTCCGGCGTCCGCCCGGCGCGCGACGACCGCCGCTAAGGATAGATAACCATGCTGCAACCGAAGCGCACCAAATTCCGCAAGGCCTTCAAGGGCCGCATCCACGGCGATGCCAAGGGCGGCACGTCGCTCAACTTCGGCTCGTACGGGCTGAAGGCGATGGAGCCGGAGCGGATCACCGCCCGCCAGATCGAGGCGGCCCGCCGCGCGATCACGCGTCACATGAAGCGCCAGGGGCGTTTGTGGATCCGCGTGTTCCCGGACGTGCCGGTTTCGTCGAAGCCTGCCGAAGTCCGCATGGGCTCGGGCAAGGGCTCGCCGGAATTCTGGGCCGCCCGGGTCAAGCCCGGCCGGATCCTGTTCGAGCTGGACGGTGTCGACGGCAAGCTCGCCGCCGAAGCGTTCGAGCGCGCCGCGATGAAGCTCCCCATCAAGACCAAGGTCGTTGCCCGCCTGGGCGACACCTCGCACCTCGGAGGCGAGTAATGGCCAAGACCGATTTCAACGGCCAGAGCGACGACCAGCTCGTCGAGAGCCTGGGCAACCTGAAGCGCGAGCAGTTCAACCTGCGCTTCCAGGCGGCGACGAATCAGCTCGAGAAGCCGAGCCGCGTCAAGGAAGTCCGTCGCGACATCGCGCGGATCAAGACCCTGCAGGCGCAGCGCACCAGCGCTGCGGCTGCCAAGTAAGGATACGTTTCATGCCGAAGCGCGTGCTGACCGGACTGATCGTGTCCGACAAGGGCGACAAGACGGTGGTCGTGAACGTGGAGCGCAAGGTCAAGCACCCGCTCTACGGCAAGATCATCCGCCGCTCGAAGAAGTACCACGCCCATGACGAGGCGAACGAATACAAGGCCGGTGAGACCGTGCGCATCGAAGAGACTGCGCCGATCTCCAAGCTGAAGACCTGGAAGGTCGTCGATCGGGTGAACACCCACGCGACGCCCGAGCGGGTAGACGTCGACGCATAATCGCGATGCCGGTTTCGGCCGGCATGCGATGACGCTGGGCAGGGGGCTTGCCCTCTGCGACCGGGGCGGCTATGGGGCCGCTCCCCCTGGCGCGGGTTCGCCCGCTGCCGGGGGTCGTTTTTTTAGGCCGGGCTGGGTCGGTATCCAGTCCATGAAGAGAAGGAAGCAGGATCGATGATCCAGATGCAGTCCAATCTCGACGTCGCTGACAACAGCGGCGCGAAGCGGGTGCAGTGCATCAAGGTGCTGGGCGGCTCGAAGCGTCGCACGGCATCGGTCGGCGACATCATCGTCGTCAGCATCAAGGAAGCGCAGCCCCGCGGCAAGGTGAAGAAGGGTGACGTGCATCGCGCCGTCATCGTCCGCACCGCCAAGGACATCCACCGTGCCGATGGTTCGACCATCCGCTTCGACGGCAACGCCGCCGTCCTGGTCAACAAGAACGAGGAGCCGATCGGCACCCGTATCTTCGGCCCGGTCGTGCGCGAGCTTCGTGGCAAGAAGCACATGAAGATCATCTCTCTTGCGCCCGAGGTGCTGTAATGGCCGCCGCGAAGATCAAGAAGGGTGACCAAGTCATCGTCCTGTCCGGCAAGGACAAGGGCAAGACCGGCACGGTCACGCAGGCGATGCCGAAGGATGGCAAGGTCGTGGTCGGCGGCGTCAACGTCGCGACCCGGCACCGCAAGCCGACCCAGGCGAACCCGCAGGGCGGTCTCGAGAAGATCGAGGCGCCGCTGCACATCTCGAAGGTCGCGCACGTGACCGCCGACGGCAAGCCGACCCGCGTCCGTTTCGAGACGCAGGATGGCAAGAAGGTCCGCGTGGCCGTCAAGACCGGGGAGAAGATCGATGGCTGATGCCTACAAGCCCCGCATGAAGGCGATCTACGAGGATCGCATCATCAAGGCGATGACCGAGAAGTTCGGTTACCAGAACGTGAACGAGATCCCCCGGATCGAGAAGATCGTGCTCAACATGGGCGTCGGCGAGGCGACCCAGGACAAGAAGCGCGTCGATCAGGCGGCGTCCGAGATGGAGCTGATCGCCGGTCAGAAGCCGGTCATCACCAAGGCGAAGAAGTCGATCGCGCAGTTCAAGCTGCGCGAGGGCATGCCGATCGGCGTGAAGGTCACCCTTCGCCGCGAGCGCATGTACGAGTTCCTCGATCGCTTCATCACGATCGCGCTGCCGCGCGTTCGCGACTTTCGTGGTCTGAACCCCAAGTCTTTCGACGGTCGCGGCAACTATGCCTGCGGCATCAAGGAACAGATCATTTTCCCCGAGATCAGCTATGACCGCGTCGACAAGGTGCGCGGCATGGACGTGATCGTCACCACCTCGGCGAAGACCGACGACGAAGCGCGCGAGCTGCTGCGTCTGTTCGGCTTCCCGTTCCCGCAGCCCGAAGTCGCCGAAGAGAAGAAGGCGGCGTAATCGGGACAGGGGAGGGGCCGCAACGAGCATCGCTCGCCTCGGTCCTTCCCTCCCCCACCCCTGCCGTTTGCGGCTGGGGAGCTTAGGAAGAAGAGCTTAAGTCCATGGCGAAACTGAGTTCGATCAACAAGAACGAGCGTCGCAAGAAGCTGGTGAAGCAATATGCCGGCAAGTTTGCGAAGCTGAAGGCCCAGGCTAACGATGAGAGTCTGGACGAGAGCGAGCGTCTGATCGCCCGCCTCAAGATGGCGGAGCTGCCGCGAAACGCGAACCCGACCCGGATCCGCAACCGTTGCGAGATCACCGGCCGCCCGCGCGCTTACTACCGCAAGTTCCGCCTCGCGCGCGTCATGCTGCGTGATCTTGCCAACAAGGGCATGATCCCCGGCCTCACGAAGTCGAGCTGGTAAGGATTAGATCATGGCAGTGACCGATCCCCTGGGTGACCTGCTCACCCGCATCCGCAACGGCCAGCGCGCGCGCAAGGACTCCGTCCTGACGCCGGCGTCGAAGCTGCGCGCCCGCGTGCTCGACGTTCTCCAGCGCGAAGGCTATATCCGTGGCTACAGCGAAGAGCAGATGGGCCCCGCGGCCGGCATCCGCGTCGAGCTGAAGTATTTCGAAGGCCAGCCGGCGATCAAGCATCTCGCTCGCGTGTCGAAGCCGGGCCGCCGCATCTATTCGGGTGCGCAGGACCTGCCGCGCGTGCGCAACGGCCTGGGCATCACCATCGTGTCGACGCCCCGCGGCGTGCTCTCCGACGCCGAGGCGCGCGAGCAGAACGTCGGCGGCGAAGTCCTGGCGGAGGTGTTCTGATGAGCCGCATCGGTAAGAAGGCGGTCCCGGTTCCGGCCGGCGTCACCGCGACCATCGCCGACAAGGTGCTGAGCGTGAAGGGTCCCAAGGGCACCCTGTCGATGCCGCTCGCCGACGAGATCGCCTATGACGTCCAGGCGGACGCCATCGGCGTGACCCCCGCGAACGACACCAAGCGCGCCCGCGCCTTCTGGGGCATGCAGCGCACGCTGGTGCAGAACCTGGTCACCGGCGTGACGACGGGCTTCTCGAAGAAGCTGGTCATCACCGGCGTCGGCTATCGCGCCGCGGCGCAGGGCAAGACCCTGAAGCTGCAGCTCGGCTATAGCCACGACGTCAACATCGACGTGCCGGAAGGCATCGAGGTGAAGACGCCGGACGCCACCACCGTCGAGATCAGCGGTTCGGACAAGCAGAAGGTCGGCCAGCTGGCCGCCGAGATCCGCCGCTGGCGCAAGCCCGAGCCGTACAAGGGCAAGGGCATCAAGTACGACGGCGAGTTCATCTTCCGCAAGGAAGGGAAGAAGAAGTAATGACCAAGGGTCTCTCTCTGTTCGAGAAGCGCCGCCGGCGCAATCGTACCACGCTGAAGGCGCGTGCCGGCGGTCGTCCGCGGCTGTCCGTGCATCGTTCGGGCAAGCACATCTATGCCCAAGTGATCGACGACGAGGCGGGCAAGACCGTCGCGGCCGCGTCGACTCTGGAAAAGGGCGTGCGCGACAAGTCGGGCGCCAACGTCGCTGCGGCGACCGAGGTCGGCAAGCGGGTCGCGGAAGCGGCGAAGGCAGCCGGTGTCACCCAGGTCGTGTTCGACCGTGGTGGCTTCCTGTTCCACGGCCGCGTCAAGGCGCTCGCCGAAGCGGCTCGCGAAGCCGGACTGGAGTTCTAAGTGATGGCTGACGAAAACACCGTGCAGCAGGCTGCCGGCGCCGAGAGCGCCCCGCAGCAGGACGCGCAGCAGGGCGGTCCCGCCGGCGGTCGCGGTCCCCGCGGCGGCCGTGGCCGTGGCCCGGGCGGCGGCGATCGTGGTCGCGGCGGCCGTGACGGCAACCGTGGGCGTCGCGACGATCGTCGTGGTGCCGAGGACGGCGGCGAGGAGCTGATCGAGAAGCTGGTCCACATCAACCGCGTCTCGAAGACCGTGAAGGGCGGCAAGCGCTTCGGCTTTGCGGCGTTGGTCGTCGTGGGCGACGGCAAGGGCCGCGTCGGTTTCGGTCATGGCAAGGCGCGCGAAGTGCCGGAAGCCATTTCCAAGGCGACCGCTTCGGCGAAAAAGGCGATGGTCCGCGTTCCCCTGAAGGACGGTCGCACGCTGCATCATGACGGCAACGGCCACTTCGGTGCCGGTCGCGTGACGCTGCGTTCCGCGCCGCAGGGCACGGGCATCATCGCAGGCGGCCCGATGCGCGCCATCTTCGAGAGCCTGGGCGTCGCCGACGTCGTGACCAAGTCGGTCGGCACGTCGAACCCATACAACATGATCCGCGCCACGTTCGAGGCGCTGACCGACCAGACTTCGCCGAAGTCGGTGGCTCAGCGTCGTGGCAAGAAGATCGCCGACCTGCTCGGCCGCGGTGGTTCGCAGACCGCCGAGGCGGATGCGGCGGCCATCACGGAGTAATCCATCATGGCGACGATCAAGATCAAGCAGACCGGTTCGCCGATCCGCCGCACCAAGGACCAGCGCGCCACGCTGGTCGGCCTTGGCCTCAACAAGATGCACAAGGTGTCGGAGCTCGAGGATACCCCCGAGGTCCGCGGCATGATCCGCAAGGTGCAGCACATGGTCGAGGTTCAGGGCTGATTGCGTTCCTGCGAAAGCAGGAACCCAGAGCCACGAACCGGACGTGTGTGACCCTGGGCTCCTGCGTTCGCAGGAGCACGGGACCTAGTGACAAATACGGGGAGGGGGGCTAACCGGCCCCCTTCCTTTTTCCAGTTTCCACAACCCGGCAACCGCCGGGCGCGCGACAAAAGCGAAAGCGAGTGCATATCATGAAGCTCAACGAACTCCGCGACAACCAGGGTGCCCGCAAGTCCAAGATCCGCGTCGGTCGCGGCATCGGCTCGGGCAAGGGCAAGACCGGCGGCCGCGGCCAGAAGGGTCAGAAGAGCCGCGAGGGCGTCAGCATCGCCGGCTTCGAAGGCGGCCAGATGCCGCTCCACATGCGTCTGCCGAAGCGCGGCTTCAACAACATCTTCGCCAAGGATTATGCGACGGTGAACACCGGCGCGATCCAGAAGGCGATCGATGCGGGCAAGCTGAAGACCGACGGCACGATCGACCATGCCGCGCTGAAGGCGGCCGGTCTGGCGCGTGGCGGCAAGGACGGCGTCCGTCTGCTCGGCAAGGGCGACCTGACCGCGAAGCTTTCCTTCACCGTCGCCGGCGTTTCCGCCTCGGCGCGCGAGATGATCGAGAAGGCCGGCGGTTCGGTCGACGTGCCGACGATCGTCCCGGCTGCCGAGAAGGCCGCCGCCAAGAAGGGCGTGCAGTATAAGGCGCGTCAGGAAAAGAAGGCGTCGTTCAAGGCGTAACCCCTGCCGGTTCCCCGGCGAAGGCCGGGGCCCAGCAACGGGCCGCCCGCGACTGGGCCCCGGCCTTCGCCGGGGAACAATAGCTCCTATAGGTTAGACAAGCCTTGGAGCATGACTATATGAGCGGCGGGGGCGGACAAACGCTTACCCGCCGTTTTTCGTTTCCAGGACACCGACACGCATGGCATCCGCAGCCGACCAGATGGCGCAAAGCATCAGCCTGGCGAAATTCGCCAAGGCCACCGACCTCAAGAAGCGGCTGTGGTTCACGATCGGCGCGCTGATCGTCTTCCGCCTGCTCAGCTACGTGCCGCTGCCGGGTATCGACCCGACCGTGCTCAGCCAGCTGTCGCAGCGCACCAGCGGCGGCGTGCTCGATTTCTTCAACACCTTCTCGGGCGGCGCGCT
Source organism: Sphingomonas sp. FARSPH (assembly GCF_003355005.1). Classification (NCBI taxonomy): domain Bacteria; kingdom Pseudomonadati; phylum Pseudomonadota; class Alphaproteobacteria; order Sphingomonadales; family Sphingomonadaceae; genus Sphingomonas; species Sphingomonas sp. FARSPH. Next base: position 384,746 of record NZ_CP029985.1, on the reverse strand, counting down.
GACGCGCATGTCGCTGATCGCGCTCGGCGTGATGCCCTACATCACCGCCTCGATCGTCGTGCAGCTGGCGACCTCGCTCAGCCCGCAGCTCGCCGCGATCAAGAAGGAAGGCGAATCGGGCCGCAAGAAGCTCAACCAATATACCCGCTACGGCACCGTCGCGCTGACCGCGGTGCAGGGCTATTTCATCGCCGTCGGCCTGGAGGCGTTCGGCGCCAGCCAGGGCGTGCAGGCGGTGATCGAGCCGGGCATGGCCTTCCGCATCGCCGCGGTGATCAGCCTGATCGGCGGCACGATGTTCCTGATGTGGCTGGGTGAGCAGATCACCAGCCGCGGCATCGGCAACGGCGTCAGCCTCATCATCATGGCGGGTATTGTCGCGCATCTGCCGACGACGTTGCTCAACCTGCTGGAGGGCGGGCGATCGGGCTCGATCGATGCGGTGCGCCTGGTCGGCATCGTCGCCGCGGTCGTCTTCCTCATCCTGTTCATCTGCTTCATGGAGCGCGCGCAGCGCCGCATCCTGATCCAGTATCCCAAGCGCCAGACGCAGCGCGGCATGCAGGCGGATCGCAGCCACTTGCCGCTGAAGCTCAACACCGCGGGCGTGATCCCGCCGATCTTCGCCTCGTCGCTGCTGCTGATGCCGCTGACGATCAGCCAGTTCGCCGGCCAGCGCGTCGCGGGGACGAGCAAGTGGGGCGATTTCATCATCACCCTCAACCAGTATCTGCAGCACGGCGCGCCGCTGTACATGGCGCTCTATGCCGCGGGCATCATCTTCTTCTCGTTCTTCTACACCGCCGTGGTGTTCAATCCGGAAGAGACGGCCGACAATCTGAAGCGTTATGGCGGCTTCATCCCCGGCATCCGTCCCGGCAAGAATACCGAGACGTATTTCGACTATGTGCTGACGCGCATCACCGTGATCGGTGCGGCGTATCTGGTCATCATCTGCCTGTTGCCGGAATATCTGGTCTCGGCGCTGTCGATCCCCTTCTATCTGGGCGGCACCAGCCTGCTGATCGTGGTCAACGTGACGATGGACACGGTGACGCAGATCCAGAGCCATCTGCTGGCGCACCAATATGGCGATCTGATCAAGAAGGCGAAGCTGAAGGGCGGGCGCCTGCGCTGATCCGGCGGCACGGCACCTAGACGACCGCACGTAGACAAGGGGACAGGCGTGAACATCATCCTTCTCGGGCCGCCGGGCGCAGGCAAGGGCACCCAGGCGCAGCGGCTGATGACGACGCGCGGCATGGTGCAGCTGTCGACCGGCGACATGCTGCGCGCGGCGGTCAAGGCGGGATCGCCCGTGGGGCAGCAGGCGAAAGCGGTGATGGATGCGGGCCAGCTCGTCTCCGACGAGATCGTCTCCGCGCTGATCGGCGAGCGGCTGGATCAGGGCATCGGTGGCGGCGCGATCTTCGACGGCTATCCGCGCACCGCGGCGCAGGCCGAGGCGCTCGACGGCCTGCTCGAGGCGCGCGACCAGACGCTCGATTTCGTCATCGAGCTGGAAGTCGACGAAGCCGCGCTGATCGAACGCGTCGAGGGCCGCTACACCTGCGCGAATTGCGGGGCGGGCTATCACGACCGTTTCAAGCTGCCCAAGGTCGCGGGCGTGTGCGACGTGTGCGGATCGACCGAGTTCAAGCGTCGGCCCGACGACAATGCCGAAACGGTGCGCACGCGGATGCAGGAATATCGCGCCAAGACGGCGCCGATCCTGCCGATCTATCAGGCGCGCGGCCTCGTCCACCGCGTCGACGGCATGGCCGACATCGATCACGTCGCGCAGGCGATCGACGCGATCCTGGACGGGCGCGGCTGACGATCCCGTACGCGATCGAATGTTGGACGGGCGCCCGCAGCGATGGGGGCGCCCCTTTCCGCGTCGATGACGCATCTTTCATGATTTTTTCATGAAGATGTCGGGGTCGCCTGCGTACAACGACGCGCATCGGTCGCCGGTGACCGAAATGTTTTGGCAGGATCGGTACCCGACACTCCCGGGGGTATCGTAGGAGGCCGGCGGAAAGGTTGCTTTCCGCCGGCCTTTCCCGTCAAAGGACAAGCGACGAGGACGATGCGCGCGTGACCCGGAAAATCCTGATTGTCGAGGACGACAGCTCCACCGCCGCCTATCTGACCAAGGGCCTGTCGGAGGCCGGCTATGCCGTGGAGGCGGCGAAGGACGGCCGCGACGGCCTGTTCCTCGCGAGCGAGGGCATCTTCGACCTCATCATCGCCGATCGCATGCTGCCCGGTATCGACGGCCTGCAGATGGTCAGCGCGATCCGTGCCGCCGGGATCGCAACGCCGGTGCTCGTCCTGTCGGCGCTCGCCGCGGTCGACGATCGCGTCGACGGACTGAAGGCAGGCGCGGACGATTACCTCTGCAAGCCCTTCTCCTTCGCCGAGCTTTCCGCGCGGATCGAGGCGCTGGTGCGCCGCACCGACCGCGCGACGAGCGAGCCGACCAAGACGAAGCTTTCGGTCGGCGACCTCGAGATCGACCTGCTCGCGCGTCACGTGACACGCGCCGGGCGCACGATCCCGCTCGGCGCGCGCGAGTTCAACCTGCTCGAATTCCTCGCGCGCCATGCGGGGCAGGTGGTGACGCGCACGATGATGCTGGAAAAGATCTGGAACTACCATTTCGACCCCGGCTCGAATGTCGTCGACGTCCATATCGGCCGCCTGCGCCGCAAGCTGGAGGACGGATTCGGCGCGCCGATCCTGCATACCGTGCGCGGCGCGGGCTATCGCCTCGCGGTCGACTGAGTCCCGGCGCACCATGATGCGCCTGTCGGTCACCGCGCGCATCGCGCTGCTGTCGATCGCGCTCGCGCTCGTCTCCAACCTCGTGCTGGTCGGTTTCGTGTGGAAGCAGACGAGCACCGCGGCGATCGGCACGGTGCGGCGCGAGACGATCGAGAAATCGGACGCGATGCGCGCGATCTTCCACGCCGGCGGTCTGCCGGCGGTGCGGGAGGCGATCGGCGAGGCGCGTGCGCCCGGCGATACCTCGCTGGTGCTGGCGGTGCTCGACCGGCAGGGGCGCCGCGTGATCGGCTACGGCCCCGCCCGTGTCACCGTGCCGCTGGTGCCCGCGACGTTCCGCATGTCCGACCTCGACGGCTCCGCGACGACGACCGACGTCGGCTATGCGCTCCACCCGATCGGCGGCAATTGGCTGCTCGTCGGGCGCAGCCTCGACCTCGTCCAGGCGGAACAGCGGGCGATCGAGGGCGCGCTCGCGGTCGCGGTGATGCTGTCGCTGCTGCTCGGCGTCGCGGCCGGACTGGTGCTGGCGCGCTACGTCGGCCAGCGGCTCGACCGGATCGCCGCGGTGGTCGAGGCGGCGGGCGAGGGCGACCTGTCGCGGCGCGTGCCGGTCGACGGCGGTCGCGGCGACGGCTTTGACCGGCTGGCGGAACAGCTCAATCGCATGCTCGGCAAGGTCGAACGGCTGATGGTCGAACTGCGCGTCGTCACCGACAGCCTGGCGCACGACCTGCGTTCGCCGCTCGCGCGGCTGCGTACCAAGACCGAGCAGGCGGTGCTGATCGCCGACCCAGCCGCGCGCGAGGCGGCGCTGGGCGGCCTGCTGGTCGAAACCGATCTCGTCATGCGCATGCTGACCATGGTGATCGAGATAAGCCGGTCCGAGTCGGTTTCGCGCGACCGCTTCTCGCTGGTCGAGCCGGCGGAGCTGGTCGAGGAGATCGCCGACCTCTACGGCCCTGTCGCGGAGGATGCGGGCTTCGCCTTCGCTGTTGCGATCGACGCCGATCCGCCGGCGATGCGCGTTCACCGCGAACTGCTGAGCCAGGCGATCAGCAACCTCGTCGACAACGCGCTGAAACATGCAGGCGGCGGCCGGCAGCTGGTGCTGCGGCTGACCGCCACGGCGCACGACATCGCGATCCAGGTCGAGGATCGCGGAAACGGCATTCCCGAGGCCGACCGGGCACAGGCGCGCAAACGCTTCGGCCGGCTCGATGCGGCGCGGACGACGCCGGGGGCGGGGTTGGGCATGGCGTTGATCGAGGCGGTCGCGCGGCTGCACGAGGGGCGGTTCGAACTCGCCGACAATGCGCCCGGGCTGATCGCGCGGATCGTGCTGCCGCGCTGATCCAGCGTCACCTGCGTCGACATTGGTCCCGATTTTCGGGCGGCTTGCAGTTAACCATTTGTCAGAAGACCCCGGCTTAGGCTTTGCGGCGGAATGCGACCGGGGGGTCGCGGGGGCTTGAACCGTCGTCGGTAAGAGGGAGCATCATGCTCGGGGCGTTCGTATTCACCTATGGAATGTTGGCGAGCTTCGTGTTGCAGGGCGTGGCACGCAATCGCAAGGTCGGGCGGCCCAATCCGCCGATGCTCGAATATGTCGGCTATGTGCTGTGCGGTCTTTCCGTCGGCCTGTCGGCGATGCTGCTGCTGATGGCCTTCACCGCGCCGGGCGCGATCCCGATCGCCTGAACCGCACGCCCGGGCTCAGGCCGGCCGTCGGCCGCCGAGCGCGTCCTCGATACGCGCGATGAGATCGGACAGGCTGGGCGCCGTCCAGGGCGCGGCGAGGCGGCCGCGGGGCGATGCCATGCGCGCGGCGATATGGTGGCAGGCATGATGCGCGGTGGCCATCGGACGAACTCCCTGATCGAGCGTCTTCTCGAGCGTCTTCGCTTGGCGCGGCCCCAGCTAAGGAGTGGTTAACGGCGCAACAGCCGAGTCGCGCTTGCGTCGTCGGTGACGATCGGTCACGGCGCGCTATGGATCCGCTGTCGCTGTTCGGCCTGTTCGCCATCCTGTTCATGCTGCTCTGTTACATGATGGAGGCGCGTTCGCCGTGGTGGACGTTCGGGTTCGCCATCGGGTGTCTGCTGTCGTCCGCTTATGGTTTCTTGCAGGGGGCTTGGCCGTTCGGCGCGGTGGAAATCCTGTGGACCGGCATCGCGCTGCGTCGCTGGTGGCAGGGGATGGCGCGAAAAAGAGCCGCATCGGTATCAGTTGACGGCGATCGACCGCAGGCATAGCCTCCGTTCACCGAGTAGCGCGTTCCCTCCGAACTGAAGGAACCCCGATGCCCTGCTTCGCCTATCTCCTCACCGCGGCAGCCGCGATCGCGCTTGCCGCGCCCCTGTCCGCGCAAACGACCCCGTCCATCTCCGGCACCTGGAAGGGGGACATCGCGTCCGCCAAATTGCCGACCAAGCCCGATACCTTCGCGATCAAGGACGGTCGGTATACCTGCTCGACCTGCACGCCGCCGATCGCGGTCAAGGCCGACGGGATGCCACAGGCGGCGACCGGCCACGATTATTGGGATCACATCACGGTCAAGGTCGTCGACCCGCAAACGATAGCCTATACCTATTCGCGTGGCGGCAAACCGGTTTCGACCAGCACCGACACGGTGTCGGCCGACGGCAAGACGCTGACGAGCAGCTGGCGGTCGAGCGACAACGCCAAGGGCATCGAACAATCGGGCACGTCGACCGAAACGCGCGTCGGCCCGGCACCGGCGGGCGCCCATGCCGCATCGGGCAGCTGGCAGCGCGCCGCGATCCAGCAGGTGAGCGATTCCAACCTGTACATCACCTTCAAGGACAGCGGCGACACGCTCGTCTTCTCGCAGCCGAGCGGAGAAACCTATACCGCGAAGTTCGGCGGCCCCGCGGCGCCGATCGTCGGCGACCCTGCTGGGACGCTCGCCAAGGTGCGCCGCGTCGATGCGCGCACGGTCGAGGAAACCGACCTGCGTGGCGGCAGGGTCGTCTATGTCTATACGATGATCCTGTCGCCGGACGGCAAGAGCATGACCGTCGTCAACGATGATCGAAAGGCCGGGACGAAGACTCAGTTCGTCGCCTATCGTCAGTAACCGGCGGTTCCGGCCGCCGCGGCTCACGATGTCGTCGCGGCGTCGCGGCGCGAACGGGGGCGGCCGGAACCGATCGCTTGACACGACGTTTGCGCGCGCTTAACAGTCATCCCTTCCGAAACACCGGTTCCCGGCGGCGCTCGTCTGCGCTCGCCGCGCTCATGCGTACAAGGGGCCGGTGTCTGTGCGGAAGATGCGACGAGATGGGGGTCGTGGCTAGCCATGCCGACCCCTGTGGAGCTAGGAGAAACGTTTCATGGCACGTATCGCGGGTGTCAATCTCCCGACCAACAAGCGCGTGGTGATCGCGCTGACCTACATCCACGGCATTGGCCCGGCCAAAGCCAAGGAGATCACCGGCAAGCTGAACATCGCCGCCGAGCGCCGTATCCAGGACCTGACGGACCAGGAAGTGCTGCAGATCCGCGAGACGATCGACGCCGATCACACGGTGGAAGGTGATCTTCGTCGCGAGACCGCGATGAACATCAAGCGCCTGATGGATCTGGCGTGCTATCGTGGCCTGCGCCACCGCAAGGGCCTGCCGGTCCGCGGCCAGCGCACGCACACCAACGCGCGCACCCGCAAGGGCAAGGCGAAGCCGATCGCGGGCAAGAAGAAGTAAAAGACAGTCCTGGGGACTGTTTTTGACATCTTCTCCGCCGGAGGCAGGCACGAGGCTGATCGCCTCCCGATCTCCGTACCACGAGATTCTGGTCAGGATTACCAACAATGGCACGTGAACCGCAGCGCCTTCGCCGTCGCGAGCGCAAGAACATCACCGCCGGCGTCGCGCATGTGAACGCCAGCTTCAACAACACCATGATCACCATCACCGATGCGCAGGGCAATGCGATCAGCTGGTCGTCGGCCGGCATGATGGGCTTCAAGGGTAGCCGCAAGTCGACGCCGTATGCGGCGCAGGTCGCCGCTGAGGACGCGGGCAAGAAGGCCGCCGAGCACGGCGTCCGCACGCTCGAGGTCGAGGTGAAGGGCCCGGGTTCGGGCCGCGAGTCGGCGCTCCGCGCGCTGCAGGCGGTCGGTTTTCAGATCACCTCGATCCGCGACGTGACGTCGATCCCGCACAACGGCGTGCGTCCGTCGAAGCGTCGTCGCGTCTGATGCTGCGCGGCCGCTGACGAGCGGCACTGCGCGTTTTTACCAGGCCGGCGCTTTCCCCCGTCGGCCCAACTCCAGGGGACACAGCTTGTCTGTCAATGCAAAGAACTGGCAGGAACTGAAGAAGCCCAACGGCCTTGAGAAGAAGTCCGGTGACGGCAAGCGCAAGGCGACCTTCATCGCCGAGCCGCTGGAGCGGGGCTTCGGCCTGACGCTCGGCAACGCGCTGCGCCGCGTGCTGCTGTCGTCGCTGCAGGGTGCGGCGGTGACCTCGATCAAGATCGAGAACGTGCTGCACGAATTCTCGAGCCTGGCGGGTGTCCGCGAGGACGTCACCGACATCGTGCTCAACGTCAAGCAGATCGCGATCCGCATGCAGGGCGAAGGCCCGAAGCGGCTCCAGCTGTCGGCGACGGGCCCGGCCGAGGTGAAGGCGGGCGACATTGCGGTGTCGGGCGACATCGAGGTGATGAACCCCGAACTCGTCATCTGCCACCTCGACGAGGGCGCGACGTTCAACATGGAACTGACCGCCGACATCGGTAAGGGTTATGTTCCCGCGACCGCCAACCGTCCGGCGGATGCGCCGATCGGCCTGATCCCGGTCGACGCGCTCTACTCGCCGGTGCGCCAGGTGTCGTACAAGGTCGACCCGACCCGCGTCGGTCAGGACCTCGACTACGACAAGCTGACGCTGACGATCGAAACCGACGGCACGGTGACGCCCGAGGACGCGGTGGCCTATGCCGGCCGCATTTTGCAGGACCAGCTGGCGCTGTTCGTCCACTTCGACGACTCGGCGATCGCGCGCTCTTCGGCGCCGATCGGCCAGGCTGCCGTCCCGGCGGCGGGCGGCGAGGTCGCGGGCGACACGCAGCAGATCAACCGTTACCTGCTCAAGAAGGTCGACGAGCTCGAACTGTCGGTGCGTTCGGCGAACTGCCTGAAGAACGACAACATCATCTACATCGGCGATCTGGTCGGCAAGACCGAGGCCGAGATGCTGCGTACCCCGAACTTCGGCCGCAAGTCCTTGAATGAAATCAAGGAAGTGCTCTCGTCGATGGGGCTTCGCCTGGGCATGGAAATCCCGGGCTGGCCGCCTGAGAATATCGAGGAAATGGCCAAGAAGCTCGAGCAGGAGATCATGGGCTGAGCCGCAAGGAGATAGCCCAGGCTATCTCCTAGACGGCGAAAGCCCGGCCGACGGGGCGGGGAGCGACGCAGTCGCAACCCGATCCCGTTCGACGTGACCGGTGCGGCTCCGCCGCACCGCCACCCGGCCACCCGAAAGCGCATGCGAAAGTATGCGACTTTCGCGACTTTCTAAAAGGTAATGGGCGGTGACCTTTCCATAACACCACCTGGTCTGGGGTACCGTCAAACGGCCCCTTAACGAACGAAGGAAATACCCATGCGTCATCGCGTCGGCGGCCGTAAGCTGCAGCGTACCTCGGCCCATCGTATTGCGCTGTTCCGCAACATGTCGGCCGCGCTCATCAAGCACGAGCAGATCACCACCACCGTCGCCAAGGCGAAGGAACTGCGTCCCTACGTCGAGAAGCTGATCACGCTGGCGAAGAAGGGTGGCCTGTCCAACCGCCGTCTCGCTCATGCGCGGCTGCTCGACGATGCGCAGCTGGTGAAGCTGTTCGACGTCCTCGCGGCGCGCTACGCCGACCGCAACGGCGGCTACACCCGCATCATCAAGGCCGGTATCCGCGCCAGCGACGCCTCGCCGATGGCGATCATCGAATTCGTCGACCGCGACGTCTCGGCCAAGGGCCAGGATTCGGGCCCGGTCGTGTCGGACGAGGATTTCGACGAGGCGGCCTAAGAGCCAGCAAAGCTGGATCGAGGCGCAAGCCTCGTCCGGCCGACGTCGCTAAAGGCGACGGTCGACGACTCGGCTTTGCCGAGTCGGGTCTCGAGAAACGGAAGAGGCCGCGCCTGCGATGGTGCGGCCTTTTTCGTGTCTGTTGGGCACATAGGCCCGCCGAGGCGAAGCCGCGTCGTCGGACGGGCCCTGCGGCCCGCCGGCCGGGCTTGGCCTTGGCGGGCTCGCCCGCTAAGGCCTGCGCCATGCAGCACAGCGACAGCATTCTCATCGTCGATTTCGGCAGCCAGGTCACGCAGCTCATCGCCCGGCGCGTACGCGAAGCGGGGGTCTATTCGGAGATCGCGCCCTTCCAGTCCGCCGACGCGGCGTTCGAGCGGATCAAGCCTGCCGGCATCATCCTGTCGGGCGGCCCCGCCTCGGTGACCGCGGAAAACAGCCCGCGCGCCCCCCAGCGGTTCTTCGAGGCGGGCGTGCCGATCCTCGGCATCTGCTACGGCCAGCAGGTGATGAGCGCGCAGCTGGGCGGTAACGTCGTCGTCTCCGGCGATGGCGGCGAATTCGGCAAGGCGTTCGTCGATGTGAAGGCGCGCTGCGCGCTGTTCGAAGGGCTGTGGGAAGAGGGCGAGCGGCATCAGGTGTGGATGAGCCACGGGGATAAGGTCGACTCGCTCGCCCCCGGCTTCATACCCGTCGCGGTCTCCGACGGCGCGCCCTTCGCGGTCGTCGCGGACGAGGCGCGCCGCTTCTACGGCGTGCAGTTTCATCCGGAGGTCGTTCACACGCCCGACGGCGGCAAGCTGATCGCCAATTTCGCGCGCCACGTCTGCGGCCTCGCCGGCGACTGGACGATGGCGGAATTCCGCAGCGCCAAGATCGCCGAGATCCGCGAGCAGGTGGGCGATGGCAAGGTCATCTGCGGCCTGTCGGGCGGTGTCGACTCCTCCGTCGCAGCGCTGTTGATCCACGAGGCGATCGGCGACCAGCTGACCTGCGTGTTCGTCGATGGCGGCATCCTGCGCGCGGGGGAGGCCGAGCAGGTCGTCAGCCTGTTCCGCGGCCATTACAACATCCCGCTCGTCCACGTCGAGGCGCAGGACCTCTTCATGGATGGTCTGGCCGGCGTCACCGACCCCGAAGCCAAGCGCAAGTTCATCGGCAAGACCTTCATCGACGTCTTTGAGGCGGAGGCGAAGAAGATCGGCGGGGCGGAGTTCCTGGCGCAGGGTACGCTCTACCCGGACGTGATCGAGAGCGTCAGCTTCACCGGCGGCCCGTCGGTGACGATCAAGAGCCACCACAATGTCGGCGGGCTCCCCGAGCGGATGAACATGAAACTCGTCGAACCCCTACGCGAACTGTTCAAGGACGAGGTCCGTGCGCTCGGCCGCGAGCTCGGGCTGCCCGAAGTCTTCGTCGGCCGCCACCCCTTCCCCGGACCCGGCCTGGCGATCCGCATCCCCGGCGAGGTGACGCGCGAGCGGTGCGACATCCTGCGCAAGGCGGACGCCATCTACCTCGAGGAAATCCGCAGCGCAGGCCTGTATGATGCGATCTGGCAGGCGTTCGCGGTGCTGCTGCCCGTCCGCACCGTCGGCGTGATGGGCGATGGCCGCACCTATGACAGCGTCCTCGCGCTGCGCGCGGTCACCTCGACCGACGGCATGACCGCAGAGGTGTTCGATTTCCCCAGCGACTTCCTGCCTCGCGTCGCGACGCGGATCGTCAACGAGGTGAAGGGCGTCAACCGCGTCGTTTACGATTACACCAGCAAGCCGCCCGGCACGATCGAGTGGGAGTGACCGGGACTCGCGACCGCGCGGGGCGCGGGCGCGGCCCGGTCACTCGGCGGCGGGCAGCCGCGCCCGCCGGCGTAGACGTCTTGGGCTGAGATGATCGCCCGGCGTTGCGTCGGATGCGAAAACGTCGTTCTATGCTGCGCGGCGGCCCGATCCGGTCGGCGGGAAAGGATATCGAATGGAGCTCGGCGGAAGCGAGTCGCGCGCCGCCGCGCGGCGTGACCGGGGCGGCAACCTGTCGAATGTGCTGCTCGACACACTGGGCAAGGCGATCGTCACCGGCCGTTACGACACGCGGCGATTCCCGACCGAGGCGGAGATTTCGAGCGCGCATGGCGTCAGCCGGCCGATCACGCGCGAGGCGGTCAAGATGCTGACCGCCAAGGGTCTGGTCAGTGCGCGCCCGCGGCAGGGGACGGTGGTGCTGCCCGCCTCGCGCTGGAACCTGTTCGACCCCGACGTGCTGCGCTGGCTGCTCGACCGCAAATTCTCCGTCGAGCTGCTGCGTCAGTTCAACCAGCTGCGCGTCGCGATCGAGCCCGAAGCGGCGGCGCTTGCCGCGGCGCATCATGGCGAGGCGGACATCGCCGCGATCCGCGCCGGCCTTTCCCGGATGGAGGCGGCGGGCGAGGGGCACGACGACCCGCTGGACGCGGACATCGCGTTCCACGTCGCGATCATGAACGCCTCGCGCAATCCGTTTTATGCGCAATTGCAGTCGGTCGTCGCGACCGCGCTGCGCACGTCCATCCGCTTCACCAATACCATCAAGGGGCATAGCGCGAATATCGCGGATCATGCAGCGGTCGCCGATGCCATCGCCGCACGCGACCCCGACCTTTCCCGGGCCGCGATGCGGCGGATCATCGGCGATGTGCTCGACCTGATCGCGACGCAGAAGGATTGAGCGAAGGGGCGCCGTCCCGGCACTGATGGTTGGCGATCGACGTGATCCGGCGCGGCGCGATCTTCCCGCAGCGCGCGCCGCGCCGCCGGACGGTCAGCCGCGGGCGTCGAGATTGGCCAGCTCTTGCCGGAGGATCGCGATGTCCTGCGCATCGGGCGTCCACCCGCCGCCGAGCAATCCCGCAGGTCCCAGTACGGCCGTCACCACGCCTTGCGCGCCCGCGTCCGCCCATGCCGCGGCGAGGCGCGCGGCGAGCGGATCGTTCACCGGTGCGCCGTCGCCGCGGACGTGCAGGAGCCATGCGGCAAGCGCGCGCAGCGTGTGGCGCGCGCGGCGTCCCGCGGCGGCATTGTCCGCAAGCGGCGCCAGCCAGCGCTGGGGAAGCTTTTGCGACCCGTCGTTCCCGATCTGCGCAAGCCGATGCCCCAGCGCCGGATTGCGGAAGCGTGCCAGCAGCGCGTCGGCATAGGCATTCAGGTCCTGCCCGGGCGCGGGCGTCAGGCTGGCGGCGGCTTCGTCGCGCATCAACGCCTCGACATCGTGCGCGATGGCGGGATCGGCGATCGCCTCGTGCACGAAACTGTGTCCGGCGAGGAGGCCGAGGTAGGCAAGCGCCGAATGCGCGCCGTTGAGCATCCGCAGCTTGGCGGCTTCGAACGGCGCGACGTCGTCGACGAACTGCGCACCGCCCGCTTCCCACCGCGGACGCGCGCCGGCGAAGCGATCCTCGATCACCCATTGCCGAAAGGGTTCGGTGACGACGGCGCCTTCGTCGCGCAAGCCGATGGCCGACGCGGTCGCGGCCAGATCGTCGGCGGTCACGGCGGGGACGATGCGGTCGACCATCGACGACGGCGTGGCGCATCCGCGCTCCACCCAGCGGCGCAGCGTCGGGTCGATGCGTTCGATCCACGCGGCCAGCGCCGACCCGAGCAATGCACCGTTGCCGGGCAGGTTGTCGCACGACAGGATCGTCACGCCGCCGAGGCCGGCGTCGCGGCGGCGGCGCAGGCCATCGGTGAGCAGGTGATAGATGGTGTTGCCCGCCGCGGCGACGGCATCCTCGTCCAGCGTGCGGTCGGGGCGCAGCCAATAGGCCTTTTCGGTCACGGTGAGCGTGACGATCCCGACCGACGGCGCGGCGATCAGCACCGCGACCGCATCGGGGCGTTCGGCCGCAACCAGCACGTCGCGGATCGATCCGACCAGCCGGGTTTTCGCCGCGCCGGCATCGCGTTCGGTAACGGTGAACAGGCCGTCCTGCGGCACCAGCGCGTCGCGTACCGTCGGCGAACGCATCGACACGCCCGCGATCGCCCAGTCGCGATCGCCGGCGCGCAACGCGTCGTCAGTATAGATCGCCTGATGCGCGCGGTGAAAGGCGCCGAGCCCGAGATGGACATGGCCGATCGCCTGCGCCTCGCGATCGTAGCCGGGGCGCTCCACCACGGGCGACAACGCCGCCGCGGTTGCCGTGGACAGCCGCATCGGACCGGTCACAATTTGTAGGCGCGGCGGGCGAGGCCGACCGTCAGCTCGTGCGCCAGGTCCGCCGCTTCCCAATCCTCCAGCCGATGCTCCGCGACCAGCCGCGCGAGGAACGCGCAGTCGACCCGTCGCGCGGCATCGTGGCGCGCGGGAATCGACAGGAACGCGCGGGTATCGTCGTTGAAGCCGACGGTATTGTAGAAGCCCGCGGTTTCGGTCGTCATCTCGCGATAACGGCGCATTCCCTCCGGCGAATCGTGGAACCACCAGGCGGGACCGAGCCGCAGGCAGGGATAATGGCCCGCGAGCGGCGCGAGTTCGCGTGCATAGGTCGATTCGTCGAGCGTGAAGAGGATCAGCGTCAGCGCGGGCTCGTTGCCGACCGCGTCGAGCAACGGCTTGAGCGCCCCGACATAGTCCACGCGCACGGGGATGTCCGCGCCCTTGTCGCGGCCATGGCTGGTGAACAGCGCGGCATTGTGGTTGCGGAACGATCCGGGATGCAACTGCATCACCATCCCGTCCTCGACGCTCATCCGCGCCATCTCGGTCAGCATCTGTGCGCGGAACAGTTCGGCGTCCGCGGCGGTCGGCGTCGCGCCGGTGACGCGGGCGAACAGCGCTTCGGCTTCGGTCGCGGAAAGATTCGCGGTTCTCGGCGTCGCATGGCCATGGTCGGTCGCGACCGCGCCGGCCGCGCGAAAGTCGGCGCGCCGGCGGCGGTGCGCGGCCAGATAGCCGCGCCAGCTCCAGACGTCCTCGCCAGTAAGGTCGGCGAAGCGCGCCATCGCCGGGCGGAACGCCTCATGCTCGACGTCGATCACGCTGTCGGGACGGTACGTGGTGATGACGCGGCCGGACCAGCCCGACCGCTGGATGGCGTGATGCGCGTCAAGGTCCGCTTCGGCGCCTTCTGTCGTGGCGAGCACTTCGATGCCGAAGCGGTCGAACAGCGCGCGCGGGCGGAAGGAGGGGGTGGCGAGCAGTTCACCGATGCGATCGTAATAATGGTCCGCGGTTGCCGACTCCAGCTGGACGTCGAGCCCGAGGACGTCGGCAAAGGCATGGTCCAGCCACAGGCGCGACGGCGTGCCACGGAACAGGTGATAGTGCGCGGCGAAGGTACGCCATGCCTCACGCGGATCGGTCGCCGCGGCGCCTTCGCGCGACGGCACACCCAGAGCGGCGAGCGGCACGCCCTGGCTGTACAGCATGCGAAAGATGTAATGGTCGGGCGACAGCAGGAGCTCGGTGGCGTTGCGCCAGGGTTCGTCGCTCGCGAACCACCGCGGATCGGTGTGGCCGTGCGGCGATACGATCGGCAGCGCGGCGATGCTGCGATAGAGGTCGCGCGCGATTCGACGCTGGGTCGGGTCGCTGGCGAACAGGCGATCCTCGTGAAGCACCAAGAGCCGGGTCATATGGCCCCGCCGTCGCGCGATCGTGCCATGGCTATTCACCTCCCCTTCGTCTTTCTCTAGCCTAGCGGCCGCAAACTTGCTTTACCAGTGACAAGATTGGTTAGACAAGTAGGTGGGGAGGGCAAACGAGCGTGACACGGATCGTCGTCGTAGGCGAAGGCATGGTCGAACTGGCGCGCGCGCCGGCTGGCGACGATTGGCGGCTTGGATCGGCCGGCGACACCCTCAATACCGCCGTGCATCTCGCGCGGCTGGGGATGCCGGTCGCGTTCATGACCGCGCTCGGCAGCGACGCGTTCAGCACGGGCTTGCGCGACGCGTGGGAGGCGGAGGGACTCGACCTGTCGCTCGTACTCACCGACCCGGACCGAAGGCCGGGGCTGTATGCGGTCACCAACGACGCCACCGGAGAACGCCATTTCACCTATTGGCGCGATACCAGCGCGGCGCGCCGCCTGTTCGATCTGTCCGGGATCGCAGCGGCGAGCGCATCGGCGGCGCGCGCGGACCTGCTGGTCTTCTCGCTGATCTCGCTCGCGATCCTGTCGCCGACCGCGCGTGCGGCGCTTCTCGATCTGGGCCGTGCGGTCCGCGGTCGCGGCGGACGCGTCGCCTTCGACGGCAATTACCGACCGGCGTTGTGGGCCGACGCCGGCGAGGCCCGGTCTGCGCATGCCGCGGCGATGGCGATCGCCGATATCGGGCTTCCCTCGTTCGATGACGAGGCCGCGCTGTTCGGCGATGCCGACCCCGCCGTCACGTTGGCGCGCTGGCACGACGCGGGCGTCGCGGAGGTGGCGCTCAAATGCGGTGCGCAGGGCTGCTGGGTCGGTTCGCGATTGTCTCCCCCGCCGCACGTTTTGGTCCCCGTTGATACCAGCGGCGCCGGAGATGCGTTCAACGCCGCCTATCTTGCCGCGCGGATGGCCGGGATCGCGCCGCTGGCGGCGGCCGAACGGGGCCATCGGCTGGGCGGCTGGGTGGTGACGCGGCGCGGCGCGGTCCCCGCGCTCGACGCGGCAGCCCCATACGCCGATTTGCTCGCAACGGGTCACGCGACCGCAGGGGATTAGGCCGCGCGTCGGTCCGCGTGGATCCCCGGCGTCGCGCGGCCTATCGGCCGCCCGGTGTCCTGTGCGCGTAATAGTCGGCGAGCACGGCGAACGCCTGCTTGCGCTGGCCGGTTTCGGAGATCAGACCCTTGCGGTTCCAGCCCTGCTGGAAATCGGGATTCTGCCGGCGTGGTGACCGGAAATCCTTGAGGATCCACGGCGACATGCCGCGCAGCGTCGGGATGCGATCCGCCATCGCCAGCGTCTGGCGATAATAATCGGCCTGATATTCCTCGCTGAATTTCTGCAGGTGCGCCGGGTCGTGGAAGCCCGCCTTCGCATCGGCGCCGAATTCGGAGAATAGGAGGGGCTTGTCCGCCGGCACGCGCCACTCGCTGCCCGGCAGGTCGGCGAGCCGATCGGGCGAATACCAGCCATTGTAGGTGTTGATCGCGAGCACGTCGAGCTTCGCGGCTAGCGGATCGGCCATCGTCATGACGGGGTGCGTCGCATCGCGGTCGCGCTCGACCAGCAGCGCGGCGCTGACCAGGCGGCTGTCGTCCAGCCGGCGGACGTCGTCGACCAGGGTCGTCAGAAAATGGTTGCGCTCGGGCGTCACCGGCGTTTCGTTCGCCACCGACCAGATCGCGATCGAGGCGCGGTTGCGGTCGCGCAGGATATTCTCGGCGAGCATGTTGCGCGCGGTCGCCAGCGTGTCCGGGTTCGACCAGGCGACGCGCCAGTAGACGGGCACCTCGCTCCAGACGATCAGGCCGAGTTCGTCGGCGGTGCGTGTCATCACCTCGCTGTGCGGATAGTGTGCGAGGCGGACGAAATTGCCGTGCAGCCCGTCGCGAATCTCGCCGAGCAGCGCGCGCGCCGCGGCGGGGGTGATCGCGCGGGTGGGATCGGTGCCGATCTCCTCCTCATGCAGCGAAATGCCGCGCAGGAACAGCGGCCGGCCGTTCAACAATATCTCGCTGCCGCGTACGGCGACGGTGCGGAATCCGATGCGATCGCGCCATATGTCGTCGCCCGCGGTCAGCGTGACGTCGTAGAGCCTGGGCGTCTCGGGCGACCAGCGCTTGAGGCCGCGCGGCATGGCGACGTCGGCGTGGAAATGCCCCTGCGCGTCGGTGTGCCCCGCCAGCGTCACGCGCAGCTCGGGGATGCGCAGCGTCACGGCGCGGTTCCCGGCCTCTGGACCGTCGAGCTTGGCGTCGACCGCGATCCGGCCGGCGCGGGTCAGCCGCACCCACGCATCGTCGACATAGGTCGCGGCGGTGTGGATCAGGCGCACGGGGCGCGTGATGCCGCCGTAATTCTCCCAGTCGGTGACGGGCGGCGGCACGGTCGTCTCGGTCGCCTGCGAATCGACGCCGATCGTGATCTGGTTGTCGCCGTCGCGCAGCAGCTGCGTCACTTCGAACGCGAAGGGCGTGAAGCCACCTTCGTGCCGTCCGAGCGGCTTGCCGTTCAGATAGACCCAGGTCGCATAATTCGCCGCGCCGAGCCGGATGAAATAGCGCCCGCTGCGCTGGGCCGGCGCGGGGAAGGTGCGCTGGTACCACATCAGCCCCTGATAATAGCGCAGCTCGGGCGCCTCGGTCAGCCACGACGAGGGCAGGGTGGTGATCGGCGAATTGGGGAGATCGACCTCGTACAGAACCCGGTTGTCTGCGGCCATTTCGCGCCGCACGTCACCTTCGCGGAAGCGTTGCTGGCCGCGATCGGGCATCTCCCCGTGGAAGCCATAAAGTCCGGCGCGGAAGGGGTCGATCGAATAATGCCACGGCCCGGAAAGGTCGGTGCCGTCGCGCAGGTCGGCGCTGGTCAGCAGCGGCTGATCCGCGACGCTCGCAAGCGGCAACGGCACCGCGGGCGCGCGCTCCTGCGCCTTCAGCAGCGTCGCCGGCATCGCGGCAAGCGCCACCATACCACCCAGCAGCGTGCGTCGTTTCATCCGCCTCTCTCCCTTCCGTTTCAGCCGTCGAGCGCGGCCGCCATACCCCGTTCCAGTCCGCGCAGCTCGGCGAGCCCGCGCATCCGTCCGAGCAGCGAATAGCCCGGGTTGGTATCCCGCCCGAGATCGTCGAGCATCTGATGACCATGGTCGGGCCGCATCGGGATGCTGCGCCCCTCGCGACGCTGTAGCGCGACGACCGCGCGCATCACGTCGACCATGGCCGCATCACCCTCCAGATGCGCCGCCTCGTGAAACGCGCCGTTCGGCTCGCGCTGTACCGAGCGAAGGTGGAGAAAGCCGATCCGCGTGCCCAGCCGCTCGACCATGCCGGGCAGGTCGTTGTCGGCGCGTACGCCGAACGATCCGGTGCACAGGCAAAGTCCGTTCGCAGCGCTAGGCACTTTCGCGAACAGATCGGCGACATCGGCTTCGGTGCTGACGACGCGCGGCAGGCCGAAGATCGGGAAGGGCGGGTCGTCGGGATGGACGACGAGGCGGATGCCGTGCTGCTCCGCGACGGGGCATACCGCCTCGAGGAAAGCGACGTGGTTCGCGCGGAGCTGCGCGGCGTCGATCCCGTCGTAGCTGCCGACCGCGGCCAGGAAGTCGGCGTCGGTAAAGCTCTCCTCGCTGCCCGGCAGCCCGGCGATGATCGTGCGCGACAGCCGGCGCCGCGCATCGTCGTCCATCGCGGCGAAGCGGCACGCGGCACCTTCGACCATCGCGGGCGCATAATCATCCGCCGCGCCGGAGCGGCCGAGGATGTGGAGGTCGTAGGCGGCGACCGCCTCCTGCTCGAAGCGCAGCGCGCGCGCGCCGTCGGGCAGTTCCCAGGCGAGATCGGTGCGCGTCCAGTCGAGCAGCGGCATGAAGTTGTAGGTGACGACGCTGACCCCGCCCGCGGCGAGGTTGGCGAGGCTGGTCCGGTAATGGTCGATCAGCCGGTCCCAGTCCGCCCCGCGACGCTTGATGTCCTCATGCACCGGCAGGCTCTCGACCACGGTCCAGCCGAGGCCGGCCGCCTCGATTTCCGCGCGGCGGACGCGGATGGCATCGAGCGTCCACACGTCGCCGTTGGGCACCTCGTGCAGCGCGGTGACGACCTCGCGCGCACCGGACTGACGGATGCCCTGCAACGAAACCGGGTCGTTCGGCCCGAACCAGCGCATCGTCTGTGTCATGAACATCGGTTACTCGCCTTCCCGACCGTTGGCGGGCGTTTGTACCTCGAACGACATGCCGGCGCGCTTGCTCGGCTGAAATCCCTTCCAGATTGTCGATGCCGGCGCGCCGGGGCTGTACCCCGCATAGCGTCCGGCCGGTGCGGTCGCCCACACGCCCGTATCGGAATCGGTGGTCAGGCCGTCGATATAGGCTGCCTTTGCGGCGTCGTCCTTGACGTAACGGGCGAGAAACGCGGTGATGAAATGCGTCTGGATGGCGATCAGCCGGTCCTTGCGCCACACGCCGTCCTCGAACCAGTCCTTGTCCCAGAACGTGTGCGTCATGCTCGCGGGGGCACCGATCAGCGCGATGCTGTGCGCAGCCTCGCGGAAGGTCAGCAGGTAACGGCGCGTGCGCGACGCCTCGCTGAAGAGCGTGCGGACACCGGGGTCGTAGCCGACGACGCGATCCTGGCTGCCGACGATGAACAGGATCGGCGCCGTTACCGACGTCATGCCACCGTCTGCCCATAGCGGAAGATTGCCGAGTATGCGCGGCGGCGCGATCGAGACCACCGCCTTCAGCCCGGCGACCTTCAGCTCGCCTGCGCGCGGGGCGCCTGCGACGAACGGCGCCAGGACGCGGCGCGTCGCCGGCTCCAGTTGCGGCGCGAGCCGACCGCCCGCCGCCGCAAGCACGCCGTAACCGCCCATCGAATAGCCGACGAGCGCGGTCCGGTCAGGATCGGCAGCGGCGAGCGGCCCGTCACCGGCGCGGGCGCGGCGCTGCGCCTCGGCGGCGACGAACACGATGTCGAGCGGGCGGCGCGCGAGCGGCCCCGCCATGGACGCGAGCGTCCGCAGCGAGATCGGCGGATCGCCGAACGCCGGGGCGACGACGACATAGCCCTTGCTCGCGAGATTTTCGCCCAGCCAGGACATGACCTCGGGCGTGTTGCTGCCGCCGTGCGCCAGGATGATCAGCGGGAAACGACCCGCCGCGACGCGAACCCCGGGCGTGGCAAGACCGGGGATGTCGAACGCGACGGGCTTCGTATCTTCGCCGGGCAGGGCAGTCCGGTACGTCGTGCCCCCGCCCGCAGCCGCTGCGGGATACCAGATTTTCACCGCGAGGCGCCGGTCCGCCACGACCGGCTCGGACCCGTCGGGTAGAGGATAAAGCTGCCCCGGCTGGACGAAGGTCGCGTCCGCGACCCCGATCGGATAGGCCCCGAGGGCGGCGAGCTCGGGCGCGTCCACGCCCGACCGTGCCGGTGCGTCGGCCATCGCCGCCCCGATCGGCGCGAGCGCAAGGCCCGCGGCCGCCACCGTCGTGATCCACCGTGTCATGCGTCGTTTCCCTCCAAACACGCCGCTATCCTTACGAAAGCGCGTGCCTGTCGCCTTCTTCAGAAATTCAGGCCGACGCGAATGCCGCCGTATCGGCGGAAGTCGCGCGGCAGCACCGCCTGCGTCGCGATGTTGCCACCAAAATTGCCTGCGGTGTTCACCAGCGACCCGTAATATTGCTTGTCGAACAGGTTGTTGACGAACGCCACCACTTCCCAGCGGCGGTCTTCGTCGCGCACGCCCAGGCCGATGTTGACGATGTGATAGGCCGGCTGAAACGTCTCGGGATCGCGGGCCTGGAAGAACAGGCTGCTTTGATATTGCCAGTTGAACTGCGCGACGCCGCGCAGATTGCCGCCCAGCGAGGGCGAATAGTCGCCGCCGACGTTGAACTTCCATTCCGGCGCCTGAACGGCGCGCGTGCCGGTCAGGTTCTGGCGCGTCGGCGTTCCGGTGCAGCCCAGCGCCGCGGTTTGCAGCGGATAGCATTGCGCGACCGGGAAGTCGGTGTAGGTCGCATCGAGATAGGTGACCGCGCCGTTCAGGCTGATGTCGTTGCCCAGGCGCAGCGAACTTTCGACTTCGACGCCGCGCGTGCGCAGCCGGCCGACGTTGGTCAGGCGGAAGTTGGACGTACCATCCGCCAGCGTCTCGATGGTCTGCGCCTGCAGATCGCGATAGCTGGTGTCGAACAGCGTGACGTTCAGCGTCAGCTGCCGGTCGAAGAACTGGCTGCGGATACCCAGTTCCTTGTCGCGCGAGCGCTCCGGACGGATCGGGCCGGCGGCGGCGCGGTTCTGGTTGAAACCGGTCGTCAGATCGTAGGTCTGGCCCTTGTAGCCCGTGGCGTAGGTGAAGAAGCCGTTGATATCGGGCGTAAAGTCGTAACGCGCGCTCAGTCGATAGGTGGCGGCGGTGTCGTCGGCGCTGCCGGCGTAGCTCGTGTTCGCCAGATTGTCGCGGAAGGTGTAGGAGACGCGTTCGTTCTGGACGCGCGCACCACCGGTCAGCGTCAGCCCGTCGACCACCGTCCAGTCGGCCTGGGCGAAACCGGCGACCTGGCGCGATCGCGCCGTCGCATACCAGTTGGCGAGCGAGAAGGACGGACCGCGGAAGAACGGCCGCTCGAAATGCGTGCTCGCCGCATAGACGCCGAGCGTGTAGCGGAAGGGCAGCTCGCTGGGCGATTGCAGCCGCAATTCCTCGGTAATCTGCCGCGACTTGAACTGGCCGACCTGAATGTTCGCTCCTTGCGGAGCGGTCGAGGCAGTGTCGTCGTGATCGAGGTAATCGTACAGATGAAACTTATCGTACGAGGTGATCGAGATGAGGTTCATCGATCCCAGGCCGAGTTCGCCGCGGATGTAACCGCCGCCGCCCTGGTACTTGGTGCGCGAATCGTAATTGTTGGCGATGTCCTGATTGTCCGGTCCAACGACGACGCCGGGAAGGACCACTGCCGGCGTTAGGCCTGCGATGCCGCGCAGCTGGGCGTTGGGGCCGAAGCGCAGGAACGGGCGGCCGACATCGGTGTTGCCGTTGATGTAATTGGCGGAGATGGTCAGCGACGCGTCGTCGGTCGGCCGCCAGCGCAGCTTGCCACGCAGGTTGATCGACTCGCGGCCGTTCACCGTCTTGTCGTTGACGAGGTTGTGAACGTTGCCGTCCCAGAAATTGTACGCGGCGGACACCACGTAGCCCAGGTCCTTGGCCGCCGGACCGGACACGCTGAAATTCGCGCCGCGTTCCTGGTCGGTCGTCACGACGGCATTGGCGCGTACGCGCAACGTGTCCGTCGGATCGCGCGTGATCAGGTTGACGAGGCCTGCCGACGCGGACTTGCCATAGAGCGTGCTCTGCGGGCCGCGCAGCACCTCGATCCGCTCGACGTCGGGCAGATCGGTGAAGGCGCGCGCCTGGAACGCCAGCGGCACCTCGTCGACGAGCACCGCGACGCTCGATTCGACGCCAATGCCGAACGCGAACGTGCCGACGCCGCGCAACGAGATGTTTGAATTCTGCGGCTGCTCGGCGGGGCGCACGACCAGCGACGGCGCGAGCTTACCGATATCGCTGAAGTTGCGGACGCCCGCGCTCGCCAGCTGCGCCGGCGCGATCACCGACACGGCGAGGGGCACCTTTTGGATGTTTTCGGCGCGCTTGCTGGCGGTGACGATGATGTCGCTGGTGTTGACGGGGTCGGACGCGATCTCTCCAGCGGGGGCAGCGGGCACGCTCTGGTCCTGAGGCGCCGGCGTACCGGGCGTCTGGCCGCCGTTTTGCGTGGCATTTTGTGCGAACGACGGCTGCGCGACGCCCATAATCGCGGCGGCAAGCGCCCAGCGGCACACGGTGTTTGCAAGACCCATCTGGCCCTCCCCTGTTATCGATCGGCGCGACTCAGGTCGGGCCATTGCCAGCTTCGCTACATATTGGTCAGGCCAAATGCAAGCAGTTCCTTGATCAATAGGTCAGGGGTGCGTCTTGCCGTCGATGACGCGCGCTGATAGCCCTTCGACCATGATCTTTTCTCTCCCCGATGCCGGCCCGGCCAGCGATGGCCGCAAACTCTATCAGCAGGTCGCGAGCGCGGTTGCCGATGCGATCCGTCGGGGCGACTTCCGGCCCGGGCAGCGCATCCCCTCCGAGCGCGAGCTTGCCGACGAATATAAGGTCAGCCGCCCCACGATCCGCGAGGCAATGATCGCGCTGGAGGTGCTGGGCGTCGTCCGCTCGCGCCAGGGATCGGGCATTTTCGTCAGCGAAACGCCGCCCGGCGACATGCCGATGATCGGGCTGGATATCGGCGCGTTCGAGCTGACCGAGGCGCGCCGGCTGTTCGAGGGGGAGGCGGCGGCGCTGGCGGCGGTCAGCATCGACGATGCCCAGCTCGCCCAGCTCGAAACGCTGATCGGGGACATGGAGCGGGAAAATCGCGCGCACGTTAGCGGTGAGCACGCCGATCGCGAATTCCACCTGACCATCGCCCGCGCGACGAAAAATTCCGCGGTGGTCGACGTGATCGAATCGCTGTGGGACGCGCGATACCGCTCGCCTTTGTGCAAGCATATGCTCGATCGCGCGCGCAGCGTGGGGGTGCAGCCGCGGATCGACGAGCATCAGGACATTCTCGCCGCGCTGCGTGCCCGCGATCCGCAGGCGGCGCGGCGTGCGATGCGCGATCATCTGGCGCGCGTGATCGAGGGGCTGCTCCATGCGACGGAAACGGACGCACTCGAACGCGCGCGTGCCGAAGTCGAGGAGAAACGCTCCGACCTCGCGCGACGCGTCGCGATCTAGGACGGTTCCCGACGGGGCAGCGGTTCGGCACCGCCGCCGATCGAGCGTGGCTGGACCGGTGCCTATTCAGACCCGAACGGTCAGACCGCGGCGGCCGTCGATCTCGACGGGTTCGCCGCCCCGCACCTCCAGCGTGCGCGTGTCGCCCGGGGGCAGCAGCAGCGTGACGGTACGATCGCCGGGCGTACCCTCGCAGGCGACGGAAAGCCGCACGTGCGTCGCATCCGCGTCGCCGGCAACGACCCAGCGCCAGGGCGCGGCGTGGCCGTCGCCTTCGTCCTCCAGCGCATCCGCTGCGAAGGCGCCGGTGCGCGGCGGAAACAGCCACATCCCGCGCCGCATCGGCTCCGGCCGCCAGCCGCCCGCCGCGAGGTCGACGAGCATCGCCGAACCGGCGCGGGCCAAGAGCAGCGGCGGGCCGTAGAGCGGCGCCGCAAGCCGCGCCGTCTCGCCGCCACGGATCGTCCGGCCGTGCCAGATGTCGATCCAGTCCGCGCCGGCGGGCGGCCGCACGTCGCGCTCGCCCGCGCCCTCCTCGACAACCAGCGGCACGAGCAGGTTCGGACCCAGGAGATGGTCGTCGCTTTCCAGCCAGGCCTGCGGATCGTCCGGGAAGTCGAGCCATGTCGGCCGCACGATCGGCGCATAGTCGCGATGGTAGCGCAGCATCAGGTCGTAGAGAAACGGCGCCAGCGTCTGGCGCAACGCGAGCAGGCGGCGGATCGCTGGCGTCGCCTGCGGGTACATCCACGGTTCGTTGACAGTGCGGTCGTCGTTCCAGCTGTGGATGGAGAAGCGCGGCATGAGCACACCCGCCTGCACCCAGCGCACGAGCAGTTCCAGCGATGGGGCGGGGCCGGAAAAGCCGCCGACATCGTCGCCGCTGTTCGAGACCCCCGACAGCGCGAGACCGATCGCCTGGCGCGCATTGTATCGCAGCGTCTTCCATTCGGTACGATTGTCGCCGCTCCACGTCTGGGCGTAGCGCTGCAGCCCGGCCATTCCCGAGCGGGTGACGACGTACGGCCGCTCGTCCGGCCGCGCCTCCGTCTGCGCGCGGCGCGAGGCGCGGGTCATGAGGAGCGGCATGACCGGGCGCATCGCCGCGGCGGGTCGCGGCGTGCCGAACCCGGTCAGCCGCGCGCGCGCGTCCCACAGCTCATATTCGTTGTTGTCGTTCCATGTCGCGACGATGCCGTGATCGAGAAGCGCGGATTTGACCTGCGCCCGCCACCAGTCGGCGGCGGCGGGATTGGTGAAGTCGATGTAACTGCCGACCTCGTCCCAGAACTGTGCCTCGACCGGATGGCCGTCGGCATCATTGACGAACAAGCCGGCGGCGGCGACCTCGTCGTAGCGCGGGTGGCTGCGCAGCAGCGCCGGCTTGATGTTCGGGACGAGCCGTACGCCCGCATCGGCGTAGCTCGCTACGAAGCCGGCGGGATCGGGAAACTTGTCGCGGTTCCAGTGGAAGACGTAGCGCTTGTCGCCAATCGACGTATAGCCCGACGACAGGTGGAACGACGTCGCGCCCATGTCGTGCCCGGCCAGCTTGTCGAGAAACCCCGCCATCTGCGCCGCCGCGTCGGGCGCATCGGTATAGGTCATCGTCGAGCCCGAATAGCCGAGCGACCAGCGCGGCATCAGCGCGGGCCGCCCGGTCAGCCAGGTGAACCGCCGCGTCACGCTGAGCGGATCCGGCCCCGCGATCATCCACAGGTCGATGTCGCCCATGTCTGCGACGACATGGCGATAGAGGCCGTGATAATTGTCGATTTCGCGTCCCAGGTCGACCGCGATATCGGCGCTGTTGTCGTAGAATTCGCCGTGGCAGCGGCCATCGGGATCGGCGACGAGCAGGTAGGGGATCGACTTGTAGAGCGGGTCGCTGCTTTCCGCGTCGAACCCCATTGGGTCGACGTTGGTCAGCCGGAACGCGCGGCCAGCGCGGTCGCAGTCGCCGGTCCTGTCGCCGAGGCCGTAGAAGCGCTCCCCCGGGCGCCGCGCGAGATAATGGTGGGCGCGCCCGTCCCACCAGCCGAAGTCATAGGCCTGCGTCGGGCGGTCCTCCGCCATCAGCCGCCACGCGTCGCCATCGCATTGTTCCCAGCGGCAGCGTAGACCGCGAAGCGCGATCTTCACGCGCAGCCGTGGCGTCGACAGCGTGAGCATGCCGTCCTGCTCGACGACGCTGAAATCGGGGCAGGCGAAGCCGCTTACGTCCATACGGTCGCGGCCCGGATCGGCGATATCGTCCGCACCAGGGGCGATCGCCCAGCTCGGCGGACTGGTGACGGTGCCGTCGGCGAGCAGCAGCAGCCGGGCGACATCCTCCTCCAGCACGAACAGATGCGCGACAGCGCCGGTATCCGCGGTCAGCGTCAGCCGGCCGGGCGCGCGGCCCGACACGGCGAACAGCGGCGGGTTGGAAAGGGTGGCGCGTCTCATCGGGCATCCTTGGCGCGGGAGAGGAGGGGAATGCAGGCGATCAGCACCGCGGCGCCGACGAGGTCGAATAGCGAAAGCGCGGCGAACAGCGGCGCGTAACCGGTGACGTCGGCGAGCTGACCGATCAGCAGCGAGAACAACAGGCCGCCGGTCCACCCGGCCTGTCCGATGAAGCCGTTCGCCTTGCCGACCTCCTCGGGCCGGAAGACGTCGGCGGACAGCGTGTTGATGAGGACGGAGATCATCTGGTGCGCGAAGCCGCCGATGCTGAACAGGGCAATCGCCATGAACGGGCTGTGCACCCAGCCGATTAAGCCGGGTGCGATCATCAGCAGCGCACCGACGGCGACGCCCGCGACGCGCGAGGCGACCAGCGACAGCTTCATGCGGTTCATCAGCAATGGCGACAGATAGCCGCCGAACACGCTGCCGAAATCGGCCGCGAGGAACGGCAGCCACGCGAACAGCGCGATCTGCTTCAGATCCATGCCGCGCTCGGTCACGAGGTAGAGCGGGATCCAGAAGCTGAACGTCTGCCACGCCGGCTCGGCGAGGAAGCGGGGGACCGCAAGCGCCCAGAAACGACTGCTGCGCACGATGTCCCGCGCCCGCGCCGGCGCGACCGGCGGCGGGCGATCGGCGGCGATCAACGTCGCCTCCTCGGGCGTGATCGCTGGATGCGCCGACGGACTGCGATAGAAAGCCCACCACAGCGCCGCCCAGACCAGCCCGATCGCGCCCGTGACGACGAACGCCATTCGCCAATCCGCCCAGAGCGACACGGCGACCACCACCGGCGGCGCGATCAGCGCGCCGAACGACGTGCCCGCGTTGAACCAGCCGACCGCGACGGAGCGCTGGCGCGCCGGAAACCATTCGGCGATCGCCTTGATGCCGGATGGCACGGCCGCCGATTCGGCGAGGCCCAGCAAGCCCCGGAAGAACGCCAGGCCGAGCCAGCCGGCGGCAAGCGCGTGCAGCATATTCGTCAGCGACCAGGCGATGCCGAACAGTGCGAATCCGGCGCGCAGGCCGATTCGGTCGACGATCGCGCCCGCGATCGGCTGACCGATCGTGTAGGCGAGCTGGAACGCGCCGACGACATAGCTGTATTGCTGCGTCGTCATCGACAGCGTCGTCTTCAGCTCCGGCGCGAGCACGCCCAGCGAATTGCGCGCCAGATAATTGGCGATGGTGCCGAGACAGATGAGCCCGACGATCCACCAGCGCAGATTGACGATCCGCCGCATGACCCCTCCTTTATTTTTCTTACCAATTGGTATGGCCAATTATTGCGTCTGTGTCACCCTCACTTTGGCCGACGCGCAGGCGGCGGCGATTTCCGGGTCGTCGAGCCGATCGGTGACCAGATGGTCGATCCGTTCCAGCCCAGCGATCCGTACCGGGGCGGGGCGGCCGAACTTGCTGCGGTCGACCGCCAGGATGGTCGTGCGCGCCTGGTCGATGATCCGCTGCGACACGCGCACTTCGTCCATGTCGAAATCGAGCAGGGTCCCGTCGCGGTCGATCGCGGAGGCGCCGATCAGCGCATAATCGACCTTGAACCCGCCGATGAAATCCATCGCCAGCGCGCCGACGACGGCGCCGTCGCTCGGGCGCACGCGGCCACCCGCCACGACCACCTCGATCGTCGGGCGCGCGGCAAGGATGGAGACGACGTTGAGGTTGTTCGTCACCACCAGCAGATTGCGGTGATCGACGAGCGCGCGCGCGATCGCCTCGGTCGTGGTGCCGATGTTGATGAACAGGCTCGCACCGTTCGGAACCAGCGCCGCCGCGGCGCGGCCGATCCCCGCCTTCGCTTCCGCCGCGATCGCGCCGCGCGCTTCGCGATCGAGGTTGTCGACGCCCGACGTGACGACCGCACCGCCGTGGACGCGCGATAGCATCGCGCGCTCGGCAAGCAGGTTCAGATCGCGGCGGATCGTCTGGGGCGTGACGCCCAGTTCGGTCGCCAGCGTGTCGACCGCGACGCTGCCCGTGCGACGCGCGGCGGCGAGGATCGCGGCGTGGCGCCGGGCGACGGCTTCGGGCAGACCGTCGGCGATCATGGCGCGCTGCGGACGTCGGCGGCGTCGGTAAGGTAGGCGTCGAGCCGTTCGGCCGTGCCGGCGGGCACGTGCAGCCCCAGCTTGCTGCGACGGTAGAGAATGTCGTCGGCCGTCTGCGCCCATTCGCGTGCGCGCAGGAAGTCGACCTCGCGCGTCGTCAACCCGCCGCCAAGGTCTTCGCCGAGATCGGCCAGCGTCGCTCCGGCGGGGACGAGCGTCGCGACGTCGGTGCCATAAGCCCGGACCAGCCGGCGCAGCAGCGCGTGCGGCACAGCGGGGCGATCGCGCGCGAGGTCGGCCAGATAGACGTCGAAATCGGCGAAATCGCCGCCGGGCAAGGTCGCGCCCGCGGTCCAGGCGCCACTTGCCGCCGGAAAGAACGGTGCAAGCTGCGCCATCGCGTGTTCGGCGAGCTTGCGATAGGTCGTGATCTTGCCGCCGAAGATGCTCAGCATCGGCGGCGCTCCGTCGTCCGCGTCGAGATCGAGCACATAATCGCGCGTGACCGCGGACGCGTTCGCCGCCTTGTCGTCGTAGAGTGGGCGGATGCCCGCGTAGCTCCACGTCACATCATCGGCCGAAACCCGCTGCGCGAAATAGCGATTCACGGTGTCGATCAGGTACCGCGTCTCGTCCGCGCTGATCTGCGCCCGACCGGGTGCGCCTTCCCAGGGTTCGTCGGTGGTACCGACCAGCGAGAATTGCCCTTCATAGGGGATGACGAACACGATCCGTCGATCGGGATTCTGCAGCATGAAGGCGTGGTCGCCCTCGTACAGGCGCGGCAGCACGATATGGCTGCCCTTGATCAGCCGCACGCCGCGATCGTTGCGGCTGTTGCCCGCACGCTGCAGAACGTCGGCCACCCAGGGCCCGCCCGCGTTGACCAGGATGCGCGCACGAACCTCCGACGTCGCGCCATCCTGCTCGATCGTCGCGACCCAGTGCGCGTCCTCGCGACGGGCGCTGACGAGCCGCGTGCGGGTCCGCACGATCGCCCCCCGGTCGGCTGCATCGCGTGCGTTCAGCACCACCAGCCGGCTGTCCTCGACCCAGCAGTCCGAATAGACGAAGGCCTTGCCCGCGCGCGGCGCCAGGCCCGCCCCGTAGGGCGAGCGCGCCAGCGCGATCGTCTCGGTGCCGGGGAGGCGCTTGCGGCCGCCGAGATGATCGTAGAGGAACAGGCCCAGCCGCACCATCCACGCCGGACGCGGCGACTGCGTCTGCGGCAGCACGAAGCGCAGCGGCCAGATGATGTGCGGCGCCATCCCCCACAATCGCTCCCGCTCGATCAGCGCCTCGCGCACCAGGCGGAATTCGCCATATTCGAGGTAGCGCAGGCCGCCGTGGATCAGCTTCGTCGAGGCGGACGAGGTATGGCTGGCAAGATCGTCCTGCTCGACCAGCATGACCGACAGCCCGCGTCCGGCGGCATCGCGTGCGATCCCCGCGCCGTTGATTCCCCCGCCGACGATCAACAGATCGACATTCGTTTCCGCGCTCATAGCGAACATATTGACGCGCGAACGAAAACAATCAACAATGAAATCGAACATGGAGAGGTAAAGCGATGGCAGCGCACATCCTGGCGATCGACCAGGGCACCACCTCGACCCGCAGCGTCGTGTTCGATGCTGCCGCGCGCCGCGTCGCCACCGCGCAGACCGAGTTTGCGCAGCACTATCCCGAGCCTGGCTGGGTCGAGCATGATCCTGAAGACATCTGGCGCGACGTGCTCGCTACCGCGCGCGAGGCGATCGGCAACGCCGGGCTTGCGGCGGCGGATATCGCCGCGATCGGCATCACCAACCAGCGCGAGACGACGGTCGTATGGGATCGCACGACCGGCGAACCCGTCCATCGCGCGATCGTCTGGCAGGATCGCCGCACCGCCGCGGTCTGCGCCGACCTGAAGGCGTCGGGTGCGGAGGACGACGTGCGCGCGCGTACCGGGCTGCTGCTCGACCCTTATTTTTCCGCGACCAAGGTCGGCTGGATCCTCGATCACGTTCCCGGCGCGCGTGACCGCGCGGCGCGGGGCGAACTGGCGTTCGGGACGATCGACAGCTTCCTGCTGTTCCGGCTCACCGGCGGCGCGGTCCACGCGACCGACGTCACCAACGCCTCGCGCACCTCGCTGTGGAATATCCACGACAATCGCTGGGACGAGACGCTGTGCGCCCTGTTCGACGTGCCGATCGCGATGCTGCCGGACGTGCACGACAATGCGCATCACTTCGGCGACACCGCGCCTGGCCTGTTCGACGCGATCATCCCGATCACCGGCATCGCGGGCGATCAGCAGGCGGCGCTGTTCGGCCAGGCGTGCTTCGCCCGGGGGAGCGCCAAGTCGACCTATGGTACGGGTTGCTTCCTGCTGCTCAACACGGGCGATACGGCGATCACGTCGGAACATCGGATGCTTACCACGCCCGCGTATCGGCTGGGCGGGCGCACCACCTATGCGCTGGAGGGATCGATCTTCGTCGCGGGCGCGGCGATCAAGTGGCTGCGCGACGGGATCGGCGTCATCACGCATGCGCGCGAAACCAACGACATGGCGACACAGGTGCCCGACAATCACGGCGTCTACATGGTCCCCGCCTTCGTGGGACTCGGCGCACCGCATTGGGAGCCGGAGGCGCGCGGCGCGATCTTCGGCCTGACGCTGGGCGCGACGCAGGCGCATCTCGCCCGCGCCGCGCTCGAGGCGGTCGGCTATCAGACGCTCGATCTGGTCACGGCGATGGTCAGCGATGGCGGCACCCGCCCAGCGATCCTGCGCGTCGACGGTGGCATGGCGGCGAACGACTGGTTGTGCCGGTTTCTCGCCGACCTGCTCGAAGTGCCCGTCGAACGCCCCGACGATCTGGAAACGACCGCGCGCGGTGCCGCATTCCATGCCGGTCTCGCGATCGGGCTATGGTCGGGGCTCGACGCGCTCGAAAGCCTCTGGGCGCGCGATGCCTGTTTCGAGCCGGCGATGGCCGCCGATCACCGCGACCGTCTGCTCGCCGGCTGGCAGGACGCGCTGTCGCGGGTGATCCGCTGAGTTCGGGGGGCGGGAGCGCGATCACTCTGGCCACCGCTGGAACGTGGCGATGGGTTTTCCCGGTGACGCGGCGGATGGAATTGCTACAGGCACGGGCGATCAAGGCAGTGAGATAGCGCGTGGCCCGACGTTCCAAACACGACCCCTACGATCACCTTCCGCAGGAAGACGAGGCGGCGGCCGCGCCCGTGCCTTGCTGGCTTTGCGGCCGTCCGACCGGCAAGACGATCGTCTGGCATCATCCCGTCCCGAAAAGCCGCGGGGGCCGCGATGTCGTGCCGATGCATCCGATCTGCCAGCAGACGCTGACCGCCAATTTCTCCAATTCGGAACTGCAGCGGCACGGTATGAACGTCGCCGGCCTGCTCGACCATCCGAACGTGCGCAAGTTCGTGGATTGGGTGGCGAAGAAGGACCCGGACTTTACCGCGACCATCTCGAAGAAGCAGCGTTGAGCCGGGGTCTGCGACCGCCATCTGTGTGATTGGCGCGCCCGGCTGGATTCGAACCAGCGGCCCCAAGCTTAGAAGGCTCGTGCTCTATCCAACTGAGCTACGGGCGCGCATCGGTTGAGCGATTAGCGCGGATTGTGCGGCAGCGGAACAGCGATATGGTGCCATTCCCATGAACCAACCTGTCGAACGCCCCGTCGATGCCGCCGCCATGCAAGGGGCGGCGTTTCGCTATTACGATTTCGTCATGGCGGCGTTCGTCGCGCTGCTGCTGCTGTCCAACGTCATCGGCGCGGGCAAGGTCGCGATTGTGCATCTGCCCGTCGTCGGCGACTGGCCGTTCGGGGCTGGCATCCTGTTCTTCCCGGTCAGCTATGTGATCGGCGACGTGCTGACCGAAGTCTACGGCTATGCCCGCGCGCGCCGCGTGATCTGGGCGGGGTTCGCCGCGGTCGTGTTCATGGCGTTCATGAGTTGGGTCGTCGTCGCGCTACCGCCCGCGCCGTCTTGGACGAACCAGGCGGCGTATGAGACGATCTTCGGCCAGGTGCCGCGCATCGTTTTCGCCAGCGTCTGCGCCTTCTGGGCCGGGGAGTTCGTCAATTCCTACGTCATGGCGCGCATGAAGGTGTGGAGCGAGGGGCGCCACCTGTGGACGCGCACGATCGGGTCGACCGTGGTGGGGGAGGGGGTGGACAGCCTGATCTTCTACCCGCTCGCTTTTCTGGGGGCGACGGGCTGGACGACGGCGCTCGTCGTCACCGTTTTGTTCACGCAATGGGCGTTGAAGGTCGGCTGGGAAGTGCTGCTGACGCCGGTGACCTATGCGGTGGTCGGCTGGCTGAAGCGGGCGGAGGGCGTCGACGTTTTCGATCGAGGCACGGATTTTTCGCCGTTCCGGACGCGGCTGTAACAGGACGGCAGGTCAGGCCCCCACCGTCTCCAGCACGCCTTCGAACAGGCGGCGGCCGTCGGTGCCGCCGTGCGCGGTTTCGATCTTGCGTTCGGGGTGCGGCATCATGCCCAGCACGTTGCCGCCCGCGTTGACGATACCGGCGATGTTGCGCGCCGAGCCGTTGACCGCCTCGCCGTAGCGGAAGGCGACACGCCCTTCGCCCTCGAGCCGGTCGAGCGTGTCGGCGTCGGCGAAATAATTGCCGTCATGGTGCGCGACGGGCACCGACAATGTCTCGCCCGCGTCATAGCGGCTGGTGAAGGCGGTCTGCGCGTTCTCTACCGTCAGCTGGACGTCGCGGCAGACGAAGTTGAGGCCGGCGTTGCGCATCAGCGCGCCGGGCAGCAGCCCCGCCTCGGTCAGCACCTGAAAGCCGTTGCACACGCCGAATACGGGGAGGCCGCGGCCCGCTTGTTCGACGACCGCGCGCATGATCGGCGATCGCGCGGCAATCGCACCCGAGCGCAGGTAGTCGCCGTACGAAAAGCCACCGGGTACCGCAACGAAGCCGATGCCCTGCGGCAGCTCGGTCTCCGCATGCCAGACCATCGCCGGCTTGACGCCGGTCACCGCCTCCAGCGCGACGGCGAGGTCGCGGTCGCAGTTCGATCCGGGAAAGACGATGACGGCGGTCTTCATGTCAAACGCGCTCCACCCGGAAGTTCTCGATGACGGTGTTGGCGAGCAGCTGGCGGCACATGCCGTCGATTGCCGCGTCGTCGGTCGAATCGGCGACCTCCAGTTCGAACATCTTGCCCGCGCGCACGTCCTCGACGCCCGCGAAACCGAGGCTGCCGAGCGCGTGATGGATCGCGCGGCCCTGGGGATCGAGCACGCCAGGCTTGAGCGTTACGAAGATACGCAGCTTCATCTTATTTACCCCGGCGCTTGCGGTGGCTGTCGAGGTCGAGCACCGCATTGTCCTCTCCCTCCGGCATCAGGCCGAGCCGGCGCGCGACCTCCTGATAGGCTTCCGCCTCGCCGCCCAGGTCGCGGCGGAACCGGTCCTTGTCGAGCTTCTCGCCGCTCGTCATGTCCCACAAGCGGCAACCGTCCGGGCTGATCTCGTCGGCCAGGATGATCCGGCCGTAGTCATTGTCCCAGATGCGGCCGAATTCGAGCTTGAAGTCGACGAGGCGGATGCCGATCCCGGCGAACAGACCGGTCAGGAAGTCGTTCACGCGGATCGCGAGATCGGCGATGTCGTGCATCTCCTCCTGGCTCGCCCAGC
This sequence comes from Sphingomonas sp. FARSPH, assembly GCF_003355005.1. Taxonomy (NCBI): domain Bacteria; kingdom Pseudomonadati; phylum Pseudomonadota; class Alphaproteobacteria; order Sphingomonadales; family Sphingomonadaceae; genus Sphingomonas; species Sphingomonas sp. FARSPH. The sequence goes on along the minus strand of NZ_CP029985.1, from coordinate 351,241 downwards.
CGAACGCGGCGATATGCTCGTCGGTGATCATCGGATCGCCGAGTGCGTCGTCCTTGTAATAATATTCGATGATCGTGCGGGGGAGCTTCGTGCCCTCCTCGATCCCGAGGCGCTTCGACAGCGAGCCGGCGGCGACGTTACGCACGACGACCTCGATCGGCACGATCTCGACCTGGCGGATCAACTGCTCGCGCATGTTGAGGCGGCGGATGAAGTGCGTCGGCACGCCGATCGCGTCGAGCAGGGTGAAGACATGCTCGCTGATCCGGTTGTTGAGCACGCCTTTGCCGTTGATCGTGCCCTTTTTCTGGGCGTTGAAGGCGGTCGCGTCGTCCTTGAAATACTGGATCAGCGTGCCGGGCTCGGGGCCCTCGTAGAGGATCTTGGCCTTGCCTTCGTAGATCTGCCGGCGGCGAGCCATGTGCGCATGTCCCCTGGAAACGGTGAGCCCCGGCGACGCCCTTGACGCGGCCGGGGCAGGATCGAGGGCGCCTATAGGGGAAGGGGGGCGGGGGTGCAATCTCTGGCGCGCGCCGTCGCCGCCGTCAGCCGCGGACCAGACCGTCGCCCTGGACGATCAGCGCGACGCCGATCGGGTCGCGCCGGGCGGGGGGCAGCGTGACCTCCACCGCGTCGGCCGTCTGCCGGAACGACAGGGGGGCCGCATCGCCGGGAAGGGTGACGCGCTGCACGCGGCCCTGCCTGGCCAGCGCGGTCAGGCGCGCCACGCCGTCGTTCGGCCAGCCGAGGACGAATGCATGGACCGCGGCGCCGCGGCGCACGTAGCGAATGTCGCGCGGCGTGTACGGACTGTCCTTGCCGCCCTCGTTGAAGTCGCCCGCCGCGGCACGGGTCGGCCCCTCGCCCGACAGGTGCCAGGGCCGCGTGCCGTAGATCGCCGCGCCATTGCGGCCCATCCACGCCGCGATCGCCTCGATGATCGCCTCTTCCTTTTCGTCGATCGTGCCGTCGCCGCGCAGCGGGACCGACAGCATCAGATTGCCGTTCTTCGCCGCCACGTCGCACAGGGTATGGATGATCTTGGCCGGCGTCTTGTAGCCGTCGCGATCGTACAGATCGCGGTCGTAATGCCAGTTGCCGATGCAGGTGTCGGTCTGGAACGGATAGGCCTGGATATCGTCATGGACGCCGCGCTCGACGTCGTCGACGATACCGCCGCGCCGGTTCGCCGGCGTGCCCTTCGCGGTCACCACCGCCTCGTTGCGGCCGTGCCAGCGCATCGACTGGTTGTAGAAATGGGCGGTGATGTCGAGCCCCGCCTGGCCGAGCGGCAGCGAGAAATTGTCGAAATAGACCATGTCGGGGCGATAGACGTCGATCAGCTCGCGGCACCGCTGCAACCAGCTGCGCACGAACGCCGGGTTTTTGGCGGGCGGCGCCTCCGTCCAGACGCGGTCGTTCTTTTCATGCCACTCCGTGGCGGCGGCGATCGAATGCAGCCCGTCGGGCATCGGCATCGTCGGGCCAGTGTAGAGCTGCTGCGGATCGAGCCCCTGCCACCATTTGCCGCGACCCTGCGCCCTGGTCAGCCAGGCCGCGTCGTAACGGCGGCCGGCGAGCGGGCCTTCGGGATCGTAGCCGTAGGCGGGCTGCAGCCAGTGCCAGGCGTGGGCGGAATGGTTGGACACCGCGAAGCGCAAGCCGCGGGCGCGGGCGAGCTTGCCCCATTCGCCGACGATGTCCCGCCGCGGCCCGATCCGCGTGCTGTTCCAGGGATGATAGGACGAGGCGTAGGAATCGAAATTGTCGTGATGGTTGGCCAGCGCCATGAAATAGCGGGCGCCCGCGCGAATATAGAGATCGAGCAGCCGCGCCGGATCCCAGCGCGCCGCGGTCCAGCGTGGATACATCTCCATGAAGCCGATCTTGGACGGGTGGCCGTAATGTTCGACATGATGGCGACAGGCGCGCGAACCCTGCAGATACATGTCGCGCGCATACCAGTCGCCCGCTTCGGGCACGCATTGCGCGGACCAATGTGCCCAGATGCCGAACTTGGCGTCTCGGAACCAGTCGGGCGCGCGATAGCCCGCGACCAGCGACTCCCAACTCGGCTGAAACGCCGGCGTCTCCGCGCCGAGCGCCGCGCCGCCGAGCAGCGATGCCGATCCCGCCGCCGCCGCGCCGTGGAGGAAGGATCGCCGGTCCATCGTCATCACGCCTCTTCGCTATATGTCTGACGAAATGCTAGGCACTACGGACGTGAATGTCGAGAATGGGCGTGCGTCAATGGCGGTCGGCCGCCGGGAAAAGCCGTCTCCACCACCGCCGCCTGAGACGATGCCATAACAATGCCAGCAAAAGCAGCAGCACAAGGGGCGGTGCGAGCGTGGCAAGCAGCGTCAGCGCGCTCGCCAGCGTCCAGGTCAGCGAGGCGTATCCCGCCTGAGCCGCTTCGGTCAGCCGCGCGCCAAGGCCGACGCCGGAGCCGGCAACATAGGTGAAACCGATCGGCGTCGTGATGACGCTCGCCCGCGTCGCCCTGCCGGCCGTGACGGCTTGACGCTGCGCCTCGAGCAGCGCGATCCGCCGTGACAGCAGCGCCGCACGGGCACCTTGCGGCAGGTTGGTTGCGGCCAGTTGTCGGTCGACTTCGGCCAGATCGGCTTGCGCATCAGCGCCCCCTGTCGTGGTGGCTTCCAGATCGGGTGCGGCATCCGTTCCGGTGATCTCCGCCCCGGTCAATGCGCCGCCCGCCGCCTCGATCGCCTGCACGCCGCTGCGGCCAAAGCCGCGCGCAATCGGCGCCGCGACACGCATGTCGAGGCTGGCGGAGGCGGTGCCGGAGGAATCGATACGGTAATTCATGCCGGTCACCCGGCAGCGGGCGGGGCCAAGTCGTTCGCATGCCTGAGCGTGCGCCTCCTGAGCGTCCGCGATGCGATCCGAGGGCAGGCGGAACGCGTAATGATAGGCGAAGGCGACACCGTTCGCGCTGGTCGTCGTATCGCCGGGTCCGTTGTCGGGCGCCTTGCTGCATCCCGCTACCGCGATGCACACCAGACCGACACCGAGCCACCGCATCGCGACATCCTCCCCGACAAGCAATGCCTATCAATCGGATGGGGATTTGGTCAAGCGGTCCTTGATCACCGCCAGCCGGCGTCGATCCAGTAATTATGGCCGGTGCACAGACGCGCGTCGTCGGAGGCGAGGAACAGGGCGAGGGCGGCGACATCGGCGGGCTGGATGCGGCCATCAAGGCATTGTGCCGCAACGATCGCCGCCTCTCCTTCGGGCGTGTACCATTTTTCCTGGCGCGGGGTCTGGACGTTGCCGGGGACGATCGCGTTGCAGCGGATGTTCTTGCGGCCGAGGTCGCGGGCGAGACTGCGCGTCAAGCCTTCGATCGCGGCCTTGGCGGTCTGGTAGAGGATCAGGTCGCCGAGCGCGAGGTGCCAGCTGATCGAGCCGAAGTTGAGGATCGCGCCGCCGCCCGCCGCCGCCATCGCCGGGACCACCGCCTGCGCCGCGAAGAACTGGTGGCGCAGGTTGACGTTCATCCGCTCGTCCCAATAGGCCGGCGTCACGTCGGCGATCGTGTGGCGGTCGTCGTTGCCCGCGTTGTTGACGAGCACGTCGCAGCCGCCGAGCGTGGCGATCAATTCACCGAACACCGTCTTCAGCGCGGCGAGGTCGGTGAGGTCGAGCGGGCGGAAGACGGGCGCGTGCGCGGCGCCGGGCGACAGCCGGGAGACCAGCGCCTCGCTGTCGGCCACGGCGACATCGACGAAGGCGACGCGCGCGCCCTGGCGCACGAACGCCTCTACCAGCCCTTCGCCGATGCCGCTGCCGCCACCGGTGATGATGACGCGCTTGTCGCGCAGCGACGGGTAAGCGGCGCGGCGGTCGGGGGCGAGCAGATCGGTCATGGCGGGCTTTCTGGGATCAGGCGGGAAGCAGGCCGCGGGCGGCGAGGTTGCGCATCAGCGCGATCGTGCCGAACGTCCAGGGCGCGGCATCCTTGGACGTCGCGACGCGGTTGACGAGTTCGCCCAGGCCCGGGCTGGCGATCGTCACCCTGTCGCCGACCTCGTGCGTGAAGCCGCGGCCGGGCTCGTCGCGATCCTGCACCGGCGCGAACAAGGTGCCTAGATACAGCACGAAGCCGTCGGGATATTGGTGCTCGCTCATCGCCTGGCGGACGAGCTCGAGCGGATCGCGGCTGATCTCGCGCATCGAGCTGTGGCCGTCCAGGCGATAGCCGTCCTCGCCGTGGATCGTTAGCGTCACCTGTGCGTCGCGGACATGGTCGATCGTGTAGGTGCCGTCGAACAGGCGGACGAACGGGCCGAGCGATGCGGAGGCATTGTTGTCCTTCGCCTTGCCGAGCAGCAGCGCGGAGCGCCCCTCGAAATCGCGCAGGTTGACGTCGTTGCCCAGGCACGCTCCGACCGCGCGGCCGTCGGGCGCGACGAGCAGTACGACCTCGGGTTCGGGGTTGTTCCAGGTGGAATCGGATCGGATGCCGACCTCCGCCCCCCAGCCGACCGCGCCGAGGACGGGCGCCTTGGTGAAGATTTCCGCATCGGGGCCGATCGCGACCTCCAGATATTGCGACCAAAGGCCTTCGTCGATCAGCGCGGTCTTGAGCGCGGCGGCGTCGGGCGTGCCTGGCGCCACCGAGCGCAGCCCGCCGCCGATCCGCTCCTCGAGTCGCGCACGCAGGCCCGCGGCGGCGGCGGCATCGCCGCGCGCGCGCTCCTCGATCACGCGTTCCAGTGCAGAGGTGGCGAAGGTGACGCCCGCCGCCTTGACGCATTGCAGGTCGATCGGTGCGAGCAGACGCGGCGTCGACGACGGCGAGAGGCCGAGGTCGGCGAGATCGCCGATCGCCGCGCCGGCGCCGGCATCCAGCCTGCCGGTCGCGACCAGCTCGGCGACGGTCGGCGCGACGCGGCTCATGTCATGGACGATGCCACGCGCGACCAGGACGGGGCAGGGGCCGTCCCCGTTATCGATCCGGCCGAGCCAAAGGCCATCGCGCCAGTCCGCGCCGAGCGCCGTCGCCGGATCGAATCGTATGTTCACCTTGTCCCCCGCTGCGGCATCAGGGCGCGCCGTAGAAGCCGCGCGGGGCGGCTTCAAGGCGCGTTCGTCGCCGGGTGTGGCCGATCAGCCCTCGACCTTGTCGAGATAGGCGCCATAGCCTTGCGCCTCCATCTCGGCCTTCGGCACGAAGCGCAGCGCGGCCGAGTTGATGCAATAGCGCAGGCCGCCGGTTTCGCGCGGGCCGTCGGGGAAGACGTGGCCCAGATGGCTGTCGCCGCCGGCGGAGCGCACCTCGGTACGGATCATGCCGTGGCTGGTATCGTCGATCTCGTTGACCCGCGCGGGCTCGATCGGCTTGGTGAAGCTGGGCCAGCCGCAGTGCGATTCGTATTTGTCGGCGGATGCGAACAGCGGCTCGCCCGAGACGACGTCGACGTACAGGCCGGGTTCCTTGTTGTAGAGATATTCGCCCGTCCCCGGCCGCTCGGTGCCGCTTTGCTGCGTCACGTAAAACTGCTCGGGCGTCAGCTTCGCGATCGCGTCGTCGGTCTTGCGATAATCGGTCATGGCAACATCCTCAGCTCGGGGGCGGTTGATCGTTCGCGGCGGACAAACCGCCGTCTACGGGCAGGTCGACCCCGGGGATATAGGGCGCGGACGCTCAGAAAAAACGGAAGAGCATCAGCGCAAGGCCCAACATCGATGCGGCCCAGACAAGGCTGCGCAGATAGGGGATGCCGGCGAGATAGAGCGGCAGGTAGACGATCCGCGCCCCGAACCAGAGGCCCGCACCGATCGCGCCGATGCCGCCCGTCCTGCCCGTCACCGCAAGGCCCAGCGCCAGCGCGACGAAGGCGGGATAGGTTTCCTGGAAATTGGCGAGTGCGCGCACCGCGCGTCCGGCCATCCGGCCCAGAGGCTTGTCCGCATCGTCACGCGGGCCGGCATTCCATGCGAGCCCGCGCTCGCGCGTCACCGTCTGTCCCTGCACCATCACATGGACGAACAGCAGGATGGTCGATGCGCCGAGCAGGGTGAGTTCGAGCGGCATCACGATCCTTTCGCATGACAGGGCGGCCTCTCAACGCGCCGTCACGCAAACCGCTCCGCCCCGCGATCAGAACCCGGCGACGAGCTTCGCGCCTTCGTAGAAGCATGCGCCGATAAGGCCGGCGGCCGGCAGCGTCACGACCCAGGCGACGACGATCCGGCTCGCGACGTTCCAGCGTACCGCGGACAGGCGCCGCGCCGATCCGACGCCGACGATCGCGCCGGTGATCGTGTGCGTCGACGATACGGGGATGCCGCCGATCGTCGCCATGAACAGCGTGATCGCGCCGCCCGTCTCGGCGCAGAACCCCTGCGCCGGGGTCAGCCGCGTGATCTTCGACCCCATCGTGTGGACAATCTTCCACCCGCCCGACATCGTGCCCAGCGCCATCGCCGCCTGGCAGGCGAGCACCACCCAGAGCGGAATGTTGAGGTCCTTGCCCACCATGCCCTGCGAATAGAGGAGGACGGTGATGATCCCCATCGTCTTTTGCGCATCGTTGCCGCCGTGGCCCAGGCTGTAGAGCGCGGCGGAGACGAGCTGCAGCTTGCGGAAACGTTTGTCGACGCCCATCGGCGTCAGCCTGAGCGTGCTCCACGCAACCGCAAGGACGAGCCCCAGCGCGAGGACGAGGCCGAGGGCGGGGGACAGGAAGATCGCCCCGACCGTCGTGATGACGCCCCACCAGACGACGACGTCGAGGCCCGCCTTGGTCACGCCCGCGCCGATCAGCCCGCCGATCAGCGCATGGCTGGACGACGAGGGGATGCCGAACCGCCAGGTGATGATGTTCCAGACGATCGCGCCCATCAGCGCGCCGAAGATCAACTGCGGATCGATGATCTGCGCCTCGATGATCCCCTTGCCCACCGTCTTGGCGACGGCATGGTCAAAGACCAGGAACGCGACGAAGTTGAAAAATGCCGCCCACAGCACCGCGTGATGCGGTTTCAGCACGCGCGTCGACACGACGGTGGCGATCGAGTTCGCCGCATCGTGCAGGCCGTTCAGGAAGTCGAACAGCAGCGCCACGCCGATCAGGAGGACCAGCACGGTGAAGGAAATGGTCATCGCCGCACTCTCAGGCGTGATCGATCACGAGACCCTGGATCTCGTTGGCGATGTCCTCGAACCGGTCGGCAATCCGCTCAAGATGGCTGTAGATCTCGCGACCGACGATGAAGCGCATCGGCTGGTCGTCGCCGCACGCCTTGAACAGCGCCTTCAGGCCGGCGGCATGGAAACTATCGACACGCCCCTCGATCATCACCAGCTGCTCGGTCAGCGTGTGCAGCCGTGCCTGGTTGGCGTCGAGCCGGCGCAGCAGCGGGATCGCCTCCGCCGTCACGCGCGCGGCCTCCACCGCCAGATCCGCCATCGCCCGCATGTCGGGTGCGAAATCGGTCACCTCGTACAGCTCGATCGTGGTCGCGGTCTGGTTCATCTGGTCGATCGAATCGTCCATCACCCCGATCAGCGAGGTTATCGCGGACCGGTCGAACGGCGTCACGAAGATGCGGCGCACGTCCTGCAGCACGTCGCGCGTGATGTCGTCTGCCTCGTGCTCGCGACGCACGATCTCGGCGATATGCTCCGCGGTGGTGCCCTCGCCGGCGAACAGTCGCTGCAGCGCCTCGGCGCCGGCGACCAGGGTCATGGCATGCGCTTCGAACTGTTCGAAGAAACGCCCCTGTTTGGGCATCAGCGCCTGGAACCAGGCAACCATGGCGAAACCTTTCGTTGGGATGGCACGTCGTGGATAGGCGCGGCGGCGCATGGCCGCAGGCGGCGCTGCGTGCAAGCCGAAAGTGCGTCGCCGCTGTGCCGGAACCGGGCCGGACGGGGATTGTCGCGCCGCTGCCCCGCGATATCGGGCCCGACGCGCCGGCGATGCCGGGCGCATTGTGCTCGACAGTGCGGCGGGGCCGCGGCAGGGCGGGGCGATGTCGTTCGTTGCCGCCCTGCGCCGCGCCACCGCCGCCGATCATGCGGCCGTCGATGCCGCATTCGGCGCGTTCCGGCTGACCGACGTCGACGATTATGCGCGCTTCCTGACGGCGCACGCACGGGCGCTGGGTGCGATCGAAGCGGTGCTGGCGGGCGCCCCCGCATTGCCGGCGTGGCGGCAGCGCCTGCCGCTGCTCGCCGCGGATCTCGCCGCGCTCGACCAGCCGCTGCCGGTCCCCATCCACTGGGCGCCGGACGATCCCGCGGCGCGCTGGGGCGCGCTGTACGTGATCGAAGGATCGCGGCTGGGCGGGCAATTGCTGGCGCGCCGGGTGCCACCGTCTTTGCCGCGCGCCTACCTCGGCGCGGTGCATCGGCCCGGCGAATGGCGCGCGCTGCTCCACGCGATCGAGGTACAGGCGACGGCGTCGGACGCCGCCTGGCGGGGCGCGGCGATCGCCGGCGCGCGGCAAACCTTTGCACTCTATGCCGGCGCCGTGCGCTGATCGGGCCGTTCTGGCCATGTAAATTACTCAATTCGGCGGACTCGCCCTATAACCCGCTGCGATGTTCTCATGATCGTGGCATGATGGCTCCGGAGGGTCTGGCAAACCGCAAGGGGAGGGAATGCTTGAAGATCGCGAGCGTGACACGGCATCTGGCCATCATGCAGACGCGGATCATCGCCGCCGGCCTTCGCACGTTCGAAGGCGACGTCGACCGATTCGCCATTTTCTCTCTGGTCATGCGCGAAAGCCTGCGCGCGGGCACGCGGGTGCGGGGCATATCGATGCATTCGATGGCGATTTCGCTGTCGCGCTCGTTCGAGACGGTGCGGCGCCACGTCAACGCGTTGATCGCCGCCGGATTGTGCGCCCGCGTCCAGGGCGGCGTGGTGGTGAATCCCGATGTCTTCATGCGGTCCGATATCGACCATCTGATGACGGTGACGCACGACAGCTTCGTCGCCTTCGCGCAGGGCCTGCGCGATGCGGGCGAGTTGCCGCCGATCCGCGTGGCGACGGAATGCTACGTGCCGACCGCGGGTATCGGCGCTGCGGTCGACGTGATGCTGGGTACGGTGGAGAGCAACCGGGAAATCCACGGCAGCTGGCTCGACCTCGTGCTGTTTTCGACGATCCTGTGCGGCAATCTCGAGCGCTGGGCGGCGTTGCGTGACGCGCCGCAGGGTCCCGACGAGCGCATCCGGTTCAGCGGCGCGCATGCGATCCGCGCGAGCGTGCTGGCCCGGCTGCTCAACCTGCCGGAAACGACGGTGCGTCGCCGGCTGACCCGGCTGGGTGCCGCCGGCGGTCCGATCCAGCGACTGCGCCAAGGCTTCGTGATCCAGTCCGCATGGATGAACCGCGACGAGGCGTTGGAAACGAGCGCACGCACCGCCAGCCTCGTCCGCATGGCGCTCGCCGCGGCGGCGGTTCACGGCTTCCCGTTCGACCGGATCGAAAACGCCTATCTGGAGGGGCCGCCCCCGCCGGTCGTCTTCACCGATCGTATCGCCGCCTGATCGCGGCGACGGAGACGGCAAGGACGCTCACCCCATCGCCAGCGTCGTCGTCACCACGCGGTTCTTCCCCGTCCGCTTGGCATGGTACAGCGCGGTGTCGGCATCGCGCATCGCCTGGATCGGATCGCCGCGAACCTCGGCAAGACCGATCGAGATGGTCAGCGCGCCGATCTGCTCGCCGGTATCGCGGTTGACGAGCGATCGCGCGGCAATCGACTCGCGCACTGCGTCGAGATTCGCGAACGCCGCCTCGGCGCTGCTGTCGGGGAACAGGCAGGCGAACTCCTCGCCGCCATGGCGCCCGACCACCGCGGCCTTGCCCAAGTCGGTCTTCAGCGCACGGGCGACCAGTTTCAAGACGCGGTCCCCCGCATCGTGTCCGTGGCGATCGTTGATCGCCTTGAAATTGTCGATGTCGCACAACGCGACGCACCACGGCGGGTCGTGTGCGGCCTCCGCTTCTGCGCGCGCACGGAGGCGGGCGTCGAACCCGCGGCGGTTTATCAGCCCGGTCAGATGGTCCTGCTCCGCGACGCGGCGCGCGCGGTCGAGGTTGTCGCGCAGCTGCGACGTCTCGCGCCGCGTCTCGTCGAGCTGTTCCGCCATCTGGCGCGACGTCGCCACCGCCTGCACCGTCAGTTCGATCAGGCGGCCGATGGTGTCCTCGTCCGATCCGGTCATGCGCTGCGCCTCGAGGTCGAGCGCGCTGCCGTAATCCTGCGCCGAGGTGCACGACTGGCCGAGCAGTTGCAGGCAGCGGGCGAGTTGCATCGACAGCCCGTCCGCCATCTGCGCGACCATCGCCGGGCGGACCGCGCCGCTGCGGCTTTCGGCCAGCCAGCGAACGAAAGCGGCGTCCAGTCGCCCAGCGCCGCGCAACCGGTCGCGGATCGCCGCGACGAGCGCAGGGTCGTCGCCGCGAAGATAGTCGAGCACGACCCCGAACGTGTCCGCACCGAGCGGCAGGTGATGCGTGAACAGGAATTCCCCGATCTCCGCATATAGCGCGGCCTCGGCCGACCCTGCGGTGTCGGTGCGTGCAGCCGGCGGCGGGGCGAGCGCCATTTCACTGGGATAGGCAGGCGACAGCCACGCGGACAGGCGCGAACGCAGGCGAGGCTGGGCGGGCAGGGCCGGCGTCATCGGCGGGTCTCCATCGGTTCGGCGCGGGTCATGGGGCAGACGTCGAGGTCTTCCATCAGCGTGGCATGCAGCGCGGGCCAGCGGTCACCGAACCAATATTCGCCGCGCTCGGTGCGGATGATCGGATCGTCCTCCGTGCGGACGTCGCGGGCGCGCATATGCTGGTGGTCGGGAACGTCGAAGAACGCGCGCACCACGGGGGTCGCCGGCGTCTCGCCATCGCGGACCACCACGCCCAGCCGGTTCGAGCGGAGGCGGACGAGCGCGCCCAAAGGCTGGATGTCCAGGCTGGCGATGAAGGCGTGCAGGATCGCCATGTCGAAATGGCCATGCCATTCGAGCATCTGCGCCAGGGCATCGTGCGGCGACCATGCCCGTTTGTACGAACGGACGGATGTGACGGCATCGTAGACGTCGCAGATCGCCGCCATGCGCGCAAAGACGCTCAACGCATCGCCGGCAAGACCATTGGGATAGCCCGAGCCGTCCAGCTTCTCGTGATGCGCGTGGCAGACGTCCAGGATACGCGGATCGAGCCCGCCCAACTCCATCAGGGTAGCATGGCCCATGGCGGGGTGGCGCCGCATCGTGGCCAGTTCGTCGGGCGTCAACGGCCCGGTCTTGTCGACGATGGCGACGGGCACCTGGATCTTGCCGATGTCATGGACCAGTCCGGCCATGCCCGCAACGCGCACGTCCTCTTCGCCGAAGTCCAGCTGCCGCGCCAGCCCCATCATCAGCGCGCTGACCGCGACGGAGTGGATGTAGGTATATTGGTCGCGGTCCTTCATCCGCGTCACGGTCACCATCGCGCCCGCGTCGCGCATCATCGCGCTGGCGAGATCGTCGACGATCGCGAGCAGCTGATCGGCCCGGATCGCATGGCCCAGCCGCGCCTCCCCGAACAGCACGGTGACGCCCGCCACCGCCCGTTCGGTCGTGGCCCGCGCGGCTTCCAGCGGCGACGGGGGCCGACGGCGACGGCTGCGCGTCACGGGGGCGGGTGCGGAAAGCGACGGTTCGTCCAGCGGGGCGGGCCGCCCATGCAGGTCGCTGGCGGCGGCAAGCGTCAGCCCGCGGCCTTTTGCCAGGTCGATCGTGATGCTGGGGATCGACTGGCGTACGCGGTCGCGATCGCCGATGTCGGTCAACAGAAAACTCTTGCGCCAGAACGGGTTGTCCATCCAGGCGCAGTGGAGGGCGTGGACGTACATCCCCACCTCTGCCTGCCGGCCCTGGATGCGAAGGTAACGTCCACTGTCGGGTTTTGCGCTCATCGGAACGGCATGACCGATTCCGATGAATATTTGATCCACGGCTACTCAAAGTGGTGGCCTGGCGACGCGGAGTCACCCGTTTCGGGTATAAATTATTCCGCGATCGGCGCCGTCATGATCGCGCGCACGCCCGGCGCATTGTCGAGATAGTCGATGTCACCGCCCAGCCGCTGCACCATCGCCGCCATCATCCGGCTGCCGAAACCTTCGCCCTGACCCTTGCCGCGCCCCTCGTCGGCGACGATCAGCCGCAAGAGCGTACCGTGCTGCTCCAGCGCGATGAGCAGCGGACCGGCCCCGCCGCCATAGGCGTATTTGGTCGCGTTGATGACGAGTTCGGTCAGGATCAGGCCGATGTTGACGGCACGGTCGGTCGGCACCAGCACGGGCGCGAGATCCAGCCGCATCTGCGCGCCCCAGTCCGCCCCGAGCGAGGTCTTCATGTCGGCGATGAGTTCATCGACGTAACGCGCCAGGTCGACGCTCTCGACCTGGTCGTCGCGATACAGGCGACGATGGACCAGTGCGACGGCGGCAAGGCGCGCCTGCGCTTCGGCCAGATGGTCCGCGACCGCGCCGTCACCCGCGGTCTTTGCCTGCAGCCGCAGGAACGAGGCGACGAGTTGCAGGCTGTTCTGCACGCGATGGTTGACCTCCTTCATCAGGACGTCCTTCTGCGCGATCAGCGCGTCCTTCTCGACCAGGATGCGGTTGAGGTCGCGGTTGAGCGTGCGCAGCTGCTGGCTGGTGCGCGCCTCCTGGAAACGCCGGCGCAGGCGGTGTGCGGCCTCGATCTCCTCCAGCGACCAGCGCCGGGAACGCCCGCGTACCGTCTCGCTCCACGTCTCGAACGAGGCACGCGGCGTCAGTCGCTCGCCCGGTGCAAGCGCGACGGCCTTGTGTGGATTGCCCGCCCATTCGACCTCGGTGATCCGCTCGGCGCGCAGCCACAGCAACGTCGCATCCTCGTCGCCCAACGGCACGGCGATGACGCCGCTGGCCAGCGCGCGATGCTCCGCCATCGCGGGCAGCATCGTGTCCAGCTCGTGCGTCGCCACAGGCTCGCCGCCGCGCGCCTGTGCCCAGCGCGCGAGCATCGCCAGCACCGCGGGCGGGGGGCAGAGGCCGTCCGTCTCGATCGTGGTGCGCGTGACCATCGCAAACCCGTCGGCGCCCAGCATCGCGCGCAGGTCGCCCTTCACCACGCCGACGATCTCCGTCAGCGGCACGTCGTTCTGCAGCTTGGGCACGACGCTGTCCTCGGTCGCGCGCAGGCTCAGCCGTTCGCGATACGCCGCCGCCTCCTGCTTGGCGCGAATCTGGCGGGCAAGGCCGCTCGCCAGCGTCGCGGCGGCGCTGCGCACGTCGGGCGGCAACAGGCGCGGCGTCATATGGTGGCAGGCGACGAGCCCCCAGAGCAGCCCGTCCTTGACGATCGAGATCGAGGCCGATGCCTGCACGCCCATATTGTGCAGATAATCGACGTGGATCGGCGACACGCTGCGCAACGACACGTCGCTGAGATCGATGCCGGCAAGCGCGGCAGGGCGGATCGGTTGCGGGATATGAGCCGCGTCGGGGATCGAGCGCGTGCGATTGCGCACGTACAAAGCGCGCGCCTGACGCGGGATATCGCTTGCGGGGAAATGATGGTTGAGGAAGCTGTGCAGCGACGGTTCGCGATCCTCCGCGACGACGCAGCCGGCATCGTCGTCGAGGAAGCGGTAGATCATCACCCGGTCGAACCCGGTCAGCGTCCGGAACGCCCTCGCGGCGCGATCGTACAATGCCGACAGGTCGGCGGCGCGTTCGAAGCCGCCGGCCATCGCATCCAGCCACGTCAGCATCGACGTCGCCGTCGCCGCGGCGGTCGCGACGGGTTCGAGCTCGATCAACAGGTGGCGGCCGGCGCGGTGCAGCGTCGGCACGAACGTCTCGCCCATCCCTGCGACGAAGGGCACCATCGCGCCGTCCGGGCCACCGGGCAGCAACGCCTGGATCAGCGGGGCGATCGCGCAGCCCAGCACGTCGGCAGCGGGGCGACCCAGCCAGTCGACCGCCAGCCGTTCCTCGATCGCGCCGGCACCCCCGAGTATCTCGTGCGCGCCGTCCGCCGCCGCGATCAGCAACAGCCCGTGCGGCTGGATCGCGCCCGGCACATGGATCGGTTCGCGGTCGCAGGCGGTCAGGTCATGCCGAAGATCGGTCGGGTCGGTGGCCATCGTTACTCATGTCGTCGGAAAAGGAACCATGGGCCGCGGCACACGCCTTTACAATGCGAGCGATATTGATCCGGATCAACACGCGTCCTCGTCGCAGGTGCGATCATCCGCCGCTGCGTACGCTTGCGCACCCGGCGCTGGACGATACGGCCCGCGTGCGGCTAGGCCGGCACCCAATCCGCACCGCAGCGTTCGAGGACCATGATCCGGCTTTTCCACGTCAGCGACGTTCATTTCGGGGCGGAGGACCCCGCCGCTCTCGCCTGGTTCGAGGAACGGGTTGCGGCGGAAAAACCCGACGCCGTCATCATGACCGGCGACCTGACCATGCGCGCGACGCGGCGCGAATTCGAGCGCGGCGGTGCGTGGCTGCAGGGGCTGGGCGTGCCGGTGACGCTGGAGGTCGGCAACCACGACATCCCTTATTACTGGGACCCGTTCCGCCGCCTGCTCGCCCCCTACCAGCGTTATGCCGCGATCGAGCGGCTGATCGAGCACGAGCTGGACCTGCCCGGCGTGACCGTGGTGCCGCTGAAGACGACCGCACGCGCGCAATGGCGCTGGAACTGGTCGAAGGGGCGGGTCAGCCCCGGATCGCTGCGCCGCGCGCTGGCGATGATCGCCGCCGCGCCGAAGGGCAACATCATCCTCGTCGCCGCCCATCACCCCCTGATCGAGGGCGGTACGAAGGGGACGGCGAAGACCCGGCACGGCGATGGCGCGCTCACTGCGCTGGCGGCGGCGGGCGCGCATGCGGTGCTGAGCGGCCATGTCCACGATCCGTTCGATGTGCCAATCGATCGGGGGGGCTGGATCGTGCGGATGATCGGCGCGGGCACGCTGTCGCGCCGCACCCGCCGTACGCCCGCGTCTTTCAACGAAATCCGCATCATGGACGGACGCTTCGAAACGATCGCCCGCTGGCAAGGGGATCGGCCCGCCGCCGTCATCACCGAGGATGTACGCGCCGGCGCGTGAGCAACTGGGCCCGTATTCCTGAGGCCGACGGTTGGGCCGGTCAGCTCAGCATTCCACCACATTGACCGCGAGGCCGCCCAGGCTCGTCTCCTTGTATTTCGTGCGCATGTCCTCGCCGGTCTGGCGCATCGTTTCGATCACCGCGTCGAGGCTGACGACGTGGCTGCCGTCGCCGCGCAGCGCCAGATAGGCCGCGTTGATCGCCTTCACCGCCCCCATCGTGTTGCGTTCGATACACGGAATCTGCACCAGACCGCCGATCGGATCGCAGGTAAGACCCAGGTTGTGCTCCATGCCGATCTCCGCCGCATTCTCGACCTGCCGGTTGCTGCCGCCGAGCACCGCGGCGAGCGCACCCGCCGCCATCGAGCAGGCGACGCCCACCTCGCCCTGGCAGCCCATCTCCGCCGCCGAGATCGACGCGCGCTTCTTGTACAGCATGCCGATCGCCGCGGCGGTGTAGAGAAAGCGGCGCGCGCCCTCGCGGCGCTCCGCGAACGCCAGGTCCTTCGCGACCAAGGTCTCGTAATAGCGCAGCACCGCGGGCAGTACCCCGGCCGCGCCATTGGTGGGCGCGGTGACGACGCGGCCACCCGCCGCATTCTCTTCATTGACGGCGAGCGCCCACAGGCTGACCCATTCGAACACCTCCGCCGGGTTGCTGCCGGGGACGCAGCCGGTCAGCCCGCGCTCGATCGCCTGCGCCCGCCGCCGGACGCGCAGGCCCCCGGGCAACTCGCCGCTCTGCGCGATGCCGCGGTCGATGCACGCCATCATCGCATCGCGCACCGCGTCGAGGAAGCCGTCCGCCTCGTCCGGGCTGCGCCACGCATCCTCGTTGGCGCGGACCATGTCGGCGATCGACAGGCCGGTCACATCGCCGCGCGCGAGCAGTTCGCTGCCCGAAGAAAACGGGTGACGCACCGCGACATTGTGGGCCGCGACGGGCGCGCCCTTGCGCAGGATCGCGCCGCCGCCGATCGAGAAATAGGTTTCGGCATAGCCCGTGCCGTCCGCCAGCCGCGCGGTGAAGGTCAGGCCGTTGGGATGTTCGGGCAGGAAATCACGCGGGTGAAAGACGATGTCGGCGGCTTCCGAAAAAGGCACGCGCCGCTTGCCGGCCAGCGCCAGCCGCCCCTCGTCGCGGATGCCCGCCAGGATCGCGGGGACGGCATCGGGATCGAGCCGCTCCGGCTCCCAGCCGGCAAGGCCCAGGATCACCGCGGTGTCGGTGGCGTGGCCGCGCCCGGTCAGCGCCAGGCTGCCGTAAAGGTCGCAAGTGACGCCGACCGGCGCTGCGTCCTGCGCCAGCGCGCGCTGCGCGAAATCGCTGGCGGCGCGCATCGGCCCGACGGTGTGCGAGCTCGACGGGCCGATGCCGATGGTGAACAGTTCCGCGACGCTGATCGGGCGCGCGGCGCCGCGATCCAGGGTGTTCAAGGTGACGTCGGCCTGCATGCTGTTCCTCCGCCGCCTATGCGGCTGCTCGTCGCATGCCCCATCTGTCCCTTGCGCCTGAGATCGCTATCCCGTCGGCGGGCGTGGACGACCCACGCCTCTCTCCAGATGTCCGATGCCGACCTGGTCCTTTCGCCTGAGAGTTTCCGGGGCGGTTGCTCCTTCGGCGCCGGTCATGCCCGGTCTCTCCCGGATCGGCGGCGCCGGTATCGGGGAGCGGGCGGGGCGGGTCAAGCCGGGGTTGCGGCCCCGCGCGCCGCTGGCGGTCAACGCGCCGAGGCGCTCATCGCGGCAAGGCCCGGTTTCACCCGCCACGGTCTGGCAGCGCCCAGCCGCCATGCCAACAACAGGATCGCCGCGGCGGCTACACCCGCGGTCAGCGCAACGGGGGCGACCGGCATGTCGGTCAGCCGCGTCACGGCGCGCTCCCAGAATGCGGTGCGGCCGATCGTCTCGAAACCGATCAGTTGCGCCGCGGTGGCGGCCGCCGCGAGGCCGAATGCGACGCGCCCGTCCGATCGCCGGCTCGCCAGCACCAGCGCGATCAGCAGTGTCACGCCCTCCGCGAGATCGAACGCCAGTCGAAATCCCGCAAAGCCGGCCCAGCCGCCATGCGGGAAGCCGGGCAGGGCAGGGAAGAGCCGCCCGATGATCGGCGGCAACACCAGCAGCGCCGTCGCGAGCATCGCGGCGGCATGAACGCCCACGCGCCGGCGCCGTGCCAGGGCGTAGGCGACCAACGCGGTCACGCAGGGTCCGGCGATCATGTCGGCGATGACGAGCCGCGCACCGAAAGCGGCGTGAAAGGGATCGGCCTGTGTCCGCCACAGCCCCGCCATGCTCCACAGCGCCAGCGGCCCCGCCGCGGCGAACAGCGGCACGACGGCAAAGGTCGCCAGCCCTGCCGCCCGGTGCCACGCGGCCCTTCGCGCATGGATCGACCAGCTCTGCGCGGTGAGCAGCATCAGCCAAGCCGTCGCCGTCAGGCCGTGCGCATGAAGAGCGAAGGGCGCCTGCGCCAGCTGGCCGAGATAGCCGGGCCAGAAGGCGAGTGCGATCAGCGGAAAAAGCCCCAGCAACCAGCGATAGGCATGACGGTACGGCATCTCTTCTCCCCCCGAAGAAAGACACACGAACCATAACACAGAAGGGATCGCCCATAAAGCGTCCGCACCGGACATGTCGGTGGCGGGGGGCGGAACTGGTCGCCGAATAACGAGGCGTGCCGTCTCGCGCAAAAAAACCGCCGCCCGGCATCCCGGACGGCGGTTCTTTGTCTTCGGGCCGAGCGGCCGAACGAGGATCAGTCGTTCAGATACTCGCCCGCGGCCTCGTCGCTGCCGTCGCCCGAGGCGACGACCTCGGCGAGCGGGTCGGGACCCGCGCCGCCCGCATCACGTGGCGAACGCTTGTCCTCGGCGGCGCGCAGTTCGGCGGCCGACATCGGCGCGACGATCGCCGCCTGCAGCGCGCGCTGCTGCGCCCGGAGCGCGGCGTCGCGGCTGGTGGCCGCCACGCGCAGGCGGTTCATGCCCGCGCCCGTGCCCGCCGGGATCAGACGGCCGACGATCACGTTCTCCTTCAGGCCCATCAGCGTGTCCTGCTTGCCCTGGACCGCGGCCTCGGTGAGGACGCGGGTGGTCTCCTGGAACGACGCCGCCGAGATGAAGCTGCGGGTCTGCAAGCTCGCCTTGGTGATGCCGAGCAGGATCGGCTTGCCCTGCGCACGCGCCTCGTTCGGCCCGAGCTTGGCGTTGATCGCGTCCATCTCTTCGCGATCGACCTGCTCGCCGACGAGGAGGGTGGTGTCGCCCGACTCGATGATCTCGACCTTCTGCAGCATCTGGCGAACGATCACCTCGATGTGCTTGTCGTTGATCTTCACGCCCTGAAGTCGATAGACTTCCTGGATTTCCGAGACGAGATATTCCGCCAGCGGCTCGATGCCGAGCACTTCGAGGATGTCGTGCGGGTCGGGGCTGCCGCCGATCAGATTGTCGCCACGCTTGACGTAGTCGCCTTCCTGAACGTCGATCACCTTCGACTTGGGCACCAGATACTCGACGACCTCGCCGCCATCCTCGGGCTGGATGCCGATCTTGCGCTTCGCCTTGTAATCCTTGCCGAACACGACGCGGCCGGAGACCTTTGCGATGATCGCATTCTCCTTCGGCTTGCGCGCTTCGAACAGCTCGGCGACGCGCGGCAGACCACCGGTGATGTCGCGCGTCTTGGCGGCTTCGCGGCTGACGCGGGCGAGCACGTCACCCGCCTGCACCTGCGCACCGTCCTCGACCGACAGCGTCGCGCCGGCGGCGAGCATGTAGCGACCGCTCTCGCCGCTCGTCTCGTCGAGCAGGGTCAGGCGCGGACGCAGATCCTCCTTCGACTTGGACGAGGTGCGATATTCGGTCACGACGCGCTGCGCGATACCGGTCGCCTCGTCGGTCTGCTCGGTGAGCGTCTTGCCCTCCAGCAGGTCCTGGAAGCGAACGGTACCCGGGTTCTCCGTGATCACCGGCATGGTGAACGGATCCCATTCCGCCATCCGGTCGCCCTTCGACACCATATGGCCGTCGTCGAACATCACGTACGCGCCATAGGGGATACGGTGCACCGCCAGCTCGCGGCCGTCCATGTCGACGATCGCGATCTCGCCCGAGCGCGACAGCACCACGCGGCGACCACGCTGGTCGACGATCAGGCGCAGGTCGCGGAACTGGATCGTGCCGTCGACCGGCGCTTCCAGGTTCGACTGCTCGTTGAGCTGCGCCGCACCGCCGATGTGGAAGGTGCGCATCGTCAGCTGCGTACCCGGCTCGCCGATCGACTGCGCAGCGATGACGCCCACCGCTTCGCCGATGTTGACCGGCGTACCGCGGGCAAGGTCACGCCCGTAGCACTTGCCGCACACGCCGACCTTCGATTCGCAGACCAGCGGGCTGCGGATCTTCATGCCCTGGATGCCCATGGCCTCGATCTTCGCCACCATCGGCTCGTCGAGCAACGTACCCGTCGGGATGACGACCGCGTTGGTCTTCGGATCGACGACGTCCTCGGCCGTGGTGCGGCCCAGGATACGCTCGCCGAGCGAGGCGATGGTGCTGCCGCCCTGAACGATCGCCTTCATTTCCAGCGCGCGTTCGGTGCCGCAATCCTCCTCGATCACGACGCAATCCTGGCTGACGTCGACCAGACGGCGGGTCAGATAGCCCGAGTTCGCCGTCTTGAGCGCCGTGTCCGCCAGACCCTTGCGGGCGCCGTGCGTCGAGTTGAAGTATTCAAGGACGGTCAGACCTTCCTTGAAGTTCGAGATGATCGGCGTCTCGATGATCTCGCCCGACGGCTTGGCCATGAGGCCGCGCATACCGGCGAGCTGCTTGATCTGCGCCTGCGAGCCGCGGGCACCCGAGTGCGCCATCATGTAGATCGAGTTGATCGGCTTCTCGCGGCCGGCATTCTCGCCGTCCTCGTAGCGCTTCACCGCCTTGATCTCGTTCATCATGGCGTTCGCGACCTGGTCACCGCAACGGCTCCAGGCGTCGATCACCTTGTTGTACTTCTCCTGCTGCGTGATCAGGCCGTCCTGATACTGCTGCTCGTAATCCTTCACGAGCGTGCGGGTCTCTTCGACCAGCGCGTCCTTCTCGTTCGGGATGATCATGTCGTCCTTGCCGAACGAGATGCCCGCCTTGAACGCGTGCCGGAAGCCGAGGCTCATGATCGCGTCGGCGAACAGCACCGTCTCCTTCTGGCCGGTGTGACGATAGACCTCGTCGATCACGTCGCCCACGTCCTTCTTCGTGAGGAGGCGGTTGACGATCTCGAACGGCACCTTGTGGCTCTTGGGCAGCGTCTCGCCGAGCAGCATGCGGCCCGGCGTCGTCTCGACGCGCTTCAGATACTGGTTACCCTGTTCGTCGGTTTGCGGCACGCGGCTGACGATCTTGGTATGCAGCGTCACCGACCCGGCGTTGAGCGCCTGGTGCACCTCCGCCATGTCGGAGATCAGCATCCCCTCGCCGGGCTCGCCTTCCTTCATCATCGACAGGTAATAGAGGCCCAGCACCATGTCCTGCGACGGCACGATGATCGGCTTGCCGTTGGCGGGCGACAGGATGTTGTTGGTCGACATCATCAGGACGCGCGCTTCCAGCTGCGCCTCGAGGCTCAGCGGGACGTGCACGGCCATCTGGTCACCGTCGAAGTCGGCGTTGAACGCGGAGCAGACCAGCGGGTGCAGCTGGATCGCCTTGCCCTCGATCAACACCGGCTCGAACGCCTGGATGCCCAGACGGTGGAGCGTCGGCGCGCGGTTCAGCATCACGGGATGCTCGCGGATCACCTCGTCCAGGATGTCCCAGACTTCCTTGCGCTCCTTCTCGACCCACTTCTTCGCCTGCTTCAGGGTCATCGACAGACCCTTGGCGTCGAGGCGTGCGTAGATGAACGGCTTGAACAGCTCGAGCGCCATCTTCTTCGGCAGGCCGCACTGGTGCAGCTTGAGCTCCGGACCGGTGACGATGACCGAACGGCCCGAATAGTCGACGCGCTTGCCGAGCAGGTTCTGGCGGAAGCGGCCCTGCTTGCCCTTCAGCATGTCGGACAGCGACTTGAGCGGACGCTTGTTGGCGCCCGTGATCGTACGACCGCGGCGGCCGTTGTCGAACAAGGCGTCGACCGCCTCCTGCAGCATGCGCTTTTCGTTGCGGACGATGATGTCGGGCGCGCGCAGTTCCATCAGCCGCTTCAGGCGGTTGTTGCGGTTGATCACGCGGCGGTACAGGTCGTTGAGGTCCGACGTCGCGAAACGACCGCCGTCAAGCGGCACCAGCGGGCGCAGCTCGGGCGGGATCACCGGGATGACCTCGAGGATCATCCATTCCGGGCGGTTACCCGACTCCAGGAAGCTCTCGACGACCTTCAGCCGTTTGATGATCTTCTTGGGCTTCAGCTCCGACTTGGTCGTCGCCAGCTCTTCGAGCAGCGCGACCTTCTCGCCTTCGAGGTCGAGGCTCTCGAGCATGATGCGCACCGCTTCCGCGCCGATGCCGGCGGAGAAGGCGTCCTCGCCATATTCATCCTGCGCCTCGAGCAGCTCGTCTTCGGTGAGCAGCTGGAACTTCTCGAGCGGGGTCAGGCCCGGCTCGATGACGATATACGCCTCAAAGTACAGCACGCGCTCGAGCTGCTTCAGCTGCATGTCGAGCAGCAGGCCGATGCGCGACGGCAGCGACTTCAGGAACCAGATGTGCGCGACCGGCGCGGCGAGCTCGATATGGCCCATCCGCTCGCGGCGCACCTTCGACACCGTGACTTCGACACCGCACTTTTCGCAGACGATGCCCTTGTACTTCATGCGCTTGTACTTGCCGCACAAGCATTCGTAATCCTTGATCGGACCGAAGATGCGCGCGCAGAACAGGCCGTCACGTTCCGGCTTGAACGTACGGTAGTTGATCGTCTCGGGCTTCTTGATCTCGCCGAACGACCACGAACGGATCTTGTCGGGCGATGCGATGCCGATCTGGATCTGGTCGAACGTCTCGGGCTTGGCGACCGGATTGGCGAAATTGGTCAGTTCGTTCATGTTCTTACCTCTTTTTCCTCTCCCTGTGGGAGAGGAAGGGGCCCACCCGGCGCAGCCGGGTGGGAAGGTGAGGGTGGGGTGGTGGCGACCGTGCCGCCCTCACCCTTCCGCCGCCTGTCGGCGGCTCCCTCCCTCTCCCGGCGGGAGAGGGAGAGTGATGGCTTACTCCGCGGCCTCGGCGAGCCCGTCGTCGTCGGTCTCTTCCATCGACTTCAGGTCGACGTTGAGACCCAGCGAGCGCATTTCCTTGACGAGCACGTTGAAGCTCTCCGGAATGCCGGCCTCGAACGTGTCGTCACCCTTGACGATCGCCTCGTAGACCTTGGTGCGCCCGACGACGTCGTCCGACTTCACCGTCAGCATTTCCTGCAAGGTGTACGCCGCGCCATAGGCCTGCAGCGCCCAGACCTCCATCTCGCCGAAGCGCTGCCCGCCGAACTGCGCCTTGCCGCCCAGCGGCTGCTGGGTGACGAGACTGTAAGGCCCGATGGAACGCGCGTGGATCTTGTCGTCGACAAGGTGGTGCAGCTTCAGCACGTACTTGTAGCCGACGGTCACCTTGCGGTCGAACGCGTCGCCGGTGCGGCCGTCGAACAGCGTCACCTGACCCGATTCGTCCAGCCCGGCTAGCTTCAGCATGTCGGCCACGTCGGCTTCCACCGCGCCGTCGAACACGGGCGTGCCCATCGGCACGCCGGTCCGCACGTTCTGCGCCAGGTCGAGCAGCTGTTCGGGCGAACGCCGGTCGAGTTCCTCGACATACGTATCGCCATAGGCCAGCCGCAGCGCGTCCTTCACCGCTTCCGGCGCCTGGCCCGGCGTCGGGTTGGGGTTCTCCGCACGCCATGCATCGAGCGCCGCACCGATCTTGCGGCCCAGACCGCGCGCGGCCCAGCCCAGGTGCGTCTCGAAAATCTGCCCGACGTTCATGCGGCTCGGCACGCCCAGCGGGTTGAGCACGAAGTCGACCGGCGTACCGTCCTCGAGGAACGGCATGTCTTCCTGCGGCAGGATGCGGCTGATGATGCCCTTGTTGCCGTGGCGGCCGGCCATCTTGTCGCCCGGCTGCAGCTTGCGCTTCACCGCGACGAACACCTTGACCATCTTGAGCACGCCCGGCGGCAGCTCGTCGCCCCGCTCCAGCTTCTCGCGGCGATCCTCGAACTTGTCGCGGATACGCTTCGTCGCCTCGTCATACTGCGCCTTCACGGCTTCCAGGTTCGCCTGCACCGCATCGTCCTGCACCGCGAACTTCCACCATTCATGGCGGTCGACGCTGTCGAGCAGGTCCATGTCGATCGTCGAGCCCTTCTTGATGCCCTTGGGGGCCGCGGTCGCGACCTGGTCCAGCAGCATCTCGCGCAGGCGGCTCCACGTCGCCCGGTTGAGGATCGTGCGCTCGTCGTCGGCGTCCTTCTTCAGACGCTCGATCTCCTCGCGCTCGATCGCCATCGCGCGCTCGTCCTTGTCGATGCCGTGGCGGTTGAAGACGCGCACGTCCACCACCGTCCCGGCGACGCCCGGCGGCAGGCGCAGCGACGTGTCGCGCACGTCCGACGCCTTTTCACCGAAGATCGCGCGCAGCAGCTTTTCTTCCGGCGTCATCGGGCTTTCGCCCTTCGGCGTGATCTTGCCGACCAGGATGTCGCCCGGCTCGACCTCTGCACCGATGTAGACGATGCCCGCCTCGTCGAGGTTGCGCAAAGCCTCCTCGCCGACGTTGGGGATGTCGCGCGTGATGTCCTCCGGCCCGAGCTTCGTGTCGCGGGCCATCACCTCGAACTCGTCGATGTGGATCGACGTGAACACGTCGTCCTTCACGATCCGCTCGTTGATGAGGATCGAGTCCTCGTAATTGTAGCCGTTCCACGGCATGAACGCGACGAGGACGTTGCGGCCCAGCGCCAGCTCGCCGAACTCGGTCGACGGGCCGTCGGCGATGATGTCGCCGGCCTCGACCACGTCGCCCACCTTCACCAGCGGACGCTGGTTGATGCAGGTCGACTGGTTCGAACGCTGGAACTTCATCAGCGTGTAGATATCGACGCCGCTGACGCTCGCATCCACCTCACCGGTGGCGCGCACGACGATACGGGTCGCGTCGACCTGGTCGACGACGCCCGCGCGCTTGGCGCTGATCGCGGCGCCCGAATCGCGCGCCACCGTCTCTTCCATGCCGGTGCCGACGAACGGCGCCTCGGCCTTGACCAGCGGCACCGCCTGACGCTGCATGTTCGATCCCATCAGCGCGCGGTTCGCGTCGTCCTTCTCGAGGAAGGGGATCAGCGAGGCGGCGACGGAGACGAGCTGCTTGGGGCTGACGTCCATCAGCGTGATCGTCTCGGGGAGCGCCATCAGGAATTCGCCCGCCTGACGCGCGGAGACTAGCTCCTCGGTGAAGCGGCCGTCCGCGTCGGTCGCGGCCGATGCCTGCGCGACGGTGTGCTTCTGCTCCTCCATCGCCGACAGATAGACGACCTCGTTGGTCACCTGGCCGTTGTTCACCTTGCGGTACGGCGTCTCGATGAAGCCGTACTTGTTGACGCGCGCGAAGGTCGACAGCGAGTTGATCAGACCGATGTTCGGGCCTTCCGGCGTTTCGATCGGGCAGATGCGGCCATAGTGCGTCGGGTGAACGTCGCGGACTTCGAAGCCCGCGCGCTCACGCGTCAGACCGCCCGGCCCGAGCGCCGAGACGCGACGCTTGTGCGTCACTTCGGACAGCGGGTTGGTCTGGTCCATGAACTGCGACAGCTGCGACGAGCCGAAGAACTCGCGCACCGCGGCGACCGCGGGCTTGGCGTTGATCAGGTCGTTCGGCATGACGGTCGAGACGTCGACCGAGCTCATGCGCTCCTTCACGGCGCGCTCCATACGGAGCAGGCCGACGCGATACTGGTTCTCCAGCAGCTCGCCCACCGAACGGACACGGCGGTTGCCGAGGTTGTCGATATCGTCGATCTCGCCCTTGCCGTCCTTCAGACCGACCAAAGTCTTGATGACGGCGAGGATGTCTTCGCTGCGCAGCGTCGTCACCGTGTCCGGCGCGTCGAGGTCGAGGCGCATGTTCAGCTTGACGCGGCCCACCGCCGACAGGTCGTAGCGGTCCGGATCGAAGAACAAGCCGGCGAACAGCGCTTCCGCCGTCTCCAGCGTCGGCGGCTCGCCGGGGCGCATGACGCGGTAGATGTCCGACAAGGCCTGCTCACGCTCTTCGGCCTTGTCCGCCTTCAGCGTGTTGCGGATCCACGGACCCGTCGTGACGAAGTCGATGTCGAGCAGCTCGATCGTGTCGACGCCCGCCTGGTCCAGCTTCTCTAGGTTCTCGGCGGTGATCTCGTCACCCGCCTCGACGTAGATTTCGCCCGTCTTCTCGTTGATCAGGTCGTACGCCGAATAGCGGCCAAAGATTTCCTCGGTCGGGATCAGCAGCTCGGACAGGCCGTCCTTGCCGGCCTTGTTGGCGGCACGCGGCGAAATCTTCTGGCCGGCCGCGAACACGACCTCGCCCGACTTCGCATCGACGATGTCGAACATCGGCTTGACGCCGCGCCAGTTCTCCGGCGCGAACGGAATGCGCCAGCCACCTTCACCGCGGACGAAGGTCACGCGGTTGTAGAAGTGATTGAGGATGTCTTCCGAATTCATGCCGAGCGCATAGAGCAGCGCCGTGACCGGCAGCTTGCGCTTGCGGTCGATACGGACGTTGACGATGTCCTTCGCGTCGAACTCGAAGTCCAGCCACGAGCCGCGATACGGAATGACGCGCGCCGCGAACAGATACTTGCCGCTGGCGTGGGTCTTGCCGCGGTCATGGTCGAAAAGGACGCCCGGCGAACGGTGCATCTGCGACACGATCACGCGCTCGGTGCCGTTGATGAAGAAGGTGCCGTTCTCGGTCATGAGCGGCATGTCGCCCATGTAGACGTCCTGCTCCTTGATATCGATGACCGACTTGGCCTCGGTATCCGGATCGACCTCGAAAGCGGTCAGGCGCAAGGTAACGCGCATCGGCGCTGCATAGGTGATGCCGCGCTGGCGGCATTCCTCCACGTCGAACTTCGGCGGTTCGAGCACGTAATCGTCGAAGTCGAGATAGGCGGTGCCGGCGAAATCCTGGATCGGGAAAACCGACCGCAGCGTCTTTTCCAGGCCCGAGACGTGACCGGTGCTCTTGTCGGAGCGCAGGAACTGCTCGTAGCTTTCGCGCTGAACCTCGATCAGGTTCGGCATCTGGATGACTTCGTGGATGTCGCCGAAGATCTTGCGGATGCGCCGCTTTGCGGTGCTGGTCTGCTGGATCGCCTTGGTCGCCATGGATCTATTGTGCCTCGTCAGCCGTATATCGTGCCCGGAAAGCCTCCGGACGGGACGCGAGAGGGTCAGAGACGCGAAAAAGCCGATCGCAACATTGTGCGTCGGCCTTCGAGCGTCCATGATACCGGCAGCTTCCTATTCGTATGACGGCGCTGCGCGACGGCGCCCCATGTCCCGAAAGCTGTGGTGAGGGGCGGGATATAGGCGCAGGGGGGCGGCTTGTCAAAGGGGGGCTCCTCTCCCGCCGGCGGGAGGGGTTGGGGACCGGTGGTAGCCGTAAAGACGCACTTGGTCACCAAGCACATCTCCCTCGTCACCCCGGCCGAAGAGCCGGGGTCCCGCTTCCTTTTCCGACCGATCCGCAAAAAGCGGGACCCCGGCTCAAGTCCGGGGTGACAGTTCCTCTCGGGAGATCGTCGCGGTAGTAACGTGCCATGCCGTTCGTGTTCCTCGCCGCTGTCGCGCTTGCCGCCGCTCCCGCCGACGACCCCGCCGCCACCTTCGCCGCGCTGCGCGAAGTCGACGGGCGGATGGCGGCGATCGCCTATCGCCTTACCACCGCCAACGCGCCGCTATGCCGCGAACGCCAGCCGACCCCCGGCTGGGCGCTGCACAGCATCGGCCAGTATGACGCGCCCCTGCGTGCGCAGGCGAAGGTCAGTTTCGGCTTCGAACGCCCCGTGGCGGTCGAGGCGGTCGTCCCCGGCTCGCCCGCCGCCGCGGCCGGGATCGTGCCCGGCGATTCACTCGTCTCTGTCGACGGCCATGCCCTTCCCGACGCGCCGCCGCCGGACCGCGCCAGCAGCGCCGCGCGCGACGCCGCGCAGGAGATGATCGCCGACCTTCCCGCCGACAAGCCGCTCGTCGTCACCTTGCTCCACGATGGCCGCACCCGCACCGTCACGCTGCCCGCCTCGCCGGGCTGCCGCAGCGCCTTCGAGGTGCTGCTCGGCCCGAAGATGGAGGCATCGTCCGACGGACATATCGTCCAGATCGGCGTCCGGTTCTTCGCGCGCTATACCGACGAGGAACTGGCGGTCGTCATCGGCCACGAGCTCGCCCACACCATCCTGCGCCATCGCGCGCGGCTCGACGCGGCGGGCGTCGATCGCGGCCTGCTCGCGGAGGTCGGCCGTAACGGGCGCCTGTTCCGCGAAACCGAGGATCAGGCGGACCTGCTCGGCATGTACCTGATCCGCAACGCCGGATGGGACCCGCGCGCCGCGATCCGCTTCTGGCGCGAACATGGCGGCGAGGTCGATGGCGGCCTACTGCGCAGCCGCACGCATCCCTCGTCCAAGGCCCGCGCCGCGGCCCTAGAAGCCGCGCTCGCGACGATGCCACCGAACGCGCCTACACCCTACCTCCCGCCGATCCTCGCCGAGGCGGACAAGCCGCTCAGCTAAATCCTCCCCGCCCGCGGGGAGGGGGACCGCCGAAGGCGGTGGAGGGGGGGACGGCACACGCTGCGCTGTGCGGAAGCCCCCTCCATCAGCGCTGACGCGCTGCCACCTCCCCGTGCCGGGGAGGAGAATCAATAGCCGGCGTCCAAATCCGCGACGTTGCGCATCGGCCGCCCCGCCAGAAAGGCGTCGAGATTCTCCAGAAACAGCGCCGCGCCCCGCTGGAACATCTGCGTCTGGCTGCGCCCCGACAGGTGCATCGAGATCATGCAGTTCGGCGCATCCCACAAGGGATGATCCGTCGGCAAAGGCTCCGGCTCGGTCGGGTCGAGGAATGCGCCGCCGATCCGTTTGCCGCGCAACGCGTCGAGCAGCGCGCCTTCATCGATCATGTCGCCGCGCGCGATGTTGATCAGCCATGCACTCGGCCGCATCGCCGCCAGCTCGGTCGCGCCGACCATCGCCTTCGTCGCCCCGGTCGATGGCGCGGCGAGCACCACCCAGTCGTAATCGCCGATCCGCGTCCGCCAGTCGTCCGGGCCCAGCGTGCCGTCGCGCCCCGATCGCGTCACGCCGTCGACCGCGACGCCGAACGCCGCCAGCCGCTCGCCGATCAGCCGCCCGATCGTACCATAGCCGACCACCAGCGCGCGGCTGCCGTCCAGTTCGACCTTGCCCGGCGCGTCGCGCAGCCATTCGTGCCGGCGCGCCGCCTCGAGCACGACATCGAAACGCTTTGCCGCGACCAGCATGCCCATCACCGCATATTCCGCGACCGCGACCGCGTTGATCCCTGCGCCGTTGGTCAGCGTCGTCCCCTTCGCGCGCAGCACGTCGAGCGGGAAGGCGTCGAGGCCGGCATAGATGGTCGACACCCATTTCAGCGTCGGTCCTGCCGCACGGATCGCGTCAGCGACCAGCCGCGTCGGCTGCATGTCGACCCAGGCGATATCGGCATCGGCGATCATCGCCGTCGCTTCCTCCGGGCTCGTGAACCACGCCACGTCTAGTCCCGCGGGCAATCGCGGTTCGAGCAGGGGACGGGCGATTGCAGGCAGGACCGCCTTCATGCCTGCACCTTCCAGTCCCAGCCGATCGCGTCGCCGTCCATCACCTCAACCCCCAAAGCCGCCAGCTCGTCGCGGATCGCATCGCTGCGCGGGAAATCCTTCGCAGCCCGCGCTTCGCGGCGCTCCGCCAGCCGAGCGGCGATGCCCGTCTCATCGATCCCCGCAGTATCGGGCCGCACGCGCAAATCCTCGCGCGCGAGCGTCAGCAGGTTGAGCCCCAGCACTGCGTCGAAATCCTCAAGCGCCGCCAGCCGGTCCTGCGGGCTCACCCTTTTGTCGGCGAGCAGCTCGTCGAGCACGGGCAGCGCGCGCGGCGTGTTGAGATCGTCCGACACCGCCGCATCCAGCCGCTCGCGATAGGGGGAGGCGGCGGCAACCCCCTTGCCCTCGCCGCGCGCCTTAAGCGCCGCGATGCTCTGCACCAGCCGTTTCAGCCGGGTCTGTGCCGCGGCCAGATTCTCCCAGCTGAACTCCAGCTCGCTGCGATAGTGCGCCTGCAGGCACATCAGACGATAGGCGAGGGGGTGGAAACCGCGCGCGACGAGCGCCGGCAGCGTCAGGAATTCGCCCGACGACTTGCTCATCTTCCCTGTCCGGTCGACCAGGAAGTTGTTGTGCATCCACACGCTCGCGCCGGTGTCCGCGCTGCACGCATGCGCCTGGTTCTGCGCGATCTCGTTGGGATGGTGGATTTCGCGATGGTCGATGCCGCCGGTGTGGATGTCGAAATGATCGCCTAGATACTGGCGGCTCATCACCGAACATTCCAGGTGCCACCCCGGCGCACCGCGGCCCCACGGGCTGTCCCATTCCATCTGCCGGTTCTCGCCCGGCGCGCTGGTCCGCCAGATCGCGAAATCGGCCGCCTGGCGCTTGCCCGCGACGCTGTCGATGCGCCCCTCGACCGGGCCCTCATCGCGCGTGCCCGCAAGCAGGCCGTAATTCGGCACCGTGCTGACGTCGAAATACAGGCCGTCGGGCAGGCGATAGCAATGTTTGTCGGCGATCTTCTCGCCGAACGCGATCATCTCGGCGATATGGTCCGT
Organism: Sphingomonas sp. FARSPH; assembly: GCF_003355005.1. NCBI lineage: Bacteria > Pseudomonadati > Pseudomonadota > Alphaproteobacteria > Sphingomonadales > Sphingomonadaceae > Sphingomonas > Sphingomonas sp. FARSPH. The sequence continues at coordinate 321,201 of NZ_CP029985.1, read as the reverse complement.
CGCCAGCGGGAAGCGCGAGGGGTCGCGGACGTTCAGGTCCTTCAGGTTCTGCTTGAACGCCTGCGTATAATGCGCCGCGATCGACCAGATATCCTGGCCGCTTTTCTTCGCCGCCGCCTCCATCTTGTCGTCGCCCGCATCCGCGTCGCTGGTCAGGTGGCCGACATCGGTAATGTTGATGACGTGCGTCAGGCCATAGCCCTTCCACGTCAGCGCCCGGCTCAGCGTGTCGGTGAACACATAGGCGCGCAGATTGCCGATATGCGCGTAGTGATAGACCGTCGGTCCGCACGAATAGATACGCACGTTGGCGGGGTCTGCGGGCACGAACGTCTCGGCCGCGCGGGTCAGGCTGTTATAGAGCGTGATCGGCGTCATGGGTTAGGGCCTTAGCGCGGGCGGGGCGGGAGCGCCACGGCTTCGCGCCGCCCGGCGAGGCGCGGGTTGCCATCGCGCAGACTCGCTGCTAGGGGAGCCGTTCGCACGGCGCGGACCCTTGTCCGCGGCCGCATAATCTATTGACTGGAGTTCATCGGTTTTATGCAGATCGTCGTCCGCGACAATAACGTCGACCAGGCCCTCCGCGCGCTCAAGAAGAAGCTGCAGCGCGAGGGCGTGTATCGCGAGATGAAGCTGCGTCGTCATTACGAGAAGCCGTCGGAAAAGCGTGCGCGCGAGCGTGCCGCTGCGGTCCGCCGCGCCCGCAAGCTTGAGCGCAAGCGCGCCGAGCGTGACGGCGCCCGGTAATCGCGTCGCCCCGGTGCGCGCGCCGGGGCAAACACTGCGACTTTCGAGACCTTTCACCGGTGACGGCCGGCCCGGCACCACAGCTCCAGGTGCCATCACGATGTCGACCGTCACCGCCGTTCCGCTGCGCCCCGTCAAGCGCAGCTACCTCGTCTATCTCTGGGTCGGCATCGCGCTGGCCGTTGCCGCCGCTTTCCTGCTGGCGCGTCAGGGTGACGATTTCCTGACCCGCAATGCGCGCCGTGCCGGCGTGATGACGACCGCATCGGGCCTGCAATATCAGGTGCTGCAGCCGGGCGCGCCCGGCGCCGCCAAGCCGACCGACAGCGACGTCGCGCTCATCACCTACGAAGGGCGTCTGCTCAATGGCACCGTCTTCGACAAGTCGCAGCAGCCGACGCCGATGCCGGTGGCCGGCGTCGTTCCGGGCTTTTCCGAAGCGCTGAAGCTGATGCCGAAGGGGTCGAAGTACCGCGTCTGGATCAAGCCCTCGCTCGGTTACGGCGCGGACGCCCGCGGGCCTATCCCGGCCAATTCGACGTTGGTTTTCGATATCGACCTGCTCGAATTCCTGCCCGAGGCGGTCGTTCGCCAGATGCAGATGCAGCAGCAGAGCATGATGGGCCGTCCTCAGGGCGCGCAGCCGGCGCTGCCCGGCGGCCGCTGAGGTCGCGCCGTCCGGGTAACGCGAAAGGGCCCGCATCCCCGAACAGGGAATGCGGGCCTTTTCGTGTCCGCTTGAGACACCTGACACAGGCCTCTGCGACGCAGCGGGCGTCGGGCGGGATGGACCAGAGGCGGGCTTGCTGCTGCCTGCATGTATCGATCCGCGCAGGGCAAAAAAAAAGCGGCCCGAAGGCCGCTATTTCCTAGCCGAAGCTATCGGTCAGCTTAGTTGCTGGCCGGCTTGCCGTTATCGTCGGCGACGACGATGATGCCAGCGACGACCGCAGCGGCCGCCAGGATCGCGATGATCACGCCGCCACCGGCCAGGCCGTTCTTCTTCGACGAAACCGAACCGGTGCGGACCGACTTCGAAACCGACAGGCTCGCCGCCGGGTTGGCCGGAGCGGCCACAGCCGGAGCAACCGCCATCGTGGCGGCAGCGGCGGCCATGAGAATCTTCCCAAGACGCATGATGAACTCCCTCTTGTGCTCGTCAACTGGCGCCCTGCCACAATTAGGACAACAGGGCAACCCGACTAAACCCCGTTGCCACAATCGGTTCCGGGCCGTTGCGGCGGTGCAACATACACCGTCAACAAAACGTTAATGCGGCGCCACGGTTGGAGGTCCAGGCAGACATGCGGTGTCCGTGGCCTCAGACCGCCTCGAGCGTCCACGTACGATCCGCTTCCAGCCCCAATGCCGTCAGCCGTCCCGTCGAATAGGCGCCCGTGTCAACGCCGATGCGATGGGGTCGCACGTCCAACCCGTCGCTGATCGTATGGCCATGGACGACGATCTTATCCAGCGGGCGGCCATGGTCGAGAAACGGATCGCGGATCCAGCGCAGGTCGCTGCCACGTTGCGCTTCCAGCGCGACGCCCGGGCGGATGCCGGCATGGACGAAGACGTAATCGCCGATGACGACCATATTCTCGAAGCCGGCGAGGAAAGCGCGGTGGCTGTCTGGGACCAGCCGGTCCAGCGCCTGCACCAGTTCCTCGTAATCCATCCGCTCGTAATCCGCCGCGTCGAGCCCATAGCTGATAACGGTCTCGCGCCCGCCGATCCGGCAAAACAGGCGCAACGCCTTGGGCTCGCCCTCGATTGCACCGAGGAAAATCTCCTCATGGTTGCCCAGCAGGAAATGCGTGTCGGGCCGCTCGGTCGCGAGCAGGCGCAGTCGCTCGATAACCGCCGCCGAGGCAGGGCCGCGATCCACGAGGTCGCCGAGGAAGATCAGCGTCGTCTTCGCCGGCCCGCGCGTCGCGTCGTCTTCTGCGATCTGCGCCAGCAAGCGGTCGAGCAGATCCGCGCAGCCATGGATGTCGCCGATCGCATAGACACGCTCGCCGGAAGGAATGGAGCCTGCCGGCACCAAGGAGGTGCGGCGGGACTTGAGCAGCTTGCTGAGCATGGGGGTCCGGGTAATGGGCGACAGCGCGCGCAGATAGGGAGCCGCGGCACTCGCCGCAACCGGCTGAACCCCCGGTGAAGCGCGCTATCCCGCCAGACGGACGGGCGCGGGCTTGCGCTGGAACCGCGGCTGGTCCGGCCAGATGCCACGGGTGTCGAGCACGGCCTTGTCGTGGCGCTCCTCCCGCGGCACGGACTTGAACACGTCGTGGTCGACCAACACGACCATGATCGCACAGCGCTCGATCGCGCTGTCGACATCGATGAGGGCCGCGCCATGCCGCGCGAGCGCGGGGGGGAGGGCATCGGCATAGGGCTCGACGATCGCGACGCGCTCGCCGAATCGCGCCGCGAGCGCTTCGGCCACTTTCAGTGCCGGGCTTTCGCGGAAATCGTCGATGTTCGCCTTGAACGCGAGGCCCAGGCACGCGACCGTCGCGCCGGGCATCGATTCGATCAGGGCGCTCGCCTGCGCGATGACATGATCGGTCTTGCCATCGTTGACGGTGCGCGCGGTGCGGATCAGCGGCGTCTCATTGGGCGCCGCATGCACCAGGAACCAGGGATCGACCGCGATGCAATGCCCGCCGACGCCGGGGCCCGGTTGCAGGATGTTGACGCGCGGATGCCGGTTGGCGAGGCGGATCACCTCCCAGACATCGACGCCCATTTTGTCGGCGACGAGGCTGAGTTCGTTGGCGAAGGCGATGTTGACGTCGCGGAACGCATTTTCGGTGAGCTTCGTCATCTCCGCCGCGCGCGCATTCGTCGTGACGCACGCGCCGCGCACGAACCGGCGGTAGAAGGTCAGGGCTTTGCGCGCGCATCGCGGCGTGATGCCGCCGATGACCCGGTCGTTGTCGATCAGTTCGACCAGGATGCGGCCGGGCAGCACGCGCTCGGGGCAATAAGCGATGGCGATATCCGCGGTCTCGCCTGCACGGCCGGGGACGCGCAGGTCGGGGCGTAATGTCGCCAACAGGTCGCGCACCTGCTCGGTCGTGCCCACCGGTGATGTCGATTCGAGGATGACGGTGTCGCCCGCCTTCAGCACCGGCGCGATCGTCGTCGCCGCCTGTAGGACGTAGGTGATGTCGGGCGCATGATCGTCGGAGAAGGGCGTTGGCACCGCGATGACGAAGACGTCGGCGGGCGCGACCTCGGTCGCGGCGCGCAGCGTGCCGCGGGCGACGACGCCGGAGACGAGGCCGTCGAGATCGACCTCCTCGATATGGACGCGCCCCGAATTGACCGTATCGACAACGTTTTGCGACACGTCGATGCCGAGCACGCGTGCCCCCGTCCGTGCGATCACCGCGGCGGTCGGCAGGCCGATATAGCCGAGGCCGAGGACGACGACGTTGAGTTCAGAGTCCGAAACCATCGGCGATGATCCTCGCGATCCTGTTGCTTGCCTGGCCGTCGCCGAACGGGTTGTGGGCGCGCGCCATGGCGGAATAGGCGGCCTTGTCGTCGAGAAGCGTGAAGACTTCGGAAACGATGCGATCCTCGTCCGTGCCCACCAGCCGCGCGGTGCCGGCCGCGATGCCTTCGGGCCGTTCGGTGGTATCGCGCATCACCAGCACCGGTTTGCCGAGCGCTGGCGCCTCTTCCTGCACGCCGCCCGAGTCGGTGAGCGCGAGATCGCACAGGCCGAGCGCACGGATGAAATGCGGATAGTCGAGCGGCGCGATCCGCGCGACGTTCGGTCGATCGCCCAGTACGCTGTCCATCACTGCGCCGACATTGGGGTTGGGATGCATGGGAAAGAGCAGGGCCGTGTCGTCGCGATCCGCGATCCGCGCGATGGCGCGCGCGATTGCGGCCATGCCATCGCCGAAATTTTCGCGCCGGTGCGTCGTGACGAGGATCAGGCGCTTGCCGGCAAACCGATCCGCTATCGTGTCGAGAGCGGCGGCAAGGGCGGGATCGGCCGCGATCCGGTCGCGCGTCCATAGCAAGGCGTCGATCACGGTATTGCCGGTGACGTGGACGCCGTCGCTTATGTTCTCGTGTGCGAGCGCGTCGGCGGCGGTCTGCGTCGGCGCGAAATGCAGGTCCGCGATCGGTGCGACGATCCGGCGGTTCACCTCTTCCGGCCACGGATGGTAGATATCGCCGGAGCGCAGCCCCGCCTCGACATGCGCGACGGGAACCTTGCGATAATAACCCGCAAGCGCGCCAACCATCGCAGTCGCGGTATCGCCCTGCACGACGACGCGGTCGGGCCGGACGCGGTCCATCACCTCGCCCAGCGCGACGAGCAGACGCGCGGTCAGCCGGTCAAGCGTCTGGCCCGGCTCCATCAGGTCGAGGTCGATGTCGGGGATGAGCCCGGCGATCGCGAGCACCTGGTCGAGCAGCCCGCGATGCTGCGCGGTGACGCAGGTGGTGACCGCTATCCGCCCGTCCGCGGCAAGCGCCCGGATGACGGGAAACAGCTTGATCGCCTCCGGCCGCGTGCCGAAAATGACGAGAACCTTAGGAGGCGACGTGACGGGCATGTTGCGATACCTATAACGACCGCATTAACAGCCTCATAAGCATTCGCACGTCGCGTGAAAGTCTTCCATCGTCCGATTGCGCGGCGGGCACATCCGATCTAAGCGCCGCTCGCGCTCACAACAGGGTATACGATGACCATCAAGCCCGTCCGCAAGGCCGTTTTTCCCGTCGCCGGCCTCGGCACGCGTTTCCTGCCCGCCACCAAGGCGATGCCGAAGGAGATGCTGACCGTCGTCGACAAGCCGCTGATCCAATATGCCGTCGAGGAGGCGCTGGAGGCGGGGATCGAGCAGATCATTTTCGTGACCGGGCGCAACAAGGGCGCGCTCGAGGATCATTTCGACATCTCCTACGAGCTCGAGAGCACGATGCAGGCGCGCGGCAAGTCGCTCGCGCCGATCCAGGGCACCCGCATGAAGCCGGGCAGCCCGGTCTATATTCGCCAGCAGGAACCGCTCGGGCTCGGCCACGCGGTCTGGTGCGCGCGCGAGATCGTCGGCGACGAGCCGTTCGCGGTGCTGCTGCCCGACGAATTGATGGTCGGCACGCCCGGCTTCATCGCGCAAATGGTCGAGGCATATAATCAGGTCGGCGGCAACGTCATCGGCGCGCTCGAGGTCGCGGACAGCGAAACGGACAAATACGGCATCATCTCGCCCGGCACGGTCGACGGCCGGCTGACCGAGGTGACCGCGCTGGTCGAGAAACCGAAGCAGGGCAGCGCGCCGTCCAACCTGATGATCCCGGGCCGCTACATCCTGCAGCCCGAGGTGATGCGCATCCTCGAGCGGCAGGAAAAGGGTGCGGGCGGCGAGATCCAACTGACCGACGCAATGGCGCAGCTGATCGGCAAGCAACCCTTCCACGGCTTCACCTTCGACGGCGCGCGCTACGATTGCGGCGACAAGGCGGGGTATATCCAGGCGAACCTGGCGCTTGCGCTACAACGCGAGGATATCGGCCCGGCGGTGCGGAGTTTTGCCGAGGCGTTGCTGCGCTGAGGCGTCAGGCGTCCCGGCTGCCGCAGGCGCGGCAGCCGGGGTCCTTGGGCAGGCGCAGCGTGCGAAAGCGCAGCGCCAGCGTATCGGCGAGCAGCAACTGCCCCGCGCCATCGTCGCCGAACGGGGTGATGGCGCGCAATGTCTCCAGCGCGGCGAGGCTGCCGATCATCCCCGCCATCGGGCCGAGCACGCCATCCTCCGCGCAGCTGACGCCCGCGCGCTCCGGGTCCTCGCCGACAAAGCAGCGATAGCAGGGCTTGTCCGCCTCCCACCCGCGAAACGTCGCCAGTTGCCCGTCGAACTGGCCGATTGCGGCGGAAATCAGCGGGATGCGCCCGGCGAGGCACGCGTCGGCGACGAGCAGCCGCGTCGCGAAATTGTCGCACCCGTCGAGCACCGCGTCGGCATCCGCGACGAGCGCGACGACGTTGGACGCGTCGATCCGCATGACCCGCCCCACCGCCGCGACATGCGGATTGAGCCGGCGGGCCGCGGCGGCTGCGGTGTCCGCCTTCGGCAGGCCGATGTCCTGCGTCCCGTAGATCGTCTGCCGTTGCAGGTTGGAGAGATCGACCCGGTCATCGTCGACGATGGTCAGCCGGCCTATCCCCGCCGCGGCCAGATACTGGATCGCCGGCGATCCGATGCCGCCCGCGCCGACCACGAGCACATGCGCTGCGCGCAGCCGCAGCTGGCCGGCCCCGCCGACCTCCTTCAGGATGATGTGCCGCGCATAGCGCGTCAGCTCGGCATCGCCGAGCACCGCCGGTCCGGTCATCGCCGGCTTACGCGCCCCAGGCGAAGGTCAGGCTGGTCTTGTACCAGCCATCGCCAGCCTGTGTCGCGGGCGCGATGTTGCCGCGCGCCATGCTCGACACCAGTCCTGCGGCATATTGTTCGACCGCGGGGCATTGGATCGCGCGCGGGATGACGCGGCGCGGGCGGCCGGCCGCCACCAACACCGCGACGTCGACGCGCAGCGTCCACCCGTTCGGTCCCTGGATCGCCGCGGCGCAATGGCCCGCCTGCACCTCGGCGCGCACGAAATCCGACAGCGCGGCGCCATCTGGGGGATCGCGCAGGAAGGGCAGGGGGCGCAAGGTCGTCCAGTCCGCCGGCGGCATCGGCAGCGGCGCGGGCGCGATCGTCTGCGTCGCCTGGGCGAGCAGGGCGAGCAGCAGGCTCACCGGCCCGTCGATCCGAAGCCGCCGCTGCCACGCGCCGTCTCGTCAAGCGTCGCGACCGCGTCCAACGTCGCGCGGAGCACGGGGGCGGGCACGAGCTGCGCGATCCGCTCGCCGCGCGCGATGACGAAGGGCTCTTCGCCAAGATTGGCGAGGATCACCTTCACCTCGCCGCGATAATCCGAATCGATCGTGCCGGGGGTGTTGAGGCAGGTGACGCCATGTTTCAGCGCCAGGCCGGATCGCGGCCGCACCTGCACTTCATAGCCGTCCGGGATCGCCATCGCGAAGCCGGTGGCGACGGCGGCGCGCGCGCCCGGCGCGATCGTCACCGCTTCCGCCGCGACGACGTCCATCCCCGCCGCGCCCGCGGTCGCATAGACCGGCAAAGGCAGGCCCTCGCCATGCGGCAGGCGGGTGACGGCGATACGGATGCTGCTCACGCGCCGATCCTAGACGCGATCGGCCGGCGATGAAAGTCGTTCAGATCGTTCGGAAACGTCCGCTAGGGCAAGCGCATCGGCGATCCGCTGCGCCAGCCGTGCGGCCACCGCGTCCTTGGGCAGGCGTTCCCACGATTCGACGCCGCCCGCAGTGACCAGATGCACGGTGTTCGTCGTACCGCCGAACACGTCGCCCGATACGTCGTTGGCAACGATCCAGTCCGCACCCTTGCGCACGCGCTTGGCCGCCGCGTGGTCCAGCACGTCCTGCGTCTCCGCCGCAAAGCCGACGACGAGCAGGGGGCGGCGCGGGCTTTTCGCCAGCGTCGCGAGGATGTCGACATTCTCGGTCAGCGTCAGCACCGGGGGCGCATCGCCCTTCTTGACCTTATGCGGCGCTGCCTCGACCCGCCAGTCCGCGACGGCGGCGACCATCACCGCGGCGTCGACGGGCAGCGCCGCGGCGACCGCGTCTGCCATATCCTGCGCGCTCTCGACGTCGATGCGATCGACGCCCGGCGGCGTTGCCAGCGTCACCGGACCGGCGACGAGGCTCACCCGCGCGCCCAGCGCGGCAAGCGCGCCGGCGATGGCGAAACCCTGACGGCCGGACGATCGATTGGCGATGTAGCGCACCGGGTCGATCGCCTCGTGCGTCGGCCCTGCGGTGACGAGGATGTGCCGTCCATCCAGCGGACGGTCGTCGCCGATGCCCAAATGCCGTTCGATCGCGTCGGCGATGGCTTGCGGTTCGGGCAGACGGCCCGGGCCGTATTCGCCGCACGCCATCGGCCCCTCGTCGGGCTCGATCACCGTGACGCCGTCGGCGCGCAGCGCCCTGACATTGCGGCGCGTTGCCGCATGGCCCCACATCCGCACGTTCATCGCGGGCACCGCGAGCACCGGCGTATCGGTGGCAAGCAGCACCGTCGTGGCGAGATCGTCCGCGAGCCCCGCCGCCATCCGCGCGATCAGATCGGCGGTGGCGGGCGCGACGACGATCAGATCCGCCTCGCGGCTGAGCTGGATATGCCCCATCTCCGCCTCGTCCTTCAGATCCCAGAGGCTGGTGTAGACCTTGTCCTCGCTGAGCGCGGCGAGCGTCATCGGGGTGACGAAATGGCCCGCCCCCTCGGTCATCACACATCGCACCGCATGCCCGCGCCGCTTGAGCAGCCGGATCAGCTCGCACGCCTTGTACGCCGCGATACCGCCGCCGACGATCAGGAGGATGCGCTTCATCGGATCAGCCTCGTCACCGTGATGCGCCGCGTATCGATCGCGGCGGACAGGAGATCGCGGGCGCCATCGACCGCGAACGCGATGCCGACCAGCGACAGCGGCGCGATCAGCAGCCCCCAATAGAAGGTGTCGAGCCGTCCGAACAGCGCCAGCACGATCCCATATGCCGCTAGCAGCGCCAGCACGCGCACCGCGAGCGGATCGCGCCACGCCGCCCAGCCGAACAGCGACAGCGCGAACAGCGGCGCGGCGAGCCACAGCGGCGCTACCGCGAGCGCGGTCGACAGCGCCATCGTCCGCACGAAGAAACCGGGCCCCAGCTGTCCCGCCCAGCCCGGCGACGCCGCGTCGAGCGGCCGCACGACGCCCGCGACCGCATGCGCGTGGAGCAGCAACGCGATCGCCAGCACCGCGGCGGCGACTGCCCATCCCGCCGCCTCGCGCGGGCGCCGCTCGACCAGGGCGATGCCGCCCATCAACAGCAGGTACAGCCCCGCCGTCTCGCGGATCAGCGCCGCCGCCAATCCGAAGGCGACCGCGGGCAGCCACCGCCCGGGTTTCCACACCCCCAGCGACAGCGCGATCAGCAGCCCGGCCCAGATTTCGTGGAACGGGGCAAGATCGGTCTGCACGAAGGCCATCATGCCGCCGGCGAGTAGCGTCAGCGCGATCAGCCGCGGCGGTGGTCGTGCGAAGGCGGAGGTGAGCCGCGCCCACCATGCGATCATCACCGCGGCGCAGAGGAGGTATAGCAGGCCGTCCACCACGGTGCGCGGCAGTGCCGCCTGGACGCGCGCCAGCGTCGGCAGGCGCATCGTGACGAAGGGCTTCAGCGGATAATGGCCCGCGCGCTGCGCGTCCGCCGCGGCGAGATAATAGTCGCGGCCGGCGCGGACGTTGTCGACGATCGTTTCGTACAACACGATGTCGGCCTGGTCTTCCGCGCGCTTTGCCGGATCGCCGCTCGCGGCGGGCGGCGCGGGGCTGGCGAGCGCGAGCGCGGTTGCAAAGAGCAGTGCGAGCGCGAGCAGCGCGACGCCGATCCGGCCGCCGCGCGGCTGCACGTCCGCGAAGCGCGAAGGGCGGGCGAGCCAGAGCGGGGCGAGCGCGCGGCGGTGCATGTCAGCGCGGCGCCCTCGTCACCCCCACCCTTCCGTGGGGAGAGCGAAAAAGCCCGTCGTCGCGGACGATGAAAAGAGCAGGGGCGGCGCTCAATGCACGACCATCAGCGTGCCCGCGACGCTCGCCGCCGCCGCGACGACCGCCACCGCGGCATAGCGCCAGCCGCCACCGATCCGCACGACTTCGATCTCCTTGAGCGGCGGGGCGGGGGGCTCGCCGCCCGGCTCGGGATAGCGCGCCTCAATCCGGCGGATCAGGTCGGGCAGGCCCGCGATCGTGCGTACGTCCCTGATCAGCCGATCGGCGATCGCCGCTTCGGGGCCGAGCTCGGTCCGAATCCATTCCCGCACGAACGGCGCGGCCGATTCCCACAGATTGATGTCGGGATCGAGGCCCGTCGCGACGCCTTCGACCATCACCATCGTCTTCTGGAGCAGCAGCAGGTGCGGCTGCGTCACCATGTCGAAATCGCGGGTGATGCTGAACAGGCCGTCCAGCATCATGCCGATCGACATGTCCTTGACCGGCAGGCCGCGCATCGGCTCGCCCACCGCGCGCAGCGCAGTCGCGAATTCGGCGACATTATGGTGCGCGGGGACGTAGCCCGCCTCGAAATGGATTTCGGCGACGCGGCGGTAATTGCCGGTGATCAGGCCGTACAGGATTTCGGCCAGCCACACCCGCGCGCGCCGGTCGATACGGCCCATGATGCCGAAATCGATAGCCGCGATCTTGTCGCCGGGCAGCGCGAACAGATTGCCCTGGTGCATGTCGGCGTGGAAGAATCCTTCCGCGATCGCCTGGCGCAGGAACGCCTGGACGAGCGTGTTGGCGAGCTTCTTCACGTCATAGCCGGCGTCGATCAGCGCCTGCCGGTTCGACAGCTTGATGCCGTCGATCCATTCCATCGTCAGCACGCGCGTCGACGAACGCTGCCAGTCGATTGCCGGCACGACGAAATCGGGCTCGGCGGTCATCGCCTCGGCCAGTTCGCTCGCCGAGGCTGCCTCGCGCTGGAAATTGAGTTCGCGCAGCGTCCAGCGGCGGAAATTCTCCACCGTCAGGCGCGGCCGCAGCCGCTTCGCCTCGCCGCCCAGCCCCTCGAGCTGCGCGGCGGCCCATTGATAGGTGTCGATCGCCCGCGTGAAATCCGCCTCCACGCCGGGGCGCAGCACCTTGACCGCGACCTGCCGCCCGTCGGTGGTCACCGCCCGGTGAACCTGCGCGATTGAGGCGGCGCCGACGGGCGTTTCCTCGATATGCCGGAACGCCGCCTCTATCGGCCGGCCGAGCCCCGCCTCCAGCGCGGTGCGGATCGTCGCGAACGGCACCGGCGGCAATTGGTCCTGCAGGCGCAGCAGGTCGTGCGCCGCCGCTTCGCCGACGAGGTCGGGGCGCGTCGCCAGCGTCTGGCCGAGCTTGATCGCGGCCGGGCCGATCGCCTGGAAGGCATCGGCATAGCGCGGGGTCGCCGGCACGCGTGCGCCCAGTCGCGCGATCCGCGCCATCCGCCGGACGGGGGCGGGCGTGTTGGCGTCTCCCTCGATCCCCTTGAGCGCGCCGTGACGCGCCAGGATGCGGCCCCATTTCAGGAGCCGCCAGACATGGACGGCGGGCGCGGTCACGAGCGTGCGGCGCCTCGCATCAAATCTTCCACCCCGAATGGATCGCGACGAGGCCGCCCAGCATCGGCTCGACCCGCGTGCTGACGAAACCGGCGTCGCGGATCATGCCCTCGAACGTCGGCATGTCGGGAAAGCGGCGGATCGATTCGATCAGATAGCGATAGCTGTCCGCATCCTGCGCCAGCATCTGGCCGAGCTTGGGGACGAGCTTGTGCGAATAGGCGTCGTAGACTTCCTTGAACCCCGGCCACAAGGTCGTCGAGAATTCGAGGCAGAAGAAGCGCCCGCCGCGGCGCAGCACGCGATGCGCCTCGCGCAGGGCGGCAGGGATGTCGGTGACGTTCCGGATGCCGAAGGCGATCGTATAGGCGTCGAAGAACTTGTCCGGGAAGGTCAGCACCTCGGCATTCGCCTCGGTCCACACCAGCCCGTCATACCCGCGCTTCGCCGCGCGCTCCATGCCGACTTCGAGCATCGCGGGGTTGATGTCCGCGACGGTGACGGTCGCGCCGCGATCCGCGATGCGGAACGCGATGTCGCCGGTGCCGCCCGCCATGTCGAGCACCTGCTCGCCCGGTTTCGGGTTGAGCCGCCGCACGAAGCGGTCCTTCCACACGCGGTGCATGCCCGCGGACATGGCGTCGTTCATCAGGTCGTAGCGGCTGGCCACGTTGGTGAACACGCCGCCGACGCGGGCGGTCTTTTCGTCGGGGGTGACGTCTTCATAGCCGAAGGAGACGGTATCGCTCATGCGCTTGCCCTAGCCGCGCCTTGTGGCGGGGGCAAACGCAACCTAGCTGATCGGGCGTGCCAGAACTTCCCGAAGTCGAAACCACCGTCCGCGGGCTGACCCCCGTGCTCGCCGGCCATCGCCTGACGTTGGTCGAACCGCGCCGCGCCGACCTGCGCAAGGCGATCCCCGTGGACCTGCGCCAGCGGATTACGGGCGCGACCGTCACGTCGCTCGGTCGGCGTGCCAAATACGGGCTGATCGATACCGATCGCGGCGATACGCTGATCTTCCATCTCGGCATGTCGGGCCGCTGGCGCGTCGATCCGGCGGAGGAGATGGCGCACGACCATCTCGTGCTGGAAACGGATGCGGGGCGGCGACTCGCGCTCAACGACGCGCGCCGATTCGGCTTCCTCGATCTGTGGCGCAGCGATGCGCTCGACGACTATCCGCCGTTCGCCGCAATGGGCCCCGAGCCGCTCGGCCCGTCGTTCACCGGCGCGTATTTGGCGAAGGTCCTTGATGGGCGCGCGGCGCCGATCAAGGCGATGCTGCTCGACCAGCGGATCGTCGCGGGACTCGGCAACATCTACGTGTGCGAGGCGCTGCACCTCGCGCGCATTGCCCCGACGCGCGCGGCGGGGCAGATCGCACGCGCGCGGCTCGACCGGCTGGCCGCGGCGGTGCGCGAGGTTCTGCTCGCCGCGATCGAGGCAGGGGGATCAAGCTTGCGTGATTATGCCCGGCCCGACGGCGAGCTCGGCTATTTCTCGAAACAGTTCCTCGTCTACGGGCGCGAGGGCGAATCGTGCCATTGCGGCGGCGTCGTCCAGCGGCGCGTCGATTCGGGGCGATCGACCTTCTTCTGCCCCAAATGCCAGCGCGGCTGAGGGGCGGGAAAGGTTGACCGCGGCGTCCGGCTTCGTTATGGGCGCCACCTTCGAGAGGGCGTAGGGTAATCCCGGCGCCCCTTTTTCATCGACCGGAATAGACCTGAGGACCGACCCGAATGGCGAACACGCCGCAAGCCAAGAAGCGCATCCGTCGTAACGAGCGCCGCGCCGAGATCAACGGTGCGCGCGTCGGCCGTATCCGTACCTTCGTGAAGAAGGTCGAGGCTGCGCTCGCGGCGGGTGACAAGACGGCGGCGACGACCGCGCTTGCGGCGGTTCAGCCGGAGCTGGCACGCGGCGTGGCCAAGGGCGTGCTCCACAAGAACACCGCGAGCCGCAAGTTCTCGCGTCTGACGAAGCGCCTGTCCGCGCTCGCCTGATCGACGCGTCAGCGTCGGGCAAATACGGCCCGCCGGGGTTCCCCGGCGGGCTTTTTGCTGTCCGCGCCACGGGCGCTTTTTGGATGTTCTCCTGATGTCCGCGGAACAGAATCGGAAAGGCAGGACTCACCACGATTCGAGTGGTGCGTGATGCCGCCAGCGACAAGAACATCTTGTTGAATCAAAGGCTTGTCATTTTTCCGCACGCAATTCTGCGGGCTAGGGGCTGTCAATCCCGTTTATTTCACATTCGTGACCGGGACGGGGCTTGATCGTCCCGCCCCAGTCTTCATAACTCTCCCTTACCGCGGCGGGATTCACCGTCCGCGGGTACTGAACAGTTTCGGGGTAACGGACGGCCCGGTGGGCCGTCGGGGGGACTTGTCTGTCCTGAAGATCGGACGTCGGTGCGGGGTGTCCGCACGGGCTTGGGAGGCGTGTGCGTGATGAAGGTGCAGGCAGCGGCGGACACGGGGAGCGAGGCGCAGCGCGCCTGGGCTCGCGTCCGTACGAACCTGCGCGAATCGGCCGGTGCGCGTCTGTTCGAGCAATGGCTGAAGCCGATGGAGCTGATCGAGGATGCCGACGAGCCGGACACGGTCCGTCTCGGCCTGCCGTCCGCCTTCATGACCAATTGGGTCCGCAACCATTATGCCGACCGCCTGCTGCTCGAATTCCGCGCGCAGCTGCCCCAGGTTCGCAGTGTCGTGATCGAGACGCGCGTCGTGCGTCCCGCCCCGCTGGTGCTCGTCGCAGAGCCCGCCGCGGGCGCCGATTCGCCCGCTCAGCCGACGCCGATCGCCGCCCCGCGGCCCGTGCCGCCCGCACCCGCCGCGATCAAGCCGGTCGTCGCGCAGGCGATCGGGGCGGACCAGCCCGCCGCGCCGCGGCCGCCGCTCGACCCGCGCTTCACCTTCGACCGATTCGTCGTCGATGGCGCGAACCGAGTCGCGTTCAACGCGGCAAAGGCGCTCGCCGAACCGGGGCCGCCGCGTTTCAGCCCGCTGTTCCTCCATTCGGGGACGGGGCAGGGCAAGACGCACCTGATGCACGCGATCGGCCATGCCTTTCTCGCCGCGCATCCCGATGCGACCGTGCTGTGCATGTCGGCGGAGCGGTTCATGTTCGACTTCGTCGCGTCGCTGCGCGCGCGCGACACGTTCGCGTTCAAGCAGCGCCTGCGCAGTGCGGATCTGCTGCTGATCGACGATCTGCAGTTCATCGCCGGCAAGGATGCGACGCAGGAGGAATTCTTCCACACCGTCAACGAGATCATGAGCGCGGGCAAGCGCCTCGTCATCTCCGCCGATCGCTGCCCGCAGGCACTCGACGGGATCGAGACGCGGATCGTCAGCCGCATGGCGGTGGGCCTCGTCGCCGACATCAAGGCGCCCGACCTCACGTTGCGCCGTGCGATACTGGACAGGAAACTTGCCGACCTGCCCGATGCAGACGTCCCCGCCGAGGTGCTCGACCTGCTGGCGGCGCGCATCCACGCCAATATCCGCGAGCTGGAAGGCGCGCTCAATCGCGTCGTCGCCTATGCGCAGCTGACCGGCGACCGCATCGACCTCGACTTCGCGCTCGCGACGCTCGGCGATGTGCTGCGCGGGGCGCAGCGCCGCGTGACGATCGATGAGATCCAGAAGCTGGTCAGCCAGCATTTCGAACTGAAGCCGCTCGACCTCGTCTCCGCACGCCGCAGCCGTGCGGTGGCGCGGCCGCGCCAGATCGCCATGTATCTCGCCAAGCGGCTGACGACGCGCTCGCTGCCGGAGATCGGCCGCAAGTTCGGCGGGCGCGACCATTCGACCGTCATCCATGCGGTCCGCAAGATCGAGGAACTGCGCGACCAGGATCGCGATATCGATGCCGCGGTGCGCACGCTGATGCGCGAACTGGAAGCCTGAGTTTCCCGGCCGTCGCCGAGCCGGGGGCGGCGCCTCAGCGCCCGCGCCGCAGCACGATATAGAGTGCGCCCGCACCGCCGTGGCGCGGATGCGCGCCGCGCACCGCCGCGATCGCATCGGCGTGGCGCGACGCGGCGAGCCAGTCGGCGATCGCCGCGCGGATCGCGCCGCGCGCATGCGGCCGCTCGCTTTCCGGGCGTGGCGGCTTGCCCGTGACGAGCAGCAGCACGCGGTCGCCGCGCGCGATGGCGCGGTCCAGCCCCTGATCGAGGAGGGCATGCGCCGATGCGAGGCTGTGCCCGTGCAGGTCGATCGAACTGTCGGGGATGACGATGCCGCGGCCCAGCTTCTTGTCCCACCCGCCGTCGAGCGTGTTCGGGCGCGGTTTCGGCGCGGCGACGGGGGCGGGCGGGCGCAACGGCGGCACGCGTCCCGCGGGCTTTGCGGGCTTGGCGACGACCGGCGGCGCAGCACTCGTCCTCGTTGGCTTGGATGGGGGCTTGGACGGGGGCTTGGGCGCGGGCGGCGCGGCGGGGGCGACCGCGCGCAGCGGCCGCACCGTCGCCATCACCTTTGCCCAGAGCGCGGTTTCCTCAGGGTTGAGCTGGCGCACCGGTCTGCATCCGCGCGAGCGTACCGATGGGGAGCAACAGGAAGGCGATGCCGCGCGCCGCCATGCCGCCCGCGGTCGCCTCCGCCAGCGGGCCTGCGCCCCAGAAGGTATCGAAGCGGTTCGCGCCCTTGATCGCGCCGCCCGTGTCCTGCGCGACCCACAGCCCGCTTGCATCCTGCCGGTCCATCGACAGGAAGACGGGCGCACCCAGCGGCACGAACTTCGTATCCGCCGCCGCGCTGACCCCGCCATTGACGACATAGCCCATCGCGCCGAGCGGCGGCGTCGTGATCTCGCGGAAGAAGACGAAGCTCTTGTTCTCGTTCATGATCGCGCGGCCCTGCTCGGGGTTGGCGCGCAGCCACGCGACGATCCCCTGCATCGATGTCTGGCCCGGCCCGATCAGCCCGCGCGCCTTCATCAGCGCGCCGATGCCGGTATAGTCGCGGCCGTTCTGGTCGTCGTAGCCGACGCGCATGATCTGGCCGTCGGGCAGGCGCAGGCGCCCCGAGCCTTGCACCTGCAGGAAGAACACCGCCGCCTCGTCCGCGCCCCAGGCCAGCACCGGCGCGCGCCGGTCGATCGCACCGCCGACGATCGCGGCGCGGTCGTAATAGGGGATCAGGCTCTTGCCATCGACGCGGCCACGGATCTTCTTGCCCTTGAGATCGGCGGAAAACTGGCCGAGATCGACGTCGACGAGGTCGTCGGGCCGCGCGTAGATCGGCACGTCGTAGTCCGGACGCCGCTCGCGCGAGGCGGCGATTTCCGGCTCGTAATAGCCGGTGGCGAAGGCGCGGCCGTCGCCGACCTGCACCGTTTCGAAATTGGCGATGAAGAAATCGCGCGCGCCGCCGCGCGGGGTCGCACGCGCCGCGTCGCACGCCGCCTGCCAATCGGGCCCGCGCGTCAGGCCGGACGCGTCGGTGCGGCGGATCAGGCCGGGACAGCTGGTCAGGAACGCCTGCCGCGCCGCTTCCGCCTGCGCCTCGGTGATCGGCAGCGTGTCGATCGCGGGGCCGGGCACGATGCCCGCGCTGGCGGCATTGGTCGCGCCCGCGATCGGGACGACCGGCGTGCCGAGCAAGGGCGTCGCGGGCTGGATACGCCCGTCATAGGCGCGGCCGCTTGCGATCGTCTGGCCGGTCGTCCCCGCGGTCGGGCGCGCTGGCGCGGGGCGGGCGGGGGTGGGGCGTCCGCCGCCGTCGGTAGGGCGATAGGGCAGGACGGGGCGATGATCGGCGGCGACGGGCACGACCCGCCCACCACAGGCGCTCAGGGCGAGCGCCAAAGCGATACTTACCGATACGCGTTTACCGATCATGGCCGTCCCCGAACACGCACCCGCTTACAGCGCAGGGTGTCGGCAACGGCAGTGCCTCAAGCAGGCGGCCCGGAACAAGCGTTTAGTTGGATAACGACGGGCCGAACCACGGGCCGGCGGATTTACCCGGCTGACCGCGCGTCAGGCCTCGTCGGTGTCCGCCAGCGTCCAGTTCGGGTCGTTGCTCTTCAGCGTGCGGGTGAAGGTCCACAGGTCATGCGTCTCGACCGCATCGGTCAGCGATCCGGCGACGACCTGACCCTCCGCATCGCGCGTCACGGCGGCGATGTCGGCATCGAAGCGCACGGTGATCCG
This sequence comes from Sphingomonas sp. FARSPH, assembly GCF_003355005.1. Lineage (NCBI taxonomy): Bacteria > Pseudomonadati > Pseudomonadota > Alphaproteobacteria > Sphingomonadales > Sphingomonadaceae > Sphingomonas > Sphingomonas sp. FARSPH. Next base: position 303,082 of record NZ_CP029985.1, on the reverse strand, counting down.
CGCCTCACGCCCCTCGAGCGTCGCATCGGCGATCGTCGCGCGCTCGATCGACACCAGCCGGTTCTCCAGCGTCTCGCCCGCCTCGCGCCGCGCGGCGATTGCCTCGCCGAAAGCGTGCGCGACATCGGGCTGCGTCAGCTCGGCGAGCGTCGTCTCGTCGCCCTTCCAGAACGCTTCCAGCGTCATGCGATATGCCGCCTGCGCGCCGCCCAGGAACTGATTGACGTCGAAACCCGGCTCGCCGTTGACGATCGCGCGCAGGCCGGGCTCCGCCTTCGGATCGATGTTGCGGTTCTGCGGTTCGCGCACCTCGGCGGCGACGTCGATCGTGCGCGGCACGGCGACGGTCGCGGGGCGGTCCTCCGCCGTGCGGGCGATCGGCTGCTGCTCGTGGCCGGTCCGCTTGCCGAGCACGCTGTACAGGCGCAGCGCCAGGAACGCCGCCACCATCGCGAGAAGAACCACGTAGAACACCGTACCTCCGATCCGTCCCACCACATAGGCGCATGGCGCGCTTTATTCAAACCGCGTCGGACGTTACCCGAATACTCCGCCATGCCGGCGATCGCGGGCGGCGTTGAAACGCCTCGCCCGCACTGCTAGGCGCGTCCACCATCGCGATCGAACGCGCGACGGGCGGCTTCGGTCCGTCGGTTGCACGCCGCCCCGCCACGCTGTCTTCAACGCTTCTTATCCAAGGATTGCTCAATCATGGCCGACCAGGACTATGGCACCACGCTCGACACGGCTCCGACGGCGAATGGCGAAGATACGGCGCCGGCTGCCGGCCTGATCTCGCAATACGTCAAGGATCTGTCGTTCGAGAATCCGAACGCGCCGGCGATCTTCCAGAACCAGAATCCGCCGCAGATCGACGTCCAGTTCAACATCGGCATGGCGCAGGTCGGCGACGAGGTGCACGAGGTCATCCTGAAGATCGACGTCAAGGCGGAGGCCGATGGCCAGACCGCGTTCATCGTCGATCTGACCTATGCCGGCCTGTTCGGCCTGCGCAACGTGCCCGCCGATGCGGTGCAGCCGTTCCTGCTCGGCGAGGCGCCCCGCCTGCTCTTCCCGTTCGCGCGCCGCGTGCTCGCCGATTGCGTGCGCGACGGCGGCTTCCCGCCGCTGCTGCTCGAGCCGATCGACTTCGGCGCCCTCTACATGCAGCAGGCCGAGGCGCAGGGCCAGTTCACCGTCGGTGAGGTCGGCCACGCCTGATCGCGGCCGGCGGGCGAGGGAACGAGGGGGGTGAACCTCCACAAGGCGCTGGGATCGGTCGGCGGGCTGACGCTCGCCAGCCGCGTGCTCGCGCTCGTCCGCGACACGCTGCAGGCGACCTATGTCGGCGCGGGCTTCGCATCGGACGCCTTCTTCGTCGCCTTCCGCCTGCCGAACATGTTCCGTGCCCTCTTCGCGGAGGGCGCGTTCTCCGCCGCGTTCATCCCGCTGTTCAACCGCAAGGTCGCGGAGGGCGGGGGGACGGCGGCGGGGATCGATTTTGCCGAACGCGCGCTGGCGGTGCTGTTCCCGGTGCTGCTCGCCTTCACCGCCGCGATGCTGGTCGCCGCCTGGCCGATCACCTGGGGCCTGTCGGGCGGTTTCGACCGGCAGCATCCGACGCCCGATCAGTTCGCCTTTGCGGTGACGCTGTCGCGCTTCACCATCCCCTATCTGATGCTGATCTCGCTGGCCTCGCTGCTCGGCGGGATCCTCAATTCGCTCAACCGCTTCTGGGTCAACGCCGCCGCGCCGATCCTGCTCAACATCGCGATGGTCGGCGGGTTGCTGTTCTTCCACGGCGGCGATGCCTATGCCACCGCGCGGGTGCAGGCGATTTCGGTGACGGTCGGCGGCGCGCTCCAGCTCGCCTGGCTGTGGTGGGCGTGCCGGCAGGCGGGCGTCAGCCTGCGCCTGCGCCGCCCGCGCATCGACGACGACGTGCGCCGCATGTTGAAGCTGATCGTTCCCGCCGCGACCGGCGCGGGCGCGGCGCAGATCAATCTCGCGATTTCCACCGCGCTCGCCGGCCACCTGCTCGCGGCGGGCTCGATTTCCGCCATTTATTACGCCGATCGGCTCAACCAGTTGCCGCTCGGCCTGATCGGCATCGGGCTCGGCACGATCCTGCTGCCCGTTGTCTCGCGCCTGCTGTCCGAGGGGCGCGAGGGCGAGGCGATGGAGATGCAGAACCGCGGGCTGGAACTCGCGCTGTTCCTGACGCTGCCCGCGACCGCCGCCTTCGTCTTCGCCGCCGAGCCGATCGTGCGCGGCCTGTTCCAGCATGGCGCGTTCGACGCGCGCGATACGCTGCGCGCCGCGCAGGCGCTTGCGGCCTTCTCGATCGGCCTGCCCAGCTACGTGCTCGTCAAGGTGCTGACGCCTGGCTTCTACGCGCGCGCCGACACAAAAACGCCGGTGCGGCTCGCCCTCTATTCGGTCGCGATCAACCTCGTCGGCAACCTCGTCCTCATCCCGACGCTGGCGCATTGGGAATTGGGACAGATCGGGCCGCCGCTCGCCACTGCGCTCGCTTCCACCGTCAACGTCGTCTCGCTCTACGTCGTCCTGTCGCGGCGCGGGCATTTCGCGCTCGATCCGCAGGTGCGCCGCAAGGTGCCGCGACTGTTGCTCGCCGCGCTGCTGATGGGCGGCGCGCTGCTGCTCGTGACGCCGCTGGTCGATCCCTATCTCACCCGCGCGCTGCCGATCCGCGGCGCGGCGCTCGCGGGGCTGGTCGGCGCGGGCGTGGCCATCTACGTCATCGCCTGTTTCGTCACCGGAGCCTTCCGCGTGGCGGACCTCAAATCCCTCCTCCGTCGCAGAGCCGTTACCCCATGACCAAGATGCGCGTCGTTTCCGGCATCAAGCCCACCGGCAACCTCCACCTCGGCAATTACCTCGGCGCGGTGAAGCAATGGGTGGCGATGCAGGACCAGATCCAGGCGGAGGGCGGCGAAACGCTGTATTTCATCGCCGACCTCCACGGCCTGACCGAGTTTATCGCGCCGGCTGAGTTGACCGAGAATACGATCGAAGTGACCGCGACGATGATCGCCGCCGGCATCGATCCGTCGCGCTCGATCGTCTTCAATCAGGCGCGCGTTCCGGCGCACAGCGAGCTCGCCTGGCTGCTCAACAACGTCGCGCGCGTCGGCTGGCTCAACCGCATGACGCAGTTCAAGGACAAGGCGGGCAAGAACCGCGAGGGCGCGAGCGTCGGTTTGTACGATTATCCGGTGCTGATGGCCGCGGACGTGCTGCTGTACAATGCGACGCACGTTCCGGTGGGCGAGGACCAGAAGCAGCATCTGGAACTCGCCCGCGACATCGCGACCAAGTTCAACACCGATTACGACAGCGACCTGTTCACGCTGCCCGCGCCGCTGGTCAGCAAGGCCGCTCCGCGGATCATGTCGCTGCGCGATGCGTCGGCGAAAATGTCGAAGTCCAATCCGTCCGAACAATCGGTGGTCAAGCTGATCGACAGCGACGACACGATCGCGGACAAGTTCCGCAAGGCGAAGACCGATCCCGATCTGCTGCCCGCGACGCTCGCCGAGCTGGAGGGGCGGCCCGAGGCGAAGAACCTGCTGACGATCTTCGCTGCTTTAGCGGATCGCGACCCGCAGGACGTGCTGAGCGAGTTTGCGGGCAAGGGCTTCGGCGCGTTCAAACCGGCGCTCGCCGATCTGGCGGTGGCGAAGCTCGGCCCGATCCGTGACGAGATGATCCGCCTGCTCGACGATCGCGGCGCGATCGACGCGATCCTCGACGCGGGCGCGCAAAAGGCACGCGACCTGGCGGCGCCGGTGCTGGCGTCGGCGCAAAAGGCGATGGGCCTGATGATGTAGCCCCGGCGGGGCGAGGAGGCGCCCCGCCCGTTACCGCGCCCGCCGGATCACTTCGGCATAGATGCGCGCCAGCGCCGCAAGGTCGCTCACCGCGACAGCCTCGTCGATCTGGTGCATTGTCGCGTTGATCAGCCCGAATTCCACCGTCGGACACAGTTTCGACAGGAAACGCGCGTCGGACGTACCGCCCGTTGTCGACAGCTCCGGTTCGATCCCCGTCTCGTGTAGGATCGCCGCGCTCACCATCGCTGTCAGTACGCCGGGTTCGGTCAGGAACGCCTCGCCCGAAATCTTGCCGCGCACGACCGCCTCGGGTGCCTCCGCCTGCACGATCCGGGTCACGCGCTCGACCAGCGCCCCGCCCGTCTGTTCGTCGTTGAAGCGGATGTTCAGCCGCGCGCTCGCCTGGCCCGGGATGACGTTGTGGGCGGGGTTGCCGACCGCGATGTCGGTGATCTCCAGGTTCGACGGCTGGAACCAGGCATTGCCCGTATCCAGCGTCATCGCCTCGAGCGCGGCGAGCGCACGCACCAGCCTGGGCAAGGGATTGTCGGCGAGATGGGGATAGGCGACGTGCCCCTGCCGTCCGGGCACGTCGATCCAGATATTGACCGATCCGCGCCGGCCGATCTTAACCATGTCGCCCAGCCGGTGCACCGAGGTCGGTTCGCCGACCAGGCACAGGTCCGGCGCGACACCGGTCGTCGCCATCCGCGCGATCAGCGCTTGCGTGCCGAAGGTGGCGGGCCCTTCCTCGTCGCCCGTGATGAGCAGGCTCAGCGGCCCGCTATCCGGCACCTGCGCCGCGGCCGCGACGAAGGCGGCGACCGCTCCCTTCATGTCCACCGCGCCGCGGCCATAGAGCAGGTCGCCGCGCACCGCGCCGCTCCACGGCGATCCGGTCCATCCCTCGCCAGGCGGCACGACGTCGACATGGCCTGCGAAAGCGAGGTGCCGGCCGGTGCCCGGCCGCGTCGCGATCATATTCTCGACCGGGCCATCGGGCGCCTCGCCGGTCACGAAGCGATCGACCGCGAAGCCTAGCGGCACCAGCGCCGCCTCCAGCACGTCGAACACCGCCCCGCGCGCGGGTGTGACGCTATCGGCGCGCAGCAGCGCCTGTGCCAGAACCAGGGCGTCCGTCATCGCTGCGGTCACCGCGCGGGCTGCTCATATTGCTCGATCACCCAATTTTCTTCCTGCGCGCCTGCGATCCAGTCCTGCATCCAAGGATGCTGGACGACCGCGTCGAGGTAGCTCGCGGCGAAGCGCGCGATCGGGAGTTGATAGGTGAGGATGCGCGTCACCACGGGCGCGAACATGATGTCCGCCGCGCCGAAATCGCCGAACAGGAATGCGCCGTCGCCGCCGAAGCGCGCCCGCGCCTGCGCCCACAATTCCATAATCCGCTTCAGGTCGACGATGACGTCGTCGTCCGGGTGCGTCGCGGGAAATTGCTGGCGCACGTTCATCGGATGTTTGCGGCGCAGCGCGGTGAAGCTCGAATGCATCTCCGCCGCCATCGACCGGGCCATCGCGCGCGCGGCATCATCCGCGGGCCAGAAGACGTCGCGCCCGACCTTGTCCGCCAGATAGTCGACGATCGCCAGGCTGTCCCACACGACGGCCTCGCCATCCCACAGGATCGGCACCTTGCCGCTTGACGGTGCGAACTCCGCCCCCTCCCGCCGCCGGTCCCATTCCGCGTCGTAGAGCGGCACGACGACCTCTTCGAAGGGAATGCCCGACTGCTTGCACGCAAGCCAGCCGCGCAGCGACCAGGAGGAATAGGCCTTGTTGCCGATGATAAGCTTCATGGCCCCACGGGTAGCCGGGCGGGGCGGGGAGGTCTAGCCGATCGCTTCCAGCACCGCGGCGCGGAGTTCCGGGATGCCCATGCCGCCCTCGCTCGACGTCGCCAGGATGTCGGGATGCGCCGCGGGGCGCTTGCGCGCATCTTCGGCGGTGCGCGCCAGGACGTCGGCGAGGTCGGTCGCCTTCACCTTGTCCGCCTTGGTAAGGACGAGGCGATAGCTGACCGCCGCCTTGTCGAGCATGCCAAGGATGTCGCGGTCGACGTCCTTGATGCCGTGGCGCGAATCGATCAGCACCAGCACGCGTTTCAAGACGTCGCGCCCGCGCAGATAGTCGTTGACCAGGAAGCGCCAGGTCTTGACCACGTCCTTGGGCGCCTTGGCGAAGCCGTAGCCGGGCATGTCCACCAGCCGGAACTGCGGAACCTCGCCCGGCTGCGCGCCGACGTCGAAGAAGTTCAACTCCTGCGTGCGGCCCGGCGTGTTCGACGTGCGGGCAAGGCCGTTGCGGCCCGTCAGCGCATTGAGCAGCGACGACTTGCCGACGTTCGACCGTCCGGCGAAGGCGATTTCCGGGACGATCGGATCGGGCAGGAACTTGAGGCCGGGCGCGGACTTCAGGAACGTCACCGGCCCGGCGAAGGTCTTGCGCGCCGCCTCGACCAGGTCGGGCGCGAAGCCCTGCTCCGGCCCGTCTTCGATCGGCGTGACGTCGTTACTCACTTGGCGATGACCGTCGTCTTGGCCGCCGCGGTCTTCAGCTCGGGATGGCGCGCGTAAAGGATCTGCTGCTGCAGGATCGCAAGGCAGTTGGACGCGATCCAGTAAACCTGCAGGCCGACCGGATAGCTCGCCATCACGAACATCAGCACCCAGGGGATCACCGCGAACACCTGCTTCTGCGTCTCGTCCATCGGCGCCGGGTTGAGGCGGAACTGGAAGAACATCGAGATACCGAGCGCGATCGGCACGACACCGATCGCCAGCATGTGCGGCGGGGTGAAGGGCAGATAGCCGAACAGGTTGATGGGCGTCAGCGGATCGGGCGCGGACAGGTCCTTGATCCAGCCGAAGAACGGCTGGTGCCGCATTTCGATCGTCAGCATCAGCACCTTGTACAGCGCGAAGAACACCGGGATCTGGATGAGTGTCGGCAGACAGCCGGCGAGCGGATTCGCCTTTTCCGTCTTGTAAAGCTCCATCACCTTTTGCTGCATGACGACCTTGTCGTCCTTGTAACGGTCCTGGATCGCCTTCATCTTGGGCTGGAGCGCGCGCATCTTCGCCATGCTGGCGAACTGGCGCTGCGCGATCGGGAACATCAGGCCGCGGATGGTGATCGTCAGCAGGATGATCGCCACACCGAAGTTGCCGATCATGCGGAACAGCCAGTCGAGATACGTGAAGATCGGCTTTTCGAGGATTTCGAACCAGCCCCAGTCGATCGCCTTCAGGAACTTGGTGACGCCCTCGTCCTCCTCGTAATGTTTGAGGAGGTTGACCTCCTTGGCGCCTGCGAAGAAGCGGCTGGACTGCGTCATCGCTTGGCCGGGGGCGAGCACCTTGGGCGCAAACGCGTAATCGGCCTGATAGAGCTGGCCCGAACCCGCGCGGAACTGGCCGTCGAACTGGCTCGCCTGGTCGGGGACGAGCGCGGTCAGCCAGTATTTGTCGGTGAAGCCGAGCCAGCCGCCGGTCGAGGTGAAGCGCGTCGCCGCCTTGTCGACGTCCTTGAAGTTGACGCCATAATCCGCGCCGCCATTGTGCACGGACATCGGGCCGGTGTGGATCTGCCACGTGCCCGGGTCCTTCGACACGCCGACGCGGCTGACATAGCCATAAGGCGCGACGGGCACGGGCCCGCTGCCGGCGTTGAGCACCGTCTGCGTGATCGTGAACATGTAGCCATCGTCGACCGACAGCTTGATCTGGAAGCGCTGGCCGCGCGCATTGGCCGCCTGGAGCGTCACCGGCTGGCCGGGCTTCAGCACCGAACCGCTCGCCTGCCACACGGTATCGGCGGCGGGCGGGCTCAGTCCTTCGTCACGCCAGCCGAAGCCGGCGAAATAGCCTTCCTGCGCGCCGGCAGGCGACAGCAGGCGGATCGGCGGCGAATCCTTCGCGATCGTTTCCTTGTACTTGACCAGCACCAGATCGTCGATGCGCGCGCCCTTGAGGTTGATCGATCCCTTCAGCGTCGGGGTGTCGATCGCGACGCGCGGGGTTTCGCGCAGCACGAGGTCGCGGTTGCGCAAGGCGGCGGGATTGTCGGCGGTCGGATCGGCCGACGGTTGCGGCAGGACCTTGGACTTGCCCTTCTCGATCCTGGTCACCGGCGGATTCGCGACGGGGAAGAACTTCCCCTGGATCAGCGGCCAGGCGAACAGGATCAGCGCGGCGAGGACCGCGAACAGGACAAAATTCTGGCGTTCGTTGTTCAAGGTCCGACCCCAATTCTCACGGGACGGGATCGGGTCCGTACCCGCCCCAGGGATGACAGCGCGCGATCCGTTTCGCCGCCAGCCAGCCCCCCTTCAGCGCGCCATAGCGGCGAAGCGCCGTGATTGCATAGGCTGAACAGGAGGGTTGATAGCGACACGAGGGCGGCAGGACGACCGAGGGGCCGACCTGCCACAGGCGCACGATAAGGATGAGAAGCCGCGCGATCATCGCCGCCGCTGCGGCGGCCGGGGGCCGCGCACCGGCGCCGATTCGCCGCGTGCGATCCTGCCCAGCGCCTTGCCGAATTCGTGGCGCAGCGCGGCGAAATCGCGTTCGATCCCGCCCTCTCGCCCGATCAGCACATGGTCGGCGCCGCGGATGCCGCCGTCGGGCAACAGCTCGCGCGCCAACGCCCGCAACCGCCGCTTCATGCGGTTGCGGACGACGGCGTTGCCGATCTTCTTGGTGACGGTGAAGCCGACGCGAATCGTCGGATCGCCATCGGCGCGGTCGTGCACCAGCAGGACGAAGCCCGGCATCGGTGCGCGCAGACCCGCGTTCGCCGCCACGAAATCGCGGCGGCGCGTCAGCGTCTGGATTACGCCGACAGCTTCTTGCGGCCGCGGGCGCGACGCGCGCGGATCACTGCCCGGCCGCCCACCGTCGCCATCCGCGCACGGAAACCGTGGCGACGCGCACGCACCAGGTTGCTCGGCTGAAAGGTCCGCTTCATCGTTCATTCCTCAAGTACGTCGAAATAGAAAAGGGCCACCACGAAGGGCGGCCGGATGGTGGGGGCGCTTACCCGCAAGGCGGGGCGAAGTCAACGTGAACGCAGCTGCTTGTCGCGCGCGTGACGGCGCATCGCGGACCGTCGCCGCATCGCCCGGTCGACCAGCGCGCCGGTCCGCGGCCAGCGCCGTTTGATGCGCACGAAGCAGACCTGCGCCCATCGCGAATTGCGCAGGATCAGCACCAGTCCGCCCGCGAACAGGAAGATGCCGCCTGGGCCCGGCAGCGGCGCGACCACGCCTGCGCCGACGATCAGCAGCACGCCGCCGCTCAGCTGGATCAGGCGCAGGGCGGGGTGACGCTGGGTCATGCAGGCGCCCATCTGGCGTTGGTGTATTGTAAAAGCAAGTCACGGACAGCGATCGCTCGACATTGAACCAGGATGCCGCGGTCTGCCGCTATGCAGCCGTCGCGGAACCGTTATGAACCATGCCGACGGGGGTAAGGCATGGCGGCGATCGTTCGGACGGTGGCGTACCTGGGGCTGGAGGCGCGCGCCGTCGAGGTGCAGGTGCAGCTGATCCCCGGATTGCCGGGATTCCATGTCGTCGGCCTTGCCGACAAGGCGGTGGCGGAAAGCCGCGAGCGGGTGCGCGGCGCTGTCGCGGCGATGGGCCTCGCGCTGCCGCCCAAGCGGATCGTCGTCAACCTGTCGCCTGCCGATCTGCCCAAGGAGGGGTCGCACTTCGACCTGCCGATCGCGCTCGGCCTGCTCGGTGCGATGGGCGTCGTCGATGTCGAGGCGCTCGCCGATTATGTCGTCGTCGGCGAACTCGGGCTCGACGGACGGATCGCGCCGTCGCCCGGCGTGCTGCTCGCCGCGCTGCACGCGAGCGGGGAGGGGGCGGGGCTGATCTGCCCGGCGGCGCAGGGGGCGGAGGCCGCCTGGGCCGGATCGATCGAGGTGCTGGCGGCGCCCGACCTCCTCGCGCTGATCAACCATTTTAAGGGTCACGGCGTGCTCGCCGCGCCACAGCCCGGCGACGTCGACGCGCCGCTCGCCGGTCCCGACCTTGCCCAGGTGAAGGGGCAGGAAGTCGCCAAGCGCGCGCTGGAGATCGCGGCGGCGGGCGGACACAATCTGCTGATGGTCGGGCCGCCGGGCGCGGGCAAGTCGCTGATGGCGGCGTGCCTGCCCGGTATCCTGCCGCCGCTGGAGGCGACCGAGGCGCTGGAGGTGTCGATGGTCCAGTCGGTCGCGGGAACGCTGACCGGCGGGCGGCTGACGCGCGCGCGGCCGTTTCGCGCGCCGCACCACAGCGCGTCGATGGCGGCGCTCACCGGCGGCGGGCTGCGGGTGAAGCCGGGGGAGGTCAGCCTCGCGCACCTCGGCGTGCTGTTCCTCGACGAACTGCCCGAATTCCAGCGCGCGGTGCTCGATTCGCTGCGCCAGCCGCTCGAGACCGGCACGGTCAGCGTCGCGCGCGCCAATGCCCACGTCACCTTTCCCGCGCGCGTCCAGCTGGTCGCGGCGATGAACCCGTGCCGCTGCGGCCATCTCGGCGACGCCAGCCTCGCCTGCGCGCGCGCACCGCGCTGCGCCGCGGATTACCAGGCGAAGGTCTCCGGCCCGCTGCTCGACCGGATCGACCTGCATGTCGAGGTCGCGGCGGTCACCGCGGCCGATCTCGTCCTGCCGCCGCCTGCGGAAGGATCGGCGGAGGTCGCGGCGCGGGTGGCGGCGGCGCGCGCGATCCAGACCGCACGCTATGCCGGCCAGCCGCCGCGCACCAATGCCGAGGCGGATGGGGTGTTGCTCGATACGGTCGCGTTGCCCGACGCGCCGGGACGCACCTTGCTGGCCCAGGCGGCGGCGGCGACGCGCATGTCGGCGCGCGGCTATACCCGCGTGCTGCGCGTCGCGCGCACGATCGCCGATCTTGCGGGTACGGAGGGCGTATCGCGCCTCCACGTCGCCGAAGCGCTGAGCTACCGGCGCCGCGCGCCGACCAACTGACGGGCGCCGCGCGCGAACCGCTTGCCGTCCTGCGCCGCATCGGCTACCGGCCGCGTCTTCGCTGCCCCTGTGGCGAAATTGGTAGACGCATTCGACTCAAAATCGAACGCCGCAAGGCATGCTGGTTCGAGTCCGGCCAGGGGCACCATTCCCGATCAAACGAAGGCATAGTTGTTGCCAGATGATCGGATGCGCTCCGGGCGCACCCTGCCGCATCGCGGGATCGGCGGCGCATAGCCGGGCGAGGAGCGGTGGTCCAAGGCGGCGTATCGCTGCAGGCGTCCGATGGCGCGTGGATCGCCGGAGGTGCTATGCAGGCCGCGAACCACGCGGGCGTGCCCGCCGCCAACACAGCCTTCGCCGAGGCGCAGAAGATCATCGACACGCTGGAGCAGGACGCCTGATGACCGACGCCTTTATCTGTGACGCGATCCGCACGCCGATCGGGCGGCTTAACGGCGCGCTCGCGACGATCCGCGCGGACGACCTTGCGGCGATCCCGCTGCGCGCCCTGATCGCGCGCAACCCGCACGTCGACTGGGGGGCGATGGACGACGTGCTGCTCGGCTGCGCCAATCAGGCGGGCGAGGACAATCGCAACGTCGCGCGCATGGCCGCATTGCTGTCCGGCCTGCCGGAGGTAGTGCCGGGCGCGACGATCAACCGGTTGTGCGGATCGGGCCTCAACGCCGTCGGCAGCGCGGCGCAGGCGATCCGCAGCGGCGATGCCGAGCTGCTGATCGCCGGCGGCGTCGAGAGCATGACCCGCGCGCCCTTCGTCATGGGCAAGGCGCAGGGCCCGTTCGATCGTGCCCAGACGCTGGAGGACACGACCCTGGGCTGGCGCTTCGTCAATCCGAAGATGCGCGAGGCCTATGGCGTCGATTCGATGCCGGAGACCGCGGAGAACGTCGCCGATCAGTGGCGCGTCGGCCGCGAGGAGCAGGACGCCTTCGCGCTCGCCAGCCAGGAGAAGGCCGCCGCCGCGATCGCCAGCGGACGGATGGCGGCTGAGATCGTGCCCGTCAGCGTGCCGCAGAAAAAAGGCGATCCCGTCGTCATCGACCGCGACGAGCATCCGCGTGCGACCAGCCTGGAAGCGCTGGCCCGGCTTAAGCCGGTGGTGCGCGCTGACGGGACCATCACCGCGGGCAACGCCTCGGGCCTCAACGACGGCGCGGCGGCGATGCTGGTCGCGAGCGAGGCGGCGGCGGCGCGGCACGGGCTGACGCCGCGCGCGCGCGTGCTGGGGATGGCGGCCGCGGGGATCGCGCCGCGGATCATGGGCGTCGGGCCGATCGAGGCGGCGCGCAAGCTCAGCCGCATCACCGGCATCGGCCTCGACCGGCTCGATGTCATCGAGCTGAACGAGGCCTTTGCCGCGCAGGCGATCGCAACGCTGCGCGACCTGGGGATTGCGCCCGACGATCCGCGCGTCAACCGCAACGGCGGCGCGATCGCGCTCGGCCATCCGCTCGGCATGTCGGGCGCGCGGATCGTGATGAGCGCGGTGGAGGAACTCCACCGCATACAGGGCCGCTATGCCATGGCGTTCATGTGCATCGGCGTGGGGCAGGGCATCGCCCTGATGCTGGAACGCATCTGACCCCCTTCGCCCGATTCATGGAAAAGCAGGAGCCGCTTCCGGCGCGTGGCCGAAGGGGGGGCGGGGCAGCGCTCGGGCTCGTGAAAGGGCGGGCATTGCTGTTCGAGATGGAAGACATCTTGGCGGACGTGCGCCGCGGGAGGGTCAAGGCTAAGTTGCCGGACGAAGAAGGGGAAATCACCGTAAACTGGACGGCATTGTATCGATGATTTGGGTGCGCCGTCGAAGCGACCCGCGAAATTCGCGACATTCAGGGCGACGGTAGATCTTCGTCGCGAAGCGGCTCTAGGAATGACGCATGGCCGGGACTGGCGAGCGTGCGTCCGCGTCGATAGGCTGCGGCGCATCGTAAAGCGTGGAAAGTGTAGGGCTATGGATGGAGAGGGGCGGGCGGTGTCCGGTTCGGCCGGCGCGCGCGAATGGCTGGGCCATCCCGTCGGGCTGTTCTACCTCGCCTTCGCGGAGGCGTGGGAGCGGTTCAGCTATTACGGCATGCAGACGTTGCTGGTGCTGTATCTGACGCAGGCGCTGCTGTTGCCGCCGCGCGTCGGGCGGATCGCGCTGTTCGGGCCGTTCCGCGCCTTGCTCGACAGCGCGGGGACGCTCGACATCATCGCGCTGTCGTCGGCGATCTTCGGCCTGTACACGAGTGCGGTCTATCTGACGCCGATCTTCGGCGGGCTGCTTGCGGACCGCGTGCTCGGCAAGCGGCGTACGGTGATCCTGGGTGCGTTGCTGATGGCCGCGGGCCATTTCCTGATGGCGTTCGACGTGACGTTCCTGTTCGCGCTCCTGCTGCTCGTGCTCGGCGTCGGCTGCTTCAAGGGCAACATCGCCAGCCAGGTCGGCGCGCTTTACGCGCCGGAGGACAATCGCCGGGCCGACGCGTTCCAGATCTATTTCATCGGCATCAACGCGGGCGTCATCATCGCACCGTTGGTGTGCGGGACGCTGGGCGAGAAGGTGGGGTGGCATTGGGGCTTCGGCGCGGCGGGCGTCGGCATGCTGATCGGCCTTGGTATCTATCTGGCGGGGCAGAGGTATTTGCCGGACGACAGCGTGCCGGTCGCCGCGCGCGCGGATGTCGCGCCCACGCCGCCGATGACGCGCCGGCAGAAGCAGGCGCTCATCCTGCTCGTCGCGATGATTCCGGTTCTCGCGATCAGCGCGCTCGGCAACCAGGAATTGTACAACGCCTATCTCGTCTGGGCGAACGGCGCCTACGATTTCCAGCTGTTGGGGGTGCGCCTGCCGACGACGTTCCTCGCCTCGCTCGACGCGGTGGCATCGGTCGCATCGCTGATCGGCGTCGTCGCCTTCTGGCGCTGGTATGCGACGCGGTTCCGCGAGCCGGACGAGATCGTCAAGCTGGCGATCGGCTGCGTCATATCGGCGGCGGCGTTCGTCATCGTCGCGGTTTCGGCCCGGCACGAGGCGGCCACGGGCATCAAGGTCAGCCTGTGGGTCGCGGTCGCGATCCACTTCATCAATGGCATCGGCTTTTCGAACGTCTTCCCGGTCAGCCTGGCGCTTTATTCGCGCGCCTCTCCGCCGCAATTCGCGGGCACGATGATCGGCGTCTATTACCTGTTCCTGTTTCTCGCCAACCTCGGGGTGGGGGTGATCGGCGGCTTTCTCAACAAGATGCCGCCGCTGGCCTTTTGGGGGCTGCACGTCGCGCTGGTGCTCGGCGCGGGCGCGGCGTTCGTGCTGATCAAGCTGGCTTTCGGGCGCATCCTGATCGACGAGCGCGCCGCGGCCTAGGCGAGAGGGCGAGGACGGCTCGGGCGGGCGCACGACCGGAATTCGACGAAGCGCGCCGCGGGGCTGGACGAAAAGCGTTTCCGATGCGTTATGAGCATGTCGCGACGGGCCTTGCAGTTTCGTGCTCGTCACACGATCCCGTCGCGGCACCCTATTCCCATTCGTATCCGCCACTTGTCCGTCGCAGGGGGCCTGCCCATCTTCCAAACCGGTGTGGCGTTCGCGGGCCTTCGTGCTGATTCTCGCCGCATCGACGATGCCCTGCGAGGCGTGCGACCCAAGTGCGCGTGAAAATCGGGTGCAACAAAGCGCAGCTAATGCTTTCGCGACGACCGATATCGCCATATGGGGCTGAGTATGAACGCGCCGCTACGCGGCTTTTGTGTGGGATTTGCGATCGGGGCGGCGATGGTGCTGCTTCACGCAACGATCGGGGCAGGTGAGATGTCGGCAAAGCCGATTTCGTTCTGGATGTACGTGTTGGCGGGCGCGATGATGATCATCGCCTCGACCATCGCCATGCCGTTTCTCGGCCCGCGCAAGTCGGAGCGCGCCTGATCAGGGAACCCGTGCAGCGCGGGTAGGCGGGCTGCGCGATGCGTGCGATGCCGTTGCTTCCGGAGGATGCGACGGACCATGCCGCCGTATCCTCCGGAAAAACGCGCGGGCGGCTTAGGCCTTGACGTGCTGCGAGATGTACTTGTTCATCTCGAACATCGTGACCTTGTCCTTGCCGAACACCTTCTTGAGCTTGTCGTCGGCGAGAATCTCGCGCTTGTTCTCAGGGTTCTGCAGGTTGTTGGACTTGATGTATTCCCAAACCTTGCTGATCACTTGGCTGCGCGGCAGCTTCTCGTTGCCGACGACGGCGCCGAGTTCGGCCGAGGGCTGAACGGGGGCGTGGATGCCGCCGGTCTTGGTAGTCGTAGCCATCGCATTCCTTCCTGTTTCGCCCGGTCCATCGCCGGGCGGAGCGATTCACGCCTTCTTGAGCGCTCCCGCCTTGTGCGCCGCCTTTCCGCCGTTGTCACTCTTTACGATGAACTGCGGCTCGTCCTTCGATGCGCGCACGACGTGATCCTTGATCTTGGTGTCTTTCGTCACCTTCTTCTGGACCGTGCCGTGGGCGGTGCCGCCGTGGCTTTTCCACGTCACGTCGTCGCCGGCCTTGAGGTTCGCTGCCATGATCCTTGCCTCCTGTTGGGTAGGAGCACAGCGCATGAGGGGGCGGCGGGTTGCGTCGCCCCCGACCGCGGCATCAGAACCTGAAGCCGGCGGCGAGGCCGTAACGGCGCGGTTCGATCGTGAAGATGTTGGTGTACAGCCCCGACGACTGGTCGCCGACCCCCTGTCCGGTGATCGCGTTATCGTTCGCCAGATTCTGGACGAACCCGCGCAGGTAGAAACGGTCGCCGGGCGCATTGACCTGGACCTGCGCGTTGACGACCTCGTAGCCGGGAACACGATCGATGTTCATGTTGAACACGCTCGCATAGAAATTGCCGGTGTAATTCAGGTCCGCACGCGGCACGACCGACCAGCCGTTGGCAAAGGGGATCGTATATTGCGCGCCGACCGCGAATTTGTAGGTAGGCGCCTGCGGGAGCTTGTTGCCGCTGAGCGTGACGCCGACGCCGTCGGTGACGGTGAAGGGCAGTGCGCCGGTCGGTACGCCGAACAGGGCGCGCAGCGGTGCCGAGGGATTGGCCGCGGATGCCATGAGCGCCGAGCAGACACCGAACGCGCCGGTCGTGCCGGTGCCCGGGATCGCGGTTGGCGCGCGCAGGCCGATCGCGCTGTTGACCGCGGCGACATAGCCGTTTGCCGCCGCCGCGCCGCCCGCGTTGGGAATGACGACGCAGTTCGACGCGTTGGTGATGTCCTTTATGATCACCGTGTCGGTGCGGCCGCCCGACGGCAGGCGCGGGTTGATCAGCTGTTTGTCGCCGGTAATCTCGGTCTTCAGCGCGCTCATGGTCAGGTTGACGACCAAGCGCGGGGTGGGGCTGACGATCGCCTCCGCCTCCAGGCCGTAGATATTGGCATCGACATTGTCGTTGACGGCGGTGCGCGCGACGATGCGGCTGAGCTGCAACCCCTTGTACTTGTAGTAGAAACCCGTGACGTTTAGGCGCAACGCGCCTTGGCCGAAGCTGTTCTTCGACCCGATTTCGAATGCGTCGACCTGTTCGGGCGCGAACGCTTGCGGCACGGTGAAGGTCGCAGGCAGCGGTGGGTTGATGCCGCCCGATTTGTAGCCGCGCGAATAAGAGGCGTAGAGCAGATTGTCGGGCGTGACCTTGAAGTCGAACACCGCGCGTCCGGTCAGCCGCCCGAATGCGACCTGGCGAACCGCATAATCCTGCACGCCCGCGGTGGTCGGGTCGAAATCAGTCGTCGCATAATTGAGGCCGCCGGTGATGCTGGTCGCGTTGTACGGCGTCAGCACGTTGAGCGTCAGATTGCGCGCCTGCACGTATTTGTCGTCGTGATTGTAGCGCAGGCCGAGTGTCAGCTTGGCGCGATCGCTCACCGCGAAATAGGTTTCGCCGAACACGCCCCAGGACTTCAGCCGGAAATAGGGGGTGTCGTTGCGGTAGAAGGGCGATGCGAGAAACGTATTGCCCGCGACGCCGGGTGTCGCCGCGGACGAGGCGGCGCCAAGGATGCCGGAGGCATAGTCGAGGCCAAAGGCGTTGACGAAATAATCGTTGTTTCTGCTGCGGTTATCGAGATAAATTCCGCCGAGGAGGAAATTGAAGGGGCCATCGAAGCTGCTGTCGATATGCGCTTCGGCGGAAATCTGGCGGCTGGTGATGCGCGAGCGGTCGAAATCGAGGCTCTGCGGATAACAGCCGATGCTCGCCCCGCCGTAGACGCCCAGATTGTTGGGGTCGGCCGCCGACTGGCAGACGCCGCCCGCCGGACCGTTGGGGATCAGCGTCTGGCGCACGCCGTTGAGGAAGGCGAACGGACTGCCCGCGCGGCCCAGCGCGTTGAGCGCGGCAAGGCCCGGGTTGCTGGCGAGCGACCCTTCGACAGCGAGATTGTAGTCGACCGTGCTGTCGACGGTGTTGCGCGCGTAGCCACCGGTAAAGTTGAAGTTCACGCGGCCGAAATCATGAAAGATCTTGGCGGTATATTGCTCCTCTTCGGCGAAATAGGTCGGGGTATAGTCGACGCGGACGGTGCGCACGTCGGTAGGGTTGACGACCCCGGCATAGGGATCGGTGCCGTAAAGGCTCTGTAGCGCGAAGCGGCCGAGCACGGGATTGTTGAGCGTGAAGAATTCGCTCGAGGTCAGCACCGCGGCGAGCGTCGAGAGGCCGTTGGTCGTCTCGAACCCCTTCGTGTCGGGCAGGCAGCCGAGCACGCCGGTCGGATCGCGGTGGCACAATTGCTTCTGGATGCGGCTGCGGTTGTCGCGTTCGTGGAAATAATAGCCGATCAGGTCGATGCGCGTGTCGCTGGACGGCGCCCAGGACAAAGTGCCGCGCACCGCATAGAGGTCGCGGTCGTCGATCCGCTGGTTGTCATAGGTGTTGAGCGTGTAGCCGTCGCGCTTCAGATAGGTGCCGGCGACCCGGATCCCCAATGTGTCGCTGAACGGCAGGTTGAACATGCCCTGCACCCGTTTCGAATCGTAATTGCCGTATTCGAACTCCCCTGCGGCGTGGATGCCGGTGAGATCGGGCTTGGCGGTGATGAAGTTCACCACGCCCGACGTCGCGTTGCGGCCGAACAGCGTGCCCTGCGGCCCGCGCAGCACCTCGATCCGCTGAAGGTCGAAGAATTCCGTCTCGAACAGCCGCGTCGTCGTCAGCGGCATGTCGTTGATGTGGATGCCGGTCGCAGTGTCGCACGACGTGCCGACGCACAGGTCGCCGATGCCGCGGATCGTGAAGCTGGACGTGGTGAAGCCGGTCTTGGTGAAGGTGACCGAGGGCAAGGTCTGTTGCAGCGCGGTCGGGTTGACGATCTGCTGCTTTTGCAGCGCGTCGGCGGTGAAGGCGCTGACCGCGATCGGCACGTCCTGCAAACGCTGCGACTGACGCTGCGCGGTGACGATGATGTCGCCGAGGCTGGCGTCGGCGGGCGCAGCGCCTTGCGCGGCTGGCGCTTCCTGTGCGGGGTCGGTGGTCTGTGCAGTGGCGGGCAGCGCCGGTAGCAGGATACAGGCGGTCGCGGCAAGCAGGCGGCATTTCGTCACGGTGGCACCCCTCCATCAAGGGCCGCTCGCCGGTCTGCTCTGCCCGCGATGCGGAACCTTTTCCCTGGAGCCCATGGTGGGACCGTCGGCGGGCCCGGTCAAGCAATATGGGTCAGGACGGTGACGTATAGGTCGGTTGCCCGAAGAGGCTATGGAACCGTTGCCGCACCGTCACTATTGTCGCGTTTCCGGCATTCGCGCCGGCTGGCGCAGATGCAAGGAAAGACGAACGTTATGACCGACACCGGAGCAGCGCCGGAGGACGGCGATCTGGTGGCCGCGGCGCCCGCCGACGCGATTCCGGCCGACGTTGCGGAGGCGATCCGCACGCTGATCCGCTGGGCGGGCGACGATCCGACGCGCGAGGGGCTGATCGACACGCCGCGCCGCGTCGCCAAGGCGTGGCGCGAATATTGTGCCGGCTATGGCGACGATCCCGCGCATCACCTGTCGCGCGTGTTCGAGGAGGTCGGCGGCTACGACGAGATCGTGCTGCTGCGTGACATCCCGTTCCAGTCGCATTGCGAACATCACATGGCGCCGATCATCGGCAAGGCGCACATCGCCTATCTGCCCAAAGACCATGTCGTCGGCATCAGCAAGCTGGCGCGCGTGCTGCACGCCTTCGCGCGGCGGTTGCAGGTGCAGGAGCGGCTGACCGCGGAGGTCGCCGACTGTATCTGGACGCATCTGAAGCCGCAGGGCGTCGCCGTGGTGATCGAGGCGAGCCATGCCTGCATGACCGCGCGCGGCGTGCGCACCCCCGGCGTGTCGATGGTGACGAGCCGGATGATGGGCGTGTTCCGTGAGGACGAGCGCAGCCGCAAGGAGGTGCTGGCACTGATGGGCCTGTCGCGCGCGTGACTACGCATGCGCGCGGCTGGGTGTTGGTGACCGGCGGCGGCAAGCGGCTGGGCGCGGCGATCGCGCGCGGCTGCGCGGCGGCGGGCTGGCGCCCGTTGATCCACTATGGCGGATCGGCGGATGCGGCGGCTGCCCTGGCCGATGAACTGGGCGGTGCGATGGTGCAGGGCGATCTGGCCGACACCGCGGCGTTGCCCGACTTGTTCGCGCGTGCGCGCGCCGCGGCCGGCGGCCCGATCGCGGCCCTGGTCAACAGCGCGTCGCGCTTCGCGTTCGACGCGCCGGCGGCGATCGATGCCAAGCTGGCGGCGCAGCTTTACGCGGTCAACGCGCTCGCGCCCGCGATCCTTGCCGCGGCCCTCGCGGCGCAGGACGATGGAGAGGAGGGGGCGGTGGTCAACCTGCTCGACCAGAAACTCGCCAACCCCAACCCCGATTTCTTTTCTTATTCAATGAGCAAATACGCGCTCGCCGGCGCGACGACGATGCTCGCGCAGGCGCTGAGCCCGCGGGTGCGCGTCAACGCGGTCGCGCCGGGGCTGACGCTGAAGAGCGGCGACCAGAGCGACGCCGAATTCGAGGCGGTCGCCAGCCAGAACCTGCTGCGCCATCCGGTCGGCGCAGCGGCGGTGGCGGAGGGCGTCGTCTATCTGCTCGGCGCACGCAGCGTCACGGGGCAGACGCTGTACGTCGATTGCGGGCAGCGTTTCCTGAAGCGCGACGGCGACGTGATGTTCGAGGGGCGCGATGGCTGAATTCACCACGATCCTCGATCGCCTGGAGGTGACCATGCGCCTCGGCATCCATCCGCACGAGGCGGTGCCGCAGCGCGTGCGCCTGTCGGTGTGGATGACGGTCGATTATGCGGCCCCGCCCGCCGCCGACCGGATCGACGAGGTGCTCGATTACGATTTCGTCCGCGACGGCATCCTGGCGCTGGCGGACGGCCCGGGCTTCGACCTGCAGGAAACGTTGGTGGAGGCGGTGGCCGCGCTTTGCCTCGCCGACCCGCGCGTCCGCGCGGTGCGCGTGCGCTCGATGAAGCCGGATGTGTATCCGGACGCGGGCGTCGGTTGCGAGATCATGCGGGTGCGGTAGCCGAGGCCAGGGTTACGCATCGTCCGGGCGGATGATAGCGTGGCCAAGGATCGATGGGGTGGGTGCAATGGCAGGCAAATGGGCGGCGCGGTGGCTGATGGCACTCTGCGCGGCAACGCTAATCTTTGAGGTTCCGGCCGCGGGGCAGACGGTCATGGCCCCCGCGCAGGATGGCGCGACGCTGCGCGCCCGCCTCGCCCCGGTGTTGGACCCGCCCGGGCGCGCGATGCCTGTCGACGCCGCAGCGCTCGACGCAATGATCCAGCGCCATGCCTTCCTCGCGCTCGGCGACCGGCTGATGGGCGGCAAGGATATGACGACGATCGACCACGACCTCAACTGGATGCAGGCGCGCCTGTTCCAGGGCGGCGGGTTCTTCGTCGGCTTCGCCTACATGCGTGCGCTGTGGCAGCTCGCCGGCGCGATGCCGGAGGCCCAAAGTGCCGGACTGAAACAGAATGCGGCGGCAATCTACCTTTATGATCTCGGCCTGACCGCGGTGGATGGCCCGCGCTGCGCGGATCCCTCCGCGCCGGAGCATCGCCGCGACCAATTGCTGCAGACCGATCGTGCGATCCTCGATTACCTGCGTGGCCTGCCACTCGCGGATCGGATGCGGATCGGAACGATCGCGGTCTCGATCGAAGCGGCGACGGCGAGCGTGCGCGGCGACGATTACGTGCTGTGCAGCGGTGGCCTGGACCAGATAGCGGCGGGGCTGAAGGCCAATGGCAAGAAGTCCTTGCCGCAGGTGCCCGGTGCACCGGGGAGGGTCGGCAAGACCTATGCCGTCCCGCCGCCGCCCGACTATACGCCGCGCTTCGTTCCGGTTGCGGTCGCGGCCCCGAAACAGGCGGTCGCACGGCGCGAACTTCCCGTGATGCTCACGCGCCTGCTGGCCCCGGCAGCACCCTGACGCCGATCGATCAGCCAGCGTTGCCCCGATGAGGCGGCGATGCCGGCGATCGGCGTCGCCGAGTCGTCGCCCTCCATCAGCCACGCCAGCGCCTCGTCTTCCGCCGGGAACACCGCGTGCCGATCGTCGAGGATCTGCTTCGCCTGGAGCCGATGCAAGGTGCCCGAAAGCAGTATCGCCACGCGCCGGGACGGCGAATCGGGCCGGACCATCTTCGCGAACTCGGCCGCGACGCTCTGGGGCGCGACATGCTTTTCCCGCATTTCGATGAACGTGAGCAGATGACCGTGGCGGGTGCCGGTAGAAAGCATCCGACCAACGGTCGCCACGACATCGGCCGCGTACCGCCTTGCGATGTCAACGTCCTAATCGCCGCCGAGCAGCAGCCGCAGGAACTCGCCGTTCGCATCGGCATGGATCGCGTAGGTCGGACGTATCATGACGCGGACCCTGGCACGGCCGGTCGAAGATTTGTGAGGCCCGATTTAGACATATCCACCTGATTTGCGGCACTTAATACCGCCCGCACGCTGGCGGTAGCGATATCGGTATCCATGCCGACGCCGAAGACTGTTCGCCCGTCCCCGGTGCGACATTCGACATAGGCGACAGCCTGCGCATCCGCGCCATGGCCGATCGCGTGTTCGCTATAGTCGATGACGTCGAGTGTCGGCCCGGTGGTGTCCGCCAGAGCGGCGATGACGCCCGAAATCAGACCGTTGCCGCGCCCGCTGATCGACCGCTCCTCGCCATCGACCGCGACGCGGCCGACGAACCGGCGGTCGCCGACGCTGCCCGTCTCCTCATAATCGCGCAGCACGAACCGGTCGCCCTGCCGCGGCAGGTACGTCGCCTCGAACCGATCCCAGATGTCCCCGGCGCCCAGCTCGCGGCTGGTTTCGTCGGCGAGTTGCTGGACGTGCCGGCTGAAATCCGCCTGCAGCCGCTTGGGGAGTTTCAGGCCCTTGTCCTGTTCGATGATCCACGCGACGCCGCCCTTGCCGCTTTGCGAATTGACGCGGATTACCGCTTCGTAGCTACGGCCGAGGTCGGCGGGATCGATCGGCAGATAGGGGACCTCCCACAGATTGTCGTTACGGGCGGCCTGCGCGGCGAAGCCCTTCTTGATCGCGTCCTGATGGCTGCCCGAAAAGGCGGTGAACACCAGTTCGCCCGCATAGGGGGTGCGCGGGTGGACGGGGATGCTGGTGCAATGCTGCACCATGTCGACGATGGCGTCGATGTCGGACAGGTCGAGCGCCGGGTCGACCCCTTGCGTGTACATGTTGAGCGCGATCGTCACGAGATCGCAATTGCCGGTCCGCTCGCCGTTGCCCAGCAGGCAGCCTTCGACGCGGTCCGCGCCCGCCAGCAGGCCGAGTTCCGCCGCCGCGACGCCGGTGCCGCGGTCGTTGTGCGTGTGGAGCGAGATCACCACCGCCTCCCGGTTCGGGATGGCGCGGCCGAACCATTCGATCTGGTCGGCATAGATGTTGGGCGTCGCGCATTCGACCGTCGCGGGCAGGTTGAGGATCAGCGGGCGATCCGCGGTCGGGCGCAGCACGTCCATCACCGCGGCACATACCTCGACCGAGAAGTCGAGTTCGGCGGTGGAGAAGGTTTCCGGGCTGTATTCGAAATGCCAGTCGGTGTCCGGGTAGCGCGCCGCCTGGTCGCGCAGCACCATTGCGCCCTCGACGGCGATCGTCTTCACTTCCTCGCGGGTCATGCCGAACACGATCTTGCGCCAGGCGGGCGACACCGCGTTGTACAGATGGACGATCGCCTGTTTCGCACCCTTCAGGCTGGCGAAACTGGATTCGATCAGGTCGCGGCGCGATTGGGTCAGCACCTGGACGCACACGTCCGCGGGGATGCGATCCTGCTGCACCAGACCGCTGATGAAATCGAATTCCGTCGCGCCCGCGCTCGGGAAACCGACCTCGATCTCCTTCAGGCCGATTTTGCACAGCAGATCGAAGAAGCGGCCCTTCTTGTCCGCATCCATCGGATCGATCAGCGCCTGGTTGCCGTCGCGGAGGTCCGTGGACAGCCAGCGCGGCGCGCGGGTGATCGTGCGGCTCGGCCATTGCCTGTCGGGCAGCGCAATGGGCGGGAAGGGGCGGTATTTGGTCGAAGGATCGCGGAGCATGTCGGTCCCGGCTCTGTGCCGCTGCGGACGTTGATCCGCACGGCGTTAGATGGCGCTGAAGCGAAAATCGGCCCTTAAGGGAAGCGCGCGCAGGCACCGCCGCCCTTAAGGGCGGATAAGTCGAAGAAGAAGGGCGCGCGTACCGATCATTGTGCAGGCGCATTCATGCCGACCGTTCCCGCCCGTGTCCAGCGAAGATGTCAGGCAAATCCGCGCCGCACCGCCAAACTTTGTTAACCCGTTGATCCTATTGCGCATTGGACGCGGGCGGGGGCTTGTCGATCCATCAAGAAAAGGCCCATTATGATGCGCCAGCTCGTCTATATCAGCACCGTAAGACGTGGCGCGGCGGTCGATGCCGACGCGATCCTGGCGCAGTCGCGGCGTAACAATGCACGCGACCGCGTTACCGGCCTGCTGTTTTTCGACGGCAAGCGCTTTCTGCAGGCGCTGGAGGGGGAAGACAATGTGGTCACCACCGCATTTGCCCGCATCCAGGCGGACGAGCGCCATTATGCGCTGGTAATATTGTCCAACCGGGTCATCGCGACGCGCGAGTTCGGCGAATGGGCGATGGCCTATGCCAGACCGGGGGAGGCTGCTGATGCGCTGGATCGCGTCGTGCGCCTGACGGCCGACGCGGACCCGGCGGTGCGCGCGACCTTCGAGGGGTTCGCCAAGGTGCGCCGGGCGGCATGAGCCGCACCGGCGCTTTCCCTGGGAAGGGATAGGGTCAGGCCGCGGTGAAGGCGGCGTGGATCGTCAGCTTCACCTCGTCCGACACGACCGGCGCATAGGCGCCGACGCCAAAGTCGCTGCGCTTGATCGTCGTAGTGCCGGTGAAGCCGAAGTTCAGCTTCTTGCTCATCGGATTGGCGCCCGCCCCGACGAAGGTCGCATCGATCGTGACCGGCTTCGTCTGGTCCTTGATCGTCAGGTTGCCGGTGATCGTCGCCTTGTTGGCGCCGCGCGGGGTCACCGACGTCGAGACGAAGCGCGCGGTCGGATAGGTGGCGGCGTCAAAGAAATCCTTCGATTGCAGATGCTTGGCGAAGGGGGCAGCGGTGACGCTGAGCTGATCGATCTGAAACGTCACGTCGACCTTCGCCGCGGCGGGCTTGGCGGGATCGATCGTGATCGAACCCGACGACGCGCCGAACATGCCTTCGAGGATCGAGAAGCCCATGTGGTTTACCGCCCACGACACCTGGGTGTGGAAGGGATCGACCGCGTACGTGCCGGCCGGGACCTTCGCGGTCGGCTGGCCGGGTTGGCCGGGAGCGGTCGCGATGATCTGGGCGGCGGCGGGAACGGCAACCGCGGCGAGCGCGGCGGCGAGAATCAGGCGCATGGATGGTCTCCCTGTAATGACGCGCGGTTTGACCATAATGCCTGCGCGGCGGGAAGGCGCGGAACGGAAACGATCAGTTGCGACACCGTCACCATTCCGGTGGTTCGCCTCCCTCCCTCTCCCGCGAGGAGAGGGAAGAGCCGCCGAGAGGCGACGAAGGGTGAGGGTGAGCGCGAAACCGATCAGTTCTTCGCCTTGTCGACCAGCTTGTTGGCGCCGATCCACGGCATCATCGCGCGCAGCTCCGCGCCCGTCTTCTCGATCGGATGCGCCTGCGCCGCCTTGCGTGCCGCCTTCAGTTCGGGCTGGCCGGCGCGATTGTCGAGCACGAAGTTCTTGACGAACCGGCCCGACTGGATGTCGGCGAGGACGCGGCGCATCTCCGCCTTCGTCTCGTCCGTGATGATGCGCGGGCCGGTGGTGATGTCGCCGTATTCGGCGGTGTTGCTGATCGAATAGCGCATGTTGGCGATGCCGCCTTCATAGAGCAGATCGACGATCAGCTTGGTTTCGTGCAGGCACTCGAAATAGGCCATTTCCGGCGCATAGCCCGCCTCGACCAGCGTTTCGAACCCGGCCTGGATGAGGTGGGTGATGCCGCCGCACAGCACCGCCTGTTCGCCGAACAGGTCGGTTTCGCACTCTTCCTTGAAATTGGTCTCGATAATGCCCGAGCGGCCGCCGCCGACGCCGCTGGCATAAGCGAGCGCGACGTCGTGCGCATTGCCGCTGGCGTCCTGGTGGATCGCGATCAGGCAGGGGACGCCGCCGCCGCGGACGTATTCGCTGCGGACGGTGTGGCCGGGGCCCTTGGGCGCGATCATGATGACGTCGATGTCCGCAGGGACCTCGATTAGGCCAAAGTGCACGTTGAGGCCGTGTGCGAAGGCAAGCGCCGCGCCGGGCTTCATATTGCCCTTGAGGTCGTTTTCCCAGATCGCGGCCTGATGCTCGTCGGGGGCGAGGATCATCAGGATATCCGCCCAGCCGGCCGCTTCCTTGTTCGACAGCACCTTGAAGCCTGCCGCTTCCGCCTTCTGCGCGGTGGCAGACCCTTCGCGCAGCGCGATCGCGACGTTCTTGACGCCCGAATCGCGCAGGTTCTGCGCATGCGCATGGCCCTGCGACCCGTACCCCAGGATGGCGATGTTCTTGTCGGTGATCAGGTTCAGATCCGCGTCGCGATCGTAATAGACCTTCATTGTACTTCCTTTCGTCACCTCGGACTTAATCCGGGGTCCCGCTGTTGTCCCGCCGTCGAAGAAGCGGGACCCCGGATCAAGTCCGGGGTGACGGGAGGGTTGATGGGAACGGATGGAAAAACGTTACGCCGCCTCGCGACCGCGCGAGATGGCGGCGATGCCGGTGCGGGCGACCTCGACCAGACCGACTTCGCCCATCAGCTCGACGAACTTGTCGATCTTCTCGATCGTGCCGGTGACCTCGAACACGAACGAGCCGATCGTCGCATCGACGACGCGGGCGCGATAGACCTCGGCGAGGCGCAAAGCCTCGATGCGATGGTCGCCGGTGCCCGCCACCTTGACCAGCGCCAGCTCGCGCTCGACGTGCGCACCGCGCGCGGTGAGGTCGGTGACCTTGTGCACGGGCACCAGCCGGTCAAGCTGGGCGATGATCTGTTCCATCACCGGCGGCGAGGCGCTGGTGACGATGGTGATGCGGCTGACCGCTTTGTCGGCGGTGATTTCCGACACGGTCAGGCTTTCGATGTTGTAGCCGCGCGCGGTGAACAGGCCGGCGATCCGGGCGAGGATGCCCGGTTCGTTGTCGACGATCACCGACAGGGTGTGACGTTCGGTGGCTTCGGTCTTGATATGCATAGGACCTCTTCCCCCCTCCCGCTTGCGGGAGGGGTGGGGGTTGGAATGCCGCAGGCGCGCCGGCGGGTGGACAGGTGCACCCCCAGCCCCTCCCGCAAGCGGGAGCGGAGCTAGACGAGCGCTTTCGCCTCGTCGTCCATCGTGCCCGACACCTCGTTCGCCTGCAGGATCATGTCGGTATGCGCCGCGCCGCTCGGGATCATCGGGAAGCAATTGGCGAGCTTCGCGACACGGCAGTCGACGATCACCGGGCCGTCATGGTCCAGCATCGCCTGGATGCCGTCCTCCAGTTCGCCGCGCGCCTCGATGCGGATGCCCTTCCAGCCATAGGCTTCGCCGAGCTTCACGAAGTCGGGCAGGCTGTCCGAATAGCTTTCGGCGTAGCGGCTTTCGTAGGTCAGCTCCTGCCACTGGCGGACCATCCCCATATATTCGTTGTTGAGGATGAATATCTTCACCGGCAGGCGATATTGCGTCGCGGTGGCGAGCTCCTGGATGTTCATCTGGATGCTCGCCTCGCCGGCGATATCGATGACGAGCGCCTTCGGATTGCCGAGCTGCGCGCCGATCGCGGCGGGGAGGCCATAGCCCATCGTGCCGAGGCCGCCGCTGGTCAGCCATTTGTTCGGCTTTTCGAAACCGAAATGCTGCGCGGCCCACATCTGATGCTGGCCGACCTCGGTCGTGATGATCGGAGAGCGGGCGTGCGTCGCCTCCCACAAGGCGCGGATCGCGCGTTGCGGCATGATCTCCGTTCCCGTTTCCGGGAAGTCGAGCGACTTGACCGCGCGCCAGCCGGCTATGCGCCGCCACCAGTCCGACGTGTCGGGCTTCGGGTGCTGGCGCGCCTTCCAGATGCGGACCATGTCTTCCATCGCATGGCCGGCATCGGCGATGATCGCGAGGTCGACGCGCACGTTCTTGTTCACGCTCGACCGGTCGATGTCGATGTGCACCTTGCGGCTCATCGGGCTGAACGCGTCGAGCCGGCCGGTGACGCGGTCGTCGAAGCGGCTGCCGATCGCGACGACGAGGTCGGCCTGGTTCATCGCCATGTTCGCCTCGAACGTGCCGTGCATGCCGAGCATGCCGAGGAACTGCGGCGAGGAGGCGGGGAAGGCGCCAAGACCCATCAGCGTCGAGGTGACGGGCGCGCCCGTGATCCGTGCCAGTTCGCCCAGCAGCTGCGACGCGGCGGGGCCGGCGTTGATGACGCCGCCGCCGGTGTAGAGGATCGGGCGCTCCGCGGCGGCGAGCATGTCGACGACCTGTTCGATCTCGCGCTGCGGCGCCTTCACCTGCGGGCGGTACGTCTTGTGCTGGATCGCGCCCGGCTTGGTATAGCGGGCAGTGGCGACCTGCACGTCCTTCGGGATGTCGATGACGACCGGACCAGGACGGCCGGAGGTGGCGATGTGGAACGCCTCGTGGATGACCGCGCCGAGCCGCGCCGGATCCTTCACCAGGTAATTGTGTTTCGAACAGTGGCGCGTGATGCCGACCGTATCCGCCTCCTGAAACGCGTCGGTGCCGATCAGCGCGGTCGGCACCTGCCCCGTGATGACCACCATGGGGATCGAATCGAGCAAAGCATCGGTGATGCCGGTGACCGCATTGGTGGCGCCGGGGCCGGAGGTGACGAGGACGACGCCGGGCTTGCCGGTGGAGCGGGCATAGCCTTCCGCCGCATGCGTCGCCGCCTGCTCGTGGCGGACGAGGATGTGCTTGATCCGCCCACGCCCTCCCGAAGATTGGCGGAACATCGCATCGTAGATCGGCAGGACGGCACCGCCCGGATAGCCGAACACGACCTCCACGCCGAGATCGCACAGCGCCTCGACCAGGATGTCTGCTCCGCTCTTCTCGGCCACGTTACCCTCCATCTGCCTTGGGTGAGGGCTGCGCGCCTAGAGGCGGGGGCGGCAGGGGTCAAGCGTCTATCGCAATAAATGTGCGATTTTGTTTTCCAGATCGACAGAATCTGTCGCGTTCACCCTGTCTGTCGGCGGCTGGTGTCGGAACCAAGTATATTGCCTTTTGGCATAACGGCGCGTGTCGAGGCGGATGGCGGCAAGGGCGGCGGCACGATCGATCGCGCCTTGCAGCAGCGCGGCGATGGGCGGCACGCCGATCGCGCGGCGGATCGGCGCATCGGCGGGAACGTCGTTCCGCGCCAGCAACGCGGCGACCTCCTCGATCGCGCCGGTGTCGAACATCGCCGCGCACCGTTCGTCGATCCGCGCGACCAGCGCATCGCGGTCGGGTAGCAGGATCGCGGCGGCCAGCGTCACGCGATCGCCGATGCCGCCCGCGCGCGCCGCCTGCCACGCCGCCAGCGGGCGCCCGGTCGATCGCAGCACCTCCAGCGCGCGGGCGACGCGCGCGGTATCGGCGGGGGCAAGCCGCCCGGCGGCGGCGGGGTCCTCGATCGCGAGCAGGCGATGCGCCTCCGCAACGGGCAAGGCGCGGACGATCTCCCGAATCGTGGAGTCGATCGCCGGCACGGGCGCGATGCCGTCGATCAGCGTGCGCAGATACAGGCCGGTGCCCCCGACAAGGATCGGCAGGCGGCCTTCGGCATGGACCGCGTCGATCGCCGCGCGGGCCTCCGCGGCCCAGCGTGCTGCGGAATAGCCCGCATCGGCGGCGTCGACATGGCCGAACAGGCGGTGCGGCACGCGCGCTTCCTCCGCCGCATCGGGGCGTGCGGTCAGGATGCGCAGGTCGGCGTAGACCTGGCTTGCGTCGGCATTGATGACCACGCCGCCCCGCGCCTGCGCCAGCCGGATCGCGGCGGCGGACTTGCCGCTGGCGGTCGGCCCTGCGATGAGCGCCAGCGCGGGTTTGGAGGATTTGGTGTTCACGGCGACGCTCATAGCAGCAGATCGGATCGATGCGGGCGATTGTTCGGCCGCCGCCGATCGGCTGGCGCAGGCGGGCTGCGCGCCGGAGGCGCCGGCGTGGATCGAGACGGGCAAGGCCGTCGACATCGGTTTCGCCGCCGATCCCGCCGCGGCGCGCATCGCATTGGAAGGGGCGCTGACGGACGTCGACGTCGTCGTGCAGCCGACCGCGACGCGCGCCAAGGCGCTGATCGTCGCGGACATGGATTCGACGATGATCACCGTTGAATGCATCGACGAACTGGCGGATTATGCGGGGATCAAGGCGCAGGTCGCCGCGGTGACCGAACGCGCGATGCGGGGCGAACTGGATTTCGAGGCGGCGCTCGACGCGCGCGTCGCATTGCTCGCCGGGCTGGACGAGGGCGTCATCGCACGCTGCCTCGCCGAACGGGTGACGATCATGCCCGGCGCGAAGGCGCTGGTGCGGACGATGCGCGCCCGTGGTGCGCGCGCGATCCTGGTGTCGGGCGGCTTCACCCGCTTCGCCGAGCCGGTCGCGGCCGAGATCGGCTTCGACCATGCGATCGCCAACCGGCTGCTGATCGCGGACGGGCGGCTGACGGGTGCGGTCGCTAGGCCGATCGTCGGCGCGGCGACGAAGGAAGAAACACTGCTCGCCGCGATCGATTCGGGCGGGATTGACCCGGCCCGGAGCCTCGCGGTCGGCGACGGCGCGAACGATCTGGCGATGATCCGCCGGGCAGGGTTGGGCGTCGCCTATCACGCCAAGCCCGTCGTCGCGGCGGCGGCGGGCGCGCGGATCGATCATGGCGACCTGTCCGCCCTGCTCTATGCGCAGGGCTATCCGCGCGCCACCTGGGTCGACTGATCGGTCAGGGCGCGACCACGACACACGGCACGCCCGATGCCGCGCAGGCGCGCTGCGCCGCCGCCTTGTCGGGATAGCCGCCCGCCTGCAGCCGGACGACCGCGCCGGCCTTGACGTACGCAGGATGTGCGCTGCCCAGCCGGCCGCGCACCTTCGCCCATTGCGTCTCGGCGTTGCCCTGCGTGCTGAACGCACCGAGCTGGACGCGCCAGTTGCCGGTGGTGGCGGGCTTGGCCGCGACCGGCTTGGCTGCCGGCGTCGGCTTCGCGGCGGGCGTCTTCACCGGCGCGGGATGCGCGACGACGCGCTGTTCGACGATCCGATCTGGGGCGGGGCGATCGGGCGCGGGCTGCGACGGGCGCGGACGCGGCGTGGCGGCGGCGGCTGGCTGGCGCGGTGCATCGGTCGTCGCGAGCTGCGTCGCGGGGGCGGGGCGGGGCAGGGGCGCCTTGCGCTGTGCCGCCGCATATTGCTGCGCCAGTTGCGTGCCGCGCTCGCGATCCGCGGGGGTGATATACTGGTCCATCTGCGCCAGCGTTTCCGAGGCGGACTTGAGGCCCGCCTGCGACGCGAGAGTCATCAGCGCGTAGGCGCGCGGATAGTCGCGCGCCACGCCGTCGCCGTTGAACAGCATCGTGCCGAGCACCAGCTGCGCGCGCGGCTCGCCGCGTGCGATCGACTTTTCGAGCCACGGCACCGCATCGGCCTTCTTCCCGCCCTGGAACAGCGCCAGGCCGTAATTGTCCTCGCCCTGCGGCAGGCCCTGCTGCGCCGACTTGCGGAACCAGCTTTCGGCGAGGACGGGGTCGAGCGGCACGCCGCGGCCGAGCTTGTATGCCTGGCCAAGATTATACTGCGCCAGCGCGTCGCCGGCGACGGCGGGGCCGCGCCACTGGTCGACCGCCGCCCTGTAATCGCCGCGATTCCAGGCATCGACGCCGCCCTTGACGTCCTGCGCCGCGACCGGTGCCGCTGCCGCCAGCGCGGCCAGTGCGATCATCCCCGAAAAACGCATGGCAATTCCCTTTTTGATCCTGCGGCCGTCATGCCCCGCCGGCGCGCGGAACGCA
Source organism: Sphingomonas sp. FARSPH (assembly GCF_003355005.1). Lineage (NCBI taxonomy): Bacteria > Pseudomonadati > Pseudomonadota > Alphaproteobacteria > Sphingomonadales > Sphingomonadaceae > Sphingomonas > Sphingomonas sp. FARSPH. Next base: position 271,616 of record NZ_CP029985.1, on the reverse strand, counting down.
AAGCGCGTGTCGCCCCGAAGCGCAGCTGAAAGGCGCGTTAACGGCTTCTTAGCGCTGCTCTGGCACCTATCCGGTGACAAATTCGGGTCGTTTCACTTCTAAGGGGGCCTATGCGCGTTCTCGCGATGGCATCGCAAAAGGGCGGTTCGGGCAAGACCACCTTGTCCGGGCATCTCGCCGTGCAGGCGCAAATGGCGGGCCATGGCCCCGTCGTGCTGATCGACATCGATCCGCAGGGCTCGCTCGCCGACTGGTGGAACGAGCGGACCGCCGAATATCCCGCCTTTGCGCAGACGACGGTCGCGCGGCTCGCCGCCGATCTTGAGGTGCTGCGCCAGCAGGGGTTCAAGCTGGCGATGATCGACACGCCGCCCGCGATCACCATGGCGATCCAGAGCGTCATCAACGTCGCCGAACTGGTGGTCGTACCGACCCGGCCGAGCCCGCACGACCTGCGTGCCGTCGGCGCCACCGTCGACCTGTGCGACCGCGCGGGCAAGCCGCTGATCTTCGTCGTCAACGCCGCGACGCCCAAGGCGCGGATCACGAGCGACGCCGCCGTTGCGCTGTCGCAACACGGCACGGTTGCGCCGATCACGCTGCACCAGCGCACCGATTTCGCCGCGTCGATGATCGACGGCCGCACGGTGATGGAGGTCGACCCGAACGGCAAGTCGGCGGCCGAGGTCAGGGCGCTGTGGACCTATATCGCGGACCGGCTGGAGAAGAATTTCCGCCGCACCGTGTTCAGCGTGCCGGCCGGCAACGGCTTTGGCACGCGGCCGGCGGCGGGCGGCTTCGGCCGCCGCGTGGTGGGGGGCTGACGCGCGATGTTCGGCAGCGGACCCAAGCCGATGGCCTCGCTCTCCTCGACGCTGCTCGCCCGCAAGGGGCAGGCGCGGCCGGCGATGCGGCGCCAGGGCCTCGACCATTTCAGCCATGGCGGCGACGATCTGGGCTGGAACGACATGGGTGCCGACAGCACGCGCGTCGCGATGCCGGCTCCGGCGCCCGCCCCAGCATCCATCCATGAACCCGTCGTGCCCGATGCACCCGCGGATGCCATGCCGACCGTGCTGGTCGAGCGCGAGCGGCTGGAAGCCGCCGTCGCGCCGCCGCCCGTCGTCAAGTCCGTCTCCGTCGCCACCGCGACCAGGCTGCGTCGCGAGACGCAGCATGTCGGCAAGGCGGCCTTCACGCTGCGCGTCGATGCCGACCGTCACCTGCGCCTGCGCCTGGCGTCGGCGATTACCAACCGGTCCGCACAGGACCTCGTCACCGAGGCGCTCGATGCGCTGCTGACCGCGATCCCGGAGGTGGAGGCGCTCGTCGAGCAGCTGCCGCAGGGCAAGCGGGCGCGCTGACCGTTCTGGGGGGAAGACACCGATGAACACCCGCACGTTCCTGACGCTGAGCCTGTCCGGGTTGATCCTGGGCGGTACGATGGTCGGTTGCACCGCACGCGGCATGCATGTCGCCGCGGCGAGCGACCGCGCCGCGGAGCGCGATGCGCGCGTCGCCGGCAAGGAGGGCGTCAAGGCGGTCCGCGCGCTGCAGAAGCAGGATGCGGCGGCCGCGGTCGGTTTCGCCGAGCGGGCGGTCGCGCTGGCGCCGCGCGATGCCGGATATCGCATGGTGCTCGCCGAAAGCTATCTGAAGAGCGGTCGGTTCGACTCGGCGCGCGCGGCTTATGGCGACGTGCTGCAGCTGACGCCGGGCAATGGCAAGGCGGCGCTCAACCTCGCGCTGACGCAGATCGCGAGCGGCGACTGGATGGGCGCGCGTGCGACGCTGGGCGCACACAGCCGCGCGATCCCCGTCGCCGACCTGGGCCTCGCCACCGCACTGGCGGGCGATCCAGCGGGCGCGGTTGCGATGCTGACGCCGGTCGCGCGATCGGGCGAGGGCAATGCCAAGGTGCGCCAGAACCTGGCGCTCAGTTACGCGCTGGCAGGCGAATGGCAGATGGCGCGCGTCGTCGCCGCGGCCGACATGTCGCCCGCCGACGTCGATGCGCGGATGGAACAATGGGCGGTATTCGCCAAGCCCGGTTCGTCGGCGCAGCAGGTCGCGACGCTGCTGGGCGTGACGCCGCGGGCGGACGCGGGCCTGCCGGTCGCGCTCGCGCTGAACGCCCCGGTCCCGGTCGGCGGTGCGCCGGTACAAGCGGCGACGCCCGAGCCGGTGGCGCAGGCGCCCGTCGCGCTCGCCGCCAATTCGCCGGCTCCTGTGGCGAAGCCTGCGCCCGCGCCGACGCCGCTGAAGGTTACCTTCGCCGCGCCGCGCGAGGTCGTGCAGCCCTTGCCCGCGCCGATGATCCGCGCGCGCGGCCCGATAAAGGTCGCGGCGGGCGTCGTCGTTCAGGATGTGCCGCCGGTGCAGCGCCTGGCGCATGCCGCCCGTACGCTGCCGACGGGCGACTGGTACGTCCAGCTCGGCGCGTTCAGCAATGCCGCGGTCGCGCGCTCCGGATGGGACCAGGCGACGCGGCGCTTCGCGGTGTTTTCGGGTCGCCAGCCGACGGGCACCCCCGTCGCCGCTGCCAAGGGCCGCCTGTATCGCCTGTCGGTCGGCGGTTTCAGCCGCGAGGCGGCGGCGCGCGTCTGCCGCGACTATCGCGCAAAAGGCGGCACGTGCTTCGTCCGGCGCGAGGCAGGCGACCGGCTGGCGCAATGGCTGCGCACACCGGTGCAGCTGGCAGCGCGCTGACGCCCGCGAGTCTTGACAAAATTGACACCTGAACGTGACATGTTCGTGCGCGTTGTTGTCACAAGATTACGTGGCTGAAAAAGAGCGGCGTTCGTAAGGCGGATCATAACAGGAACACCGCGTGTAAGACAGCGCAAGTCAGTTCACCTTGCATATTTTCCCCGGCCTTCGCCGGGGAAGCTAAGGGGGTTTGAACCGCCTGCGTCCCGGTCAGATTTCCCGGCCGCCCTTCCAGACTCGCAACACGCGGCCCTGCACGGGCAGGCCGTCGAACGGCGTGTTGGCGCCGCCGCCGCTGAACGCGGTGCCGTCGACCTGCCACGGGGTGTCCGCGTCGAACAGCATGAGGTCGGCGGCCTTGCCCGGCTCCAGCGTGCCCGTGTCGAGGCCGAGCACGCGCGCCGGATTGGCGGCGAGCAGCGCGAACAGACGGTCGAGCGTGACGCGCCCGTCGCGGACCAGCATCAGCGCGAGCGGCAGCAACGTTTCCGCCCCCGCCATGCCCGGCGTCGAATCGGCGAACGGCAGACGCTTTTCCTCCGGCCCCTTCGGATCGTGGCCCGAGGCGAGCACGTCGATCGTGCCGTCCGCGACCGCGGCGAGTGCGGCCTGGCGATCGCTTTCGGCGCGGAGCGGCGGCGAGAGATGGGCATAGGTGCGAAAATCGCTGACCGCGATATCGGATAGGTGCAGGTGTGCGGGCGTGATGCCGCAGGTGACGGCGACGCCGCGACGCTTGGCGGCGCGGATCAGGTCGAAGGCGGCGGCGGTCGTCACCTGGCGCAGGTGGAGCCGCGCGCCGGTATCCTCGGCGAGCATCAGGTCGCGTGCGACCGCCAGCGCCTCCGCGATCGCCGGCGCGGCGGCGAGGCCGAGGCGGGTCGCGGTCTCGCCATCGGTTGCGACCGCGCCCTGCGTCAGGCCGCCGTCCTCCGCATGCGCGACGACTGCGATGTCGAGGTCGCGGGCATAAGCGAGGACGCGGCGCATGACGCCCGAATCGGCGATCCAGCCCTTGCCGGTGCCGACGGCCTTTGCGCCTGCCGACGCGCAGATCGCCATTTCCGCCATTTCCGCGCCGGCGAGACCGCGCGTCGCGGCGGCGATCGGGTGAATCCACAGGTCCGGCTTGCCGATCAGCGCCGCGCGCTGGACGACGCCGGGATCGTCGAGCACCGGGCGCCCGTCGGGCATCAGCGCGACGCGGACGATGCCGCCGGTGCGAAAGGCATGGCGGTCGATCGCGAACACGCCAAGGTCGACGATGCCGGGGCCGAGCGTCTTGCCCGCGCAGTCGACGACGTCGGCATCGGCAGGTATGTCGATCGTGCCCGCGGCGACGATGATCCCGTCGCGGACGAGCACGCCGCCGTCGCGGACGCCCGCGACGGGGCAGACGAGCGTCGCGTTGCAAAAGGCGGTGATGCTCATGCCCAACCTTCCACGCGGCGCGCGCGCCGGGTCAGTACGTCCAGGCACGCCATCCGGACCGCCACGCCCATCTCCACCTGCTCCGTGATCGCCGATTGCGGCCCGTCCGCGACGCTCGAATCGATCTCGACGCCGCGATTCATCGGCCCCGGGTGCATGACGAGCGCATCGGGCAACCGCGCGAGCCGTTCCGGCGTCAGGCCGTAGCGCAGGCGATATTCGCGCGTCGACGGGATATAGGCACCGTCCATCCGCTCGTTCTGGACGCGCAGCATCATCACCACGTCGGCGCCCACCAGCGCCTTGTCAAAATCGGTAAAGGGCGTGACGCCCATCCGCTCGACCGCGGGCGGCATCAGCGTCGACGGCGCGCAGACGCGTACCTCCGCGGCGAGTGCGGTGAGGCTGAGGATGTTGGAGCGCGCGACGCGGCTGTGCAGCACATCGCCGCAGATGACGACACGTTGCCCGGCGATGCTGCCGCGGCGGCGGCGGATGGTCAGCGCGTCGAGCAGCGCCTGCGTCGGATGTTCGTGGCGGCCATCGCCGGCGTTGAGCACGGGGCAGTCGACCTTGTCCGCGATCAGCCGCACCGCGCCCGATGCCATGTGCCGGATGACGATGACGTCGGCGCGCATCGCGTTGAGCGTCTGCGCGGTATCGATCAGCGTCTCGCCCTTCTTCACGCTTGACTGCGCGGCGTGCATGTTGACGACGTCGGCGCCGAGGCGCTTGCCCGCGATCTCGAAGCTTAGCAGCGTGCGCGTCGAGTTTTCGAAGAAGGCGTTGATCTGCGTCAGCCCATCGAGCCGCTTGTCGGGCGCGGCATGGTCGCGGTTCGCGCCGATCCAGCGTTCCGCCTCATCGAGCAGAAAGGTGATCTCATGCGGCTGGAGCCCGTCGATGCCGGTCAGATGCCGGTGCGGGAAGACGGCGCCGCCCGGGATCTGGGCGGCGGGGCTATGGTCTGAGGCTGTCATCAAGCGCGTCGGGTAGCGCGCGGGGCTGGCGCGGGCAAGCGGGGCTGCGGAGGGCAGTCGAGTGCCGCTGGTGCCTCCCGCCTCGTCATCCCCGCGGAGGCGGGGGATCCAGCGCCGCTAGCGTATCGATGGAGTCGATAGGGCAGTCGGTCTGGATTCCCGCCTTCGCGGGAATGACGAGGGCGCGGCAGAATTACGCTGCCTTCAGCGTCTCCATGTCGATGACGAAGCGGTACTTGACGTCGCCCTTCACCATCCGGTCGTACGCTTCGTCGATCTGGTCCATGCGGATCATCTCGATATCGCTGGTGAGGCCATGTTCCTTGCAGAAGTCGAGCATCTCCTGCGTTTCCCTGATCCCGCCGATCAGCGAGCCCGCCAGCGCGCGGCGGCGGAAGACGAGGTTGCCGACCGACGGCGCAGGATGCGGTTCGGCGGGGACGCCGACGAGGCACATCGTGCCGTCGCGCTTGAGCTGGACGAGCAAGGCGTCGAGGTCGTGGGGCGCGGCGACGGTGTTCAGGATGAAGTCGAACGAGCCTTCGTGGCGCGCCATCTGGTCCGCGTCTTTCGACACGATCAGGTCCTTCGCGCCGAGGCGGATGGCGTCGTCGCGTTTGTTGGGCGAGGTGGAGAAGACGTAGACCTCCGCGCCCATCGCATTGGCGATCTTGACGCCCATGTGGCCGAGGCCGCCCAGGCCGACGATGCCGACCTTCTGGCCCGGCCCGACCTTCCAGTGATGGAGCGGCGAGAAGGTGGTGATGCCCGCACAGAGCAGGGGCGCGACGGCGGCGAGATCCTTTTCGTCATGGCCGATGTGGAGCACGAAGCCCTCGTCGACGACGATATGGTCCGAATAGCCGCCGAACGTGTGGCCGCCCAAGACCTTGTCCGGGCCGTTATAGGTGCCGACGAAGCCGCCGTCCGTGCAATATTGCTCCTCGCCGTCCTGGCACGACGGGCAGTGGCCGCAGCTGTCGACCATGCAGCCGACGCCGGCGATGTCGCCGACCTTGAACTTCGTCACCTCGCTGCCGACGGCGGTGACGCGGCCGACGATCTCGTGACCGGGCACGCAGGGGTAGAGCGTGCCGTCCCATTCGCCGCGCGCGGTGTGCAGGTCGGAGTGACAGACGCCGCAGAACTGGATGTCGATCGCGACGTCCTTCGGGCCGGGATCGCGACGCTCGAAGCTGAACGGGGCGAGCGGCGCGTCGGCAGCCTGCGCAGCGAAACCCTGGGTCGGGGTGGGCATGGGTGATGTCCTCAATGGCTTGAAAGTCGGCAAAGGGGGGCAGAACGCCCGACGGGGCGCCCGTGCGGCAGTGCAACGAAAGATTGCCGGTCCGGCTCCGGTCATTCGTATCGATCAGGGCGATCGGAAGAGTCGATCAGCGTGGCGCGTCAGACCATCGTCAGCGCGTCGATCGCGGCTTGCAGGATGTGCGCGGCGGCGAGATTGTCGACGCGTTCGGCGCGCTTGGCGCGGCTCATGTCCTGTTCGATCATCGTGCGTTCGACCGCGACGGTGGACCAGCGTTCGTCCCATAGCAGGATCGGCAGGCCGGTGTCGACCATCAGCCTCGCAAAGGCGCGCGTCGATTGCGTGCGCGGGCTGTCGCTGCCGTCGAGGTTGAGCGGCAGACCGATGACGAGGCCGCGCACGCCCTGCGCCGCGACGAGGTCGAGAAGCTGCGCCTTGTCCTTGCTGAATTTGGTGCGGCGCACCAGCGTCGCGGGGCTGGCGAAGCTCCACCCCGCATCGCAGAGCGCGGTGCCGATCGTCTTCGTGCCGACGTCGAGACCGAGCAGCCGGCCGCCGGCGGGCAGCGCGGCGCGAAAGGCGGCGGCGTCGGTGGTGATCATCGTCTCGCCTTTCGCCGCGCCCGATTCTGCGCCCGATTTTGCGCCTGAAAAGCGGCGAGGCGGCGGCCCGCATCGGCGCGCACGTTCGCCCAGAACAGGCTGTAGTCGTAGACGTGGTAGTTGTTGCCGGGCAGCACGTAATTACCGAGGTCGGGCGGCGACGCGCCGATCATGAGGAGGCCGCGCCCCTGACAGGTGGCGGGGACCTTGCCCGGCTCGATCGTCGCGGTGGTAAGGTCGGCAGAGGGGAAGAGCGTGCCGAGATTGGCGGTGGCGGGCGCGGCGGCGTCGGCGGTCCCGGTCAGCGTATTGGTGCAGACCATCGGCGTGTCCTTGCGCGACTTGCCGTCGAAGCCGATCGTCCGATCGTAGGTATCGAGGATCAGCGAGGGATCGGCGGGCTCGGCGAAGCTTTGCCACGACAGGATGCAGCCCGGCTGGTCGGGGCCCGTGCATTCCGGCAGGCCGAGCGCGGCGAGATCGGTCGCCTTCGACACCGGCCAGCCGACGACATAGGCGGCGGCGATGCGCCGCGCGAGCGGGGTCCCTGCGACCTTTTCGCGCAGCAGCCGCGTCAGGTGGAGCGCGCCCTGGCTATGCCCGGCGAGGATGATCGGGCGCCCGGAATCGACCTCAGCCAGAAAGGCGTCGAACGCGGCGGATACGTCGCGATAGGCGAGGTCGAGCGCGCGATTGGCGTCGGCGACGCTGGTCAGGAACGCCCCGAACGTCGCCTGGCGATAGCGCGGCGCCCAGATCTCGCCCGCGTCGTTGAACGCGCTCGCCTGGCCGCGCAGGAAGATCGCGGCGCGTGCGTTGGTTTCCGGATCGGTGAGCGTCGCGTTCCAATGGTCGCGGCCGATATAGCTGGTCGGATGGATGAAGAAGACCGCGGCGGTGGGCTTGCCGCCGGGCGCATAGCCGGCGGGGGTCCAGAGTGCGGGGTTGTTCGCGATATCGGGCCGCGCGATCCACATCCGGGCGTCGGCATAGGTCGCGGGCGTGACGCCGGGCTGCGCGTGGAACGTCTCGGTCGGCACCAGCGCCGCGCGGAGCAGCTGTGCGCCGTAATAGCGATAGGCGATGCCGCCCGCGAGCACGAGTGCGATCAGGACGGCGATGACGTAGAGGAACTTGCGGGCCAAGCGCGGCTCCCGAAGGATGGACGAGCCGCCTACTGCCCGAGCGGGGGCGTCGAGGCAATCGCGGCGCGGAGGCCGGGAGCGCGGTCACCGGCGTGTACGGGATCTTAATCGGCGGCGGCTACTGGTGCCGCAAGGACGGTCGCTTGCGGGAGACGGGCGGATGCAGATCGGGGCGGTGACGATGCGCGGGGCCTCGCAGGCCGGCGGGGCCGCGGGACGGGGCGACGGTGCGGGCTTTGCGCAGGCGCTGGGCGCGGCGGGGGACATGATCGGCGGCGGGGCGCTGACCGCGGATCAGGTCAGCGCGGCGCAGGGGCTGCCGGCAGGGGTCTACGACTTTACACGGATCAGCCCGCGCCAGTTCGCGGTCGTCGTACCCGCCTTGGTCGCGAGCGGGCGGATCGGCGCGCATGCGCTGGATGCGGCGAGCGATCTGGCGGGGAGCGATGATGCGTCCGATACGCCGGTCAACATGTTCGCCTATCTGCGCCATGAAGCGACGGCGAACGAGGCCGCGGGCGGCGGGATGCCGACCGCGTTCGGCCAGCGCACCGCGCTGTCGGTGATGGCGCGCCTGCACCACGACAGTGACGTTCCGATCACCTACGATACCCTCTACCCCGGCGCGCCGCGCGCGATGACCACGGAGGAGGCGACCGCCAAGCTGAAGAGCGCGATCGCCGATTTCCGCAAGGAATCCGAACTGACGCCGGCGCAGCGGCTCGCCAAGAGATTGCGCGCGGACGTGCTCAGGGAGATGAAGATGAGCGAGGACGGCATCACGGCGATGCCGCCCGAGCAGCAGGCGGCGATCGAGAAGAAGATCGGCGAGGAGGTCGCACGGCGGATGACGTTGCTCGGCTTCGCCGACGCGGACGGCAAGGCGCGAGCGAGCGGGGACGGGGCGGGATCGGGCGAGGCGACCGCGACCGAGGCGGCCGGGACCGACACGGCCGCGACCGAGGCGGCGGGCTGATCGCGTCGTGGGACTTCAACACCGGCGTTCGAGGTTCTACACCTTCGCGGCATGACGATCGACCTCATCTGCCTCGATGCCGACGATACCCTGTGGCACAATATGCGCCATTTCCATGCGGCGGAGGCGGCGTTGCTCGCGATGCTGCAGCCGTTCGCCGATGCGGAGGTGGCGCGCGAGACGCTGAATGCGTGCGAGGCGCGCAACCTGAGGCTGTACGGCTATGGCGCCAAGGGTTTCACGCTGTCGATGATCGAGACGGCGACCGAGCTGGCGGGCGCGACGCTGTCGACCGCGATGGTGTCGGGCATCCTCGATGCGGGGCGCGCGCTGCTCGCGCATCCGGTCGAGCTGCTCGACGGGGTGGAGGAGACGCTTGCCGCGCTGGCGGCGATCGGGCGGCTGGTGCTGGTGACCAAGGGCGATCTGCTCCATCAGGAGGCGAAGCTCGCCGCATCCGGGCTGGGCGACCGGTTCGCCGGCATCGAGATCGTCAGCGACAAGACCGCCGACACGTTCCGCCGGGTGTTCGCGGCCTATGACGTCGCGCCGGAACGCGCGGTGATGGCGGGCGATTCGATGCGCTCGGACGTGCTGCCCGCGCTGGCGGCGGGGGGATGGGCGGCGTTCATCCCGCAGGACGGCGGCTGGGTCCATGAGGCGGGCGAGGAGCCGGTGGGGGCGGCGCGCTATACGCGGCTCGCGCGGCTGGCGGACTTGCCGGGGTGGATCGCGGGGATCGGGTAAGGGTAATCCCCCTCCCGCTTGCGGGAGGGGAGACGGTGGAAGCGCCCGCCCGGCTTGCACCGCATCGCGCCAGCGGCTAGCCGCTGGGGCATGTCCGTAGACACCAACACCGTGAAGAAGATCGCGAGCCTTGCGCGGATCGCGACGACCGATGACGAGGCGGCCCGGCTGGCGCCGGAGCTGGGCAACATCCTCGGCTGGATCGAGCAACTGGGCGAGGTCGACACGACCGGCGTCGAGCCGATGACCGCGGTCATCCCCAACACCCTTCGCCTGCGCGACGACGTCGTCGATGCTGACCCGCTGACCGGCGGCGGCAAGCGCGAGGAGCTGATGGCGAACGCACCCGACGCCGAACATGGCTTCTTCACCGTGCCCAAGGTGATCGAATGATGACGCAACGGCATCATTCGATCATCCCGGCGTACGCCGGGATCCCGACGTCTGTGGGAGACCTTTCGTGACCGACCTGACCAACCTGGGCATCGCCGCGATCCGCGACGGGGTCCGCGCCGGCGACTTCACCGCGGTCGAGGTGGCGGAAGGCTTCATCGCCAAGGTCGCCGCCGCCAAACCGCTCAACGCGTTTCTGGTCGAGACGCCGGAACACGCGCTCGCCGCGGCACGCGCTGCCGACGCCGCGCGTGCGGCGGGCGAGGCGCTCAAGCCGCTGGCCGGCGTGCCGATCGGCATGAAGGACCTGTTCTGTACGAAGGGCGTCGCCACCACCGCGGCGAGCCACATCCTCGAAGGCTTCGTGCCGACCTACGAATCGACCGTGTCGCAGAATCTGTGGGACGCGGGTGCGGGCATGCTCGGCAAGCTCAACATGGACCAGTTCGCGATGGGCTCGTCCAACGAGACGAGCGCGTTCGGCAACGTCATCTCGCCATGGCGGCGCAGCGACGGCGGCAACGCGGCGCTCGCCCCCGGCGGATCGTCGGGCGGGTCGTCGTCCGCGGTCGCGGCGCGGCTGTGCCCGGGCGCGACGGGCACCGATACCGGCGGATCGATCCGCCAGCCCGCCGCCTTCACCGGGATCAGCGGGATCAAGCCGACCTACGGCCGCTGCTCGCGCTGGGGCACGATCGCCTTCGCCTCCAGCCTGGACCAGGCGGGGCCGATGGCGGCGGACGTCCGCGACTGCGCGATCATGCTGGAAGCGATGGCGGGCTTCGATGCGAAGGACGCGACCTCGCTCCAGCTCGACGTGCCCCAGTGGGAAGCGGGCCTGTCCGCCGACCTGACCGGCAAGCGCGTCGGCATTCCCAAGGAATATCGGGTCGACGGCATGCCGGCCGAGATCGAGGCGCTGTGGCAGCAGGGGATCGCCTGGCTGAAGGATGCGGGCGCGACGATCGTCGACGTGTCGCTGCCGCACACCAAATATGCGCTGCCGGCCTATTACATCATCGCGCCGGCGGAGGCGTCGTCCAACCTCGCGCGCTATGACGGCGTGCGTTACGGCCTGCGCGACCTTCCCGCCCAAGGATCAGGGGAGCGCGCGGGGTTGCAGGACATGTATGCCGCGACGCGGGCCGACGGTTTCGGCGCGGAGGTGAAGCGCCGGATCATGATCGGCGCCTATGTGCTCTCCGCCGGATTCTACGATGCCTATTACACGCAGGCGCAGAAGGTGCGCACGCTGATCGCGCGCGATTTCGAACGCGCGTGGGACGTATGCGACGTGCTGCTGACGCCGACCGCGCCCTCGGCGGCGTTCGCGCTGGGCGAGAAGTCGGCGGACCCGATCGCCATGTATCTGAACGACGTCTTCACCGTGCCGTCTTCGCTGGCGGGCCTGCCCGCGATGAGCGTGCCGGGTGGCCTCGACGCGGCGGGGTTGCCGCTGGGGTTGCAGATCATCGGCAGGCCGCTGGACGAGCAGGGCGTGCTCAACGCCGGCCTTGCGATCGAGCAGCGTGCCGGCTTCGGCGCGCGGCCCGAGGCGTGGTGGTAGACGCTCAAGACGGTGGGTGTTACCCTACGTAACACTGGAGGCGCGCGATGAATGTGCACAATCCCATCACCGAGGCGGTGGACGGCAACATGACCAGCAAGGGTCAGGTGTTGATCCCGAAGCATCTGCGCGATCATGCCGGGCTGGTTCCCGGCGGCGAGGTCACGGTCGGGCTTAACGCGCAGGGTCAGGTCGTCGTCGCACCACGCGGGGCGGCCGAGACGCTCGAGCAGCGCCGGGCACGCATCCTCGCCGCGATCGAAGCCGTTGCCGGGACGGTCGATTTCGGGGTCAAGTCTACGGACGATTATATGGACGACATACGTCCGTGGCGGAACGAGGATTGGTGACCTTCCTCGATACCAATATCGTGATCGACGTGCTGCGCCGGGACGCGACGTGGTTTGCCTGGTCGTCCAGCCAGCTGGCGGGGTGTATCGAGCGCGGAGACGTGGTGGTGAGCGCGATCGCTGTGGCCGAACTCAGCTGGGGTTTCGATGCCTTCGACGATCTCGTCACCAAGCTCGACGGTTTATCGCTGACGATCCAGACGTTGAGCGCGGCGGCAGCCTTCGAAGGCGGCAAGCGCTTTCACCAATACCGGCGCACGCGCCGCGATGTCGACCACCCGCGCGTCCTCCCCGATTTCCTGATCGGGGCGCAGGCGCTTTCGCAGGACGCCGTGTTGCTGACCCGCGACCCGAAGCTCTATCGCCGCTATTTCCCCGACCTCTCCCTCATCACCCCAGAGACGCATCCATGACCGAATCGAGTTATCGCATCCAGGGCGCCACCGGCGAATGGGAGGTCGTGATCGGCCTGGAAGTCCATGCGCAGGTGACGAGCAACGCCAAATTGTTCTCCGGCGCGGCGACCGCGTTCGGCGCGGAGCCCAATACGCAGGTCAGCCTGGTCGATGCGGCGATGCCCGGCATGCTGCCCGTGCCGAACCGCGAGTGCATTCGCCAGGCGGTGCGCACCGGCATGGCGATCGACGCGCAGATCAACCGCTGGTCGCGGTTCGACCGCAAGAATTATTTCTACGCCGACCTGCCGCAGGGCTATCAGATCAGCCAGCTGTACCATCCATTGGTCGGCGAGGGGCATCTGGACGTCAGCCCGGACGACAAGAATCCCGATGCGGTGAAGAGGATCGGCATCGAGCGCATCCATGTCGAGCAGGATGCGGGCAAGCTGATGCACGACCAGCATCCCACCAAGAGCTACGTCGACCTAAACCGGTCGGGCGTCGCGCTGATGGAGATCGTCAGCCGGCCGGACATGCGTTCGCCTGCGGAAGCAGGCGCTTACCTGACGAAGCTCAGGTCGATCCTGCGCTATGTCGGCAGCTGCGACGGCAATATGGACCAGGGGTCGATGCGCGCCGACGTCAACGTCTCCGTGCGCAAGCCTGGCGAACCGTTCGGCACGCGCACCGAGACGAAGAACGTCAATTCGGTGCGATTCGTCATGCAGGCGATCGAGCATGAGGCAAAGCGCCAGGTCGCGGTGCTGGAGGACGGCGGCGCGATCGTGCAGGAGACGCGGCTGTTCAACCCCGACACGGGCCAGACGCGGTCGATGCGGTCGAAGGAGGATGCGCAGGATTACCGCTATTTCCCCGATCCCGACCTGTTGCCGCTGGAGCTGGACGAGGCGTTTCTGGAGGAATGCCGCGCGAGCCTGCCCGAACTGCCCGACGCCAAGCGGCAGCGGTACGAAGCGGCCGGCATCTCCCCCTATCAGGCGGGCGTGCTGACCGCGGAGGTCGAGGCAGCGCGCTGGTTCGATGCGTTGCTCGAGGCGGGTGCGGCGCCGGTCGCGGCGGCGAACTGGACGACGTCGGAACTGTTCGGCGCGCTCAACCGCACCGGGCGCGACATCGCGTCGTCGCCGGTGACGCCGGGGCAGGCGGCGGAGCTGCTCGCGCTGGTCGCCGACGGCACGCTGTCGGGCAGCCTGGCGAAGCAGGTGTTCGAGGTGATGCTGGAGACGGGCGACGCGCCCGCCAAGATCGTCGAGGATCGCGGGCTGAAGCAGACGAGCGACACCGGCGCGATCGAGGCGGTGATCGCCGAGGTGCTGGCGAAGAACCCGAACCAGCTGGAACAGTATCGCGGCGGCAAGGAGGCGTTGTTCGGCTTCTTCGTCGGCCAGACGATGAAGGCGATGGGCGGCAAGGCCAATCCGGCGGTGGTCAACGACCTGCTGAAGAAGGCGCTGGCCGGGTAAACGGCAAAAGGAGACAGGCGGATGACCGTGCGACGGGCGCTGACGGCGCTGGCAATGATGGCGAGCCTGCCGGCCGCGGCACAGCAGCAGGCGGCGGCGCCTGCCGTCGCGCCGCTGCCGCGCGTCGCGCTCGACACGACCGCGGGGCGGATCGTGATCGAGGCGGATACGCAGCATGCGCCGGTCACCGCGGGCAACTTCCTGAAATATGTCGACGGCAAAAGGCTGGACGGCGTCGTCTTCTATCGTGCGGTGAAGGTCGCGCCGCAGTTCGGCTTCGTCCAGTTCGGCACCAACGGCGATCCCAAGCGCGTACTGCCGCCGATCAAGCACGAGCCCACGACGCAGACCGGACTTCACCATACGAGCGGCGCGATCTCCGTCGCGCGGTTCGAGCCGGGCAGCGCGCGCGGCGACTTCACGATCAGCGTCGGCGACCAGAGCCCCTCGCTCGACGCCGACCCGTCGAAACCCGGCGACAATCTGGGCTATGCCGCGTTCGGCCATGTCGTCGAGGGCATGGATGTGGTGGAAAAGATCCTCGACACGCCCGTGTCACCGACCGCGACCGTCAACGGTGCGTTCAAGGGGCAGGTGCCCCAACAGACGATTACCGTCGTGACCGCGCGGCGCGTACCGCCGGCACCATGAACGAAGGGCGCCGGATCGGGCGCCCTTCGGAGGGTTATTGCTGGGTCAGGTCCTGATTCTTCACCTCGCCGCCGGTGCCGCTGTTGCCGTCGAAGGCACCGGCATCGGTGAAGCGCGCGGGTTCCTCGCCGCCTTCGCCGCGCGCGACCGCGTCGGCGCGCGCCTCGACCACCTGCTGGATGTCGGGGCGTGGATCGTCGCGAGGTTCCGCAGGCGGGCTGTCGGGGTTCGTGTCCGGCGCCTCGGCGGGCGGGCTGTCCGGATGCGGATCGCTTGCGCTCATGATTTTTCCCTTGCGCGTCAGATTTCGGCCGGGGTCTGCGTGCCCGGATCGGTGCCGGGCGTGCCGGGCGAGGGGACGTCGACATCGGGCGTCGGCGGCGTGATTTCGGGCGGCGGCGCGGTCGGCTCCGCCGGCTGCGGCGTCGGGGTCGGGGCTTCGGGCGGGGGCTGCGTGGCCATTTTCGCTCTCTCCTGGTTGGCCTTGCTGAACGCCATTGCGATGCGAACGGTTGCCTCCCCTTGTGCCTTTGCGCCATGCTGATATAGACGCGCGCCCAACGGCGGGTCCTCATGCGGGCGTGGCGGAACTGGTAGACGCGCTGGATTTAGGTTCCAGTATCGCAAGATGTGGGGGTTCGAGTCCCTTCGCCCGCACCAGTCCCGCTGCCAGTGGCGGGACCGGAAGCCTCAGAAGATTTCAGGCATTTTCTCCAGATCGAAGGCCCAAGATGCAGACTGTCGAGACGTTGAACGAGGGGCTGAAGCGCGCCTACACGCTGACCATCACCGCCAAGGATATCGACGCCAAGGTCGATGCCGAGGTGAAGCGCGTCGCCCCGCAGGTGCGCATGCCCGGTTTCCGCCCCGGCAAGGTGCCGGCGAACCTGGTGCGCAAGATGCACGGCGAGGCGCTGGCCGCCGACGCGCTGAACAATGCGATCCAGCAGGGCGTGCAGGCGCTGATCGCCGACAAGGGCCTGCGCCCCGCGATGCAGCCGTCGGTCGCGCTGAACGAAGGCTATGCGCCCGGCAAGGATGCCGAGGTCAAGGTCGAGCTCGAAGTGCTGCCCACGGTGCCGACGCCCGCGATCGACGCGCTGAAGCTGGAGCGGCTGACGGTGCCGGTCGGTGACGACCTTGTCGACGAGCAGCTGAAGAAGTTCGCCGACCAGTCGAAGCGCTGGGACGATGCGGGCGACAAGGCGGCCGAGATGGGCGACCTGGTCACCGTCGATTTCGTCGGCAAGACCGCGGACGGCGTCGCCTTCGACGGCGGCACCGGCACCGACATGGGCGTCGAGCTCGGCTCGGGCCGCCTGATCCCCGGCTTCGAGGACCAGCTGGTCGGCGTGAAGACCGGCGAGGAAAAGACGCTGCACGTCACCTTCCCGGAGGATTACGGCGCCGCGAACCTCGCTGGCCAGCCAGCGACGTTCGACATCACGGTGAAGTCGGTGAAGACCGCGGGCGAGAGCAAGATCGACGAGGATCTGGCCAAGAACCTGGGTCTGGAAAGCCTCGAGCAGCTGCGCGGCCTGATCAAGGGTCAGATCGAGCAGGAGCATAACGGGCTCACCCGCACGCACATGAAGCGCAAGCTGCTCGACCAGCTGGCGGAAGGCCATGATTTCGAAGTGCCGCCGTCGATGGTCGAGGCCGAGTTCGCGCAGATCTGGCAGCAGCTGGAGCATGAGGCGAGCCACGAGGAAGACCCGCAGGCGGCGCTGGCCGAGATGGAAGCGGAGCGCGACGATTATCGCAAGATCGCCGAGCGCCGCGTCCGCCTGGGCCTGCTGCTGTCCGAGATCGGCCAGGCGAACGGCGTCGAGATCAGCAACCAGGAAATGAACCGCCTGATCGCGCAGGCCGCGCAGCAATACGGGCCGGAAGATCGCCAGCGCTTCATCCAGTACGTTCAGCAGGAGCCGATGGCGGCAGCCCAGCTGCGCGCGCCGCTGTACGAGGACAAGGTCGTCGACTTCCTGTTCGACAAGGCGGAGATCACCGATCGCGATGCGACCCGCGAGGAGCTGGAAGCCGCGATCGAGAGCGAGGACGGCTTCGCGACCGGCACGCACAGCCACGACCACGACAACCCCAAGCCGCGCAAGTCGGCGAAGAAGGCCGATGCCGCGGAAGGCGAGGCGAAGCCCGCCAAGAAGGCCGCCGCGAAGAAGCCCGCCGCCAAGGGCGAGGACGCGGGCGCGGTCGAAGCGCCGGCCGCCGCGGGCGAGGCCGAGGCGGGGGCCGAGGCTCCGGCCAAGAAGCCGCGCGCCAAGAAGGCCGCGGCGCCCATCGAGGCGGAAACGCAGGTGACCGAAGCATCGCCGGAAGCCGCCGAAAAGGCCGAGGGTGCCGAGGCGGCCGACGCGCCGGCGAAGAAGTCGCGCGCGAAGAAGGCCGCCGCGCCGAAGGCCGACGCGTAACCATGATGGGGGAGGGGGCATGCTCCCTCCCTGCACGTCATCCCGGCGGACGCCGGGACCCATGGGCCCGCGCGGGCGGGGGCGGGAACACGACGGTCGTTCCGCATCAGTGGGTCCCGGCGTTCGCCGGGATGACGAATGTCTGGGGCTATCGCCAAGCCCGTACGTCATCCCCGCGGAGGCGGGGATCCAGACGCGCGGGTCTCGCGATGGTATCGGGCGTCAGCGTTTCTGGATTCCCGCCTTCGCGGGAATGACGTTAAAGGTTGGAGCGGGGCCTTGCGGCACAAGGTGGCAGTGGGGGCAGTAAAGTGACGCAGCCACGGATCGCAGTTCTGCTGCCCTGCTACAATGAAGAGGCGGCGATCGCGCAGACGGTCGCGGGGTTCCTCGCCGCGCTGCCGGGCGCGACCGTTTACGTCTACGACAACAATTCGCGCGACCGCACCGTCGAGGTGGCGCGCGCTGCGGGCGCGATCGTCCGGCGCGAGCGTATCCAGGGCAAGGGCAATGTCGTGCGGCGGATGTTCGCCGACATCGACGCCGACGTCTATGTGATGGCGGACGGCGACGCGACCTATGATGCCGCGTCCGCGCCCGCGCTGGTCGCGCGGCTGCTGGAGGAGCAGGCCGACATGATCGTCGGCAGCCGGATCAGCCAGGTGCAGGAAAGCTATCGCCGCGGGCATCGGTTCGGCAACGCATTGCTGACGGGCATGCTGGCGCGGCTGTTCGGGCGCAGCTTCACCGACATCCTGTCGGGCTATCGCGTCTTTTCGCGCCGGTTCGTGAAAAGCTTCCCGTCGCTGTCGTCGGGGTTCGAGATCGAGACGGAGATCAGCGTCCACGCGCTCGAACTGAAGATGCCGGTCGCGGAGGTCGAGACGCCCTATTTCGCGCGGCCGGAAGGATCGACGTCGAAGCTCAGCACCTATTCGGACGGCTGGCGCATCCTGCGTACGATCGTGACGTTGTACCGGATCGAGCGGCCGTTGCTGTTCTTCGGCGCGATCGCCGCGCTGCTCGCGCTGGTCGGCGTCGTGCTCGCCGTGCCGCTGGCGATCACCTATATGCACACCGGGCTCGTGCCGCGCTTTCCCACCGCGATCCTCATCACCGGGCTGATGATCGTCGCGGCCTTGTGCTGGTTTGCGGGCCTGATCCTCGACACGGTGGTGCGCGGACGGCGCGAGGTGCGCCGGCTCGCCTATCTGGGACAGCCCGCGCCGTCCGCCGGGGCTTGAACTGTCCGGGCCAAGCGCCGATGTTGGCGCTCCTTAGGGCATAAGAGAGATTTCCATGCACAATCCGTTCGAGACCGGTGATTTCGCGAGCCATCTGGGGCGCGCAGGCCTTGGCTTGCGGCAGACCCAGGCAGGGCTCGTGCCGATCGTCATCGAACAGTCGAACCGCGGCGAGCGGTCGTTCGACATTTTCAGCCGCCTGCTGCGCGAGCGGATCATCTTCGTGACCGGCGGGGTCGAGGACGGCATGGCCAGCCTGATCACCGCACAGCTGCTCTTCCTCGAGTCCGAGAACCCGAAGAAGGACATCTTCATGTACATCAACTCGCCGGGCGGCGTCGTCACGGCGGGTATGGCGATCCACGACACGATGCAGTACATCCGGCCGCGCGTCGGCACAGTGTGCATCGGCCAGGCGGCGTCGATGGGCAGCTTCCTGCTCGCGAGCGGCGAGCCGGGTATGCGCATCGCGCTGACCAATGCGCGGATTATGATCCACCAGCCGTCGGGCGGCGCGCAGGGCATGGCATCCGACATCGAGATCCAGGCGAAGGAAATCCTGCGCATCCGCAAGCGGATGAACGACCTGTACGCGCAATATACCGGTCAGCCGCTGGAAGAGATCGAGCGTCGTATGGACCGCGACACGTTCCTTGAGGCGCATGAGGCGAAGGATTTCGGCCTGGTCGATGAAGTGTTCGACAAGCGCCCGACGCCGGCCGACGAGGTCGCGCAGGCGGCGTAACGCCCTTGGGCCGCGCCGGGCGTGCGCCCGACGTGGCCATTAGGGACGTTTGCCCGTTGTGGTTTGCGTACCGGCCGGGTTACCATGCCCGGCCTCACCAGCGGGGATTTCCCCCGCGACAAGGAAGTTTGAATGACGAAACTGAGCGGTGGCGACTCGAAGAGCACCCTCTACTGCTCGTTCTGCGGCAAGTCGCAGCACGAGGTCCGCAAGCTGATCGCCGGGCCGACCGTGTTCATCTGCGACGAGTGCGTCGAGCTGTGCAACGACATCATCCGCGAAGAGACCAAGTCCGCCTTGGTGTCGAAGAAGGATGGCGGCGTGCCGACGCCGCAGGAAATCTGCGACGTGCTCGACGATTACGTCATCGGCCAGAAGCGCGCCAAGCGCGTCCTGTCGGTCGCCGTGCACAACCATTACAAGCGGCTGAACCATGGTGCCAAGGGTGCCGACGTCGAGCTGTCCAAGTCGAACATCCTGCTCGTCGGACCGACCGGCTGCGGCAAGACCTTGCTCGCGCAGACGCTGGCGCGCATCCTCGACGTGCCGTTCACGATGGCCGACGCGACGACGCTGACCGAGGCCGGCTACGTCGGCGAGGACGTCGAGAACATCATCCTCAAGCTGCTGCAGGCGTCCGACTATAACGTCGAGCGTGCGCAGCGCGGCATCGTCTACATCGACGAGATCGACAAGATCAGCCGCAAGGCGGAGAACCCCTCGATCACGCGCGACGTGTCGGGCGAGGGCGTGCAGCAGGCGCTGCTCAAGCTGATGGAAGGCACCACCGCCTCCGTGCCGCCGCAGGGCGGGCGCAAGCATCCGCAGCAGGAGTTCCTGCAGGTCGACACGACGAACATCCTGTTCATCTGCGGCGGCGCTTTCAGCGGCCTCGAGAAGATCATCGGCGACCGCCTGCAGGGCAAGTCGATCGGCTTTGGTGCCTATGTCGCCGCACCCGAGGAGAAGCGCACGGGCGAATATCTGCGTCAGACCGAGCCTGAGGATCTGCTGAAGTTCGGGCTGATCCCGGAATTCGTCGGCCGACTGCCGGTGATCGCGACGCTGGAGGACCTCGACATCCCGGCGCTGGTAAAGATCCTGTCCGAGCCGAAGAACGCTTTGGTCAAACAGTATCAGAAGCTGTTCGAGATGGAGCAGGTCGAGCTCGACTTCACCGACGATGCGCTGACCACGGTCGCCAAGAAGGCGATCGAGCGCAAGACCGGTGCGCGCGGGCTGCGCTCCATCCTGGAGGGCATCCTGCTCGACACGATGTTCGACTTGCCCGGCATGGAGGGCGTCGACGAGGTGATGATCGACAAGGACGTGGTCGAGGGCCGCAAGGAACCGATTCGCGTCTATGCCGAAAAGAAGAAGGACGGCGCCGCGGCCTGACCGCGGCCGGTCCTGGCGGCCCGATGAAGGGGCGTCGCGGCGGCGCGGCGCCCCTTTTTCGTGCGTGGTGGGTGGGCGTTGCTCGAAGAGCATGATTTGCGGCTGATCTGCCCATTCGTCATGCCGGGCCCGTTCGGACATGCGCGCAATGGCTCTGCGCCGTTCTGCCGACAGTGCGGGGCTCGGCCCTGTCATCGTCTCCAGCGCGGAGCGTTGCCCCGTTCGACGTGCACGGGGCCCATGCGGGAGGGCGCGCATTTGCTGCTACCGCAAGAGCGGATTTTTGTGCTGGTGCACAATATATCGGGCCCCCGTCCGGATGGGACAGAGCCTTGCTCGATTTCATCTTGTCCTGGACAAATACCGCAGTCGGATCGGGCGTATAATTGCACCATCTTTGCTGAAATAGCCAGGCGATCCGACAAAAAGAACCGGATCGGAAGACATGATGGGCCGACCATTTCGACCGAAATGAGTTTTTAGAATATCATTAGGTAATAAAGCGGAAGAATCGCCGGGCAAGGAGGTCGCCATGACTTTCAGGTCCGGGGCGGAGCGAAAAGATCGTTGGGGCTGGGAAACGATATCGCGGGGGCGATGTCGTCGGGTTCGTGAGGTCGGTGCGGATCGCAAGGGCTCTGCGCTGATCGAGTTCGCCATTGTGGCGCCTATCCTGTTGATGTTCAGTTTCGGGATCATCTCCTATTCATGGTGGTATTTTCTGGCGAACGGTGTGCAGCGGGCCGCGAGTGATGGCGCGCGTGCCGCGATCGCCGGGCTGGATGCCGGGGAGCGCCAGTCGCTCGCGACGACCAAGGCGACGGACAATCTCCGCGCGGTCGGCAGTTACAACATGCAGCAGGCGCAGGTCGCCGTGGTCGAACAGTCGAACCGGCTGACCGTGACGGTGACGTACGATACCGCCGGCCTGTCGATCGTGCGACTGCCGTTCGTGCCGGCACCGCCGCAACGCATCGTGCAGCGCGCCAGCATCCTGCTGGGCGGCATGTGATGTCGGGCCGGGGGGCGACGACGATGGCGGCAATGTATCGGCTTTGGGGGGCGCCACGCGGCCTGATCGCGGCGCGCGAGGGCAGCGTGTCGATCCTGTCGGTGTTTCTGATCACGATCTTCCTCGGCGGGGCGGCGACCGCGGTCGATTACGGATCGATGGTGATGCGCCGGCAGCAGTTGCAGGGGCTAGCCGACCGTGCCGCGCTGGCGAGCGTCACCAGCGGCGATGCGACGACCGCGACCGCGCAGCTGATCGCCGCGGAGGGGATGGACGGCGTCAGCCTGGCCAGCGCGCAGACGGGCAGCTACGTGCCCGACCGCAGCATCGCACCGGCGGCGCGGTTCCAGCCGAGTGCGACCGATCGGACCGCGGTGCGCGTCGTGCTGCGGCGGCGGGTGCCGCTGTTCTTCGCAGGCGTGCTGACCGGCAAACGATTCCAGGACCTGCAGGCGACCGCGACGGCGGCGCGGACCGGCGAGGCAGCGATCGCGATCGGGTCGCGCCTCGTCAGTGTGCAGGGCGGCGTGCCGGGCGCGCTGCTGTCGTCGCTGGCGGGCGTGAACCTCAACCTGTCGGTCGCCGATTATAATGCCCTGGTGGGGGCGAACGTCGACGTGCTGGCGCTGTCCAGCCTGTTGAAGACGCGCGCCGGCGTCAGCCTGGGGACGTTCGATTCGACCGCGACCTCGATCGTCGATCTGCCGACGTTGATCACCGCGATGGCCGATGCGTCTTCGTCGTCGAGCGCGGGCGCGGTGTTGCGACAGGTCGCGTTGAAGGTGCCGCCGACGCAGGTCGACGTGCGCCGGCTGATCGACCTGGGCAGCAGCGCCACGCCGCCGGCGGTGAGCGTCGCGGCCGATGCGCTGCTGCGCGAGGCGCTGGTCGGGACGGGCGGCGACCGGCAGGTCACGCTCGGCCTCGGCGTGCAGGTGCCCGGGCTCGCTTCGACCAACGTGCGTATGGCGATCGGCAGTCGCTCCGCCACGTCGCCGTGGATCAAGGTGGGGCATGACGCCACCGTCACCGTCAGTACCGCGCAGGTTCGGCTGGGCGTCACCGCGCGCGTCGACGTGCTGGGCGTCGGGCTGGCGGCGGCGGAGCTGCCGGTGGTCATCGAAGGCGCGGGCGCGAGCGCGCGGCTCGCGGCGATCACCTGCGGCAGCGGCGGCGCGACCGTCGACGTCGATGCGCAGGCATCGCCCGGGCGCGCGATGATCGCGTCCGTGTCGGACCCCGCCTTCTACGCGCTGTCGACGCCGTTGCCGTCGCAATACGCCACCTTGCTGAGCGTGCCGCTGACCAGCATCCGCGGGCTGGCGGATATCCAGCTCGGCGGGACGGGGTGGCAGCGGCTGACCTTCTCGCCCACCGACATCGCGAACGGCGCGGTGCAGACGGTCAACGCGACGTCGCTGACGCAGGGGCTGGTCGCATCGTTGATGCAACGGCTGGACATCCGGATCAACGTGCTCGGCATCGACGTCGGGACATCGCCGCTGACGACACCGTTGCTCGGCGCGCTGACCGGCGCGACGCCGGCGCTCGACGGGCTGCTCGACCAGGTGCAGCAGGTGGCGGGCATCCGGGTCGGGCAGGCCGACGTGCGGGTGCCCGGCGCGCGGTGCGGGACCGCGGCGCTGGTATCCTAAAGGGAACGAAAGCGGCGTCATCCGTCCTTAACGCGTTGTGCGCCACAGCGGCGGCGACGAGGAGACGGCGATGATGGACATGCTGCGGGGTGTGGAGGCGGATCGGAGTCCGGCATGGCGGGCCGGCCGCGGGCCGCTGCGCCTCCTGCCCGCCCCGCTGTTCGAGGACCGGCGGGCGTGGCTGGCGATCCTGACCGGCTGGGTGGTCGCGCTGGGCGGCAGCGTCCTGATCGGCTTCGTCCTGACGCATCTGGCGCCGGGCGGTGCGGGGCCGGAACTGGGCGCGGCGCCGCCGCTGGTGCTGTGGGCGATGATCGCGCTGTTCAGCCCGATTACCGAGACGCTGCTGATGGCGGGCGTGCTGGGTATCCTCCGTCGCTTCCTTGGCCCGTGGCAGGCGGTGATCGCCAGCGCGCTGATCTGGGGCGCGCTGCATTCATCGCTCGCGCCGCTGTGGGGGGCGGTGATCTGGTGGCCGTTCCTGATCTTCTCGACACTTTACACGACGTGGCGACCGCGCGGCTTCTGGATCGCGGTCGGCGTGCCGATGGCGGTGCACGTCCTGCAGAACATCGCGCCAGCGACGATGATCGTGCTGGGCCGATGAGGGAGCTTTTGCCCGCCGCGGCGCTTTACTCCCGCAGGCACGGATAGGGGAACGAGACGGTGGCGGGCGAAACGAGTGCAGGCAAGAGGGGGGGAGGCGGCCTGATCCCGGCGTGGACGGTGGCTTTCCCCGTCCTGGCAATCGTGGCCGTCGCGCTGTCGCTCTATTCGCGCGGGGCGTTCGGTACCGCGGCGGCGGCGGGGGTGCTGATCGGCGCGGTGATCGCGGCGGTGCACCATGCCGAGGTCGTCGCGCACCGCGTCGGCGAGCCGTTCGGCACCCTCGTGCTG
Organism: Sphingomonas sp. FARSPH; assembly: GCF_003355005.1. Lineage (NCBI taxonomy): Bacteria > Pseudomonadati > Pseudomonadota > Alphaproteobacteria > Sphingomonadales > Sphingomonadaceae > Sphingomonas > Sphingomonas sp. FARSPH. The sequence continues at coordinate 247,536 of NZ_CP029985.1, read as the reverse complement.
GCGGTGGCGGTGACCGTGATCGAGGTGTCTCTGATCGTCAGCCTGATGCTGTCCAACGCGGGCGATGCGGCCAGCCTGGCGCGCGATACGGTGTTCGCCGCGATCATGATCATCCTCAACGGCATCATCGGCCTTTGCCTGCTGGCGGGGGGCGTCGCGCACGGCGAGCAGCGCTTCTCGCTGCGCGGGGCGAGCGCGGCCTTGTGCACGCTGGCGGCGCTGTCCGTGCTGTCGCTGATCCTGCCCAATTACGTGACCAGCGCGCCGGGGCCGACCTACGCCCCGGCGCAGCTGATCTTCGTCGCGGTGGTCAGCATCGTCCTCTACGGCACGTTCGTGCTGGTGCAGACGGTGCGCCACCGCGACTATTTCCTTGCCGCGGAAGATGACGACGCGGAGGATCATGCGAGCGTGCCGGACGATCGCACCGCGTGGATCGCGTTCGGCGTGCTGCTGGTCGCGCTGGTCGGCGTCGTGCTGCTCGCCAAGGGGCTGTCGAGCCGGGTCGAGGCGGCGATCGTATCCGCGGGCCTGCCGCTCGCCATCGTCGGCATCGTGATCGCGGCGCTGGTGCTGGCACCCGAAAGCCTGGCGGCGTTCCGCGCGGCGCGGCGCAACCGGTTGCAGACGAGCCTGAACCTGGCGCTCGGCTCCGCGCTGGCGACGATCGGGCTGACCATACCGGCGGTGGCGGCGGTCAGCCTGATCCTCGGCCTGCCGCTGGCACTGGGCATCGGGGCGAAGGGCATGACATTGCTCGCGCTGTCGCTGTTCGTCGCGACCGTGTCGCTGGGCACGGGGCGCACGACGGTGTTGCAGGGGGTGGTCCACCTCGTCATCTTCGCGGCCTATCTGTTCACGACGGTCATTCCTTAAAGGCTCAGCAATGACGGTGCGATTGGGCGTGCGCGGCGACGCCGCCGTGGTGGCGGCGATGCTGGCGCGGGCGTTTGGCGACGACCCGGTGTTCGCGTGGATATTCCCCGATCCCGTCGTGCGACCGGCACGGCTGCAGCGGTTGTTCCGCCAGCTCTACGCGAGCGATCTGCGCGGCGGCACCGCGCTGGTGACGCCGGCGGGCGAGGCGGCGACGCTATGGCGGGCGCCTGGACGCGCGCAGGTCGGCTGGGGCGAGATGTTGCGCCACGCGGTGCCGCTGATCGGCGCGATCGGCGGCGCGTTGCCGCGCGCGCTGGCGGCGGGCAGTGCGATCGACGCGCACATGCCCGTGGGCGATTTCTGGTACCTGCACATCGCCGGATGCGATCCGGCGATGCAGGGGCGGGGGCTGGGGCGGCAGGTGCTGACCGCGGGGCTGTCGCGGTTCGCGGGCCGGTTGCCCTGCTATCTGGAGACGGCGCTGGAGCGGAACCTGGGCTTTTATGCGAGCGCGGGGTTTCGCGTCACGGGCGAATGGCGGATCCGCCGCGACGGCCCCCGCATGTGGTCGATGCTGCGCGCGCCGGACTGAACGGTCAGAACAGGCCGGGCACGAAGCGTTTCACGCGGCGGGCGTAGACGTCGTAGGCTGCGCCGAACTGCACGGCGAGCAGGCGCTCTTCGACCCGGATGCGCAGCCAGGTGCCGAGCGCGTAGAGCGGCAGGCCGGCGACGAGCCGCGGCGTGTGGCCGAGCCCGAGGCCGAGTGCGACGAGCAACAGTGCCAGCGCGACATAGATCGGGTGGCGGACGTGTGCGAACGGGCCGGTGGTGACGAGCGCATGATCCGAACGCATCCGCGCAACCACGCTCCAGTTTTGGCCCATCGTCCGCCGCGCCCAGGCGAACAGGCCGATCGCGGCGGCGAGCAGCAGCGCGACCGTCCCCGCAAGGATCAGCGCCGGCGCGCCGAGCGGGTCCAGCGTCACCGCGACCGGGCCGGTCGCGGTGACCGCGAAGGCGAGACTCTGTACGATGATCCCGGCGAGCGAACGCGTATCGCGCCGTGCTCCGGGCTCGTCCCGCCGGCGCCAACGCGCGGCGAGCACGAGCGCGGCGAATATGAAAAAGCCGGTCGCGAGGACGGCGAGCGCGGGAAGGGCGGTGGCGTGGATCATCGCGCGCGCTGCCGGCTGGCGAGGAGGAGGCCGCCCGCGATCTGCGCGAGCGCGTAGAGGCGGCGTCGGCCGGGCCGGTCGACGAAGGGCGCGACCGCCTTTTCCGCGCCGAATGCCCGATCCTTCCATAGATCGACGTGGCGGCGCGGCTGGACGAGGCCGACCAGCCCGTCGCCGACCATGAAGATTGCCGCCATTTCGGCGATGCGCGATGTCAGCCGGCTCATTGCGTGCGCCGCGCGGACTGGGCGACGCGCCACGCCTGCATGTCCTCGACCGCGACGCTGCGGCGCAGGATCTTCGCATCCGGATCGACGACGTAATGCGTGCCCGCGGGAATGGTCAGCGTGCCATGGCCTTCGCTCATCGGCAGCGTCGTCAGTTTGCCCGCGACATCGACCTCGACCGGCATGGGGAAGGGGCCGCCGCCGGGCGCGTTCCACGCCAGCGTCACGGTGTCGCCCTGCCGCGTCTCGAGCAGTTCGGGCAGCTTCGCCTGGCGCAGGTAGACATCGAAGAACCATCCGTAATCCTTGCCCGTCACCTGGCGCACGAAGCCTTCATATTCGCGGCTGGAGCCGAAGCGCGGGGCGAAATTGCCGGGGCGCGGGTCGGGGCGGCCGTAGACCGCGAGGCGCGTCACCTTCCAGAAGGCATCGTCGCCGATCAGGCCGCGCAAGGTGTGCAGCATCCACGATCCCTTGACGTAGATGTCCTGCCCCGCGCCGCCATGGTCGGTCTCGTAGACCTGCTCCTCGGTCAGGACGCGATCCTGAACGATCGGCACCGTGTTCATGATCGTCGCGCGCTGCCCCTGCATCATCGCGGCGTAGCGCGCGCGACCCTCGCGCCACAGGCCATAGGCGGGCTGCATGTAGCTGCCATACCCTTCATGCAGCCAGTAATCGTCCCAATTCGCCGCGGTCAGCTGATTGGCGAACCATTCGTGCGTGAATTCGTGCTGGAACAGCCAGTCGAAACCCTCGATCGCCTTGGCATATTCGTTGCCATAGGCATTGATTGTCTGATGCTCCATGCCTTTGTGCGGAGTTTCGACGACGCCGACCTTTTCATCGCCGAAGGGATAAGGGCCGACGTTGGCCTCGAAGAAATCGAGCGTGGGGGCGAATTCGTCGAAAAGTTTTTGCGCCTGCGCCTTTTCGCCGGGCAGGTACCAGTAGAACATCGGGATCGTGTTGCCGAAGCGGCTCTTGTAGCTGCCTTCGATTACCTCATACGGGCCGACGTTGAGCGCGATCGCATAGGTATTGGGGTTGCGCGTGCGCCAGTTCCAGCGCGTGCGGCCGTCGGGAAGCTGGTCGACCGATAGAAGCTTGCCGTTGGATGGCGCCTTCAGCCCCTTGGGGATGGTGATGTGGATGTCGACGAGGCCGGGCTCGCCGGTCGGGAAGTCGAGGCACGGCCAGAACAGGTCGCAGCCATAGCCTTCGGACGTGGTCGCGAACCAGGTGCGGCCGTCGGGCGTCTTCGACCAGACCATGCCGTCGTCCCATGGCGCGCGCACCGCGACGTGCGACTGGCCGCCATAGGTGATCTTCGCGCTCACCTTTTCTCCCGCGGCGAGCGGGCGGGGGAGGGTGATCGCGAGCTGGCCTTCGGGGTTGGTCCATGCCGCCTTCGGCAGCGGCTGGCCATCGATGCTGATCGCGGTGACGGGCAGATTGCGATCGAGGTCGATCAGCAGGCGGGTGAGCGGCGCTTTCGCGGTGAAGCCCAGCGTCGCAACGCCGCTCAGCGTCTCCTTTTCAGGCAGCACCTCGAACGACAGATCGGCGGTGTCGAAGCGTAGCGCCAGCTGCTCGGGCGGGCGCTCGCCGCCCGACTTCTGCGTCTGTTCGGTGATCGGTGGCTCGCCCTTCTTGGGCAGGCCGGGCGCGGCGGCGACCAGGGCGAGGGCGGAGATGGCGAGCAATGGCTTCATGGGTCTCTCCTCAAATCCTCCCCGATCCGCGGGGAGGGGGACCGCCAGCCGCAGGCTGGGGGTGGAGGGGCAGACCCACGCGCGCCGGTCTGTTGGGCTGCCCCTCCACCACGCCTCTTCGAGGCGCGGTCCCCCTCCCCTGCGAGGCAGGGGAGGAATGTGTCGTCGTCACTTCTTCGCCGCAGCCGGCGCCTGCGCGGCCCTCCAGGCCTGATAGGCGTCGACCGCATCGTCCTGCTTGAGCAACCGGCTCATCGGGTCGATGACGACGTGGGCGCCTTCCGGCACGGTGATCGTCGCGAGGCCGCCGGTCATCGGCACCTTCTGGACCCGGTCGTCGATCTGCACCTCGACGGGGAGCGGGAAGGGCTTGTTCAGCGGCGTCTGCCATTTGAGCGTCAGCTGGCTCGCGTTGCGGTTGGCGACGAGCTTGGGCAGCGTCGCCTGGTAGAGGTAGACGTCGAAGAACCACTGCCAGTCCTGCCCCGTCGTCTGGTTGATGAAACGGATGAAGTCGGGCGTCGTGCGGAACACCGTCTGGAAATTGCCCGGCGCGGGATCGGTGCGGTTGTAGACGAGCAATTTCACCGCGTCGAAGAACGCCTTGTCCCCGATCGCATTGCGCAGCGTGTGGAGGATCCATTCGCCCTTCGTATAGATGTCGCCGCCGCGGCCGGGCGCCTTCTCGTACACGTCCTCAGCGGTCTGCGGCTTGCCGGTGACGAGCGGCGATTTGTTCTGGATACCGGGCCGCGCCGCCAGCATCATCGCGGTGTAGCGGCCGTCGCCCTCGCGCCAGCGGCCGTAGAGCGGCTGCATGTAGGCGGTGAAGCCCTCGTGCAGCCAGAAATCGTCCCAGTTGACCGCGGTCATCTGGTTGGCGAACCATTCGTGGCCGAATTCATGCTGGAACAGCCAGTCGAACCCTTCCGGCGCCTTGGCATAAGCATTGCCGTAGGCGTTGATCGTCTGATGCTCCATGCCCTTGTGCGGCGTCTCCACGACGCCGACCTTCTCGACGCGCCACGGATAGGGGCCGACGACGCCCTCGTAGAAATCCAGTGTCGGCGCGAATTCGGCGAACAGGCCCTTCGCCTGCTCCGTCTCGCCGGGCAGATACCAGTAATGCATCGGGATCGTGTCGCCATACTTGCTCTTGTACGTCCCGCTGATCTCCTCATACGGCCCGACGTTGAGCGCGATGCCGTAGAGATTGGGATGCGCGACTTCCCAGTTCCACGTCGTGCGGCCGTCCTGGAGCTGGTCGACGCCGAGGAGCTTGCCGTTCGAAGGCGCCTTCAGCCCCTTGGGCACGGTGATGTGCAGCGTGACCTTGTCGGGTTCGTAGGTCGGATAGTCGATGCACGGCCAGAACAGGTCGCACCCTTCCATCTGGACCGCGGTCGCGACCCAGGGCTGGCCGCCGGGCGTCTTCGCCCAGACGAAGCCGCCATCCCACGGCGCGCGCACCGCGGTGTGCGGGCGGCCGCCATAGGTGATCTTGACGACCAGCTTGGCATCCTTCGCCGCCTTCTTGGCGAGCGTGATCGTCATCCGCCCCTGCGGATTCTGGAAGCTCGCGTCGACGCCGTCGACCGTCACCGCGGTGACGGTGTAGTTGTTGTCGAGGTCGACGACGACCTTGTCGGTCCTGTCGAGCGTGGTGAAGGTCAGCGTCGCGACGCCGTTCAGCACCTCGCGGTCGGGATCGACCTCGAACTGCAGGTCGGCGGTGTCGAACCTCAGCTTCTTCTGCGCCGGGTCGAGCGGGCCGCCCGATGCGGAAACCTGCGCGGTGATCGGCGGCTTGCCCGGCTCCGCGGCAAAGGCGCTGCCCGACACCAACAATGCGGCAGCGAGCGTCAGGCGAAGCGTCATCGTATACCCCTTGTTTTCAACGCGGTGGTTTCCACACCGGGCGGCGTGCTGGCAAGGGGCTTCGTCGCGCGAACGGCTGGCCGCGAAACGATTGATGGATGCCGCAGCCTCCCCATATAGTGCATCATGAGGTGGCCCCGGTTCGGGTCGCCGCGGAGTTTGCATGCACACCAACTATCCCGTCCTGCCGCTGCGCGACATCGTCGTCTTTCCGCACATGATCGTTCCGTTGTTCGTCGGCCGCGACAAGAGTGTGTCCGCGCTGGAAGCAGCGATGGCGGCGGATAAGGAAATCTTCCTCGTCGCACAGCTCGACCCGGCAGAGGACGATCCGCAGCGCGAGGACCTGTACGAGGTCGGCGTCACCGCGACCGTGCTGCAGCTGCTGAAGCTGCCCGACGGTACGGTGCGCGTGCTGGTCGAGGGCAAAAAGCGCGGCCGGCTGTCGACGCTGGAGGAGGGCGAGGGGCATCTCGTCGCCGAGATCGAGCCGATGGAAGATGCTGAGCCGACGGGCCCAGAGATCACCGCGCTGATGCGCTCCGTCGTCGAGCAGTTCGAGAATTACGCCAAGCTCAACCGCAAGCTGCCCGCCGAGACCGCGGTGCAGCTGGGCGAGCTGGTCGAGGCGGCGAAGCTCAGCGACGCGATCATGGCGAATGTCCAGGTCAAGGTCGCCGACAAGCAGGCTTTGCTGGTCGAGACCGACCCCGCCAAGCGGCTGGAGATGGCGTACGCGCTGATGGAGGGCGAGCTCGGCGTCCTGCAGGTCGAGAAGAAGATCAAGAGCCGCGTCAAGCGCCAGATGGAGAAGACGCAGCGCGAATATTATCTCAACGAACAGCTGAAGGCGATCCAGCGTGAGCTGGGCAACAGCGACGACGAGAGCGACGGCGACGAGATCGCCGAGCTGACGCAGAAGATCGCGACGCTGAAGCTGTCCAAGGAAGCGCGCACCAAGGCGACCGCCGAGCTCAAGAAGCTGAAGACGATGGCGCCGATGAGCGCCGAGGCGACCGTCGTGCGCAACTACCTCGACGTGCTGCTCGGCCTGCCGTGGGGCAAGAAATCCAAGATCAAGAAGGACATCGCCGCGGCGCAGGCGGTGCTGGACGAGGATCATTACGCGCTGGAGAAGGTCAAGGACCGGATCGTCGAATATCTCGGCGTGCAGGCGCGGATGAACAAGCTGAAGGGGCCGATCCTGTGCCTGGTCGGCCCGCCGGGCGTCGGCAAGACCTCGCTGGGCAAGAGCATCGCCAAGGCGACGGGGCGCGAGTTCATCCGCCAGAGCCTAGGTGGCGTGCGCGACGAGGCGGAGATCCGCGGCCATCGCCGGACGTACATCGGCTCGCTGCCGGGCAAGATCGTCACCAACCTGAAGAAGGCGGGCACGAGCAATCCCTTGTTCCTGCTCGACGAGATCGACAAGCTGGGCCAGGATTTCCGCGGCGATCCGGCGTCGGCGCTGCTCGAGGTGCTCGACCCCGAACAGAACGGCAAGTTCAACGACCATTATCTCGAGATCGACATCGACCTCAGCGACGTGATGTTCGTGTGCACCGCGAACACGCTCAATCTGCCGCAGCCCTTGCTCGACCGGATGGAGATCATCCGGCTGGAAGGCTATACCGAGGACGAGAAGGTCGAGATCGCCGAGCGGCACCTGCTGCCCAAGGTGATCGGCGAACATGGCCTGAAGGACGGCGAGTTCACGCTGATCAATGCGGGCCTGCGCGCGCTGATCCAGAAGTACACGCGCGAGGCGGGCGTACGCACGCTGGAGCGCGAGATCGCCAAGCTGGCGAGGAAGGCGCTGCGCCGCATCCTGGAGGGCAAGGCGGAAAGCGTGACGATCACGCCCGACAACCTCCACGAATTCGCCGGCGTGCAGAAATTCCGCCACGGCCTGTCCGAGGAGGAGCATCAGATCGGCGCGGTGACCGGCCTTGCCTGGACCGAGGTCGGCGGCGAACTGCTGACGATCGAGAGCGTGACGGTGCCGGGCAAGGGCCAGGTCAAGACGACGGGCAAGCTGGGCGACGTGATGAAGGAATCGGTGCAGGCCGCCTTCAGCTTCGTGCAGGCGCGCAGTCCCAGCTATGGCATCAAGCCCTCGCTGTTCCACCGTAAGGATATCCACATCCACCTGCCCGAGGGCGCGGTGCCCAAGGACGGGCCGTCGGCGGGCATCGGGCTCGTTACCTCGATCGTCTCGACGCTGACCGGCGTCGCGGTGAAGAAGGAGGTGGCGATGACCGGCGAGGTGACGCTGCGCGGCCGCGTGCTGCCGATCGGTGGCCTCAAGGAAAAGCTGCTCGCGGCGCTGCGCGGCGGCATCACGACAGTGCTGATTCCGCAGGACAACGAGAAGGACCTCGCCGAGATTCCGCAGAACATCCGCGACGGGCTGACGATCGTGCCGGTCGGCCACGTCGACGAGGTGCTGGCGCTGGCGCTGACCGACACGCTGGAGCCGATCGACTGGACAGACGCCGATGAACTCGCCGCTTTGCCGCCGGCAGGGGTTGCGCAGGTCGCGGCGGAACGCCACCACTGATCCGCTGACCGATTATCCGCCTCCGCCGCGCCCATCCGAGGCGGCGGAGGCATTGACTCGTACCGTACGGACGGCCTTACTGACCTTTCGGCTTGGCCACACGATTCTCAATGATTTCAAAAAGGGGGCTCCTTTTCATGAACAAGCAAGAGCTGATTGCCAATGTTGCCGACACGTCGGGACTCGCGAAGGGGGATGCGACGAAGGCGGTCGAGGCGGTGTTCGACGCGATCACGGCCAGCCTGAAGAAGGGCGACGAAGTGCGTCTGGTCGGGTTCGGCACGTTTTCCGTGTCCAAGCGCAAGGCATCGACGGGACGCAACCCGCGCACCGGCGAGCCGATGACGATCAAGGCATCGAGCCAGCCCAAGTTCAAGGCGGGCAAGGGGCTGAAGGACTCGGTCAACTGACCGGGACGCGGGCCGGGCATTTTATGCTGGACGGGCGGCACGCCGCCGCCTAAAGGCCCGCTTCCCGACGAGTTTCGGGCGCGTAGCTCAGCGGTAGAGCACACCCTTCACACGGGTGGGGTCACAGGTTCAATCCCTGTCGCGCCCACCATTATAGCCCGCCCGGTCCGACGACCGGCGGGCTTTTTTGGCGTTTTGGGCGACGTGGCTTGTGGCGCGTGAGCGGTGCGGGGCTGGGGATGGCGCGCCATCGCCTGCGCGATACTCCTTTTACCTCGTCGTCCCGGCCGTAAAGCCGGGCAAGCTTGCGTACCAGTTGGAAGAAGAAGCGGGACCCCGGGTCAAGCCCGGGGTGACGCATAGGTGGCGAGCGATACGCGCGTTACGCAGCAGGGAAGCTGTCGATCAAGCTAGGTAGGTGGCCGCGCGTCGGCATGTCATCAATCTGTCGTGCAATTGCAGTAAAAACATCACGCAAATCTCATCTTTGCGTCATGGAACGCGCCTAGTCGCCGGATCGGGATCGGCAAGGGGGGACGCCTTCGCCGATCGCGGGCGTCCTTGCCCGACCCTCAACGACACGACGACTGGGAGCATCCGATCATGGCCGCCAAGACGCGCTACGGCAATTTCCTGATGATGACGAGCGCGAGCCTCGCGCTGGCGGCCTGCGGCGGGGCGGACAATGTCGCCTCGCCCGGCGCGGGCAGCGTGACGATCGTCCAGCCCGCCCCCGCGCCGTCGCCTTCGCCCTCGCCCAGCCCGAGCGCGTCGATCACCGCGGCGCAGTTCGCCGCGGCGACCACGGTCAACGGCATCACCGTGACGTCGGACGAGCAACTCGCGATCGTCAACGCCGGGACCAACAACAACATCAACGGGACGGGCGCGACCATCAACGGCGTCTATCCCGCCAGCGCCGCCTCGCTGACCGCGGCGAGCGATCCGTCGCGGATCGACAGCTTCTTCACCTCGACCAATTATGTCGGCGCGTTCAACGGCCCGACCGACACCAGCTTCCAGGGGTGGACCTGCAACTCGACGTCGGCGGAATTCGGCGGATCGGGCGCGCGCTGCACCGCGGTGCCGGCCGTGGGCACGCTGGCCGCGGGCACGAACTGCCCGACGGGCACGATCACGCCGACCGGGACGACGACGGGCGCGGCGAACGTCGCCACGGTCGGCGGCTTCAAGGTGTGCGACATCCCGCAGGCGATCACGACCAGCCTGACGCTGCCCCGCATCGCGGGCATCGCCTATCGCTTCACCGGCCAGACCGAGGTCGGCACCGACGTCGGCACGACCGGCGCCAATTCGGGCGTGACGCTGACGATCGAGCCGGGCGTGGTGATTTTCGCCAACGCCAACGAATCGACCAACGACCTGCTGCTGGTCAACCGCGGCTCGCGCATCCAGGCGGTCGGCACCGCGAGTGCGCCGATCATCTTCACCTCGCAGCAGAATCTGTCGACGAACGGTGTGTCCGACGCGACGCAGGGCCAGTGGGGCGGCATCATCCTGCTCGGCCGAGCGCCGACGGGCGTGTGCCGCAGCGGCACCGGCCCGAACAACGCCGCCGGATCGTCGACGACGTGCGAACAGGCGATCGAGGGCGTCACCGGGCGCTTCTACGGCGGGCCGAACGCCGCCGATTCTAGCGGCCAGATGTCCTACGTCCAGATCCGCTATTCGGGCATCGCGATCAGCGACGGCAACGAGCTGCAGGGGCTGACGCTGGGCGGCACGGGCTCGGGCACCATCATTGACCACGTGCAGAGCCACAATTCGGCCGATGACGGCGTCGAGATTTTCGGCGGCACCACCAACATCAAATATTTCGCGGTGACCGGCGCCGACGACGACGGCTTCGATATCGACAACGGCTATCGCGGCTTCATGCAGTTCATCGTCGCGGCGCAGCGCCTGCTGGGTGCGACGGCCGACAGCTTCTCGACTGAGATCGACTCGAACAACGCCGAGGATCTGCTGCCGCGCACCTTCTCGACCTTCGCCAACTTCACCTTCATCCAGACCGCGCTCGCACCCGCAGCGATCCGCCAGCGCGGCGGGTCGGACATGCGCTTCGTCAACGGCGTGGTGAAGACCCCGGCGAGCGTCGCGTGCGTCAACATCATCGCGGGCGAGCAGACCGCGGGCGGCCGCACCACAGTGCGCCCGGCGGACAGCGCGCTGCAGGACTTCGGCCCGCCGTCGTTCAACTCGGTCTACTTCGCCTGCAACGGCCGCTGAGGCCACCCCCTCGGCAACGCGGTGTCCGGGGTGGCGGCAGCGCCGCCCCGGACACCTGTTTTGAAGACCCCTTGCACCGGGAACCCACGGTCATGCAGCAGCAGCGGCTCGCCTTCGCCACGCTCCTTCTTCTTTCCTCGACGCTGACGGCGCCGGCCGTGCTGGCCCAGACCGGCGGTGCGACGCCGCCGCCTGCGCAGACGTCGACCACCGCGACGTCAAACACGCCGACGTCCGACGCCGCGACCGCACAAGACCCCCAGGCGACGCCCGCCGACCAGGAACAGGTCGAGGTGTCCGCGCCGGGCGCGCAGGATCTGGGCGACGTCGTCGTCGTCGGCCGCAACATCCCGAATACGGTACGCAGCACCGCCCAGATCGTCTCCGTCCTGTCGAGCGCGGACATCGCGCGGACCGGCGAGGGCGACATCGCCGGCGCACTGACCCGCGTCACCGGCCTGTCGGTGGTCGGCGGCGGCTTCGTCTACGTCCGCGGGCTCGGCAACCGCTACAGCTCGTCGCTGCTCAACGGATCGCCGCTGCCGAGCCCAGAGCCGCTGCGCCGCTCGGTGCCGCTCGATATCTTCCCGACGACGATCGTCGGGTCGGCGCTGGTCCAGAAGACCTATTCGGTAAACTATCCCGGCGAATTCGGCGGCGGCGTCATCAACCTGACGACGAAGGCGATCCCCGAGAAGAACTTCCTGTCGGGCGGCGCGACGATCGCGGCGGACGATGCGACGACGAGCGAGCTCGGCTATACCTATTACGGTGGCGGCGCGGACTGGATCGGGTTCGACGACGGCGCGCGCAAGGTGCCCGGCTTCATCACCAGCGCGCCGAACGGATCGGGCCTGATCCCGGCGGCGCAGGTCGCGCAGCTGACCAATGCGCCGACGACCCTGCTCCAGCGCAACAACCAGCTGCCGGCGAACTGGTCGGCGGAGCTGAGCGGCGGCTCGGTGTTCGACCTGGGCGGATCGCGGCTCGGCGTCATCGCCTCGCTGAGCGCGAGCAACACATGGCGCACGCGCCTGTCGACGCAGCAGGACTCGGTCAGCGAGAACGGCCAGCTGCGCAACGATTTCCGCACGCTCATCACCGACAATCGCGCGGTCGCCAATGCACTGATCGGCCTCGGCTACGAATTCGGCGGAAACACCGTGCGGTGGACCAACGTCTATATCCACGACACGCTGAAGCAGGCGCGCGGCTCTGCGGCGACGTTGTACAACAACCCGTCGGGCCTGCGTTTCCAGCAGAATACGAGCTGGTTCGAGCGGCAGCTGATCGAAAGCCAGCTGGTCGGCGAGTTCAAGCTGTCCGACGCGTTCAAGATCGACGCGCGCGGCGCCTATGCCAATTCGAAGCGCAATGCACCGTACGAACGGCAGTTCGATTATCTCTGCTCCAACCGCACCACCACGGGCCTGCCGATCATTAATGACGGCGTGCAGCAGGCGGGCGGCTTCCAGTGCGACGGCGCCTATCAGGTGACGCAGCGCTTCACGCCCTTCGCTTCGATCATCTTCAGCAAGCTCAACGAGGATCTGTACACCGGTCAGGCGGACGCGTCGTACAAGCTTGACACCGATCGGCCGATGACGCTGTCGGCGGGCTATTTCTACCAAGGGACGAAGCGCACCTCGTCGCGGTTGCAGTTCAATTACCAGACGTCGCTGGGCGGCGGCACCGCGCCGCAATATCCGTACAACCTGTTGCGGCCCGACTATCTGCTGAGCCCGGACGTCATCAACAACGCCTGCCCGCAGACGGCGAACACGATTCCGTGCACGATCCAGCTGCAGTTCAACACGCCGCTGGGCGCGTATGAATATACCGCCAAGCTCGACGTTCATGCGGGATATGTGCAGGCGGAGGCCGAGGCGCTGGACGGCGTGCGCGCGGTGATCGGCGTGCGGTACGAGACGGGCGACGAGCGCGTGACGCCGATCAAGTCGACGACGACGCGGCTGAAGAACGATTACTTTCTGCCCGCCGCGACGCTGACCTGGAACTTCGCGCAGGATCAGCAGCTGCGGGCGAGCTTTGCCAAGACGATCTCGCGCCCGCAGTTCCGCGAACTGGCGCCGCAGCAGTTCCGCGACCCGGATTCGGATCGCCTGTTCTTCGGCAACCCGAACCTGCGCGATTCGCAGCTGTACAATCTCGAGGCGCGCTACGAATGGTTCTTCGGCCGCGATCAGCGGTTTACCGCGGCGGGCTTCTACAAGCGCATCGACAATCCGATCGAGCAAGTCGGCTTCTACACCGGCGCGGACGACCGGTTGCAGACGGGCTTCACCTATCTGCCCAAGGCGACGTTGTACGGCGGCGAGGTCGAGCTGCAGAAGTATTTCAAGCTGGGCGACGTGTTCGGCGGTGATTTCTTCGCGACACGGCGCGCCTTGTTCATCGCCAACTATACCTACACCAAGTCGAAGATCACCGCGGACACCAGCTGCGTGCCCGACGTGTCGCCGGGCGCGCAGGCGGCGAACGGCTGTGCCGCGGGCTTCGGCCGTGCGTTCAAGCTGTTCCGCGACGGCGCGCCGCTGACGGGGCAGTCGGACCATCTGGTCAACGTGCAGGTCGGCCTGGAGGACACCGCCTCGCTGTCGCAGATCACGTTGCTGTTCAACTATGCCAGCGACCGCGTCACCAATCGCGGCCCGTCGCTGCTGGGCGGCGACCGGTTCCAGCCGGACATCATCGAACACCCCGGCATCCGCGTCGACATGGTCGTGCGCCAGGGGTTCGAGGTCGCGGGCGGCAAATGGGAACTGAAGGCGGAGGCGCGCAACCTGACGCGCACGCGCTATCGCGAGAGCCAGACATTCGCGAACGGGAATGAAGTGTTCATCAACCGGTACAATCTGGGGCGGGTATTCAGCCTGGGGCTGAGCACGACGTTTTGATTATGCTCAATCCTCCCCGGCTTTTGCAGGGGGAGGGGGACCGCCGCCGAAGGCGGTGGTGGAGGGCAGTCATGAGGGATATCGCCCTTGGCTGCCCCTCCACCACCCGGCTGCGCCGGGCGGTCCCCCTCCCCGCGGAGCGGGGAGGATTGGTTATTGCCACGGTCTTTCGCGAAACCATTTGGTGATGACATATTTGACGCCGGCGCGCACCTTCATCCCCTGATGCAGCGTGGCGGGGTTGAGCGATTCGTCGGGGCGACGGTTGCTCCACGCGACGAGCTTGCCGGTTTCGGGCTGGATCGTCTTATCGACCGCCTTGAACCGCGTCGCACCGCCGGCGTCGGGAACGTTGAGATAGATCATCACCGTCCACGTCCGGTTGCCCGCCAGCGTGCAATAGCGGGCGAAGTCGACGCCATCGGGATCGAAATAATCGGTATGCCCCTTGAACTCCTGCCCGACCGCATAGCGTTGCCCCTGCAACGGCTCGCCATGCGCGGGGTCGAGCCCGGTGAAGGCGGCGATGCGCGCCTCGACCGCCTGCACGATCGGGTCCGCGGCGGAAAGGTCGCCCGTCTCGCTGGTGCGGAAGGCCGCGTCGCCATTGGGGTCGGCGATCGTCGAGGGACGGCGCACCGCGTCGATCCGCTCGATCAGCACGGCGCACAGGTCGGGCGGCAGGAAATCGCGCGCGACGAACAGGTCGAGCTTCGCGCTCGGCACCTTCTGCACGCCAGCGTGCGACAGGATGCGGTCGGCGATCGGGCGCGGATCGGCGCCATTGCCGAGGATCGGAAGCGTGGTCATGGCGGCATCGATACGGCGCAGCGGCACGGACGCCAAATGGCCAAGTGGTCTTTTCGACGCGTTGGGGCCTATGACGCCGCGCCGTAACATGGCATGCGTAGCCCCGAGGGTGCGGGACCGGGAACCTTTATGCGTTTGAAGCTGGACGCGCGCACGCGCCGCCTGTTGCGGCGGCTGCCGGTCGTCAACGTCTACTCGATCGCCGAACTGGCCCTGCTTGCCGGGTTGGCGGTGCAATCGGCGCGGCTGGTGTGGACGCTCGTCACGCCGGTGTCGCCGCTGGGCGACTGGCGGCCCGCTGATATCCAGGTGCCGGGCCAGCCCGCGGACGTGCTGGCGAGCTTCGATCCGTTCTTCCGCCTGGGCGGTGGCGCGACGCCGGCGCCGACCGCGGTCACCGCGCTGCAGCTGATGCTCTATGGCATTCGCGTCGACGAGGCGTCGGGCCGGGGCTCGGCGATCGTCGCGGGGCCGGACGCGGTGCAGAAGAGCGTCGGCGTCGGCGAGGAGATCATCCCTGGCGTGACGCTGAAGGCGGTAGCGTTCGACCATATCACCATCGACCGCGGCGGCGCGGCGGAAGACCTGTTCCTGACGCAGGACAATGCGCCCGCCGCCGGCCAGACCCCGGGCGCGCCCGCGCCAGCGCAGGGCGGTGCCGCCCCCGCCGCGACGCCTGCAATCCAGGCGGGGCAGCTGCGCAACGAGATCGGCTTCATCCCGCGGATCGACGGCGGCCGGCTGACCGGGCTCGTCGTCCGGCCGCAGGGCACGGGCGCGCTGTTTCGCGCCAGCGGGCTGCGCGAGGGCGACGTCATCGTCTCCATCGGCGGACGCCCGGTCAGCGGCCCGCAGGACATCGATCGCGTCACCGCCGACTTCGCCAAGGGCGGCAATATCCCCATCAGCGTCGAGCGCGGCACGGAAACGCTGCCCCTCGCCATCACGGTCGTAGCCACGCCATGAAGACTGCCTTTCTCGCCTCCGCCGCCCTGCTGCTGGCCGGACTGTCCCTGCCCGTGGGCGCGCTGGCGCAAACCACGCTCAACGTGCGCGATGCGGACATCCGCGCATTCATCGCCGACGCCGCGCGCGTCACCGGGCGCACGTTCATCATCGACAACCGGGTGCAGGGAAAGGTGACCGTCGTCACCGACCGGCCGCTCAGCAAGTCGGAATATTTCGAGGCGGTGCTGTCGACGCTGCGTGCCAATGGGCTGGTCGCGGTGCCGACGGGCAATGGCGCGCTGCGCGTGCAGCCGATCGACAATGCCGCGGCGCAGCCCAGTCGGATCGGCCTGACCGGTGCCAACCGCAACAGCCTGGTGACCGAGATCGTGCGGCTGCGCTCGATCGATGCGGCGCAGGCGATCGAGACGGTGCGCCCGCTGGTCAGCGCGCAAGGGTCGGTCAGCGCCAATCGCGGCGCGAACAGCCTGGTGATCGTCGATTTCGCCGACAACATCCGCCGCGTGCGCGAGGTGCTGCGCCGCGTGGATGCGGACAATGCGACGTCGCGCGTCGTCTCCCTGAAGAATGCGAGCGCGAAGGAGATCGCCGCGGCATTGCAGGGGCTTGCGGGCACCGGCGGCGGGGGGCAGGGCGGCGGCGTGCCGGGCGGCGGTGCCGGCCTGTCGGTCGTCGCGGTCGACAGCGCGAACAGCGTCATCATCCGCGGCGATGCGACCAGCGTCGCGCGCCTCGCCGCGATCGCCGCCGACCTCGACCAGAAGGCGAAGAACGGCACCGAGATCAAGGTGGTGTTCCTGGAGAACGCCGATGCGGCGCAATTGCTGCCCGTGCTGCAGCAGCTCGTCGGCCAGGCGCCGGACCAGCCGCAGGCGACGCAGCTGACCCGTGCGGGATCGGGGCTGAGCGCCAATGGCGGGGCCGGCGGCAGCCGCGGCGGCAATACGTCGCTGTCGCAGCCGGTGATGGCGCAGGCGCCGGTGAGTGCCGGGGGCGGCGGCGGTGGCGGCGGTGGCGGCACCGGCCAGCCCGCGATCACGACGCAGGGCGGGCGCACCGCCGCGGTCGTCACACGCTTCCAGGGTGCGAACGCGATCGTCATCGCCGCGCCCGCCGATATCCAGCGGCAATTGTCGGAAGTGGTGCGCCAGCTCGACACGCGGCGCGAGCAGGTGGTGATCGAGGGGATCGTCGCCGAAGTCTCCGACGCGACGGTCAACCGGCTGGGCGCGCAGTTCATCCTGGCCAACCCGTCGGGCGGCGCGTTCGCGGCGTCGACCTTCTCCAACTCCGCGCCCAACATCCTGCAGATCGCGGGTGCGATCGGCGCGCGCGAGCTGGGCAAGAACACGACGACGACGATCGCGAACGGCGTGACGACGACCGTCACCACCAATACCGGCGCGTCCGACCAGCTGACGCAGAGCGCGATCAGTTCGATCATCGGATCGTCGGGCGGGTTCGGCGGGTTCGGCGGCAAGGTCGGCGACGTCATCTTCGGCGCGATCATCAACGCGGTGAAGAGCGACACGACATCGAACCTGCTCCAGGTCCCCCATCTCGTCACGCTCGACAACCAGGAAGCGTACAGCCTGGTCGGGCAGGAGATTCCGATCACGACGGGACAGGCGCTGTCGAACAATTTCGACAACACCTTCCGCACGACGCAGCGGGAGAATGTCGGCATCGAGCTGACCGCGCGGCCGCAGGTCAATTCGTCGGGGTCGATCAAGCTCAACCTGCGCCTCGAGGTCAGCTCGATCGCGGGGCCGGTGTCGAACGACAACAGCGACCTCATCCTCAACAAGCGCCAGATCGAGACGACGCTGACCGTCGACGACGGCCAGATCGCGGTGATGGGCGGCCTGTTGAGCGACGAGGAACGGCGCACGATCGAGAAGATCCCGCTACTCGGCGACATCCCCGTGCTCGGCAATCTGTTCAAGTCGAAGGCGAAGTCGCGCAACAAGACCAATTTGATGATCTTCATCCGGCCGACGATCTTGAGAACGCCCGAGGACAGCCGCAAGCTCGCCGAGCAGCGCTACGGCTATCTGCGGTTGCAGCAGGGGTTGCAGACGCCGGGGCAGGAGCCGACGATCGACGAACTGGTCCGCGATTATATGGGGGCGGCGCCGCCGATCCCCTCCGCGCCGGTGCCGGGCAATATCGAGGACCCGCGCGTCGCGGTGCCGGTGCAGACGAGCGTGTCGCAGCGGACGATCCGGCCGGGGAAGCGGCGGTGATGGGCCAGATTCGGCCTGCTTCGGCGTCATCCCCGCGCAGGCGGGGATCCAGACACGCCGAGGCTACGCAAGGGGCGCCAGGTCAGCGTTTCCGGATCCCCGCCTGCGCGGGGATGACGGGCGGGGTGCTATGAGCGACTTGGTGATCCGCCCCGACGACGACGCTGAGCTGCTTCCCTCCCACCTGCGGGGGGAAGGGGGAGCGGGGGTACTGCCGGACGCCCTGCTGCCCGACGACCGCGCCGCCCCAACCGACCCCGAAGCCGTGCCGATGCTCGCCATCCCCTATGGCTTCGCGCGCCGGCATGGCGTCGTGCTCCAGCCGACCGAACCCGATGCGATGCCCGTGGTGGCGCTGCGCGAGGGTGCGGACGCGCGCGTGCTGATCGAGGTGCGGCGGTATCTGGCGCGCGCGTTCGACGTCGCGATCGTCGCGCCGGCGGCGTTCGACCGGTTGCTGTCGGACGCCTATGCGATGGACGGGCAGGCGACGGCGATGGCGGCGGTGGGCATGGGCGACGAGCTCGACATGCTCGCCGAGGGGCTGCCGACCGCGGAGGACCTGCTCGACACCGCCGATGATGCGCCGGCGATCCGCCTGATCAACGGCATCATCGCCGATGCCGCGCGCAACGGCGTGTCGGACATCCATATCGAGCCGTACGAGACCGGCCTCGTCGTGCGCATGCGGATCGACGGCGTGCTGCGCGAGACGTTGCGCATGCCACCGCACGTCGCGCCCGTCGTGGTCAGCCGGATCAAGGTGATGGCGCGGCTCGACATCGCCGAGCGGCGCGTGCCGCAGGACGGGCGGATGGGCCTGACGCTGGGTGGCAAATTGCTCGACGTGCGCGTCTCGACATTGCCGAGCCGGGCGGGCGAGCGGGTGGTGCTGCGCATCCTCGACAAGGAGAATGCCGGCATCGACCTCGACGCGCTGGGGATGAACGAGGGCATGTACGCACTGCTGCGCCATGCGCTCGCCGAGCCCAACGGCATCATCCTCGTCACCGGGCCGACGGGGTCGGGCAAGACGACGACGCTCTACGGCGCGCTCCGGCTGCTCAACGACGGCAGCCGCAACATCCTGACCGTCGAGGACCCGGTCGAATATGCGGTGGAGGGCGTCGGCCAGACGCAGGTCAACGCCAAGGTCGGGTTGACCTTCGCCGCGGGCCTGCGCGCGATCCTGCGCCAGGACCCCGACGTCGTCATGGTCGGCGAAATCCGCGACCGCGAGACGGCGGAGATCGCGGTGCAGGCGTCGCTTACCGGGCATCTGGTGCTGTCGACGGTGCATACCAACGATGCGGTCGGCGCGATCACGCGGATGCGCGACATGAAGGTCGAGCCGTTCCTGCTCGCGTCCACGCTGCGCGCGGTGATCGCGCAGCGGCTGGTGCGGCGGTTGTGCGAGCATTGCCGGCGGCCGGTGAAGGCGGGCGACGGCGTCGCGCCGCTGCTCGGCATCAAGCCGGGCAAGACGGTGTATGAGGCGGCGGGGTGCGAGCGGTGCAATCACACCGGCTATCGCGGCCGGATCGGCGTGTTCGAGGGTGTGCGCGTCGACGAGACGATCCGCCGCATGATCAACGAGGGCGGCGACGAGGCCGCGATCGCACGCCACGCGTTCGACCACAGCGCCAGCCTGGCACAATCGGCGAAGGCGCTGGTCAAGGCGGGGCTGACGACGCCGGAGGAAGCGGTGCGGGTCACGCGGCGCGAGGCGGATGATGCTTAGCGAGACGCCGATCCTCCCCGGAACGGGGAGGGGGACCGTTCGCGCAGCGAATGGTGGAGGGGCAGCCCCGAGGGGTGTCGCTGCCGGTCTGCCCCTCCGTCACGGCTTCGCCGTGCCACCTCCCCGTGCCGGGGAGGAATGAGGAATGGCTGACTTCGACTATGTCGCGATCGATACGCGCGGTGCCGAGCGGCGGGGACATGTCGCAGCGGCCGATATCGGCGCGGCGCGCGCGAATCTCGATCGGCACGGCCTCTACATCGTGCGGATCGAGCCCGGCGCACCGCCGACGGCGGCACGCCGGCCGCTGTTCGGCCTGCAACTCGGCCGGCCGAAGATGAGCGTCAAGCAGCTGACGCTGTTCACGCGCCAGCTCGCGACGCTCAACCGCGTCTCGCCGCTGGAGGAATCCCTGCGCACGATCACCCGCCAGACCGAGCAGGACAGCGTGCGCGGTATCGTCGCGGCGGTCCACGCGGGCGTCGTCGAGGGGCGGCGGCTGGCCGATTCGATGGCGCGCGAGCCGAAGAGCTTCCCGCCGCTGTATCGTGCGATGGTGGCGGCGGGCGAAAGCTCGGGCAGCCTACCGACGATCCTCGACCGGCTCGCCGCGCTGTTGGAACGGCAGGCGGAGATCCGCGGCAAACTGATCACCGCGCTCGCCTATCCGACGATCCTCGCGGTCGTCGCATTGGGCGTCGTCACCGCGCTGATGATGTTCGTCGTGCCGCAGGTGGTCGAGCAGTTCGACACGGTGGGGCAGCAATTGCCGTTACTGACGCGGATCGTCATCGCCGTATCGGACCTGCTGGTCGGCTGGTGGTGGCTGATGGCGCTGGTTGCCGGTGCGATCGGCGCAGGCATCTGGTTCGCGCTCAAGGACCCCGCGCTGCGGCTCGCCTTCGACACGCGGCTGCTGCGCCTGCCGCTCCTCGGCCGGCTGCTGCGCGATCTGCATGCGGCGCGGATGGCGCGGACGCTGGGGACGATGGTGGCAAGCCGGCTGCCGCTGCTCGAAGGCCTCGCGCTGACCGCCTCGACGATCCACAACCGGCGGCTGCGGCTGGCGTCGGACGAGATCGTCGACGCGATCCGCGGCGGCGGCAGCCTGTCGGCGGCGATGCGGCGGGCGGGCGTGTTCCCGCCGCTGCTCACCTATCTCGCCGCATCGGGCGAGGCGGCGGGGCGGCTCGACGAGATGCTGGAACGCGCCGCCGATTACCTCGAGCGCGAGTTCGACCGGTTCACCGCGACCGCGCTGTCGCTGCTGGAACCGGCGATCATCGTCATCATGGGCGGCATCGTCGCCACCATCGTGCTATCCATCCTGCTGCCGATCCTCCAGCTCAACACGCTGGCGGGACAATGAGGAAGTAATATGCGTCCAGATCCCAGGAAGCGCCGCAAGCGCGAAGCCGGCTTCACCCCCCTTAGGCGTTCCGCCGAACACGGCTTCACGCTGGTCGAACTCATGGTCGTCATCGTCATCATCGGCCTGCTCGCGACGATCGTCGCGCTCAACGTGCTGCCGTCGGGCGACAAGGCGCGCGTCGAGAAGGCGAAGGCGGACATCGCGCAGATCGAGGGCGGGCTGGAGCTGTACAGGCTGCAGATGTCGACCTTCCCGACGACGAGCCAGGGGCTGCAGGCGCTGGTCACCGCGCCTGCGGGGGCGGATGCATCGCGCTACCAGCGCGGCGGATATCTGAAGAAGCTGCCGAACGATCCGTGGGGCCGCCCGTACCTCTATGCCTCGCCCGGCAAGCATGGCGAGGCGGACGTGTGGACCTATGGAGCGGACGGCAAGGAAGGCGGCGAGGGGATCGATGCCGACATCGGCTCCTGGCAGTAACGCGGTCCGCCAGCGAGGCTTTACCCTCGTGGAGCTGATGGTCGTCGTCGTCGTAATCGCGCTGGCGGCGGCGGTGGCGATCTACGTGATGCCCGATTCGCGTGGGCGCGTCGCGGACGAGGCGGCGCGGTTCGGCCTGCGCGCGCGCGCCGCGCACGATGCCGCGATCGTCGAGGGGCGCAGCGTCAGCCTTTGGATCACGCCGGGGGGCTATGGCTTCGACCGTCGCGTCGCGGGTGCATGGACGCCGATGGCGGACAAGCCGCTGCGCGTCACGCGCTGGGACGACGGCACCGCGGCGCGCATCGATGGTGCGAGCGGCGGCCGGCTGCGCGTGACGTTCGATCCCACCGGGCTCGCCGACCGGCCGGCGCAGGTCGTGCTGACCCGCGGAACGGCGCGCGCCGTCGTCGACATGGCGGCGGACGGCAGCGTGCGGGTCGCCGGCTGACCGATGCGGACGCCCGCCGCCCTACCCCTCCGCGAGGCGGGCTTCACGCTGATCGAGATCATGGTCGCGCTGGCGGTGTTCAGCCTGGCGGTGCTCGCGCTGGTGCGGCTGGAAAACGCGACGGTGCGCGGCGCGACGATCCTGGACGATACGATGATCGCCAACCTCGTCGCGCGCAACGTCGCGATCGAGGCGGCGACGGAGGCGCGCATGCCGACTTTGGGGCGCAGCAGCGGCGTGGAGACGAACGGCGGCCGTGCCTGGACCTGGGTGCGCGACGTGCGGCCGACGGGCAATGCCAGTATCGTGCGCATCGACGTTGCGGTCGCCGACCGTCGCGGCGCGCCGATCGGGCGCGCGACGATCGTGCGACCGCCGGATACGCAGCCGTGAGGGAGCGGCCGATCGCGCGTCGAAACCCCGGCACCCCAACCGGTGTGGAGGCGGCCTTCACGCCCGTGAGGCGTTACGCCGAACATGGCTTCACGCCCGTGAGGCGTTACGCCGAACACGGCTTCACGCCCCTGAGGCGTTACGCCGAACACGGCTTCACGCTGGTCGAGGTGATGATCGCGCTGCTGATCTTCGGCATGATCGCGGCGGCGGGCGTCGCGATCCTGTCGTTCAGCGTGCGCGCACAGGGGGCGACCGCGACGCGACTCGACGACATTTTCGCCCGGAACCGGACGATCGCGCTGGTTTCCGCCGACCTGGGACAGGCGATCGACCGGCCCGCGCGTGACGAAGCGGGGCAGACGCTGCCCGCCTTCACCGGCGGCGCGGACGGCCAGCTGCGCTTCGTGCGCGCGGGCTGGGCCAATATCGACGCCGCGCCCCGCGCCAGCCTGCAGAAGGTGGTGTATGGCGTCGAGGACGGCGCGCTGGTGCGCATTGCCTATCCGATGATCGATGGCGCCGCGCCGCTGCCCCCCGTCGTGCTGCTGTCCGGCGTGGCGGGCGTCGCGGCGCGCTATCGCATCCGCGGGGCGTGGGGCGACCGGTGGGACGGGACGCAGGGCGCGCCCCTGCCGCAGGCGGCCGAGCTCGTCGTGCGGCGGACCGACGGCAGCGCGCTGCGCATCGTCGCGCTGGTCGGTACCGGCTACCTGCCGCCGCTCGCCCCGCCCAACGGAGGTCTCCCCAGCGGAGCCGGGTCCAATGCGCCGCCGCCCGCCTGAGCGCGAGCGGGGAGCCGCCCTGCTCACCGTCCTGATGCTGGTCGCGGTGATCGCGGTGATGGCGGGCGCGGCGCTGGAGCATCTGCGCCTGTCGACGCGGCTTGCGGGCAATGCCGCGGACGGCGAGCAGGCGCGTGCCTTCGCCCGCGCGGCCGAAGTGCTGGCGACGACGCGCGTCACCGACCTCCTCGCCCAGGCGGGGGACCGCGTGACGCTGGCGGGCGGGTGGAGCGACCGGCCGATCGCCTTGCCGCTGCCCGGCGGTGGTACCGCGGTGGCGCGCGTCACCGATGGCGGCAATTGCTTCAACCTCAACAGTCTGGTGCGGCCCGGCCCGACGCCCGGCACCTATACGCAATATTTCGAGCAGCGCGTGCAGTTCGTCCGGCTGATGCGGCTGGTCGGCGTGCCGGGACAGGCGGCGGAGGGGATCGCCGCGGCGGCGACCGACTGGATCGACAGCGATCAGGATACGCTGCCCGGCGGCGCGGAGGATCAGGTCTATCTGTCGCGCGAAATCCCCTATCGCACCGCCGGCACGCTGATGGCGGACCCGAGCGAGCTGCGCGCGGTGAACGGCGTCACGCCCGACACCTATGCGCGGCTGCGCCCGTGGCTATGCACCCTGCCCAAGGCGGAGGCGGCGACGCTCAACGTCAACACGCTGACCCCCGAACAGGCGCCGCTAGTCGCGATGCTGTTTCCCGACACGCTGTCGATCGAGGCGGCGCGATCGATGATCCTGCGCCGCCCGCCGCAGGGTTTCGCCAGCGCGGAGGCGTTCCTGAACCTCGCATCGGGCAATGGCGTGGTCAGCGCCAATCGCGGTCAGTTCGCGATGAAGAGCCGCTGGTTCGCGCTCGGCATCGACGTGACGCGCGGGCAGGCGGATCTCAAGGAAAAGGCGCTGATCGACGCGACGCGGCTTCCCGTGCGGCTCGTCTCGCGGCAATGGGGCGATGACCTATGACGACCTTGCTCTTCCTTCCCACGATCGATCTCCGCTGGCGCTGGCTGCGTCTCGCCGGTGACGGCGCCATCGATGTCGGCGAGGGCATGCCCGCCGCGGAGGATGCGATCGTCGCGGTTGCGCCGGCGGAGGCGGTCGCGCTGCACTGGGCGGATCTGCCCGCGCGCTCCACGGCGCAGGCGGTGGCGGCGGCGCGGCTGCTCGTGGCGGAGGCGAGCGCGGCGCCCGTCGCCGAACTGCACGTCGCGGTGGGGCCGGACGGGGAGGGCGACCGCGCGATCGCGGTGGTCGATCGCGGCACGATGGCGGGATGGCTCGCCGATTTGGCCGTGCACGGCATCGATCCCGTCGCGATGATCCCCGCCGCGCTGCTGCTGCCGCGCCCCGACGAAGGCTATATGCGGGGGACGATCGCCGGCGCGCCTCTCGTGCGCGGGCGGTCGAGCGGATTTGCCGACGATCCCCTGCTGACCCGGCTCGTCGTCGGCGACGCGCCGGTCGCGACGATCGAGGGCGCGGCGCTGGACGCGGCGTTGGCGGCCGCGGTCGCGGCGATGCCGCTCGACCTTCGGCAGGGGCCATTCGCGCGCCGGCGGCGGATCGGCATCGATTGGGCGCACGTCCGCCGGCTAGGCGTGATGGCGGCGGCGATCCTCCTCGTCACGCTCGGTATCGATCTCGTCCGCCTCGCCAAATACAGTTTCGGCGCGGACGCGCTGGAGGCGCGGGCGGAGGCGCTGGGGCGCACCGGCCTCGCACGCGGCGAGACCGTCACCGACGTCGACCGCCAGCTGAGCGAGCGGCTGAGCAACGTGCGCGGGCCGGGGCTGGGCTTCACCACCACCGCGGCGGCGGTCTATGCCGCCATCCGCGCGACGCCGGGGACGGAACTGACCGGGCTCGATTTCCAGCCGAACGGCGACCTGCGCCTGTCGGTCGCCGCGGCGCGCGAGTCGTTGCCCACGGACCTCAAGCGCGCGCTCGAACGCGCGGGCTTCACGGTGAATGCGGGCGTGTTCCAGTCGGCCAACGGCCGCGTGACGGGAGAGATGACGGTGACCCGGCGATGAGCGCGCTTCGCACCTGGTTCGACGGTCGCTCGCTGCGCGAGAAGCGGCTGATCCTCGTCATGCTCGGTCTTACCGCCCTGACGCTCGTCTGGGCGGGTATCGTCCGTCCGGTGCGCGACGGCCTGTCGAGCGCGCGTGAGCGGCATGCGGATGCCGTCGTCCGCCTCGCCACCACCGAAAGCGCGGTCGACGCGATCCGCGGCGCGGGCCGCCGCGTGCCGTTGACCGGCAGCCTCGCCGACGCGCTGCGCGCGCAGGCGGAGAGCGCGGGTTTCGTCCTCGCCTCGCTCGACGAGCGCGGCGGGGGCCGCGTCCATGCGACGATCCAGGCAGCGCGCCCCGCCGCGCTGTCGCGCTGGGTCGCGGGGCTGGAGGGTGGCGGCATCCTGGTCGACAGCGCGACATGGCACGACAATGGCGACGGCAGCGTCGCCGCCGACCTCGTCGTGCGGGCGCGCGCGTCGTGAGGCGGCTGCGCCTAAGCACCGGCCCTGCCGCGCTGTTCGGCGCGATGCTGGCGGCGGCGCTGCTCGTCTTCCTGCCGATGCGGCTCGCGCTCGGCTGGATCGGGCTCGGCGATCAGGGGATCAGCGCGCGCAGCGTCGGCGGATCGGTGTGGGACGGGCGCCTGGTGGAGGCGCGGTTCGGCGATCTCGCGCTCGGCACGCTGCATGCCGGCCTGTCGCCCTTCGCGCTGCTCGTCGGGCGGGCGCGGATCGGCCTGTCGGACGATGCCGGGTCGATCCGCGGTGCGATCACGATCAGCCGCCACCGCCGCGGGCTGGACGACGTTACCGCGACCTTGCCGACGGGCCGCGTCTTCGCGCCGCTGCCGGTCACGTCGCTGATCCTCGAGGATGTGACGATCCGGTTCGTCGACGACGCGTGCGACACCGCCGAGGGGCGCGTGCGCGCGACGCTGGTCGGCGATGCGGGCGGCGTGCCGTTGCCGACGCAGCTGTCGGGCAATGCGCGCTGCGACGGCACGCAGCTGCTGCTGCCGCTCGCCAGCCAGGCGGGGACGGAGGCGGTCGACCTGCGCATCACGGGCGCGGGGCGCTACACGGCGCAGATGCGCATCGCGCCGTCCGACCCTGCGGCGGCCGAACGTCTGGCGGCGGCGGGCTTCACGCCGTCGGGCAGCGGTTATCGCCTTTCGATCGAGGGGCGCTTCTGATAGCTTGACGAACCGTCGCCTCCCTCGTAGGGGCACGGGCCTTCGCGGCGACCGTAGTTCAATTGGTTAGAGCGCCGGCTTGTGATGCCGGAAGTTGCGGGTTCAAGTCCCGTCGGTCGCCCCACTTTCCCCGTTGCCGCAATGCCCCGCTGATCGGGGCTGGCCAAAATCGTCGGGAAAGAATATTACCGCGCCTCGCAACAACATTGTTCAGCGGAGCAGGCCATGACCTCGGTGTGGGATCTTCCCGATTTCGACAATCACGAGGGCGTCCACGCCTTCACCGATCCCGAATCGGGCCTGCGCGCGGTCGTCGCGATCCATTCGACGCATCTCGGACCGGCGGCGGGCGGCGCGCGCTTCTGGCATTATGCGGCCGGCGACCAGGCGGTGACCGACGCGCTGCGCCTGTCGCGCGGCATGAGCTTCAAGAATGCGATGGCGAACCTGGCGCTCGGCGGCGGCAAGGGCGTGATCCTCGCCGACAAGCCCGGCGCGGTGATCAGCGAGGCGCAGCTCAAGGCATTCGGCCGCGCAGTCGAATCGCTCGGCGGCCGCTACGTCACCGCCGAGGACGTCGGCATGTCGGAAGCGCGGATGAAGGTGATCGCGGGCGAGACGCGATACGTCTCTGGCCTGCCGGTCGAAACCGGCGCGGCGGGGGGCGACCCGGGGCCGTACACCGCGCACGGCGTCTATCTGGGCGTCAAGGCGGCGGCGCAGCGCGGGCTCGGCGCTACTGACATGAAGGGCGTGCACGTCGCGATCCAGGGCGTCGGCTCGGTCGGCGGCGGGCTTGCCCGCCTGCTGGCGCAGGACGGCGCGAAGCTGACGCTCGCCGATGTCGACGCGGCGCGCGCGCAAGCGCTGGCGGCGGAACTGGGCGGCGAGGCGGTCGCGGCGGGGACGATCCTGGGCGTCGAGGCGGACATCTTCAGCCCCAATGCGCTCGGCGCGATCCTGACCGAGGCGACGATCCCGACGCTGACCGCGAAGGTCGTCGCGGGCGGCGCAAACAACCAGCTCGCGACGCGCGAGGATTACGACCGCCTGCACGAACGCGGCATCCTCTACGCCCCCGATTACGTCATCAACGCGGGCGGCATCATCAACGTCGGGCTCGAATATCTCGGCCAGGGCGACGAGGCCGAGGTGATGGCGCGGATCGACAAGATCCCGGCTCGCCTCAACGAAGTGTGGGACGAAAGCGACCGCACCGGCCGCCCCGCCGCCGAAGTCGCCGACACGATCGCGCAGCGGCTGATCGGGCGGGGGTGAGACGGGGGGCAACCTCTCGACCCCCAAGATCGTCACCTGGGGCTTGACCCGGGGGCCCGCTTTTTTACGCCTGTGGACGAAGCAGAAGCGGGACCCCGGCTCTTCGGCCGGGGTGACGGGACGGTTTTTGGTCGGCGAGACTCGCCGCTTACCCCGCTTGGCGGCCACGGCTTTCCCTCCTATGACCGGCGCCACCGTGCCGAGCCTCCACGCCCTTGCCAATCCTGCGCGCTTCCTGCGGATCGCCCGGCCGCTGACGCCGGTGCTGACGCTGACGGGCATCGCGCTGATCGCGATCGGCTGCTGGGCGGGGCTGACGCGGACGCCGGCCGACTATCTGCAGGGCGAGACGGTGCGCATCCTCTACATCCATGTCCCCGCCGCATGGCTGGGGATGGGCGGGTGGACCGGGCTCGCCATCGCCAGCGCGGCCTTCCTGATCTGGCGCCATCCGCTCGCGCAGGTCGCGGCGCGCGCGATCGCGTTGCCTGGTGCGGTGTTCGTCGCCATCTGCCTCGTCACCGGATCGATCTGGGGGCGGCCGACCTGGGGGACGTGGTGGCAGTGGGACGGGCGGCTGACGTCGATGCTGCTGCTGTTCTTCGTCTATTGCGGCTATATGGCGCTGGCGCGCGCGGACGCGGAGCGGGGCGGCGACGGGCGCATCCCTGCGCTTTATGGCATCGGCGGCACCGTGCTGTTGCCGGTCATCCGCTATTCGGTGGTGTGGTGGAACACGCTGCACCAAGGGCCGTCGATCGGCCTGACGCGGTCGAGCATCGACGCCAGCATCCTGTGGCCGCTGGGTTTCACCGGCGCGGGCGCGACATTGCTGTTCGCGGGCATCGTGCTGATGCGGATGCGCGCCGAGCTCGCCCGGACCAAGGCGGAAGCGCGGATGCGGCGGATGGTGCGCGTATGAACCCCTGGCCGTTCGTCGTCGCCGCCTATGTCGTCGCGCTGGGCGGGGCGGGCGCGCTGACGCTCATCAGCTGGATCGCGATGCGGCGGGCCGAGAAGTGACGCCCAAGAACCAGCGGCTGACGCTCGTGCTGCTCGCGCTCGGCGCGGTCGTCGCGGCGGGGCTGCTCGCACTGTCGGCGTTGAAGGATCAGGCGAGCTTCTTCTATTCTCCGTCCGACGCGCGTCGCGACGGCCTGCCGCTCGGCCGCGATGTGCGGCTGGGCGGGATGGTGCAGGCGGGATCGATCGCCCGCGCGGCAGACGGGGTCACGGTCCGCTTCGTCGTCGGCGACGGGCAGGCGACGACGCCGGTGACGTTCAAGGGCATCGCGCCCGACCTGTTCCGCGAACGCTCCGGCGTCGTCGCGGAGGGGCATTTCAACCCCGACGGCAGCTTCACCGCGACCAACCTGCTCGCCAAGCATGACGAGAAATACATGCCGCCCGAGGTCGCGGGCGCGATGCACGAAACGAAGACACTGGAGCAATGATCGCGGAGGCGGGCCTGGCCGCGCTCTGGTTCGCCGCGGCGCTCGCGGCGGTCCAGCTGCTGCTCGCCGCCGCGGCGGTGCGCCGCGGGCAGGCGGAGGTCATCGCCGGCGTCCGCCCCGTCGCGATCCTGCAGGGCAGCTTCGCGGCGATCGCGATGGCGGCGCTGATCGCGGTGTTCCTCGCCTCCGACATGTCGGTGCGCGTCGTCGTCGAGAACAGCGCGGCGGCCAAGCCGTGGATCTACAAGTTCGCGGGCGCATGGGGCAATCACGAAGGGTCAATGCTGCTCTGGGTCACCATCCTCGGCCTGGCCGGCGGCGCGGTGGCGGTGCTGGAACGCCGGCTGGACGCGCGCACGCTGGTCGCGACGCTGGGCGCGCAGGCGGCGCTGGCGCTCGGTTTCTACGCCTTCCTGCTCTTTTCCTCGAACCCGTTCGACCGGGTCAGCCCGGCGCCGCGCGACGGGCTGGGCCTCAACCCGCTGCTCCAGGATCCCGGTCTCGCCTTCCACCCGCCGACGCTCTACATCGGCTATGTCGGCATTTCGGTCGCCTTTTCCTTCGCAGTCGGCGCGCTGGTGACGGGTGAGGTCGGCCCCGCCTTCGCGCGCGCGATGCGCCCCTGGGTGCTGGCGGCGTGGGTGTTCCTGACGATCGGCATCACCGCGGGCAGCTACTGGGCCTATTACGAGCTCGGCTGGGGCGGCTGGTGGTTCTGGGACCCGGTGGAGAACGCGTCGCTAATGCCGTGGCTCGCGGCGACCGCCTTGCTCCATTCGGTCAGCGTGCTGGCGGCGCGCGATGGGCTGCGCGCGTGGACGGTGATGCTTTCGGTCGTCGCCTTTTCGATGTCGATGATCGGCACCTTCCTTGTCCGGTCGGGGATCCTGACCAGCGTCCACGCCTTTGCCGTCGACCCGCGGCGCGGCGCGTTCATCCTCGTCCTGCTCGCGCTTTACATCGGCGGTGCGCTAGCGCTGTTCGGTGCGCGGATCGGCGCGGTGCGCGCGGGCACGACGTTCGAACCCGTCAGCCGCGAGGGCGGGCTCGTCGTCAACAACCTGCTCCTCTCCGTCATCCTCGGCATCGTGCTGATCGGCACGCTCTACCCGCTCGTCGCGGCGAGCTTCGGCGTCCAGCTGTCGGTCGGGCCGCCGTTCTTCAACAAGGCGGCGGGGCCGATCGCGCTCGCGCTCGTCGTCGTCATGGCGGTGGGGCCGCTGGTCCGCTGGCGACGCGACGATGCGGGGCAGCTGACCGGCCGGATGACGTGGCCGATCGCGGCGACGTGCTTCGCCGCCGCCGCGCTCGTCGCCTTCGGGCCGATGCCGGTGCTGCCGACGATCGGCCTGGCGCTCGCGGCGGGGCTGGCGGTGGGAAGCGTGTTGCCGATCATCGGCCGGCATCCGCTGCGCACGCCGCTGTTCACCTGGGGCATGGTCGTTGCGCACCTTGGCATCGCCGTCAGCCTGGCGGGCATGGCATCGGACAGCGCCTTCACGAAGGAGACGCTGCTCGCGGTCCGTGTCGGCCAGCCGGCGCGGGTCGGTCCGTTCACCGTGCGGCTCGACGGGATCAAGCCGGTGATCGGCGAGGGTTGGTCGGCGCTGGAGGCGCGGCTGTCCGCGACGCGCGACGACGACCTGACCGTGCTGCGTCCGCAATCGCGCTTCTTCGCGACACCGACGACGACGACCAGTGAAAGCGCGATCGCGACCTTCTGGGACGGGCAGCTCTACACCGTGCTCGGCCGGCCGGATGGCGAGGGGCGGTGGCAGCTGCGGCTGTGGTGGAAGCCGTTCGTGACGCTGATCTGGCTGGGCGGCGCACTGGTCGCGCTGGGCGGCATGCTGTCGCTGGTCGGCCGCTGGCGGCGCGAGCGGCGGGTGCGGATGCGGGAGTATTGGGCATGAAGCGCGTGATGCTGTGGCTGCCGCTTGCCGCCTTTTCCTTCCTGTTCGGCATCGCCGCGCTCGGGCTGATCAAGCCGGCGGACCGCACCGTACGCTCGCAGCTGGTCGGCAAATCGCTTCCGGATTTCCGCCTGCCGCCGCTTGCGCTGGGCAAGCCGGGCGTGTCGAGCGCCGATTTCCATCGCGGCGAACCGCGGCTGCTCAACATCTTCGCCAGCTGGTGCATCCCGTGCGCCGCAGAGGCGCCGCAGCTGATGCGGCTGAAGGCGATGGGCATCCCGGTCGATGCGGTCGCGATCCGCGACACCGCGCCTGCGCTGACCGCCTTCCTGCGCCGCAACGGCGATCCCTATGCGCGGATCGGCGACGACCGGCAGAGTTCTGTGCAGCTCGCGCTGGGCTCATCGGGCGTGCCGGAGACGTTCGTGGTCGACGGGCAGGGGCGCATCGTCCTCCAGCATGTCGGCGATATCCGCGCGGAGGACATCGACGCGATCGCCGCCGCGGTGAAGGGCGCGCGATGAGGCGCTGGCTGTTCGCGCTTGCCATGGTGGCGGCGCCCGCGCTCGCCGATCCGTCGACGCCGCCCGCCGCGCTTGCCAATACGCAGCTGCGCGACCCGTTGCGCGAGGCGCAGGCGCAGCGATTGATGGAGACGCTGCGCTGTCTCGTCTGTCAGGGGCAGTCGATCGCCGACAGCGACGCGAGCATCGCGGGCGACATGCGCGCGCTCGTCCGCCAGCGGATCGCCGCTGGGGAGAGCCCGCAGGCGATCCGGCGCTGGCTGGTCGCGCGCTATGGCGATTACGTCACCTACGACCCGCCGCTGAACGGTGCGACATGGCCCCTGTGGTTCGCGCCGATCGCGTTGCTGGTCGTGGGCGTGGCGGTCGCACGGGTCAGCTTCCGCCGGAGGATGCGCTGATGGGCTGGGTCACGCTGCTGGTGCTTGCCGCGATCGGGGCGGCGGCGGTCGCAGCACTGCGCGTGCCGCGGCTGCTGTGGAGCGCGATCGGCGCGGCGGCGATGCTCGGGGCGGCAGGCTATGCTTGGCAGGGGCGACCGATGCTCGCCGCCCGTCCCGCCACGGCGAGTGCGGCGATCCGGCCCGACGATCTGGCCATGATCGACCTGCGCAACCGTATGCTCGGCCAATATACCGCAGATGGGGCGTATCTGGTCGCGGCCGATGCGATGAGCCGCACGGGCGATCCGCGCGCCGCGGTGCGCGTGATCCTGGGCGGCATCAACCATGTGCCCGAAAGCCTGATGCTGTGGACCGCGCTGGGCAGCGCGCTGGCGACGCATGACGGCGATCGCGTGTCTCCGCCCGCGCTGTTCGCCTTCCAGCAGGCGATGCGCCTGTCGCCGCGGCATCCGGCGCCCCCGTTCTTCCTGGGGCTCGCCTACATCCGCGAGGAAAATTTCGACGCTGCGCAGCAATATTGGCGGCGTGCCCTGGCGCTGACGCCCCCCAACGCGTCGTATCGACCGGACATCGCGGTACGGCTGATGCTGCTCGACCGGATGATCGCGATGCGCGACCGGACGGGGCGGTAACCCGTGCTCCCCTCCCACGGGCGGGAGGGGATAGCCCGAGGGCGGGTAGGGAAGATTTACCGGCCGCGCCCGGTCTTGTCCTGCAACGCGTCGATGCGCTTCGATGCCTCCGCCTTGGTCAGGCCGTCGTCGAACGGCTCGCCGGCTTCCTCGCTCAGCGTCTTGAGGTAGCTCGCCTGCGCGCCGGTCATCGGCTCGTCGCCGGTCGTCCAGTCGTCGGGATCCTTCTCCGCATTGCCGGTCGGATGGTCTTTGGGGTTTTCGGTCGTCGACATTGGGGTCTTCCTTTCGAAAGACCCCAACCCCCGTGTTCCTTATCCGTTCCAGCCCGCGAACGGCAGGTCCAGCGCCTCGGCGACCGCATGGTGCGTGATCTTGCCGTGATAGACGTTGAGGCCGTTGGCGAGATGCGCATCCGCCTTCATCGCCGCTTCCGCGCCCAGGTTGGCGAGCTTCACCGCGAAGGGCAGCGTCGCGTTGTTGAGCGCGAAGGTGCTGGTGCGCGCGACCGCGCCGGGCATGTTGGCGACGCAATAATGGATGACGCCATCGACGTCGAACACCGGGTCCTCGTGCGTCGTCGCGTGGCTCGTCTCGAAACAGCCGCCCTGGTCGATCGCGATGTCGACCATCACCGCGCCGCGCTTCATCGTCTTCACCATCTCGCGCGTGACCAGCTTGGGCGCGGCAGCACCCGGGACCAGCACCGCGCCGATGACGAGATGCGCGTTCTTCACCGCAGAGGCGATCGCCGCCTTGCTGGCGTAGGCAGTCTTGATCTGGCTGGAGAAGAACATGTCGAGTTCCGCCAGGCGATCGTTCGAAATGTCGTAGATCGTGACGTCGGCGCGCATGCCGACCGCCATCTGCGCCGCATTGACGCCCGACACACCGCCGCCGAGGATCGCGACCTTCGCCGGCGCGACGCCCGGCACGCCGCCCAGCAGCACGCCGCGGCCGCCCTGTTCCTTTTCGAGGTAATGCGCGCCGACCTGCACCGACATGCGGCCCGCGACCTCGCTCATCGGCTTCAGCAGCGGCAGGCCGCCGCGCGCCGCGGTGACGGTTTCATAGGCGATGCACGTCGCACCCGACTTGATCAGCCCTTCCGCCTGCGGCTTGTCCGCGGCAAGGTGGAGGTAAGTGAACAGCAGGTGGCGCGGTTCGAGCAGCGCGATCTCGCTCGCCTGCGGTTCCTTGACCTTTACGATCATGTCGGCGGCGGCGAATACCTCGGCCGCGGTGCCCAGGATGCTCGCGCCGGCGGCGATATAATCCTCATCGCCGAAATCGATGCCGGCGCCCGCCTGCGTCTGCACGACGACGTCGTGGCCGGCCGCGACCAGTTCCGCCACCGACGGCGGAGTCAGGCCGACACGATATTCGTGGTTCTTGATCTCTTTCGGTACGCCGATTCGCATCTGACACTCTCCTTATAGTGCTTGGCGCATTACCCCCGCGGCGGCGGGAGAGGTTTGCAATCTCGTCCAGTCCGGCGCACAGGATCGGGAGATCATCCTGTTGACCAAGGCTTGTGCGCACAGATCATGCTCGATGCCCTCGACCGCCGCATCCTGACACAATTGGCGGGCAATTCCGACCTGACCAGCGCCGAATTGGGCGATGCGGTTGGATTGTCGCCGAGCGCCGCGCACCGCCGCGTCGCGACGCTGCGCGAGCGGGGCTACATCGCCGGCTATCGCGCGATCCTGAGCAAGGCGGCGCGTGGCGACCCCAGCACCGTGCTCGTCAACGTCACGCTGCGCGACCAGCGCGAGGAGACGATGGCCGCGTTCGAGCGCGAGATCGTCGATTGCCGCGAGGTGCGCGAATGCTTCCTGATGAGCGGCGAGGCGGATTACATGCTGCACGTCGAGGTCCGGCGCGACGATACGTTCGAACGCATCCATCGCGAAACGCTGTCGCGTCTGCCCGGCGTCGCCCGGCTCGCGTCGCATTTCGTCATTCGCGAGGTCGTGCGGCGCGGCTGACGGACCCTGCCGCCGCGCGCGGCGTTGCCCCGTTCGTTCAGCCCATGCTAAGGCGCGCGCCAATGGAACAGGTAGGGAACTGCGACCGCGTCATGCGGTCGACCACGGATCGGCTGCGCGCGCGATGAGTGCCCCCGTACCCGCCGCGCCGCCCGACATGCGCGGCACGCAGCACGATCACGCGCTGGAGCAGCGCCATCATAGCGACGGCTTGCTCAAGCTGGCGGTGGGTGCGGTCGGCATCGTCTTCGGCGACATCGGCACCAGCCCGCTCTATGCGTTCCGCGAGACGTTCGCGGGCCATCACAAGCTGGCGCTGGACCCGATGCACATCATGGGCGTGCTCAGCCTGATGTTCTGGTCGATGATGATCGTCGTCTCGATCAAATATGTCGCGATCATCATGCGCGCGGACAACAAGGGCGAAGGCGGCAGCCTTGCGCTCCTCGCGCTCGTTTCGGGTCGCACGCGCAGCAAAAGGTGGACCGCGGGCATCATCCTGCTCGGCGTGTTCGCGACCTCGCTCTTCTACGGCGATTCGATGATCACCCCGGCGGTGACCGTGCTGGGCGCGGTGGAGGGGCTGGCGATCGCCGCGCCCGCCTTCTCGCCGCTGGTCCTGCCGATCGCGGTCGCGATCCTCGTCGCCTTGTTCTGGGTACAGAAGAACGGCACGGCGCGCATCGGCCTCGTCTTCGGGCCGATCATGCTCGTCTATTTCGCGACGATCGCGGTGCTCGGCATCCTCAGCGTCGTGCAGACGCCGCAGGTTCTCGGCGCCTTCTCGCCGCACCATGCGATACGGTTCTTCGCGCACGATCCAATCCGGGCCTTCCTCGCGCTCGGCTCGGTTGTGCTCGCGGTGACGGGGGCGGAGGCGCTCTACGCCGACATGGGGCATTTCGGCCGTCGGCCGATCGGCCTGTCGTGGCTGTGCTTCGTGCTGCCCGCGCTGATGTGCAATTATCTGGGGCAGGGGGCGTTGCTGTTCCGCGAGGGATATGCGGCGTTGCAAAGCCCCTTCTACATGCTCGCACCGGACGAACTGCAGCTGCCGCTCGTTATCCTCGCGACGATGGCGGCGATCATCGCCAGCCAGGCGGTGATTTCGGGCGCCTTCTCGGTGACGCAGCAGGCGATCCAGCTCGGTTATATGCCGCGCCTGCGCATCGAGCATACCAGTGCCGCGACCGCGGGGCAGATCTACATCCCGCTGATCAACTGGATGCTGATGGCGATGGTGATCCTGCTGGTGCTGTTCTTCCGCACCTCGTCCAACCTCACCTCCGCCTACGGCATCGCGGTCACGGGGGCGATGTTGATCGATTCCTGCCTGCTCGGCGTCGCGTTGCTGCGCCTGTGGAACTGGCCGATCTATGCCGCCGCGCCACTGCTCGCCTTGTTCTTCCTCGTCGATGGCGCCTATTTCACCGCCAATCTGACGAAGGTGCCGGATGGCGGCTGGTTCCCGCTGATGATCGGCCTGATCGTCTTCACCCTGCTCACCACCTGGTCGAAGGGGCGTGCGCTGATGATGGCGCGGCTGCGTGAAGCGGCGATGCCGATCAAGGTGTTCATCACCTCCGCGGCCAATTCCGCCAGCCGCGTACCCGGTACCGCGGTGTTCATGACGTCGAGCGCGGAGGGCGTGCCGCACGCGCTGCTCCACAACCTGAAGCACAACAAGGTGCTGCACGAGCGGGTGATCCTGCTGACGGTGAAGGTCGTCGACCAACCCTATTGGCCCGCGACCGACCGGGCCGACGAACAGCCGATGGGGGAGGGCTTCTACCGCGTCGTACTGCGCTATGGCTTCATGGAGGAGGTCGACGTGCCCGCCGCATTGAAGCGCGTGCATACCTGCGGTGCCGACTTCAAGATGATGGACACGAGCTTCTTTCTGTCGCGGCAGACGCTGCTCCCGTCGGAGCGACCGGGTATGATGTTGTGGCGCGAGAAGCTGTTCTCGTGGATGCTGCGCAACGCCGAAAGCGCAATGGAATTCTTCCGCCTGCCGACCAACCGCGTGGTCGAACTCGGCAGCCAGGTGGAGATTTGAGCACGTCGCCCCCGCTCTCGGTCGCCGCACCCATCATCGTCACCGCGTTGTTCGGACGCCAGGATCAGGGCTGGCTCGACGCGCAGCGCGCCGCGCACTTCCCGCCGGAGCGCAACCACCTCGCCGCGCACCTCACGCTGTTCCACCATCTGCCGCCTTCGGTGGAGGCGGAGCTGAAGCATCGGCTGGCCCAGGAGACGCGCGGCGTCCGTGCACCGCGCGCCCGCATCGCCGGCCTGATGTCGCTGGGCCGCGGCGTCGCCTACCGCATCGAGTCTCCTGAACTGGTCGCGATCCGTCGCGGCCTTGCCGACGCGTTCGCGGGACTGTTGACACCGCAGGACGCGGGCGGCTGGCGACCGCACGTCACCATACAGAACAAGGTCCAGCCCAATGTCGCCAAGCTGCTGCTCGCCGGCCTGTCGCGCGATTTCGCGCCGCGGGATACCGAGATCGCAGGGCTCGCGGCCTGGTGGTATCGCGGCGGACCGTGGGAAAACATTTCCCGCCACATGTTCGCTTGACGCCCCCCCATCGTCTCCATATAGGCCGCGGCTCGCGAGTGAGCCGCCGGGTTTCGGCGGAGTAGCTCAGCTGGTTAGAGCACGGGAATCATAATCCTGGGGTCGGGGGTTCAAGTCCCTCCTCCGCTACCATCCGCCCCGTCGGATGGCGGCAGGCCACTCGCGAATCTACCGAAAAATCAGATAGTCGGCACACTCGCGTCGCGCAGCCTGCAATCGGATCGCTGCGTCCCTGTCAGGCCGCTGTCGTTGCGCAGCGAATAGGCGGTGCGCTGGCGCACGTTGAAGGCCTGCAACCGCCGGATCGTCCAGCCGCGAAACAAGGGGAGCGGCGTGATCGGCTGGTAGGTGTAGGCGACTTCCGCCACCATGACGGCCGTTCCGCTCGAGGCGGCGATGACGTTGGACGAGGGGCCCATCCCCAGCATCATCGATTGCGTCTCGACCGCGCCGTCGTCGGGGTTGGGGCTGTCGAGATTGGTGACGGCCGCGCCGCTCGCATCGAGCGGTACGCCGTAGCTGGAGGCCGCGTTGAGCGCGCCGACGCACCGCTGCCAGCGGATCCACTGGCGATAGCCATTGGGATTGTCCGGCGTGACCGGGCCCGGGCCGCCCGTGGTGTTGGTGCGTTGTTCGAGGTCGGACAGGATGATGCGTCCGTTCGCGGCGAAGCCGATCGGTTCGCCAATCTTCTTCGCGCCGACCATCAATTCGTTGATGTCGGCTTCGTCGATCGACGTGCGCACGCGCCCGGCATTGTCGGCGACGGTCATCGCGATCTGCGACAGGCGCAGCGACGCCTGCATGAAGTGCGCCGTCTCGAGCCCGCCGACCCCGAGCGTCAGGAGAAGCGGGAGCGCATAGGCGAACTCGACGAGTGCGAGCCCGCGCGTGTCGGACCGCAGCGTCGGGGTCGTCCGGCGCCGGGCGCGGAGGTTGCGGATCACGTGCATATGGTGGCCGGATCCGGCTGCGAGCCGTAGGGCTGGTTTTTCATCATCGTCGTGCCCGTCACCTGCGTCGTTCCCGAAAAGCCGAGCAGGCGGCCGACCGGCAGCAGGTTGGGATAGGTCACCGTCGCCTGATAATAGACGATGTCGTCCGATCCGCCGGTGCCCGTGCCACCGGAATCGGCATCCCACACGCCATTGCCGTTGAGGTCCTGAAAGCAGTCCCCGGCATTGTAGGTGCCGATCGGCGCGGTGTCGGTGGTGATCGGCTCCGGCTTTCCGACGTGCACGAAATCATAATAGTTCGACGGCGTCACGACGACGGTGGCGCGCGGCAGGATGCGCTGGATCTGCCGGCTGACCAGGCCGGTGATGGTCGCCGTACCGGTCGCGGACGACACGGTGACCTGACGCGCGGCCTGTTCCAGCGCCCCCTGCAGCTGCACGCCGACGTAGGCGCGCAGCCCCAAGTCCATCATCCCGATCAGCAGCATGACGAGGCATGGCGCGACGATCGCGAATTCGACGATCGTCGTCCCGCGCCGGTCGCGCAACATCCGGAACGCGCGTATCACTGCGTCAGCCTCAGCGCGCCGATATTCTTGCCGATCTCGACGAACTTCGCGAGCAGGGCGGCGGAATCGGCGGAGGTCGACGCCTGACCCGGATTGCTCGCGCAATTCGTCAGATTGCTGTCCAGCCCCTGCGCAAAGCCGATCACCCATACCGAATAGCCCATCGTCTTCGCCTTGGAGCAAAGAAGGTTGAAGCGGCGGACGTGGCGGGCAAGCTGGTCGTTGACGTTGGAGGAAGCGCCGCCCGGGGTGACGCGCGCGTCGAGCTGTTCGACGCCATAGCCCGTGTACAATTTGTCGTATCCCGTATCGAACAGGCCGTCGGTCATGAAGATGATATACTTCTTGACGGGCATGTTGTTGTACGTGTCGGGATTGTTCGATCCGAAGATACCGCCCGACGATGCCCAGCGGGCGCCCCACATCATGCCGAAATCGTGATACGTTCCGCCGTCGGGATTCAGCGTGTTGAGATAGTTGGACAGGTCGGAGCGGTTCCACGACGCCATCGGTGCGGCGGCCGCGGGGCAGGCGATCTGCGGCTTGCGCCACTCGCCGCTGCTGACCGCCCGGTCATAGGGCAGATATTCGATTTCGGGCCAGTACGGGCGCCAGCGCGTGTCGTCCGAACTGGGGATGCGATCGATATCGAGGTCGTAGGCCCCCGGATCGATCGACGTCGCCGATGCCGTCATGCGCGTCGTCGTGCGTTCTTCGGTACACCCGGCCCAGGTTGCGTAACGGTCGGTCGTCTTGGCGTCGGCGATCGGCGTATAGCCCGCATAATAGGCGTATCGGCCGTAGACGATGTATTTCGACGGGTCGGACGTGCCGACCTTCGCGTTCGCATCGCCGTCGCGCCCGGCGATCCGCACCGGCTGGCCGCTGACATACTGGCTGACGTTGATCGATCGCGGGCCGTAGCTGAAATATTCGCAGATGCCGCTGGGGTTGTCGTACGTGCCGTACACGCCGTCGCAGCTGTTCTTGCTCGTATACGCCCACTTCTGCGTGCGCGTCTGGTACGTCGCCTGGCTCACCATGTAATTGGGGTTGGTGGCGTAGATCGTCTTGCCGACGTTGACCGTACTTGCATAAGGCACGACGCCATAGCGCAGCCGCATGCCCGCGGCCTGCAGCGTCGTCTGCACGCTCGCCAGTTGATCGTAGAGCGCGAGCACCGCCTTGCGCAGCGCGACGATCTTTGGATCGGTGTCGGTAGATACCGCCTTGTCGGCCATCGACCCCGTCGTATCGAGCACCAACACGATGTCGGTGTTGACGAAATCCTGCTTGGCGTTGCACGTCACCGCGATCGGAAGCGAGGAAAAGCCGAAGATCTTCATCACCGTGACCGGCGATGTCGATGCGGCGCTGAGCACGACCGTCTGGTTCGATCCGGGCATGCTGCTGACCGTCGGCGTGAATGCGCTGGTGCCGAAGGTGTGCTGCGGAAAATTGAAGTTGAAGAACTTGGTGACTTCGTTGGTGACCGTCGTGTCGACCGCGCCGCTGGTCATCGCGCGGCGGCCGGCCAGCACCGCGGCATCGCAGGCATGCTGCAACCGGGTACGGGCGGCATAGGCCCGGCCGAGGTCGACGCCCGATCCGGTCACGGCGAGCAACACCATGATGTAGAAGGCACTGAGCATGATGACGTTACCGCGCCGATCCCCGCACAGCCGGGCGGCGAAGCGACGGACGTCATGGAAGCGGGGGGTAGGGACAGGGCGGATCATAAGCGGGCGCGGGGGTGCATCTCCACGGGTAAACCCCGTCTGTCCCGGCTGTACGCAGACGATAGTTACGGGGGCGTAAATGGCGGCACCCTGTCCTTTCATCCCGACCGGAACCATTTGGAAACCAGATGGCGTCTAGAAGGATGGCGGAGCGTATCGATGCAGCAGCCCTATCACTTCCCGCACGAGCGCCGTCGCGAGGAACGCCGCCAGCATCCGGGCGCGGCGCACCCGGGTCCGGAACGGCGCAAAACCGACCGTCGTACGGGCGAGGTCAAGCTACGTCGGCTGAAGCCAGACCCGATCAACCGGGCGCTGCTATGGGTCGCGGTGCTCGCGGTGCTCGTCGTCGTCGATGCCGCCTGCCTCGACGGCGCTTACGTGCACATGGCGACGCACTGGATCGGCGAGCGGGCCGCGACCGTCCGCGCAGGAGTCGATCACCTGTGGGATCAGGGTCACTGAACGATCAGGCGAAGGCGCCGTGCGGATCGTTGACCACCAGCATCGCATCGCGGCGCGCGAGCGCGACCAGCGTCAGTCCATG
This sequence comes from Sphingomonas sp. FARSPH, assembly GCF_003355005.1. NCBI lineage: Bacteria > Pseudomonadati > Pseudomonadota > Alphaproteobacteria > Sphingomonadales > Sphingomonadaceae > Sphingomonas > Sphingomonas sp. FARSPH. The sequence continues at coordinate 206,467 of NZ_CP029985.1, read as the reverse complement.
CGCGCGTGCGTGATCGACCGCCAGCGTCGTCGGCGCGGAAATCCCGCATAGCAACGGCGCACCGGCGACCAGCGCCTTGTCGACCATCTCGAAGCTGATCCGCGAGGTGACGAGCAGGAAGGCGTCGGATGCCCCGACGCGCGCGCGCGCGCCGATCAGCTTGTCGAGCGCATTATGCCGGCCGACATCCTCGAACGCGGCGAGGATCGCGCCGTCTGCGGCGCACGCGGCGGCGGCGTGGACCGCGCCGGTTTCGGCATTGAGCGGTTGCCATGCGCGTAGCGCCGCCAGCGCGGCGAACAATGCCGGGGGCCGGACCCTAGCGGGCGGCGCGGCGCGAGCGACGGGCCGGCGCACCTGTTCCAGGCTGGCGATTCCGCACAGCCCACACGAGGTGTCGCTGGTGCGGTGGCGGATGCGGTCGTGGATTCGCCCGGCGCAGGCGGGGGCGAGGAAGACCCGCACGATCCAGCCGGCGTCCGTTTCGAACGGCTCGATCGCGACGATGTCGGCGATGCGGTCGACCAGCCGTTCGGTGAGCATGAAGCCGGTCGCGAACGCGTCCAGATCGCGCGGCGTCATCATCATCACCGCATAGCCGATGCCATCGACCTCGATCGCAACAGGGACTTCGGTCGCGATGGCGCGATCGGCATCGGAGGTGGAACCATCGGCGTGCAGTACGCGGACGCGCGCGCCGCGGGCCGTCATAACGCCAACAGATCCTCGGGACGGTTGACGTTGGCGATTGGTGCGCGTGAGAGGACGGGCAGTGCACCGATCGCCTGCGCCCAGCCGCGGACCGAGCGATCCCGATCGCCCGACGCCAGCCGCGCCTCCAGATCGCGCGCGAGCGCGGTTGGCCAGATGCCGATCACCGGCGTGTCGAGGCAATAGGCCGGGGAGCGGCGGAGCAGCGCTTCGAGCAGGTCGGCCGGCAGACGCGGCGTGTCGCAGGGCACGGTCAGAACGTCCGAGAACCCGTGCGCGGCGCCGTGATGCAGCGCCCCGGCGATGCCCCCCAGCGGGCCGAGCCCGGGGAGGGGACGATCCGCGATCCCGCCATCGCGACCGACGAGAACGATCGCGTCGACGCGGCCGGTCAGCGCATCGCGGACATGATCGATCAGCGCGCGGCCATCGACCAACGCGGCCGCCTTGTCGCTGCCGAACCGGCTGGCCCGCCCGCCCGCGAGGATGGCGCCGAGGATCAGGACGCCCGCTCCACGCGCACCGGCACCGATTTCGCCGCGGGCACCCCGCTCTGCTGAGCATGGTGCGCGACCGGGATCAGCACGTTGCATTCGGGATAATAGGCGCCGAGGCAGCCTTCGGGAATATCGTAGGGGACGACGAGCAGGCCGGCGACGCGCTTGTCGCCATTGTCGCCCGAATCGCCGACGAGATCGACCGTGTCATGCTCCGCGACGCCCAGTCGCGCCATGTCGGCGCGGTTCATCATCACGACGTCGCGCGTGCCTTTGATGCCGCGGAAGCGGTCGTGATAGCCGTAGACGGTCGTGTTGAACTGGTCGTTCGAGCGCAGCGTCATCAGCCGGAAGCGTCCTTCCGCGTCCTCAAAGCCGGTCGCGCTCATCGCGGTCGGCACGTTGAATTCGGCGCGACCGCTTTCCGTTTGCCATTCGCGGTGCGCGGCGGGCACGCCCTTCCAGAAGCCGCCGGGAATCCACATCCGTTCGTTGAAGCGCGCGAACTTGTCGGGGTAGGTCGCCTCGATCGCGTCGCGGACGCGGCCATAATCGGCGACCCAGGCATCCCAGTCGACCTTGGGATTTGGGGGCAGCAGCGCCTTGGCGATGCCCGCGACGATCGCGGGTTCGGACAGCAACGTCGCGGCGGCGGGCGTCGCACGGCCGCGCGACCCGTAGATACGGCTGAACGAATCCTCCATCGTCACCGCCTGCGCGCCGCCCGCCTGCTCGTCCGTTTCGATCCGACCGAGGCACGGTAGCAGGTAACAGGTCTTGCCCGGCAGCAGGTGCGTGCGGTTGAGTTTGGTCGCGATGCTGACGGTCAGCGGCAATTGCCGCCACGCAGGCTCGATCCGCGCGGTATCGGGGACGGCGCGGGCAAGGTTGCCGCCGAGGCCGACGAACGCCTGCGCGGTGCCGTCGATGATGTGCGCGCACGCCTCGACCGTGTCCCAGCCCTTTTCGCGCGGGGGCTCGAAGTCATATTGCGCCTTCAGCCGGTCGAGCGGCGCGAGCTCGGGCTTTTCGGTGATGCCGACGGTGCGCTGGCCCTGCACGTTGCTGTGCCCGCGTACCGGGCCGAAGCCCGCGCCGGGCTTGCCGACGTTGCCGCGCAACAGCATGAAATTGACCAACATGTGCAGGTTGTCGACGCCGTGGACATGCTGCGTCAGGCCCATGCCGTAGACGCAGATGACGCGTTCCGCCTTGATGTAGATGCGCGCCGATTCCTCGATCTCGGCGCGGGTCAGGCCGCTTTCGCGCTCGATCTCGTCCCATCCGGTGGCGCGCGCCTTCGCGGCGAATTCGTCGAAGCGGACGGTGTGTTCGGCGATGAACGCATGGTCCAGGATCGCGGGCCGCCCCGCCGCACGCGCCGCATCGTCCGCCTCGATGACGTATTTGCTGAGGCCCATCAGCGCCGCGATGTCGCCGCCGGCCTTCACCTGATGATATTGGCTGGCGATTGGCGTCGACTTGCCCGTCGCCATCTCGATCGGGTTCTGCGGATCGGTGAACCGCTCCAGCCCGCGTTCCTTCAGCGGATTGAACACGACGATATCGACGCCGCGTTTCGCACAGGCGCGCAAGGGGTGGAGGAAGCGCGGGCTGTTCACGCCCGGGTTCTGGCCGAAATAGAAGATCGCGTCGCAGCTGTCGTAATCGGACAGGTGGATCGTGCCCACCGGCGACCCGATCGCCTGTTTCAGCGCGACCGACGTCGTCTCATGGCACATATTCGAACTGTCAGGCAGGTTCTGGCTGCCGTACATCCGCGCCATCAGCGCCCACATGTATGAGGTTTCCAGACTGGCGCGCCCGGAGGCGTAGAATATAACCTTGGTCGGGTCGAAGCCCTTGAGCTGCGCGCCGATGTCGGCGAACGCTTCGCCCCAGCCGACCGCGACATATTTGTCGGTTGAGGCATCGTATTTGAGTGGATGCGTCAGGCGGCCGGCCTGTTCCAGGTCGAAATCCTTCCAGCCGCGCAACTCGCTGAGCGTGTGCTGCGCGAAGAATTCGGGCGTGACGCGATAGCCGGTCAGTTCCCAGGCGGTGGCCTTCGCGCCATTCTCGCAGAATTCGGCGATATGCGGGTGCGCGGGTTTGCCCCAGGCGCAGGACACGCACATGAAGCCGCCCGGCTTGTTCTGCCGCGTCAATTCACGCGCGATTTCGGGTCGGCTCTTCTCGCGCAAAGTGATCTCGGCAAGGGACTTCATCGATCCCCAGCCGCCTGCCGGCCCGGTATAGGGGCTGGTGTCGATCTCGTCCTTGGTCTTGCGCATGCTGGGCCTTTCCGCTTGCTGATGCAACGAAGCGGCCGGGCTTTCGATGCGGGCGGATCGATCGGCCGGCCGAGAAAAAGCCGAACCCCGGCGCGGCGGCCGGGGTTCGCATCGGGCGTTACTTGCGCAGCGCCGCCTGCGCCGCGGCGAGTCGCGCGATCGGCACGCGATAGGGGCTGGCCGAGACGTAGCTGAGCCCGACTTCCTCGCAAAAGGCGATGCTCGCCGGGTCGCCGCCATGTTCGCCGCAGATGCCGAGCTTGATGTCCGGCCGCGTCGCCCGGCCGCGCTCGGCCGCCAGCTTGACCAGTTCGCCGACGCCCTCGACGTCGAGGCTGACGAACGGGTCCTTGGCGTAGATGCCCTTTTCGACATAGGCGCCGAGGAAGCGGGCGGCATCGTCGCGGCTGACGCCCAGCGTCGTTTGCGTCAGGTCGTTGGTGCCGAAAGAGAAGAACTCGCCCGTCTCCGCGATCTCGCCCGCCTTCAGCGCGGCGCGCGGCAATTCGATCATCGTGCCGACGAGATAGTCAACGCTGGCGCCGCGCTCGACGAAGACCGTCTCGGCAGCCTTGTCGACGACCGCCTTCATCAGGTCGAGCTCGCGCTTGGTCGCGACCAGCGGGATCATGATCTCGGGCACCGGCGCCTCGCCCCGTGCGGCGACGTCGAGCGCCGCCTCGAAGATGGCGCGCGCCTGCATCTCGTAGATTTCGGGGTAGGTGACGCCGAGCCGGCAGCCGCGATGGCCGAGCATCGGGTTGAATTCGTGCAGTTCGCTCGCGCGGCGCTTCAGCGTCTCGACGTCGACGTTCGCCGCCGCGGCGACCTCGGCGAACTCCGCCTCCTCGTGCGGCAGGAATTCGTGCAGCGGCGGGTCGAGCAGCCGCACCGTCACCGGCAGGCCGGCCATCACCTCGAAGATCTCGGTGAAGTCGCTGCGCTGCGCGGGCAGCAGCCGGTCCAGTGCGGCACGGCGGCCGGCCTCGCTGTCGGCGAGGATCATCTGGCGCACCGCGGTGATGCGGTCGGCGTCGAAGAACATATGCTCGGTGCGGCACAGGCCGACCCCCTCCGCGCCGAAGTCGCGTGCGGTGCGGCAGTCGGCGGGGGTCTCGGCGTTGGCGCGCACCTTCAGCCGGCGGACGCCGTCGGCCCAGGCCATCAGCGTGCCGAAATCGCCCGCCAGCTCGGGCTGCACGGTTGCGACCGCGCCCGCCATCACCTCGCCACTGGCGCCGTCGATGGTGATCGTGTCGCCTTCGCCGAGCGTGCGGCCGCCGACCTTCAGCACCTTGTCCTTGGCGGAGATGGACAGGCCGCCTGCACCGGAGACGCAGGGGCGGCCCATGCCGCGCGCGACGACCGCGGCGTGGCTGGTCATGCCGCCGCGCGCGGTCAGGATGCCCTTTGCCGCGTGCATGCCGTGGATGTCCTCCGGGCTTGTCTCGACGCGGACGAGGATGACCGACTCGCCCGCCGCGGCGCGCTTTTCCGCGGTATCGGCGTCGAACACGATCGTGCCGGACGCCGCACCGGGGCTCGCGGGCAGGCCCTTGGCGATGACGTCGCGCGGCGCCTTCGGGTCGAGCGTCGGATGGAGCAGCTGGTCGAGCGCCATCGGATCGACCCGCGCCACCGCCTCCTCGCGGCTGATCAGGCCTTCGTTCGCCATGTCGACCGCGATCTTCAGCGCCGCCTTGGCGGTGCGCTTGCCCGAACGGGTCTGCAGCATCCAGAGCTTGGCCTTTTCGACCGTGAACTCGATGTCCTGCATGTCGCGGTAATGCGTCTCGAGCTGGTCGAAGACGGCAGCGAGTTCGGCATAAACCCCTGGCATCGCCTCTTCCATCGAGGCGGGCTTGGCGCCTGCTTCCTCGCGGGCGGCGCGGGTCAGATATTGCGGCGTGCGGATGCCGGCGACGACATCCTCGCCCTGCGCGTTGATGAGGAATTCGCCGTAATAGGCCCGGTCGCCCTTCGCCGGATCGCGGGTGAAGGCGACGCCGGTCGCGGACGTGTCGCCCATGTTGCCGAACACCATCGCCTGAACGTTGACCGCCGTGCCCCAGTCGGCGGGAATGTCGTTCAGGCGGCGATAGACCTTGGCGCGTTCCGACTGCCACGATCCGAACACCGCGCCGACTGCGCCCCAGAGCTGGTCATGGACGTCCTGCGGGAAGGGCTTGCCCCATTCCTTCTCGACCAGCCCCTTATATTCGGCGACGAGCGCGCGCAGGTCGTCGGCGGAAAGCTCAGTGTCGAGCGTGTAGCCATTGTCTTCCTTGGCGATTTCCAGCGCTTCCTCGAACGCGCCGTGGTCGAGCTCGAGCACGACGTCGGCGTACATCTGGATGAAGCGGCGGTAGCTGTCCCAGGCGAAGCGCGCATCGTCCGCGCCGCGCGCCAGTCCCTCGACCGTTTCGTCGTTGAGGCCGAGGTTGAGCACGGTGTCCATCATCCCCGGCATCGACACGCGCGCACCGGAGCGGACCGAGACGAGCAGCGGGTTCGCGGGATCGCCGAAGACCTTGCCCGTCACCTGTTCGATATGCGCGATGCCGTTCGCCACCTCGTCGCGCAGGCTCTGCGGGAATTGCTCGCCCTCTTCGTAATAGCGCGTGCACATCGCTGTGCTGATCGTGAAGCCCGGCGGGACGGGCAGGCCGATCGACGCCATTTCCGCCAGGTTTGCGCCCTTGCCGCCCAACAGGTTCTTGTCGCCCTTGCCGCCGTCGGACACGCCGCCGCCGAAACGGAACACATATTGGGTCATCGCTGGTCCTTGCAGTTCACGGGTAAGGCCTGATCCCCGGGGAGGAAGAAAATACCGTACGTTCGGAAGTGGACGATGTGGAATAGACGGGGGTGGTCGCCTCCTACCCCTCGATCTTCGAAAAGTCGGCGACGGTGTGCACCGCCGCGCGGACGCGGGCGAGCAGGGCGAGGCGCGCGGCGCGCTTGGCCGGATCGGCATCGTTGACGGTGACGGCGTCGAAGAAGGCGTCGATCGGGGCGCGCAAGCTCGCGAGCGCCGCCATCGCCCGCTCGAAATCCTCGTCCGCCACCGCGGCGGCGGCGGCGGGCTCGGCCGAATCAAGGGCGGCGATCAGGTAAGCTTCGGCCTTTTCGGGCGTGTAGGAAAGTGTTTTCGCGGCGCCGTCGGCGGCGCCGTCGGCATCGGGGGCCTGGCCTTCCTTCTTGAGGATGTTGGCGGCGCGCTTGTAGCCGGCGAGCAGGTTCGCGCCGTCGTCGGTCGCGACGAACGCCTGCAGCGCGCGGACGCGGGCGAGCAGGCGGACGAGGTCGTCCTCGCCGCCGAGCGCGAACACCGCGTCGATCAGATCGTGACGGACGCCGGCCTCGCGTTGCTGGACTTTGAGGCGGTCGGCGAAGAAGGCGAGTAGTTGGGGACGGCTTGCTGTACGCACCTCTGTTATCAGCGCGATTTCTCGTCCGGTCAATCGGGTCATCACGTCATGAGGGAGCCTGTCTTCTGTCCAGCCATTTAATAGTGACAGCACAGAGCGCAGGACGTGCCGCTGAGCTGGCGAACCATCTCTGCCAAGTATTGTGAGCAATGCTGCTGGTTCGGCCTCAGCAAGAAAACGAGATAGCGAGATCCGAAGATTGTTGGACATTATCAGCCGATTGATGGCCAACGCGGCACGCCTGAGTGCAAACGGGTCACGTGAACCGGTCGGCGTTTGATTGATCGCGAAGAACGCAACCAACGTATCCAGCTTGTCCGCCAGCGACACCGCCACCGTCACCGGCGCGGTGGGGACGTCGTCGCCCTGGCCGACCGGCTTGTAATGGTCGCGGATGGCTTCGGCGACTTCGCGGGGTTCGCCCTGCGCGGCGGCGTAATAGCCGCCCATCAGGCCCTGAAGCTCGGGGAATTCGCCGACCATGCCGGTGACGAGGTCCGCCTTGGCGAGGCGCGCGGCGCGTTCGGCCATGGCGGCGAGGGACATAAGCCCCTCCCCTTCAGGGGAGGGGTTGGGGGTGGGGGAGGTCTCATCGAGCCCGTCGCGGGCGGCGTTCCCCACCCCAACCCCTCCCCTGAAGGGGAGGGGCTTGTTCGTGACGATACCCTCTTCGACCAGCCAGCGCGCCAGCTTGGCGACGCGGTCGACCTTGTCCGCCACCGTTCCCAGCTTTTCGTGGAAGACGATGTTCGACAGCTTGTTCGCCTGCTCTTCGAGCGGCGTCTTCAAATCAGTGTCGTAAAAGAAGCGCGCGTCTGAGAGGCGGGCGGCGAGGACCTTGCGGTTGCCCTCGACGATCTTGGCGCCGCCGTCGGTCGCCTCGATATTGGCGGTGCAGACGAAGGCGTTGGCGAGCGCTCCGCCCGCGTCGCGGCAGACGAAATATTTCTGGTTCACGCGCGCGGTGAGCTGGATCACCTCGGGCGGCACGCTGAGGAAGTCGGCGTCGAAGCGGCCGAGCAGCGGCACCGGCCATTCGGTGAGGCCGGCATTCTCGCCGACCAGCCCTTCGTCCTCGACCAGCACCAGCCCCGCCTCGGCGGCGAGGGCGGTGGCGCGGTCGCGGATGATCGCGCGGCGTTCGTCCTGGTCGACGACGACGTGCGCGGCGCGCAGCGTCTCGACGTAATCGGCCGCGGAGCCGATCGTCACCGCGCCCTGATGGTGGAAGCGGTGGCCGCTGGTGGTCGCGCCGCTGGCGATCCCTGCGATCTCGACCGGCACGAGCTCGGTGCCGAGCAAGGCGACGATGCCGTGCAGCGGGCGCACCCAGCGCAAGCTCTCGGTGGAGGCGGACGCCGCGCCCCAGCGCATCGACTTGGGCCAGGGGAAGGCGCGGACGATTCCCGGGATTGCCTCTGCCAGCACGTCCGCGGTGGCGCGGCCGGGCTTTTCGGTGATCGCGTAGAGCACGCCGTCCCGCTCGGTCAGGTGCTCGCGCGCGAGGCCGGTCTTGCGCAGGAAGCCCGCCAGCGCCTGTTCGGGGGCATTGGCCTTGGGGCCCTTCAGCTCCTCGCTCACCGCCTGCGTCTCGGTCGGCAGCCCGCGCGCGATCAGCGCGAGGCGGCGCGGCGTGGCGTAGGTGACCAGCTCGGTCGCGGCGAGGCCGGCCTTCGCCAGCTCGGCGGCGAACAGGCGGGCGAGATCCTCGCGCGCCTTGTCCTGCATGCGCGCCGGGATTTCTTCGGAGCGGAGTTCGAGCAGGAAGTCGGTCATTGGGCGGCGCCGAAGAAGAAGGAAGAATTGTGTTCACGCGGAGACGCGGAGACGCGGAGAAGAAGATGAGAGAGATTGGGCCGTGCTTGCGGCACTGCCCGGGCTTCGCGCCGCAGGCGCTCTACATGGGATAGGTGCAGGATCGCGCGAACATCTGACCGAAACGAACGTTCGCCGCCCTTCTTCTCCGCGTCTCCGCGTCTCCGCGTGAACACACCTTCTTCGAATCGGCGTGGAAGCATCACGCCGCCCACCCGTTCTTCTCCATCCACGCGCTGCAGGCGCCCTTGGCGAGGTCGCGGACGCGGCCGATATAGGCCTGGCGTTCCGCCACCGAGATGACGCCACGCGCCTGGAGCAGGTTGAAGGTGTGGCTGGCCTTGATCGCCTGTTCGTAGGCGGGGATGGGGAGAGGCGCGGAGCCGTCCTTGGGGGCGAGGCAGTTCTCGCACTCCGCCGCCGCTTTCTTGAAGGCGTCGAACAGCGTCGCGGTGTCGGCGATCTCGAAGTTCCACTTCGACATCTGGCGTTCGTTCTCGAGGAAGACGTCGCCATAGGTCACGCCCGCGTCGTTGAAGGCGAGGTCGTAGACGTTGTCGACGTCCTGGATGTACATCGCGAGGCGTTCGAGGCCGTAGGTCAGTTCGCCCGCGACGGGCTTCATGTCGAAACCGCCCATCTGCTGGAAGTAGGTGAATTGCGTCACCTCCATGCCGTCGCACCACACTTCCCAGCCGAGGCCCCAGGCGCCGAGCGTCGGGCTTTCCCAATCGTCCTCGACGAAGCGGATGTCGTGGCGCGTCATGTCGACGCCGATCGCGGCGAGGCTGCCCAGGTACAGGTCCTGGAGGTCGGGCGGGCTCGGCTTCAGGATGACCTGGTATTGATAGTAATGCTGGAGGCGATTGGGGTTTTCGCCATAGCGGCCGTCGGTCGGGCGGCGGCACGGCTGGACGAAGGCGGCGTTCCACGTGTCCGGCCCCAGCGCGCGCAGCGTGGTGGCGGGGTGGAACGTGCCCGCGCCCATTTCCATGTCGTACGGCTGGAGGATCACGCAGCCCCGATCGCTCCAATAGTCGTGGAGCGTCAGGATCATCTTCTGGAAGGAGAGGGGTCGAGCAGCCATCGGGCGCAGGCTTTGGCGGATCGTTGCGCGTCTAGCAAGTCGTGCAGCGCAGCATTAGGTTTGCGTGCATCATCCTCTTTGGGACATCCGCGTGCATCATCCTCTTTGGGACATCCGTTCGCCCATGATCCGATCCCTCGGCGCCGCGCTGTCGTCGCTCAGCCTGCTCCTTGCGCTGCCCGCCTGTGCGCAGCAACCGTCCGCCGCCAAGCCGGCGCGAGCGGCAAACGACGCCGATCCCGCACTGTGGGTGGTGAAGGACAAGGACACGACCGTCTATCTGTTCGGCACGATCCACGTGCTGAAGCCGGGCCTGACCTGGTTCGACGAGGCGGTGAAGAAGGCGTTCGACAGCGCGAACGAGGTCAAGCTGGAACTGGTGATGCCCGATCAGGCGGCGATGACGAAGCTGGTCGCGGCGACGGGGATCGCGCCCGCCGGCACGCCGCCGCTGACCGAGCAGCTGCCCGCCGACAAGCGCCCCGCCTTCACCAAGGCGGTGGTGGACATGGGCCTGCCCGCCAACGCGCTCGACCGGTTCCGGCCGTGGCTGGCGGCGACGCAGCTGTCGATCGCGCCGCTGTCGAAGATGGGTTATGACAGCGCCAACGGGCCGGAGGCGGTCATCACCGCGGCGGCGAGGCAGGCGGGCAAGCCGCTGACCGGGCTGGAGACGGCGGAGCAGCAGTTCGGCTTTTTCGGCAGCCTGTCGCAACCCGCGCAGATCCAGTTCCTGGAAAGCACCGTCGACGAACTGCCCAAGCTCGACACGACGATGGCGACGATGGTCAAGGAATGGGCGGACGGCGATCCCGACGCGCTGGCGCGCGAGATGAACGACAGCCTGAAGGACTCGCCCGAGGTCGCCAAGGTGCTGCTGACCGACCGCAACGCGCGCTGGGCGCAGTGGATCAAGGGACGGATGGCGCAGCCGGGGACGGTGTTCATCGCGGTGGGCGCGGGGCATCTGGCCGGGCCGGAGTCGGTGCAGGCACAACTCGCGAAGCTGGGACTGAAGGCGCAGCGCGTCGCCTACTGACGGCGCGCCGACCCTGACCCCCCGCGCGGCGTAACGTGCGGCGCAAAGCGACCACGCGGGGGGATAGAAATTCTTTGCCGATCCGCGCGGCCCTCAAGCGTTAGGGGGCCGGGTTTCCGCAGTGTGCTGCACTGCGGCAATAAAGGGATTTCAGGGAATGACACAGGGCCGCACCACCGCACTTCTCGGCGCCTCGCTGCTCGCGCTCGTCGCGCAGGGCGCCGCCGCGCAGGCCGCGCCGGCGCCGCAGGCCGCACCGGCGCAGACGCCATCGGCCGACGACCAGCCGGCGCAGGTCGCACCCACCGCGGACGCGGCAACGGCGGCGAATGAGGGCAACGACATCATCGTCACCGGCACGCGCGCCGAAGGGCGCACACGGCTTGACAGCGTGTCGCCCGTCGACGTGCTGAGCGGCGCGAGCCTGCAGCGGCAGGGGACGACCGAACTCGCCGCCGCGCTCGCCACCGTCGCGCCGTCGATCGACTTCCCGCGCCCGTCCGCCAACGACGGCACCGACGCGATCCGCCCGGCGACGCTGCGCGGCCTGTCGCCCGACCAGACGTTGGTGCTGATCAACGGCATCCGCGGGCACACCTCCGCCAACCTCAACACCAACGGCACGGTGGGTCGCGGGTCGGCGGCGGTCGACCTCAATACGGTGCCGACCGTCGCGCTCGACCGGATCGAGGTGCTGCGCGACGGCGCGTCGGCGCAATACGGGTCGGATGCGATCGCGGGCGTCGTCAACCTGCGCCTGCGCGAAGCGCGTTCGGGCGGCGGCGCGAGCGTCACCTACGGCTTTTACGACACGCAGGTCGACACCGCGAACAACCGCCGCAACGTGAAGGGCGAGCCCGTCGTCACCGCGTCGGCGTGGCAGGGGCTGGGCTTCGGCAGCGACGGCTTCGTCACCATCTCGGGCGAATATACCAAGCGCCAGCCGACCAACCGTGCGGACATCGATACGCGCGTGTCGCCCAATCGCGTCACCGGCCGCTATGGCGATCCCGAGGTCGAGCAATATACCGGCTTCGTCAACGCGGGCACGTCGCTGACCGACAACGTCAGCCTCTATGCCTTCGGCGGATATCAGGATCGCGACACCAGCAGCGCCGCCTTCCCGCGGATCCGCGCCGCCAATGCGAGCGCCAATACGATCCGCCAGCTGACCCTTGCCGGCTATCCGAACGGCTTCCTGCCGCTGATCAACAGCCGGGCACGGGACATCAATTCGGCCGCGGGGCTGCGCGGCGACTTTGGCGGATACAACGTCGACCTTTCGTTCAGCTACGGGCGCAACACGGTCGATTTCCGCACGCTCAACTCGGCGAACTACGCCTATGGGTCGGCGACGCCGCACAATTTCTACGACGGCCAGGTCGCGTACGACCAATATGTCGCGGGGCTGGACGTGACGCGCAAGTTCGACGTCTTCCAGTCGCTGAACGTCGCCTTCGGCATCGAGGGGCGGCGCGAAGGCTACAAGATCACGCCGGGCGAGCGCGCGTCGTACGATTATCCGGCGACGGCGAGCGACGCGGTGGCGGGATCGGCGCCTGGCGCGCAGGGCTTCGGTGGCTTCCGCGCGGAGAATGCGACGAAGCGCAGCCGCCGCAGCGGCAGCATCTACCTCGACGTCGAGGCGCAGCTGACCGACAAGCTGCTGGTCGGCCTTGCCGGGCGCGGCGAGGATTATTCGGATTTCGGCTCGACCGCGACGGGCAAGGCATCGGCGCGCTACGACGTCACCGACTGGTTCGCGCTGCGCGGCACGGCGTCGACGGGCTTCCGCGCGCCGTCGCTGCAGCAGCAATATTTCACGCAGACCGCGCAGGTGGTGACCAACGGCGTGCCGATCCAGACGGGCACCTTCCCGTCGACGAGCGCGGTCGGCACCGCGCTCGGCGGCCTGCCGCTGCGGCCCGAGAAGTCGTCGAACCTGTCGGTCGGCACGGTGATCCGCGCGGGCGGGTTCGACCTGACGGTCGACGCGTACCGCATCCACATCCGCGACCAGATCGGCCTGTCGGAGAATATCCAGTCGACGTTCAGCGGCCAGGTCGCCGGCCTGCTCGCGCCGTATAACGTGTCGGCGGCACGCTTCTTCATCAACGGTCTCGCCAGCACGGCGAAGGGGATCGACGCGGTCGCGCATTACCGCACGAAGACGCAAAGCGCGGGGACGTTCGACTTCACGCTGGCGGGCAACGTCAACACGATCGCGGTGACGCGCGTGCCGACCAGCACCGCGACGCTCAACCCCGCGCCGACGCTGTTCGCGCGCAGCCGCATCCTGACGCTGGAACAGGGTACGCCGGGCGAAAAGGTGACGGGGACGATCGACTGGTCGCTCGATCGTCTGGGCGCGCTGGCGCGCGTCACCTATTACGGCAACGTCAACCAGCCCGGCACCGTGGCGAGCGCGGACGTGTTGACCGGCAACCGCGCGATCACCGACCTCGAACTGCGCTATTCGGCGCCGAAGGGCGCACAGTTCGGGCTGGGCGTCAGTAACCTGTTCGACGTCTATCCGCGCGCGATCGTGCCGGCGAACAATTCGACGGGCGTGCTCGGCTACCCGTATTTCTCGCCGTTCGGGTTCAACGGGCGTTACCTGTACGCGCGCGCCGGCCTCAGCTGGTGATCTTGCGCAGCGCAGCATGAGGCGATAGGGCGTCGGCCAGACATCAAGAGTCGGGCCGACGCCCGGCACCAACCTGCCGATCCCGGCAAGGTGGTGCTCCTTCCCGCAAGGGAAGGAGGATGTGGCCGAACCGGCAACGAACGGGACACGCTGCATAGCCGTACGTCGACGCGATTCCTGAACCCTTTCAGGAGGACGACGACGTGACCGCGCATGCCCAGCAATTCGCCAGCGATAATTACGCCGGGGTCTGCCCGGAAGTGTGGGACGCGATGGCGCGCGCCAACGCCGGGTCGGCGACCGCTTATGGCGACGACGACTGGACGGACCGCGCCGCCGACGCATTCCGCACACTGTTCGCGACCAAGTGCGACGTCTTCTTCGTGTTCAACGGCACCGCGGCCAATTCGCTTGCGCTCGCGCAACTATGCCAGTCGTTCCACAGCGTGATCTGCGCCGCGTCGGCGCACGTCGAGACGGACGAATGCGGTGCGCCGGAGTTCTTCTCCAACGGATCGAAGCTGCTCGTCGCGCCGACCGCGGGCGGCAAGCTGACGCCCGAAGCAGTGCGCAGCCTCGCGACCAGCCGATCCGACATCCATTTCCCGAAACCGCGCGTCGTGACGATCACCCAGCCGACCGAGACGGGGCAGGTCTATACGATCGCGGAGATCGCGGCGCTGTCGGCGACGTGCCGCGACCTGGGCCTGAAGCTGCACATGGACGGTGCGCGCTTCGCGCACGCCTGCGCCGCGCTCGGCTGCGCGCCCGCCGACATCACCTGGCGCGCGGGCGTCGACGTCTTGTGCTTCGGCGGGACGAAGAACGGCATGGCGGTGGGCGAGGCGGTGATCTTCTTCGATCGCACCCTGGCCGAGGACTTCGACTATCGCTGCAAGCAGGCGGGGCAGCTCGCGTCGAAGATGCGCTTTCTGTCGGCGCCCTGGGTGGGCCTGCTGGAAAGCGGCGCGTGGCTGCGCAATGCGGCGCACGGCAATGCCTGCGCGCGGCGGCTGGCGGCGGCGGTCGAAGGGCTGCCCGACGTCGCGCCGATCTTTCCGGTCGAGGCGAATGCGGTGTTCCTCGCGGCGCCGGAGGACGTGCTGGAGACGCTGCGCGCCAAGGGGTGGCGATTCTACACGTTCATCGGCGGCGGCGCGCGCTTCATGTTCGCGTGGGACGCCGATGTCGCGCGTGTCGACGCGTTGGCGGCGGATCTCCGCGCTGCGGCGCTGGTGCCCGAGATGGCGTGAGCAAAGGGTGGGGCGTTGCCCCATGCCGCTGTCCATCCTAGATCAGCGACAACTTTCCCACCCGAACAGGCGCGTTTTCCATGACCACCCACACGACCCGCATGCTGATCCTCGGCTCCGGACCCGCCGGGCTTTCCGCCGCCATCTATGGCGCGCGTGCGGGGATGCAGCCGATCGTGGTGCAGGGCATCCAGCCCGGCGGGCAGCTGACGACGACGACCGATGTCGAGAACTATCCGGGCTTCGCCGACGTCATCCAGGGCCCGTGGCTGATGGAGCAGATGCAGAAGCAGGCCGAGCATGTCGGCACGCGCCTGATGTGGGACACGATCGTCGAGGTCAACCTGTCCAAGCGCCCGTTCCGCCTGATCGGCGACGGCGGCGACGTGTACGAGGGCGAGGTGCTGGTCATCGCCACCGGCGCGCAGGCGAAATGGCTGGGCCTCGACAGCGAGGAGGCGATGAAGGGCAAGGGGGTGTCCGCCTGCGCGACCTGCGACGGCTTCTTCTACCGCGGCAAGAAGGTCGCGGTGATCGGCGGCGGCAACACCGCGGTCGAGGAGGCGCTGTACCTGACCAACCACAGCGACGACGTGACGCTGATCCACCGCCGCGACTCCTTACGCGCGGAGCGCATCCTGCAGGAGCGGCTGCACGCGCATCCGAACATCACGGTGCTGTGGAACAAGGAAGTGCGCGCGTTCGTCGACGGCGGCGGCAATGCCGGGCTCGTCGCGCTGGAGCTGGAGGATACGGTGACGGGCGAGCATTCGCGGCTCGACGTCGAGGGCGGGTTCGTCGCGATCGGCCACCATCCGGCGACCGAGCTGTTCCGCGGGCACCTGGCGCTCGATGACGATGGCTATATCGCGGTCGAGACGGGATCGACGCGCACCAGCGTGCCCGGCGTGTTCGCGTGCGGTGACGTCGCGGACAAGATCTATCGCCAGGCAGTGACCGCGGCGGGCACCGGCTGCATGGCGGCACTGGATGCGGAGCGGTTCCTGGCGGCGGCGGAATTCGCCGAGATGGCCGAAGCGGCGGAGTGAGCCTCTGCCTGAGCCCGCCCCCTTCAGGGGAGGGGTTGGGGTGGGGGCCGCAGGCGCAGCGCTCGGTGAGACGTCCTCCACCCCCAAACCCCTCCCCTGAAGGGGACGGGCTTATCCAGCCACGAACGCCAACACCATTTGCAGCAATGCTGCCTTGTCCGCGTCGCGTGCGAAGCTGTGCGAGGCGGTGGGGATCGTCGTGACGGGCAGGTGCGGGGTGGCGGCGTGGAAGGCGATGGCAGTTGCGTCGCGCTCGGCAAGCAGGATGCGCGCGTCCGGGCCCCAGGACTCGATTCCGGCGATGATGCGGGCCGCGAGCGGTGGCAGCGGCGCGCGATCGGTGCTTCGCCGCAGGCCGCGCACCGCCTTGCTGAGGTCGATGCCGCCCGACAGCAGTCGCAGCCACTGGCGCGGATCGCGCAGCCGCCGGGCGTAATGCGCGCGGATCGCGGCGGGCGGGGGCAGGTCGTCGGTCGCCTCCACCAGCCACGGATTGGCGAGCAGCAGGCGGTCGATCCCCGCCGCGCGGCCGAACAGCGCGAGCGTGGAGGCCGCATCGCAATTGCCGAAGGCGATCAGGCGCGTGACATGCGGCTGGGCGGTGCGGAACGCCGCGGTCGCGGCGACGAGGTCCGCCTCGGTCGACAGGAAACCGCGGTTGATGCCGCTCGAATCGCCGATGCCGCGGCGGTCGTAGCGGAAGACGGGATGGCCGTGCGCGGCGATCGTCTCGGCAAGCAGCGCCATGCCGCGATGCGCGCCGCAGCGGATTTCGTTGCCGCCCGACACGATCACGAGCCCGGTCGTGCCGGGCGCGGCGTCGAGCGTGCCGAGCAATGTCTCGCCCGCGCAAGGGAAAGCGATCAGGCTTCGCATCGGGCGATCCATGCGGCGATGTCGCTGGCGAGCAGTTCGGCAAGCGCGGGATCGTCGCCCGGCTCGGCGCGACGCCACAGCGGCGCGGCGTCGAACCGCGCGTCGGCGGGGGCAGGGTCCGACGCCAGGCGGACGACGCGGCGGGGAACGCCGGGCTGGTCGAACGGCGTCGCGGCGGAGAGCGAGGAGAGCAGATCGGCGGACAGGCGGTTGCCGGCGATCTCGACGGCGTCCGCGCCATGCATCATCGCGATCTGGTCGCCGTCATTCCCTACCGCGCGCCAGATGCGGTGCAGGTCGCGCAGGAGTTCGGCACCGGTTTGCGGCGCGAGATACCAACGGCCGCTGTGGAGCGCGCAATAGTCGAGCAGCGCGCCGCTGCGGATGCCCAGCGCATAGGTGCGCCGACCCGCCGCGTGGCAGCGATCGGTGACGGCCTCCAGCGCTCCGGCCATACGGAGGATGGTGAGCGCGTCCAGCGGCGTCGTGCTTTCGCCCTGGCCGGGAACGTCGGGGAGCAGGCTGGCGATACCGCACGCGGCGAGCCGGCGGAGCAGGCCGACGACGAAGGTGCGGGTGCGGTTGGCTTCCTCGAACAAGGGCAGCGCCGCGACCAGCACCGGGCCATCGTCGGGGCCGAAGCGCAGCATCGGCTCGCGGCGCGTGATGCCGTCCGCGCTCGTCCAGTCGTAATGGTCGATCGTCAGGCCGGTCATCCGGCCGGGACGCTAGACGAGCGCCTTGTCCGCGGCAAATATGACCAGCGCGCCGAAGGTTTCCAACATCTCGCCATCGACCTCGTCATCCTCGATCAGGATGCCCAGCCGGTCTTCCAGTTCGGTGAGCACGCCCGCGACCGCCATCGAATCGAGTTCGGGCAGCGCGCCGAACAGCGGCGTCGTCGCCTCGAACGCGTCGACGCGCGCGCGCGACAGGCCCAGCACGTCGGCGAGCACGGCGCGAACGGTGTTCTCGATGTCGATACGGCCTTCGGGAAGCACGCGGGCGCCTTCGATCGGTTGCATTGCGGCACGGGTTAGAGCGCCGCTGCCGGTTGGGCAAGCCGGGCCATGGTGGGGTGTCGTACCGTGCGGGGACGGCTAAAGGAGGAGGATGGTGCCGCTTGATCCCAACCCCCGGCCGATCGATCACGTCCTGCGCGGGGCGCCCGATGCGCCGGCGCTGATCGAGAAGGCGCGTGACTGGACCTTCGCGGAGGTGGAGGCCGCGGTCGCTTCCGTCGCGGGCTGGCTGGCGGCGCGGGCGCGCGCGCCGGGCGCGCGGGTCGCGACGTGGCTGCCGAAGACCGCGCTCGCCTGCGTCATGCCGCTGGCGGCGGCGCGGGCGGGGCTGGTCCACGTTCCCGTCAACCCCGCGCTGCGCCGCGCGCAGGTGGCGCATATCCTCGCCGACAGCGGCGCGGCGTTGCTGGTGACGCAGGGCGCGCGCGCCGCGACGCTGGAGGCGGGCGACGTGCCCGACGCCTGCCGCATCGTCGCGGAGGGGGACGTGCCGATGGACCGGGCGGGGCCGGGGCGGTCCGACGCCGATCCTGATGATCTGGCAGCGATCCTCTACACCTCCGGCTCGACCGGGCGGCCGAAGGGGGTGATGCTGAGCCACGCGAACCTGTGGCTGGGGGCGATATCCGTCGCGCATTATCTGGCGCTCGTGCCCGATGACCGCGTGCTCGGCGTGCTGCCCTTGTCGTTCGACTACGGTCAGAACCAATTGCTCTCGACCTGGGCGGGAGGGGCGGCGGTGGCGCCGCTCGACTATCTGACCGCGCGCGACGTGGTGAAGGCGGTGGCGCGTGTCGATGCGACGACGCTCGCCGGGGTGCCGCCCCTGTGGGTGCAGTTGCTCGAGGCGGAGTGGCCGGCGCAGACGAGCCTTCGCCGGCTGACCAACTCGGGCGGCGCGCTGACCGAGCGGCTGGTGCGGGCGCTCCGCGCGCGGTTTCCGCGGGCCGACCTCTACGCGATGTACGGCCTCACCGAAGCGTTCCGGTCGACGTATCTCGCGCCGGCGCTGATCGATGCGCATCCCGACGCGATGGGGCGCGCGATTCCGTTCGCGGAGGTGATGGCGGTGCGCCCCGACGGCAGCCGCGCCGCGGCGGGCGAGCCGGGGGAACTCGTCCATGCCGGGCCGCTGGTCGCGCAAGGCTATTGGCAGGACGCACCGCGCACCGCGCAGCGCTTTCGCCCGGCCCCGGCCTGGGCGCGGAGCGGCGGCATGGCGGTATGGTCGGGCGACACGGTGGTGGAGGGGGCGGACGGTCTGTTCCGCTTCGTCGGCCGCGACGACGAGATGATCAAGAGCGCGGGCAACCGGATCAGCCCGCTGGAAGTGGAGGAAGCGGTGCTGGCGGGGAACGAGGCGCGCGAGGCGGTGGCGGTGGGCGTCGCCGATCCGCGGCAGGGACAGGCGATCGTGGTGATGCTGGCGGGCGATCCGGCGGGCGAGGATGCGCTGCGTGCCCGGCTGCGCGCGCTGCTGCCGAGCTTCATGCAGCCGGCGCGATACGTGTGGCGCGACCTGCTACCGCGCAACGCCAACGGCAAGCTGGACCGCGCGGCGATCCGTGCGGAGCTGTCCGCGTGAAGCCGATGGGACCGCTGCCGCCCGAATTCACGGGCCAGCATGGCGCGCTGACCATCGCGGGCCGTGAAGCGGAGGCTTGGGCGGCGATGGCGGGCGACACGCCGCTGTTCGTCTATGACGCGGGTATCGTCGCCGCGCGGGTCGCGCGGTTCCGCGCGGCCTTTCCGGGAATAGACCTGCATTACGCGATCAAGGCCAATCCCCACGCCGGCCTGCTTGCACAGATCGCGCCGCTGGTCGACGGGCTGGACGTCGCGTCGGGCGGCGAACTGGCGCGCGCGCTGGCGGTGAAGCCGGCGGCGGCGATCAGCTTCGCGGGGCCCGGCAAGCGCGATAGCGAACTCGCCGCGGCGATCCGCGCGGGCGCGACGCTCAACGTTGAATCGGAAGGCGAGGCGGCGCGGGCGCTCCAGCAGGGCGCGGCGCTGGGCATCGCGCCGCGGCTGGCGGTGCGCGTCAACCCCGACATGGAGTTGCGCGGTTCGGGGATGAAGATGGGCGGACGGCCGTCGCCGTTCGGCGTCGATGCCGCGCGCGCGGCCGCGCTGGTCCGCGCGATCGTCGCGGGCGGTGCGGACTGGCGGGGGTTTCACATCTATGCCGGCAGCCAGGCGCTGTCGGCGGACGCGGTGGCGGAGACGCAGGCCGGGACGATCGCGCTCGCCGCGCGGCTGGCGGAGGAGGCGGGCGCGGCGCCGCCTTTGGTCAATCTGGGCGGCGGGTTCGGCGTGCCCTATTTTGCGGGCGACGCGCCGCTCGATGTCGAGGCGGTCGGCGTGCGGCTGGGCGAGGCACTGTCGGCGCGGCCCGCGGTGCTGCGCGATGCGCGGTTCGCGATCGAACTCGGCCGGTGGCTGGTCGCGGAAGCCGGCGTCTATCTGACGCGCGTCGTCGACGTGAAGGACAGCGGCGGCGAGACGTTCGTCGTCGTCGATGGCGGGCTCAACCATCAATTGGCTGCGAGCGGCAATTTCGGCACCGTCGTGCGCCGCAACTATCCGCTCGCGGTCGCGGCGCGGATGGGCGCGGTGGCGGCGGATGCGCCGGTGTCGGTCGTTGGGCCGCTCTGCACGCCGCTCGACCGGCTGGGTGACAAGGTCGCGCTGCCCCCGGTCGCGGTCGGCGATCTTGTCGCGATATTTCTCGCGGGCGCGTATGGCGCGAGCGCGAGTCCTGCGGGTTTCCTGGGGCATCCGCCCGCGGCGGAGCTGGTCGCGCCGATCAGCGGATCGTGATCGCCGTGTCGATCGGCGCGCCCGGGCCGCTGGCGGAACGGTCGCGGAACGTGAAGGTCTGGCCCGACGCGACGCCCGTCAGGCGGTACGTGATCTCCAGTCCCGCGATCGATTCGCCCGTGCGGCACGCGCCCGCCGCGCGTTGCGGCCCGCACAGGGGGCGCGTCGTCGAGGGCAGGGTGCGCGCCGCGCCGTCGATCATCGTCAGCCGGGCGCCGCCGATCCCCGCCTCCTCAACTGTCACCGTCACCGGGCCGGGCGCGTGACGGCGCTGCGTCTCCGTCTGGCGCGGCGCGATGGGTTCGGCCCCCGCTTGCGGCGAAGCGACGGAAACGATCGCGACGCCCGACAGCGGGGGCGCGGTGTCCGCCAAGGCGGCCGTTGCCAGCAGGACCACGAAGGGGATAAAAGGCCGCATGTCCACAGGATAGCGGCGGGCCTGCGGCGTTCCTAACGCTATCTTCACCTATCCCCCTCCATATCGGCGCCAAGCCCCAGCTGCGTCCGGTGCCGGAAAAGCGGCGACGGCGTGAAGGAGATCAGCATGCGTTCCGGTGTTTCCTCCCGTGTCCTGCTCGCCCTAGGGAGCGCTGCGTCGCTGCTCGGCGGCTGCACGAGCGGCGGCGGTCGGCCCGAGCTGCCGCCCGCCACCTATGTCGCGAACAAGGAGCAGCCGGGCGAGGAATATGTGATCGGCCCGCTCGACCAGCTCAACATCTTCGTATGGCGCAATCCCGAACTGTCGGCGAAGGTGTCGGTGCGCCCGGATGGCCGCATCACCACGCCATTGGTCAACGACATGCCCGCGGTCGGCAAGACGCCGGCGATGCTCGCGGCGGACCTGAAGCGCGCGCTCGGCGAATATGTGAAGGACCCGATCGTCTCGGTGATCGTCGAGAATTTCTCGGGCACCTACAGCCAGCAGATCCGCGTCATCGGTGCGACGGAAAAGCCCGCCTCGATCCCCTATCGCGCAAACATGACCCTGCTCGACGCGATGATCGCGGTCGGCGGGCTCAACCAATATGCCGCGGGCAACAAAGCGAAGCTGGTCCGGTACGATCGCGCGACGGGCAAGCAGGTCGAGTACAAGCTGCTGATCGGCGACCTGCTGAAGCGCGGCGATTCCAGCGCCAACGTCAGCCTCCAGCCCGGCGACGTCATCATCATTCCCGAATCGATGTTCTAAGGGATGAACGGCATCTACGACGAGGCGCGGCTCGCGCTGCATGCGATCTGGACGCGGCGCTGGCTGGCGCTGGCGGTGGCGTGGGGCGTGTGCGTGCTCGGCTGGTTCTTCGTCAGCCAGATGCCGAGCCGGTACGAATCGCGCGCGCGCGTCTTCGTCCAGATGCAGTCGATCCTGCCTGCGACGATGGATGCGCCCGCGGGGCAGGCGCAGCAGGACGTCGATACGGTCCGCCAGACGCTGATCAGCGCGGTGAACCTGGAGAAGGTCGTGCGCGGCACCGACCTTGCCAACACCGTGTCGAGCGACCGTGACGTTGCCGACCGGGTCGCCGGCCTCGCCTCGGCGATCAAGGTCGAAAGCCAGCAGAACAACCTGTTCCAGATCACCACCACCGCCTCCAGCCCCAAGCTCGCCAAGGCGATCACGCAGAAACTGATCGACATCTTCGTCGAGCAGAATCTGGGACGCGACCGGACGCAGACCAGCCAGAGCCTCGATTTCCTCAACAAACAGCTGCAGCAATTGCAGGGGCAGCTGAACGATGCGGAGGCGAAGCGCGCCGATTTCCAGAACCGCTACCTCGGCGCATTGCCCGGCACCGGCAGCGTCAGCGACCGGATCGGCGCGGCGCGCAGCCAGATGGCGCAGGTCGACAGCGACCTTGCCGCCGCGCAGTCCAGCCTCGCCGCGGTGCAGGGCCAGATGGCCGGCACGGCGCAGACGATCCCCGGCGCGGGCGGCGTCACCGGCGGCCCGGCGCGCGCTGCGCTCGCCGCGGTGCAAGGCCAGCTCGCCGATGCACGCGCACGCGGCTATACCGACCAGCATCCCGACGTCATCGCGCTGAAGCGGCAGCTTGCCGCGGCGCAGGCGGCGGCGCGGGGCGAGCCGACCGGCACCGCCGGCGGCGGCACGCCCAATCCGCTGTACCTGTCGCTGCAATCGATGGCGGCGGAAAAGCAGTCGACCGTCGCCAGCCTGAAGATGCGCAAAGCGCAGCTGCAGGGCGACCTCGACCAGCTCAACGCCAAGCTGGCGCGCGACCCGGAGGTCGCGGCGCAGCAGGGGCAGATCGACCGCGATTATCAGGTGCTGAAGGCGCAATACGACCAGCTGCTGGCGCAGCGGCAGCAGATCGCGATGCGCGGCCAGGCGCAGACGCAGACCGACAGCATCAAGTTTTCCGTCATCGATCCGCCGACGCTGCCGCGCACGCCGACCGCGCCCAACCGCATGCTGCTGCTTACCGGCGTGCTGATCGTCGGGCTGGGCGCGGGCGTTGCCGCCGCCTTCCTGCTCGGCCAGCTGCGCGCGACCTTCGCCACCGCGACGCGGCTGGAGCGGGCGACCGGCATGCCGGTGATCGGGTCGATCGGCGAGGTGGTAACGCGCGTTCAGGCGGACCAGCGCGCCAAGCGGCTGAAGCTGTTCCTGGGCGGTGCGGCGGGGCTGGGCGCGGCGTTCGTGCTGCTGCTCTGCGTCGAAGTGCTCCAGCGCGGCATGGCGGCCTGACGAGGATGACCAACATGTCCCCCCCCAAGCGCCCGATCCGCCCCGGCGGCGATTCGCTGCTCGAGCGTGCGGCCAAGGTCTACGATTTCGGCGCGCACGCGCGCGGTCGCCAGCCGATCCCGGATGCGGCGATCCCGCCCGCCGCACCGCTGTCGCGCCACGTCTTTGCCGCGCCCGACGCAGCGCCGGTTCCGGTCGTCGTGCCACAGGTGGTCGAGCCCGAAGCACCGGTCGACGATCCCACGTTCCTCGCGATCCCCGCGGAACTGCGCGCGCCGGTCGGCCACGAACTGCCCGCCGCCTTCTACGACGCGCCCGAACTGTCCGACATCGCCAGCATCGATCGCGGCCTGCTTGCCGAGGGCGGGATGATCGTGCCGGGTGCGCCGGTCGGCCCGCTGGCGGAAGAGTTCCGGCTGGTGAAGCGCCAGCTGCTCATCACGCGCGAACGCGTCGCGCAGGGGGCCGAGGCCGACAAGGCGCGCACCGTGCTGGTCTGTTCGGCGCGGCCGGGCGACGGCAAGACGTTCTGCGCGATCAACCTCGCGTTGTCGATGGCCGCGGAACGCGACACCGAGGTGCTGCTGGTCGACGCCGATTTCGCCAAGCCCGACGTGCTCGCGCAATTGGGCCTTGCCGAGACGCCGGGGCTGCTCGACGCACTCGCCGACAGCCATATCGACGTCGAGAGCCTGGTGATCCGCACCGATGTCGGCGGCCTGTCGATCCTGCCCGCGGGCACGCGCACCGCGACCGACACCGAACTGCTCGCCTCCGCTCGGACGCGCGCGGTGATCGCGCGGCTGCTCGCGGCGAACCCGCGGCGCATCGTGATCTTCGATTCGCCGCCCGCACTGGCGGCGTCGCCCGCCGCGGTGCTGGCCATGCTGGTCGGGCAGGTGATGCTGGTGGTGCGTGCCGACCGCACCCCCGAAAGCGAGCTGAAGCAGGCGGTGCAGCTGCTCGACGGATGCGACCATATCGCGCTGGTGCTCAACGCGGTGTCGTTCATCCCGGGTGCGCAGCGCTTCGGCACCTATTACGGACAGGAGACGGGCAAGTGATCCGCGCGCTGCTGGGTGGCATCGGTGTCGGCGCGATGCTGGTCGCGACAGGCGCGCAGGCGCAGGCTCAGGATCGCGGCCGGGTTGCGGTGACCCCCTATATCGAGGTCGGGCAGGTGCTGCTCGCCGATCTCAGCAACGACGACGTGCTGACCTATTCCAGCCTTGCCGCGGGGATCGACGTGTCGTCCTCGACGCGCCGCGTGCAGGGGCAATTGTCCTATCGCTACGAACGTCGCTTTTCGTGGGACAAGAACGTCGGCGACGACGACATCCATTACGGCCTGGCGCGCGTGTCCGCGCATCTGGCGCAGGGGCTGACGCTGGAGGCGGGCGGCATCGCGACGCGCACGCGCAGCGACATCCGCGGCGCGGCGCCCGGCATCCTGACGCTGGGCGATGCGAACGTCAGCCAGATCTATGCGGTCTATGGCGGCCCCAGCTATGCGCGCCAGGCCGGGCCGGTCGGTATCGCGGCGAGCTATCTGGCGGGCTATACCAAGGTCGACGTGCCCTCGTTCGCCGGGCTGCCGGCGGGATCGCCGCGGCTGGATTATTACGACAGCAGCTTCGGGCAGGTCGCCGGCGTCAGCGTCGGCGTGAAGCCGGGCGACCTCGCCCCGATCGGCGCGACGCTGTCGGGTGGATGGAGCCGCGAGGATGCGGGACAGCTGGATGGCCGGTTCGATTCCTGGCGCGTGCGCGGCGACGTGCTCGCGCCCGTGTCGCCCTATGTCGCGCTGACCGCGGGCGTCGGATACGAAAAGATCGAGACGAGCCAGCGCTCGCCCGTCTTCACCTCGCCCGGCGCGCCGGCGGTGGACGGCAACGGCCGCTACGTTACCGATGCGGCATCGCCGCGGCGCATCACCTATCGCACCGACGGCGTCTATTACGACGCAGGCGTCGTGTGGCGGCCCAACCGCCGCACCTCGGCGGAGGCGCATGTCGGCCGGCGCTATGGCAGCATCAGCTACACCGGGCTCGTCACCTATCGCACGTCGGACAATACCGCGTTCGCCGCGGACGTGTACGACAGCGTCACGACCTTCGGCCAGCAACTGCGCACCGGGCTCAACAATCTGCCGACCAGCTTCATCTCCGCGCGCGATGCCTTCACGCAGCAATATAACGGCTGCGTCTTCTCGACGCAGGGGTCGACGCCGGGCGGATGCCTGAACGACGTGTTCCAGTCGATCACGACCGCGAGCTATCGCGCGCGCGGCGCCGATGCGGTCTTCACCGCGACGCGCGGCCGCAACACCTACGGCGGCGGCGTCGGCTATGCGAACCGCAAGCTCTACAACCCCGACACTGTCCAGGGCGTGAGCCTGTATGGCATTGAGGACCAGAGCTTCTACGGCCAGCTGTTCTTCAACCGCACGCTGACCGCGGTGTCGAACATCGACGCGACCGTGTTCGTCAATTATTACGAGCCGGGCATCGCGCGCAGCGCGGGTGTATGGTCGTACGGCGCGACGACGAGTTACGGCCGCCGTTTCGGCCGCATCACCACCAGCGCGTCGGCGGGCCTTTACGCCTTCGATCTGCCGGCGGTGGACACGCAATGGTCGGCGCAGGCACAGCTCGCCGCGCGCTACTCCTTCTGATGGGATCGGGCATGTACGAGGACCATTTCGGGCTGACGGGAAGGCCCTTCCAGCTGACGCCGGATGCGCGTTTCTGGTACGAGACCGCGACGCATCGCAAGGCGATGGCGTATCTGGGCTATGGCCTGGCGCAGGGCGAGGGGTTCATCGTCATCACCGGCGACGTCGGGGCGGGCAAGACGACGCTGGTCGGGCACCTGACGCAGCAACTCGATCGTGCGGCGCTCAACGTCATCACGATCGTGTCGACCGCGATCGAGGCCAGCGACCTGCTGCGCATCGTCGCGACCGGGTTGGGCGTCGACCCCGCCGGGCTGACCAAGGCGCAATTGCTGACCGCGATCGAACGCGGGCTGCACGCCGTCGCGCGGACGGGGCGGCGGACGCTGCTGATCGTCGACGAGGTGCAGGCGCTGCCGATCGATGCGGTCGAGGAGCTGCGCATGCTCTCCAACTTCCAGGCGGGCGGGCATGCGCTGCTGCAGATTCTGCTGCTCGGCCAGCCTGAGTTCCGCGACCGCCTGCAGGGATCCTCGCGGCTGGAGCAACTGCGCCAGCGCGTCATCGCCATCCACCACCTCGACCCGATGGAGCCGCACGAAGTCGCCGATTACATCGCACACCGCCTGTCGCTGGTCGGGTGGCAGGGGCAGCCCGATTTCAGCGACGATGCGTTCGACGCGCTGTATCGCGGGTCGGGCGGCGTGCCGCGGCGGCTCAACCTGCTGACCGGGCGCGTGATGTTGCAGGCGTCGATCGAGGATCGCGCGCTGATCGATGCGCGGCTGGTGCGCAGCGTGCTGCGCGATCTCAACGCCGATCTGCCGGCTGCAACCGCGCCCCTTGCCGAGGTTGTGCCTGAGCCGGCCGCCGTCGAGGCCGTGCCGGCTGCGCCCGTCGAGGATGAACGCGTCCGCCGCTTCGTGCCGCGTACGGCGCGCTGGCTCGATTTCACGCCGGTCCAGGACGACGCGCCGCTGGACGATGGAAAGGCGGAAGCCGACCACGCGCCCGCGCCGGAACCCCCCGCGCCGGAAACGGTCGCGGAGGTGCATGACGACACGGACGCCGAACCCGAAGTGGTGGCGTCTGTTGCCGATGCGTCACTCGAGCGCCGCGTTGCGACGCTGGAGGCGCGGATCGAGGAACAGGAGCGCGCTCTGCGCCGCGTGCTGACGTTGCTGGTCGACTGGGTGGAGGCGGATCGCGAGGCGCCGTCCGCCGCGGCCGTCCATGCCGCCGCGACCGCCGCTGACGGCCCCGCCGACGAGGCCGCCGCCATGCCCATCCGCAGTCCGACGGCGTGGGACGATGCGGCCTGATCCGATCCTCAATGGCCTCTCGGTCGACGTCGAGGAGTGGTTCCAGGTCGGGGCGTTCGAACGCGTCATCGACAAGGGCGACTGGGATTCGATCGCGAGCCGGGTGGAGGCGAACACCGGCGCGGTGCTCGACCTGTTCGCCGCGGCCGACGTGCGCGCGACCTTCTTCACGCTCGGCTGGGTCGCCGCGCGTCACCCGCGCCTGATCCGGCGTATCGCCGAGGCGGGGCATGAGATCGCGAGCCACGGCTGGGACCACCAGCGTGTCTTCACGATGGACGCGGCGACGTTCCGCGCCGATCTGGCCCGCGCCAAGGCGGCGCTGGAGGATGCGGGCGGGCAGGCGATCACCGGCTATCGCGCGCCAAGCTTTTCGATCGATGCGCGCACGCCCTGGGCGCACCAGGAACTCGCGGCGGCGGGCTATGCCTATTCGTCCAGCGTCGCGCCCGTCCGCCACGACCATTATGGCTGGCGCGAGGCGCCGCGTTATGCCTTCCGCCCTGTTGCGGGCAGCGCGCTCATCGAACTGCCGGTGACGGTGGCGAAGGTCGGCGGCCGGCATCTGGCGACGGGGGGTGGCTTCTTCCGCATGCTGCCCGCCGCGCTCACCGATTTCGCGGTGCGCCAGGTCAATGCCGAGCGGCAGGCGGCGGTCTTCTATTTCCACCCGTGGGAGGTCGATCCCGGCCAGCCGCGTGTCGCCAACGCGCCGCTGCGCTCGCGGGTGCGGCATTATTCCCGGCTGGGGGCGATGGCGGGCAAACTGTCGGGCCTGATCGCCCGCCACCAATGGGGCCGGGTCGATGCAGTCGTGCGGCGCACCGCCGCGGCGATGCCCGCGTGACGACGGGCTTCGTCGTCCGCGAGGCGGACCTGGCCGATCGGCGCGATGCGAACCGGATCGATGGCCTAGTGCGCGAGACGGAGGGCGCGACGCCGTTCCACCTGACCGGCTGGAGCCGCGCGGTCGCACGCGGAACGGGGCAGCGCGCGCGCTATCTCATCGTGGAGCGGGCCGATGGCGGCCTCGCCGGGCTGCTGCCGCTCAGCGAGATGCGCTCGCCCGTGTTCGGCAAGGCGCTGGTGTCGGCCGGGTTCGCGGTCGACGGCGGCGTGCTGGGCGAGGGCGGCGTGGCGCTGGCGGCGGCGGCCTGGAACATGGCGACGCGGATCGGCTGCCCGTCGGTCGAGCTGCGCGGCGGCGCGGCGCCGGAGGGGTGGACGATCGATACGACGAGCTATCTGGGCTTCGCCCGGCCGCTCGCGGCGGACGACGAGGCCGAACTGCTCGCCGTGCCGCGCAAACAGCGCGCGGAGTTGCGCAAGAGCCTTGATCGCGATCTGACCGTCGCCACCGGCCGCGATGCGGCGATGCTGGGCGAACATTATCGCGTCTATGCCGAATCGGTGCGTAACCTGGGCACGCCGGTGTTTCCGGCGAAGCTGTTCCGCGCGGTCGCGGACGAGCTGGACAGCGACGTGCTGACCGTGCGCCATGCGGGCCGGGCGGAGGCGAGCGTGCTCAGCCTGTATTTCGGCGGCACCGTCTATCCCTATTGGGGCGGCGGCACCGCGGCGGCGCGGACCTTGCGCGCCAACGACCGGATGTATTTCGCGCTGATGGGCCATGCGCGCGCGCGCGGCTGCGCCCGGTTCGACTTCGGCCGGTCGAAGACGGGGACGGGGGCGGCGGCGTTCAAGAAGAACTGGGGCTTCGTGCCCGAGCCGCGCACCTATGCGACGCGGCACGCCGGCGCGGCGCGCGCGGTCAATCCGCTCAATCCCAAATATGCGCTGATGGTGCGCACGTGGCAGCGGCTGCCGTTGCCGGTCGCCAATCTGCTGGGGCCGTGGATCGCGCGCGGGCTGGGGTGATGGACATCCTGTTCCTCGCGCATCGCGCACCCTATCCGCCCGACCGCGGCGACAAGATCCGCGGCTATCATATCCTGCGCCACCTCGCCGGCCAGGCGCGCGTCCACCTGATCGCCTTTGCCGAAGACGATGCCGACCGCGTCGTCCCCTCCGACCTTGCCGCCGAGCTCGCCAGCGCGACGATCGTACCGCGCCGCAAGTCGCAGGCGCGCGCCGCGATCGAGGCGCTGGCGACCGGGCGTCCCGTTTCGCTCGCCGCGTTCGATGCGGCGGCGATGCGGCGCGCGGTGCGCGACCTTCTCGGCGTCCAGCCCATCGATGCGATCTACGGCTTTTCGGGGCAGATGGCGCAATATCTGCCCGCCGGCGACAAGCGCGTCGTGATGGATTTCGTCGACGTCGATTCGGCCAAGTTCGCCGGGTTCGCCAAGCAGGGCGCGGCGCCGATGCGCTGGATGATGCGGCGCGAGGCGCGGCTGCTCGGCGCGTTCGAGCGCGACGTCGCGGCGCGCGTTGACGCCAGCGTCTTCGTCAGCAACGCGGAGGCGGCGCTGTTCCGCAGTGGCGGCGCGACGGGGCGGATCGTCGCGATCGAAAACGGCATCGACGCCGCGCATTACGATCCCGCGCGCGTCACGCCGGTCGACGCCGACGCGCCGTTGCTGCTGTTCACCGGACAGATGGATTATCGCCCCAATGTCGAGGCGGTGTGCTGGTTTGCGCACGACGTCCTGCCGCTGATCCGCGCGACGCATCCCGCCGCGACCTTCGCCATCGTCGGCCGTGCGCCGACCGCGGCGGTGCGCGCGCTGGCCGGGGATCATGTGCAGGTGACGGGCGCGGTCGACGACGTGCGGCCGTGGCTCGCCGCGGCGGCGGTGTGCGTCGCGCCGCTGCAGCTCGCGCGCGGCATTCAGAACAAGGTGCTGGAGGCGATGGCGATGGCGCGGCCCGTCGTCGCCTCGCCCGCCGCAGCCGAGGGGATCGACCATGTCGGGACGATCCGCGTCGGCGCCGATGCGCAAGGATTCGCGGCAGAGGTCGCCGCCCTGCTCGACGCGCCCGCAGAGGCGGCGGCGCAGGGGCGGCTCGCGCGGATGCAGGTGATGGCGCGCTACGCCTGGCCCGCGCGGCTCGCGCCGCTCGACGGCCTGCTCGGCCTGACGCGCCGACGGGTCGCGGCGTGAGCGGTGCGATCGCGTTGTCGGCGGCGCCCGCCGCGACCGCGTGGCGGCGGCATCTGGTCGCGCTCGCCATCGCGGCGCTGGCGATCCTCGCCATCTTCCACCGCGACGTTGCGCGATTGGTGACGATCTGGTGGACGAGCACGACGTTCGGCCACTGCCTGTTCATCGGCCCGGTCATCGGCTGGCTGGTGTGGCAGCGGCGCGAACCCTTGTCCCGGCTGACGCCGCGGGCATGGTGGCCGGGGCTGCTGCTCGTCGCGCTGGGCGGGATCGGCTGGCTGATGGGCGAGGCAGGCGGCGTCAGCTTCGCGCGCCAGTTCGGCCTCGTCGTCATGCTGCAGGGCGCAGTCGTCACGCTGCTCGGCGCACAGGTCGCGCGCGGGCTGCTGTTGCCGCTCTGCTACGCCTTTTTCCTCGTGCCGTTCGGCGAGGAGCTGGAGCCGCCGCTCCAGCAACTGACCGTCGGCATCGTCATGCCGCTGCTGCATCTGGTCGGTGTGCCGGCGGTATCGAACGGCGTGCTGATCCATGCCGGCCGGTACTGGTTCGAGGTGGCGGAGGCGTGTTCGGGCGCAAAGTTCGTCATCGCGATGGTCGCGTTCGGCGTGCTCGTCGCCAACACCTGCTTCCTGTCGTGGCGGCGGCGCGCGGCGTTCCTGGTGGTGAGCGTGGTCGTGCCGATCCTCGCCAACGGCCTGCGCGCGTTCGGCACCATCTATGCCGCGGACCTGACCAGCGTCGAGGCGGCGACGGGGTTCGACCATATCGTCTATGGCTGGATGTTCTTCGGCATCGTGATGGCGGCGGTGCTGGCGATCGGCTGGCGCTGGTTCGACCGGGCGCCCGATGCGCCGGCCTTCGATCCGGCGACATTGCGCCCGCCCCATGGCGGTGCGATCGGCCTGCCGCTGGCGACGGTGCTGACGCTCGCGCTGGCGGGGCTGTGGCCGGTATGGGCGGCGGGCGCCGCGCGCGGTGGGCCGCCGCTGGCTGCGCCGATGTTGCCCCGGCCGGCGGGATGGCAGCGGACCGGCGTACCCACGGGCGACTGGCATCCCTTCTACCCCGGTGCGGACCGGATGGCGGCGGCGCGCTACGCCCGGAACGATCTGCCGGTCGATCTGTGGATCGCGGTCTTCGCGACGCAGGGAGAGGGGCACAAGCTGGGCGCGTTCGGGACGGGCGTGCTGCGCGAGGAGGATCGCTGGCTGCGCGTCGACGACGAGGCGCCGATCGCCGGCGGCGCGGTCATGCGGATCACCGCGCCGGGTCCGCATGGCCATGCGGTGGAGCGGCTGGTCGCGACGTGGTACGTGGTCGGCGACACGGTGACGGCGGACGAGCGGCGGGTGAAGATCGAGACGATGAAGGCGAAGCTGTTCGGCGGCCCGCAGCGTGCGGTGGCGATCCATCTGTCCGTGCCGATCGTGGCGCATCGCGATGCGCGTGCCGATCTGGCCGCGCTCGCCGCCGCGCTGGGCCCGACCCGCGTGCTCGCCGACCGCGCCGCGGGGCGCTGAGGATGTGCGGCATCGCGGGGATTTTCCACCCCGGCACCCCCAAGCCCGTCGATCCCGCCCGCGTCCGCGCGATGATCGACGTCCAGGCGCATCGCGGGCCCGACGGCGACGGCGTGTGGACCGCGCCGGGCGTCGGCCTCGGCCACCGACGGCTGTCGATCATCGATCTTGAAGGATCGCCGCAGCCGATGCACGACGGCGGCCTGAGCGTCACGTACAATGGCGAAATCTACAATTTCGCCGCGCTGCGCACCGAGCTGGCCGGACGTGGCGCGCGGTTCCGCACCGTCGGCGACACGGAGGTGCTGCTGCATGGCTGGCGCGCCTGGGGGGTCGGGCTGCTCGACCGGTTGCAGGGGATGTTCGCCTTCGCGCTTCACGATGCCGACGCGGGCGTGCTGGTGCTGGCGCGCGACCGGTTCGGGGTGAAACCGCTCCATTATGTCGAGCTGGCGGACGGCAGCGTGGCCTTCGCGTCCGAACTGAAGGGCCTGATCGCGCATCCGATGCTGCGCCGCGTGCCGGACCTGACCGCGGTCGAGGATTACCTCGCCTATGGCTACGTCCCCGACGATGCCTGCATCGTCGCGGGCGTGCGCAAGCTGCCCGCGGGGCACGTGCTGGTGCTGCGCCGCGGCCATCCGGTGCCGCGTCCCAGCCAATGGTGGGACATCAGCTTCGGCGACCGTGCGGGCGGGTCGGCGCGTACATTGCAGGCCGAACTGATCGACCGGATGCGCGAGGCGGTGCGCAGCCGCATGGTCGCTGACGTGCCGCTCGGCGCGTTCCTGTCCGGCGGCGTGGACAGCAGCGCGGTCGTCGCGTTGATGGCAGAGGCGAGCCCGCAGGCGGTGCGCACCTGCACGATCGGCTTCGAGGAAGCGGGCCACGACGAGCGCGCGCATGCGGAAGCCGTGGCGCGCCGTTTCGCCACCGATCACCACGCGCAGGTCGTTAGGAGCGACGATTTCGCGCTGATCGACACGTTGGTGCGGCATTTCGACGAACCCTTCGCCGACGGCAGCGCGCTCGCCACCTACCAGGTATCGGCGCTGGCGCGCGAGCGGGTGACGGTGGCGCTGTCGGGCGACGGCGCGGACGAGGCGCTGGCCGGATATCGCCGCTATCGCTTCCAGGCGGCGGAGGAGCGGGTGCGCGGGCTGATGCCGCCCGCTTGGCGGCGGCGCGCGTTCGGTGCGCTCGGCCACGCCTATCCGAAAGCGGACTGGGCGCCCCGGTCGCTGCGCGCGAAGACGACCTTGCTCGCGCTCGCGATGGATGGCGACGAGGCCTATGCCCGCAGCGTCGGGGTGACGACGCCCGCATGGCGCGCGCGGCTGTTCAGCGCGGCGGCGCGCCGCGCGCTGGGTGGCCATCGCGCCGAGGACCGCTATGTCGCGGCGATGCGCGACGCGCCCGCACGCGATCCGATCGACCGCGCGCAATATGCCGACATCAAGATCTGGCTGCCCGGCGACATCCTGACCAAGGTCGATCGCACCAGCATGGCGGTGGGGCTGGAGGCACGCGAGCCGTTGCTCGACCATCGCCTCGTCGAATTCGCCGCGACGCTGCCGGCGCGGATGCGGCTGCACGGCGGCGAGGGCAAGTGGCTGATGAAACGCGCGCTGGAGCCGTACCTGCCGCGCGACATCCTCTATCGCCCCAAGATGGGGTTCGTCACGCCGATCGGCGCGTGGTTCCGCGGCGACCTGCGCCCCGCGGCGGAGGCGCTGGGCACGTCGCGCTTCCTGGCGGACACCGGCTGGTTCGACATGGCGACGATTGCGCGGCTCGCCGCCGATCACGGCGCGGGCCGCGGCGATCACGGCCGCACCTTGTGGCAGCTGATGATGCTCGAGCGGAGTTGCCAGCGTCTGTTCGGCTAAGGCGCGCTGCGGCACGACGACTCAGGAAAGCGCCACTGTCATCGTGGCGTCACCAAACCCTAACTTCGCGTTTACCGCCATGGCCTAGCAACGACGCCATGCTGCTTGACCTCGACATGCTGCGCGATGGATCGCTGTCCACCCAGGTGCCGGACGATTTGGGCGATGCGCGATCGTTGCCGCGCAGCGCGACGCTGGCAGAGGTGATCGCGCTGTTCCGGGCGATGCCGGCGCTGCGTCTGCTGGCGATCGTCGACGCGCAGGATCGCCCGGTCGGCGTCGTCCGCGAACTGGACGTGCGCAGCATCCTGTTCAATCCGTTCGGCCATGCGCTGATGCAGAACCCGAGCTTCGGCGGATCGCTGGATGCGGTGATCCGCCCGTGCGCCCGGATCGAGGCGGACCTGCCGTCCGAGACGATCCTCGCCGCTTATGCGCGCACCGGCGGCGATGGGCTGGTGCTGACCCGCGCGGGGCGGTTCGTGGCGCTGATGGATGCGGACGCCTTCGCGCGGCTGGCGGCGGAGCGGGAGGCGACGCTGGCGGCGGAGCGCGAGATGCGCGCGGTGCGGATCCGGGCGGCGGGCGATGCCTTCACCGCAGAGGTTGCGACGCTGGCGGACGAGATGGGCCGGATCGGCGACGATATCGGCGCGGTCGCCGCGCTGCTGGCGCGATGCGCCGGCGATTCGCGCGACGATGCCGTATCGGTCGCCGCGGCGGCGGTGCAGACCGCGCAGGCGCTGGACGAGATCGCGACGCGTGGCCACGCGCTGTCGGCCGCGCTGGACCGGATCGGCGAGAATACGATTGCGGCGCGCCGGATGCGCATCGGCGCGCGCGATGCGATGGAGCAGGCGGGCGGGCGGCTCGACGCGCTCACGACGTCGGCCGCGGCGGTGGACGACATGCTGCAGCTGATCCAGAGCATCGCGCGGCAGACCAATCTGCTGGCGCTCAACGCCGGCATCGAGGCGGCGCGCGCCGGCGACGCGGGGCGCGGTTTCGCGGTCGTCGCGAGCGAGGTGAAGTCGCTCGCCAGCCAGACGGCGGCCACCGCCAAGGATGTCGGTGCGCGGGTCGAGGACATGTACCGGCTGCTGGGCGACGTCGTCGACAGCCAGCGGCATGCGCAGCGCGCGATGGATGCGATCGCGGGGCTGGGGCAATCGATCGAAACGGCGATCGGCGAGCAATCGGATGCGACGCGCGTGATCGCGCACAACGTCGACCAGTCGGTCGTCGCAGGAACCGACATCTCGGACCGGACCCGCGCGATCAGCGATCAGGCGGTCGCGGTGGGCGACGATGCGGTCCGGCTGGAAAGGCTGTCGGCGACGCTGTCGGCCTCGACGCGGACGCTGCGGGCGCGGACGCAGGATTTCGTGGCGCTCACCGCGCGGCTGTAACGTCCGTCTCTCTCCAGGCTTTTCCTACCAAGCCTCAGAAAACCGCCATCGCGGCATGCAGCGTCAGCGCGACGAGCGCGAACGTCGACAGCCCGAACAGCATGAAGCGCACCATCACGCGGTTGATCGTCGCCTGGACGATGCTGTGTACGATGCGCAGCGCGACATAGGCCCAGGCGATCCATGCATTGGGACCATCGCCCGTGCCGCTCAGCGCGATGACCGCGCATATCGCGTAGAACAGCGTCGGCTGTTCGGTCAGGTGGTTGTAATTGTGCGCCTTCCACTGGACACGCGGCGGCAGCGCGCGATCCGCGTCGCTGCCCTTGCTGCCCACCAATGTGGTGATGTCGACGCCCGCCGCCCGCATTGCGGGCATCCGCGTCGCGACGGTCCACAGCAGCATGACGAGCGTCCAGGCGACGAGCGCGACCATCGGCTGCAGGATTTCGCTGTGCATCGGTTGGGCCCCTTAGTTTTGGGTAACGATCTGGTGGACGAAGCGCAGCGGGCTCGGCACCGTGCCCGGTTCGAGCTGCGCGGCGTCGACCACCTTCTGCTCGATGACGAGCAGGTTTTCGAACAGCTTGCCGGGCAACGGGCGCCCCTGCATCTCGGCGTGGATTTTGATGCCCCCGCGCGCGGCGTCCATCGGATCGCCCGCGACGAAACCGCGGTGGCTGGCGACGAAGGCGTCGGCGACAGCGCGATAGGGGGCAAGATCGCCCGTCGCGACCATCGGATCGCTGGTCCGCACTGAACAGGCGTGGAACAGCGGCAGTTCGAGCACGACGTCATAGACCTGGTCGCCGGCACGCATCCGCCAGCCGCGGCCGGGATCGTCGTGCAGCGTCACCTTGACCTCCGCCGCGGTCATGGGCGTCGCCTGCTTGTGGATCATCAGCGCGTCGACCGCGGTGTCGATCGGGAAGGTCTGCAGGCACACTTCGTCGTAGAGCGCCGCCATGCGCGCGACGTCGATCCGCACAGCGGCCGGGCTCGCAACGGGTTTCGCGGGCAGCGCAGTCGTGGGGGGCGGCGCGGCCGCCTGGAGCAGCAAGGCGGCGGCCAGCATCATCATCATTCATCCCCCCCCGGTTCGATGGGGGAGTGTGCATCGGTGTCTTCGCGGGCTCAAGCCCCGTCATCGAAAAGGGGCGGCGGATGTTTCCGCCGCCCCCGTCAGGCTCACTTGTCGCCGAAAATCGCGCCCCACTTGCGGACCGGGCGGTCCTTCCAGTGGCCACGGTGATAGGCGTCCGACGCCAGCAGCGGCATCACGCTGCCCGCCTCGGCGAACACCATCTGCTCGATGCCGGTATTGACCTTGCCCCAGCTTGCCGCCTCCTGCAGCGTGGAGGACGAGCAGGCGCCGTCGCGCACGTCGGCGACGGTGATCTGCACCGCGTACTTGTGCACCTCGACGTCGTGGTGGCCGAGGATCTCGGCGCAGACGACCGTGTCCTGGATGAAGTTCTTCGGCACGCCGCCGCCGATCATGAGGAGGCCGGTGGTGCCCGCCTGGATCTTGATCTCGGTCAGCTCGCGGAAGTCCGCGACCGCGTCGATCATCAGATACGGCTTGCCTTCCTTGGCATTGTCGACCTGATGCTTGACGAGGCCGAAGCCAGCCGAGGAGTCGACGAACGCCGGGCAGAAGATCGGCACGTCATGTTCGTAGGCGAGCTTGACGAGGCTGTTTTCCTTCTTGCCGTGCTCCGACAGATACTTGCCCATCGCGCGGATGAACTCGCGGCTCGAATAGGCGCGGGGCTCCAGCTCGTTCGCGATCTTGTTGATCGTGAAGTCGCAGTCCTGCAGCTGCTCCTCGTCGATGTACGTATCGTAGATGCGGTCGATGTACAGCGAGCGCAGCGTATCGTCGTCGGGGATTTCGAGCGCCTGATAATGCTTGTGGCCGAGGCCTTCGAAGAAATCCATGTCGACGATGGTCGCGCCGGTGGCGACGACGACGTCGACCATGTTGTTGCGAATCAGTTCCGCATACAGGTCCATGCAGCCACCCGCCGAGGTCGAGCCCGCGATGACCAGGCACACGGTGCAGTCCTTGTCGGCCAGCATCTCGTTGTAGATCTTGGTCGCGCGGCCGAGGTCGCGGCTGGTGAAGCTCATGTCGCTCATCGCGTCGACGATCGGGCGCGCGTCGAAGCTCTTGATGTCGATATGCTTGACCTGTTTCGACAGCAGTTCGGCCTTGCGGGTGTCGTTGATCGGCGCGTTGGCACCGGCGGTTTTGGTAAGAGTGTCGGTCATGACTGGCCTTTGCCTGTTCCAAGACCCGCCGTCGTTGATGGGGACGCGGAAAACCCAAACGGCCCCCTCCCGCCGCGAGGCGGGAAGGGGAGACCGTCGAACTATAAAAGGGTCGTTACAGCTTTACGACGTTCGGCTGAACCGCCGGCATGTCGCCGACGTACATCGAATGCATCGGTTCGTCCGAGACGGTGACCGTCTCGCCGGTACCGAAACCATTGAAGCCGGTGCGCATCGCCGCGCCATAGGCGCCGAGCATGCCGACCTCGATGAAGTCGCCCGTGCCGACGTCGGCGGGCAGCGGGAAGGGCCCGTCCATCCGGTCCATGTCGTCGCAGGTCGGACCCCAGAAGCTGAACGGATGATCGCGCACCGTCGATTCCGGCTCGCGCAGCAACGCGACTGGATACTTCCAGCCGATATGCGCCGCATCGAACAGCGAGCCGTAGGCGCCGTCGTTGATGTACAGCTCGTTGCCGCGGCGACGCTCCACGCGCACCACGACCGAGCTGTATTCCGCGCTCAGCGCGCGGCCCGGCTCAGCCCACAATTCCGCCGAATAGCTGATCGGCAGGCTCTCGAACGCGCGGTGGATTGTCTCGAAATAACGTTCCAGCGGCGGCGGGTTCATGCCCGGATAGACCGAGGGGAAGCCGCCGCCGACGTCGATCACGTCCACGGTCACCGCCGCCAGCACGATCGCCGCGCGCACGCGCTCCATCGCATTGGCATAGGCTTCGGGCGTCATCGCCTGGCTGCCGACGTGGAAGCAGATGCCGAGCGCGTCCGCGACCTGGCGGGTGCGGATCAAAAGGTCCTTCGCCTCGTCGGGGCCGACGCCGAACTTCGCGCCCA
Organism: Sphingomonas sp. FARSPH; assembly: GCF_003355005.1. Lineage (NCBI taxonomy): Bacteria > Pseudomonadati > Pseudomonadota > Alphaproteobacteria > Sphingomonadales > Sphingomonadaceae > Sphingomonas > Sphingomonas sp. FARSPH. Next base: position 168,214 of record NZ_CP029985.1, on the reverse strand, counting down.
GCGACAGCGCCGAATGCTCCGACGAGACGCGCAGCCGCACGCACAGCGTCAGATCGGTCGCGAGCACACCGTCCTCGTCGGTGGTCGCGCGGACGATCTTCTCCAGCTCCTCGATCGAATCGAGGCTGAAGGTGCGCACGCCATGGACGAAATACGCTTCGCGGATCGCTTCCTCCGCCTTGACCGGGTGCATGAAGCACAGCCCTGCGCCGGGCACGGTGCGCGCGACGAGGCGCACTTCCGCTATCGACGCCACGTCGAACGTGGTGATGCCGTTCGCGAACAGCGTCGCGATCAGCGCGGGGTCGGGATTCGCCTTGACCGCATACATGGCCTTACCCGGAAACTTCTCGGCGAAGAATCGGGCAGCCCGTGCCGCGGCGTGCGGACGAATCAGCGTTACCGGCTCGACCGGGTTCCGCCTTGCGATGTCGATGCCGCCTCCGAAAACGGGGGAGCCGGCGGTCGAGAGGGGCGCTAACCCCAGCGCGCGATGATGCTGGTGCAACTCAAGGGACCTCCAATTGCCTTGCGGCATGACGACGACAAAAGCTGCCTTGCGGTTGGAAGTCCCATGGGGCAGCGGAGGCGCGAGTTAGGGACGATGGACCCCCGTGTAAAGTGGGTTGGCGCGCGAAAGGATAAAAAATGACAATTTTGCGACAGCCGACGCGCGCCGGGGCGAGGGATGCGGCGGAAAAGATCGCGCGCATCCTGCCGCCGACTCCGATTTTCGTGCATGAAATCAATGGGGTGACGGTCACGTTCAAGGCGGAGTCATTGCAGCCGATCGGCGCGTTCAAGGTCCGCGGCGCATGGCATCGGCTCACCGCATTGGATGAAGAGACGCGGCGGCGCGGGGTCGTCGCCTTCTCCAGCGGCAATCATGCGCAGGGGATCGCCTGGGCCGCGAAGCGACTCGGCATGCCGGCGACGATCGTGATGCCCGCCGACGCGCCGGCGGCCAAACTCAACGGCACGCTGTCGCTCGGCGCGGAGGTGGTCCGCTACGACCGGGCGCGCGAATCGCGCGAGAAGATCGCGGCGCAGCTGGCGGAGGCGCGGGGCGCCACGTTGGTGCCGAGCTTCGATGATCCGTGGATCATCGAGGGGCAGGGCAGCGCCGGGATCGAGGCGGCGGTGCAGATGACGGCCGCGGGCCTCGGCGCACCGACGCACGTCGTGGTGCCGTGCGGCGGCGGCGGGCTAGCCGCGGGCATCGCGCTCGCGCTGCCCGACGTGGCGATCAGCGTCGTCGAGCCCGAGGGATGGGACGACATGCGCCGCAGCCTGGAGGCGAGCTGGATCGAGCCCGTCGGCGCCAACCCGCCACCGACCGCGTGCGATTCGCTCCAGACGCAGCGCGTGTCGCCGCTGACGTTCGACGTGCTGTCGCGGCGCGACGCGACCGGGGTCGCGGTCAGCGAGGCGGACATCCGCGCCGCGCAGCGCTGGGCCGCCGAACGCTTGCGGCTGGTCGTCGAGCCGGGCGGCGCGGTGGGGCTCGCCGCCCTGCTGTCCGGCAGGATCGTGCCTGCGCCCGGGATGCTCGTCGTCCTGTCGGGGGGCAATGTCGATATCGATGCCTATGCCGCGGCGATCCGCGCGCCCGCGGCCGTCGCGCCAGAGGTCTGCGCATGACCGGGCCGCTGGCGGGGATCGCGCAGGCCGCGCCGGCGATCGCGATGATCGGGTGCTTCGCATGCCTGATCGGCGGCGGCGCGATGTGGGCGAAGGGGCAGGACCGCAAGAAGGCGGTGCTGTTGCTGATCATGGCGGCAGTGCTGCTTGGCAACGTGATGATCTGGTCGATGTAAAGCCGGTCGATCGTCCGATCGGAACCGGAATGGATTCATTAAAGACGCGATACGGACGAATAGTCATTGAGGTGCCAAACGCAACCCGAATGGTTTCATCTCTTCTGACGTGTAAACCTTCCGTTATCCTCGATCGGAGACACTTGCCCCGTAGTTGAATGATTGGGTGGGGCTGGTGTTCAACGTCTTCGAATGTGTGGTCGATCAACACGACTATCGGCTGGTTCTGCTGGCCGCGACGATCTGTACGATCGGCATCGTGTCGCTGTTCTTCCTGCTGCGGCGGTCGCTCGACTGCGTCGAACGGCGGCGGCGGCACTGGGTGGCGGCATCCGCGGTCGTCGCAGGCTGCGCGATCTGGGCGACGCATTTCATCGCCATGCTCGCCTATCGGGGCGCGATGCCGATCCGGTTCGATGCGGCGATGACCGCGCTGTCTGTGGTCGTCGCGATCGCCGCCTTCTGGACGGGGTTCATCATGCTCGGGCGCAGACCGGGCGTCGGGCGCGCCGCGTTGGCGGGTACGATCTGCACCGGTGGCGTCGCCGGGATGCATTTCACCGGCATGGCGGCGATCATCGCACCGGCGACGATCCAATATCAGCTGCTGCCGATCGGGGTGGCCTTCGCGATCGCGGGCGTCGCGATGACCGGCGCGTTCGTCGCCTTCTTTGCGGTGCGCGGCTGGGCGCGACTGGGCGTGCCGAGCGCGCTGACGATCGGCGCGATCGTCGTGCTGCATTTCACTGCGATGGCGTCCGCGACGTTGGTTCCCGATCCGACGCGCACCGTCGATGCGGCCGGCGGGTCGAGCGAGTGGATGATCTTCGCGATCGTCGTCGTCACGCTGCTGCTCGTTGCGCTGACGATCGCAGGCGCGGTGGTCGACCGGCTGCTGACCGACCTGCACGGCCTCGCCGATGCGACTCGCGAGGGGCTGATGATCGTCGCCGATGGCCGCATCGTCGAGGCGAACGCACAGGCGTGCGCCATGCTCGGCTGCGCGGCGGGCAGCGTGATCGGCACGTCGCCCGCCCAATGGTTCGAGCAATGGGTCGCGGTCGATGTCGGGTCGGGCGATGTCAGGCCGTTCGAGACCCGCCTGTCCCGGCGTGAGGCGGAGGACCAGATCGTCGAGATCGCCTTCCACCACGTCGAATATCGCGGCCGCGCCTGCGTCGTGCTGGCGATCCGCGATTTGACCGAACGCTACCGCGCGCAACGCGTCGTCGAACATCTCGCCTCGCACGATCCGCTCACCGACCTGCCCAACCGCGCCGCGCTCGACCGGCATCTGGCCGCCGCGATCGCGCAGGATCGCCCCTTCTCGCTGATCGCCGTCGATCTCGACCGGTTCAAGGCGGTGAACGACGTCTTCGGTCATGCCGCGGGCGACGAGATATTGCGCCGCGTCGCCGACATGCTGTGCCGGTGCGCGCGCGAGTGCGACCTTGTCGCGCGCATCGGCGGCGACGAGTTCGTCGTCGTCCAGCATCACAACGGCAGCGCCGACGACGCGCGCGTCCTTGCCGCCCGCGTGCTGTCGACGTTTGCCGCGGAGATGAACCCGGCGCTCGACCCGATGGCGGTCGGCTGCAGCCTGGGCGTCGCCAACTTCCCGCAGGATGGCCTGTCGGCAGAGGTGCTGCGCCACAATGCCGACGTCGCGCTGTATCGCGCCAAGCAGGAGGGACGCGGCGTCGCCTGTTTCTTCGACGACGAGATGGACCGGCTGGCGCGCGAGCGGCGACAGCTGGAGCACGACCTGCGCCACGCGATCACGCGCAACCAGCTGCATCTTGCCTTTCAGCCGCTCGTCTCGACCGCGTTCGGCGCGGTCGTCGGCTACGAAGCGCTGCTGCGCTGGACGCATCCGGAGCGAGGCGAGGTGCCGCCCGACATGTTCGTGCCCATCGCCGAGGAAACGGGGGCGATCATTCCGATCGGCGAGTGGGTGCTGCGCCAGGCATGCCGAACCGCGGCGGTGTGGCCCGACGGTATCGGCATCGCGGTGAATGTGTCGGCGGTCCAGTTCCGCCTGCCCAATCTGGCGGCGGTGGTGCGCGCCGCGCTGGAGGAAAGCGGCCTCGCGCCCGAGCGGCTCGAACTGGAGATCACCGAGTCGGTGCTGCTGCGTCATCGCGAATCGACGCTGGCGACGCTGCACGCGATCAAGGCGCTGGGCGTGCGGGTCGCGATGGACGATTTCGGCACGGGCTATTCGTCGCTCAGCAACCTGCAATGCTTCCCGTTCGACAAGATCAAGATCGACCGCAGCTTCGTCAGCAACGTCACCGACGACGAGACCGCGCGGTCGATCATCCGGGCGATCGTCGGGCTGGGCCGAAGCCTCAATCTTCCGGTCGTCGCCGAAGGGGTGGAGACGGAGGCGCAGCGGCGCATGGTGCTGGAGGAAGGTTGCCCGCAGGCTCAGGGCTATCTGTTCGGCGCTGCGCAGGGCGCCGTGTCGTTCCTGGGGGCGTCGCGGCAGCAGCAGGCTTGAGGGCGACGGGGCCTGTTGTCACCCCGGCCAACGAGCCGGGGTCCCGCTTCATTTTCGAACGCAATGGGGCGATGGGGTCTGGCCCCGCCCCGGCGAAGCCGCGTCGTCAGTCGGCGCTTGCGCGCCGCTGGCCGGGCTCGGCGCCGGGCGCGAAATAGCTTTTGCTATTTCGCTGCACCGAGCCTCACCGGATGGGCGAGTTGGGGTCGAGGCGCATGTCGAGGTAGCGGTCCACCGACTGCATCAGCTCGGGCGTCTCGTGCTCGAAGAAGTGGTTCGCCTTTGGGATCACGTCGTGGTGGATCGTGATGTGCTTTTGCGTTCGCAGCTTGTCGACCAGCTTCTGCGTCGCGCCGGGCGTCGCCACCTCGTCCGCCTCGCCCTGGATGATGATGCCCGACGAGGGGCAGGGGGCGAGGAAGCTGAAATCGTACATGTTGGCCGGCGGCGCGATCGAGATGAAGCCGCGGATTTCGGGGCGGCGCATCAGCAGCTGCATCCCGATCCACGCGCCGAAGCTGACGCCCGCGATCCAGGTCGTCGACGCTTCCGGGTGGAAGCTCTGCACCCAGTCGAGCGCGCTCGCCGCGTCGGACAGCTCGCCGACGCCGTTGTCGAACACGCCCTGGCTCTTGCCGACGCCGCGGAAGTTGAAGCGCAGGGTGGCGAAGCCGCGGCGCTGGAAGGTCTTGTAAAGTTCCTGCACCAGCCGGTTATTCATCGTGCCGCCCGCATTGGGATGCGGGTGCAGGATCATCGCCACCGGCGCGCGCGGGCGGGGGGCGGGGGCGAAGCGCCCTTCGAGGCGGCCTTCGGGGCCGGGAAAGATGACTTCGGGCATGGGTCTCGCGCCGTAGAGGAACGCGCGCCGCGGGTATCGCCGCCCGGATCGGGACGAGACCCCGGTGGAGCGCAGGGATTGCCGCGCTATATAGGCGCACCGCCCCGTCACGCAATTGGAACCCGCCCGCTTGGCCTCTCGCCTCTATCTCGACCATGCCGCGACCACGCCGCTGATCCCGCCCGCGCGCGATGTGATGGCGCGCGGCTTCGCGCTGTGGGCCAATCCCTCCTCGCCGCACGCGGAGGGGCGTGCCGCGCGAGCCGCGCTGGAGGAGGCGCGCGCCGCGATCGCTGCCGCGCATGGCTGGCCGGGCGACCTCTTGCTGACCAGCGGCGCAAGCGAATCGCTCGCCATCGCGCTCAACCGCACCACCGCGACGCGCCGGCTGATTACCGCAGTGGAGCATGATGCGGTGATGCGCGCCGGCGCGGCGGCGGCGGTCGTGCCGGTGGGGCGCGACGGCATCGTCGACATGGCGGCGCTCGACGCGATGCTGGCGGGCGAGGGGCGTGCGCTGCTCTGCGTGCAATGGGCAAACAGCGAGACGGGCGTGCGCCAGCCGATCGCGGACATCGCCGCGCGCGTCCATGCCGCGGGCGGCTGGTTGCTCGTCGACGCGGCGCAGATGCCTGCGCGCGTCGAACTGGCGGATCACGCCGACCTCGTCGCCGTCTCCGCGCACAAGCGGGGTGGGCCGCCGGGCGTCGGCGCGCTGCTGGTGCGCGACCTCGCGATGCTCCATCCCAGCGGCGGGCAAGAGCGCGGCTATCGCCCGGGCACGGAAAACCTGCCCGGCGTGCTCGGCTATGCCGCCGCGCTCGCCGAGGAAGAGCCCGATCACGCGCCGCTGCGCGCGCGCCTGGACGATGCGATCCGCCGCTCCGGCGGCGAGGTCGTTGCCGATGCGAGCCCGCGCCATCCCGCGATCGGTGCCTATCGCCTGCCGGGGGTCGCCTCCGCGGTGCAGCTGATCCGGCTCGACGCGGCGGGATTTGCGGTGTCGGCGGGCAGCGCCTGTTCGAGCGGCAGCATGAAACCCAGCCACGTGCTCGCCGCGATGGGGTGGGACGAGGCGGCGGCGCGCGAGGTGATCCGCGTCAGCTTCGGCCGCACGACCACCGCCGACGATGTCGATGCGTTCATTGCCGCCTGGCGCGCGATGGCGAAGGCGACGCGGCGGTTCGCGGCATGATCTACCTCGATTACCAGGCGACGACACCGCTCGCGCCCGAGGCTTACGACGCGATGCGGCCATGGCTGGAGACGCAGCACGCCAACCCGCATGCAGCGCATCGCCCCGGCCGACAGGCGAAGGCGGCGGTCGAGATCGCGCGCGCGCAGGTCGAAGGGATGGGCCCCGCCGCCCCCGGTGCGCTCGCGTTCACCAGTGGTGCGACCGAGGCGCTGAACTGGGCGATCAAAGGCACGACGGGGCCGATCGTCACGCTGGCGACCGAACATGCCGCGGTGCTCGATACCGTCGTGGCGGAGGCGCGCCGGGGCCGTGCGGTGACCGTCCTGCCGGTCGGCGCGGACGGGCTGGTCGACCTCGACCGCGCACGCGACGCGATCCGGCCGGGCACCGGCCTCGTCGCGGCGATGCTGGTCAACAACGAGATCGGCGTGATCCAGCCCGTCGGGGAGATTGCGGCACTGGCGCGGGCGGCGGGCGCACTGATGCTGTGCGACGCGGTGCAGGGCTATGGCCGCGTCGAATTGCCCGCCGGCTGCGACCTGATCGCGATGTCGGCGCACAAGCTGCACGGACCCAAGGGGATCGGCGGCCTGTGGATCGCGGACGGCGTGACGCTGGAGCCGCTGCTGCACGGCGGCGCGCAGGAGGCGGCGGGGCGGTCGGGCACGCTGTCGCCCGCTTTGTGCGCCGGGTTCGGTGCTGCGGTCCGTCTGATGCACGACCGCGACCATGACGACGGCGTGCACCTGGACCGGCTCTGGACGCTTGCGACCGAACGGCTTTCGGACTGGACGATCAACGGCTCGGTCGAGCAACGCTATCGCGGCAATCTCAACGTCCGCCGCGACGGCCTCGACGTCGCGCGGCTGATGAGCGAGTGCCGCGATGTCGCCTTCTCCGCCGGATCCGCCTGCGCCAGCGGATCGGGGCGGCCCAGCCATGTGCTGCGCGCGATCGGGCTGAGCGACGCCGAGGCGCGATCGAGCCTCCGCATCGGCTTTGGACGCTATACGAGCGCGGACGACCTGGCGGCGGGGCTCGACGCGATCGTCGCGGCGGCGGATCGCCAGCGGGCATGGGCATGATCCGCGTCCGCTTCGTCGATGCGGCGGGGACCGCGACCGACATCACCACCGCGGAAGGCGCGCGCCTGCTCGACGTCGCGCAGGCGGCGGGCCAGCCGCTGGAGGGCACGTGCGACGGCGACATGGCGTGCGCGACCTGCCACGTCGTTGTCGCGGTGGAGGATTTCGCGCGGCTGCCCGCGGCGCGCGAGGAGGAGGAGGATCTGCTCGACCTCGCCCCCGATGCGCGCGCGACCAGCCGGCTCGCCTGCCAGATATGGCTGACCGCTGCGCTCGACGGGCTGACGGTGCGCGTCCCCGGCTGACCGGCGCGCGTCTGCGCTCCCCGGTCAGCGACCCTGACATTTTGACAACGACGGGTTCAGGACGCGTGCATCGCGCGTCATGCATCCTTTTGGGCATGCTCGGAATTATCGAGCGCACGAAAGGAGAAGATGCGTCATGAAACTCGTTGCCTTGCTCGGAGCCGGCGCGCTCGCCGCCGGCATGTTGACCGCCGCTGCCTCTCCTGCCCAGGCGCAGCGCTGGGGCGATCGCGGGTGGCACGATCGTGGCCCGGATCGTCGCGACTGGGGCCGCCGCGACTGGGATCGCCGTGGTTGGGACCATCGCGGCTGGGATCGCGGCGGCTGGAACCGTGGCGGATACGGCTGGGGCGGCTACGGTCGCACGCGCGTCGTCTGCCGCATCGAACGCGGCTGGTACGGGCCGGAGCGCCGCTGCTTCCGCGTCTATCGCTGATAACACCGAAGGAGGAAGACCGATGAAGATGTTGACCCTTCTGACCGCCGGTGCCGTCGCGCTGACTGGCCTTGCGCCGATCGCGGCGACGCCCGCCATGGCGCAGCGTACCGTGGTGACGGAGCGCACCGTCGTGCGCCACGACGACGGACCGCGCTGGCATCATCGCGGTCCGCACTGGCGCGGCCGGGCCCACGCACGCCGCGTGTGCGACTGGCGCTGGCGCGGTCATCACCGCGTGCGCGTCTGCCGCACCGCCCGCTGGTAACCGCTTGATCATCCCGCCCGACCCCGCCATATGGCACGCGGGAGTCGGGCGGACGTGGTCGTCGCCAACCCGGTCAGGTCCGGAAGGAAGCAGCCGCAACGATTTCGCCGCGGGTCGTCCCGGCTCCCACCGCGCTGGTCGCCTTCGCGACCAAGCGCGGCCGGCGGCGCGTTTCGCGCCGTCCGACGTCACGGCTTCGCCGTGACGCGTTACGAAAACCTATAATGCCCATCCGTCAAGCCGGCCTCGGTCCGGCATATGCTGCGGCCGCTCGGTTTGCGGGTGCGTGGATGCCGGAACGAGCCCGGCATGACGGGCATATAGCCCCCCCACAGGCCGCTACCATTCCCGCTCCGTTCCGCCTATCTAGCGGTCGATGTCCGACTCCTTCGACCTCGGCGCGCCGCCGCAACCCGCGAGCCAGCCGAACGCCTATCGCGTGCTCGCGCGCAAATACCGGCCGCAGACGTTCCGCGAACTGATCGGTCAGGACGCGATGGTCACCACGCTCGGCAATGCCATCACGCGCGGGCGGCTGGCGCACGCCTTTCTGATGACGGGCGTGCGGGGTGTCGGCAAGACGTCGACCGCGCGCCTGATCGCAAAGGCCTTGAACTGCATCGGCCCCGACGGGCAGGGTGGCCCGACGATCGATCCGTGCGGGCGATGCGAGCCGTGCCGCGCGATCGCGGAGGGGCGCCACATCGACGTGATCGAGATGGACGCTGCCAGCCACACCGGCGTCGACGACGTGCGCGAGATCATCGACGCGGCGCGCTATGCCGCCGTCTCCGCACGCTACAAGATCTACATCGTGGACGAGGTCCACATGCTCTCCAAGAACGCCTTCAACGCGCTGTTGAAGACGCTGGAGGAGCCGCCCGCCCATGTGAAGTTCCTGTTCGCCACGACCGAGGTGAACAAGGTGCCGATCACCGTCCTGTCGCGCTGCCAACGGTTCGACCTGCGCCGGATTTCCGCCGAGCAACTCGCCGAGCATTTCGCCTTCGTCTGCCGCGAGGAAGGCGTCGCGGCAGAGCCGGAGGCGCTGATGCTGATCGCGCGCGCGGCGGAAGGGTCGGCGCGCGACGGCCTGTCGATCCTCGATCAGGCGATCGCGCATGCCGGGCTGGAGGGCGGCGCGGTCGGCGCGGATGCGGTGCGCCAGATGCTCGGCCTGTCTGATCGGGGTGCGGTGCGCGATTTGCTGGCGTTGGTGCTGGCCGGCGACGGGCAGGGCGCGCTCGCCGCCCTGCGCCGCCAATATGATTACGGCGTCGATCCCGTGTCCGTGCTGCGGTCGTTGCTGGAAATGGTCCATGCAATCACGCTGACCAAGGTCGGCACGCCGGACGATCCGTCGCAGCCCGCGGAGGAACGCGCGGCGCGCCTCGACTGGGCGCAGCAATTGTCCTTCCCCGCGCTCCACCGCTTGTGGCAGCTGTTCCTGAAGGGGCATGACGAGGTCGCCAAAGCGGCGCTGCCGATCGAGGCGGCGGAGATGGCGCTGCTCCGCGCGATCCATGCGTCGACGCTGCCCGATCCGGGCGAGCTTGCGCGCCAGATCGCCAGCGGCAAAATCGCCGCGCCGCCCGCCGCAGCCTCTACGGGGTCGCCCGCCGCGCCGCCCGCGTCCGTCACCGCGACCGCGGCAGTGGAGGAAGCGGGGCCGGCGATTCCGGCGAGTTTCGCCGCGATGGTCGATGCGCTGGACGATGCCGGACAGCTCGCGCTCGCCGCGCGGCTGCGGCACGGCGCGCGGCTCGTCCGCTACGCCCCGCTCGAGATCGTGTTCAGCGGCAGTCGCCCGATGGCTGCCGATACGCTCGCCGAACTCGCCGCCGCGCTCAAGGCGTTGACGCAGAAGGTGTGGAAGGTGACGCTGGACGACGTGCCGGGCGAACCGACGCTGACCGAGGCGGAGGAAATGAAGGAGGAAAGCGCGCGGCAGGCCGCCTGGGCGCACCCGATGCTCCAGGCCGCGCGCGCCGCCTTCCCCGATGCCGAACTTGAAGATTTCCCCGGAAAACGGAGGCTTGCATGAAGAATCTCGATGAAATCCTCGCCATGGCGCAAAACGTCCAGAACGAGCTGCAAAAGGCGCAGGAACAGCTCGACACGATCGAGGTAGAGGGCGTCGCGGGTGGTGGCCTGGTCAAGGTCAAGGCGAGCGCCAAGGGGCGCATCATCGGCATCTCGATCGACGATTCGCTGATCGAGGTGTCGGAGAAGCAGATGCTCGAGGACCTGCTCGCCGCCGCGTTCAACGACGCGCGCGCCAAGGCGGACGCCGCAAGCGGCGCGGAAATGTCCAAGATGACCAACGGCTTGCCGCTGCCGCCGGGCTTCAAGCTGCCGTTCTGATACGCCGTTACGGCTGCGGAACGCACGCGGCCCGGTCGGCGTTGGGCTCCCCATCATCAACAGGAGGAGCCTTGTCATGGTACAGGATCGGATCGTCGAAACGCCGACCACGCACACTACGATCATCGAGCGCCGCGGCGGCGGTGGCGGCGTCGCCATCGCGATCGTGCTGCTGATCGCGGTGCTGATCGGCGGCTATTTCCTGTTCGTGCATCAGGGCAGCGAGAGCGCGAAGAACAGCGCGATCACGTCAGCCGCCAAGAGCGTCGAGAAGACCGCCGACAAGGCGGGCGACGCGATCGACACCAACAAATAAACCCCAATTCCCCTCCCGCTTGCGGGAGGGGTTAGGCACTGCGTTCACGCGTGTCATTTTCCCGCGAAGGCGGGAATCCAGAGACGCCGCCGTTGCGCTTCCCGCCGGGCTCCGCGCGTCTGGATCCCCGCCTCCGCGGGGATGACGGCGGTAGACGGGCCCGCTATTTCCGCAGGCAGGCGTCCAGCCCGTTGCGCCTCACCACTCCGACGTACCGCGCCAGCGCGTTGCCGTGGCTGCGCACGAAGCCATGCGGATCGATCGCCGCGCGCTTCTTGGGCAGCGGCAGCACCGCCGCGATCCGCCCCGCCTCGGTCGGGCTCAGCCGCGTCGCGTCGTGGTTGAAATAGCGTATCGCCGCCGCATCCGCGCCATAGGTGCCGATCCCCGTCTCCGCGACGTTGAGGTACACCTCTATGATCCGCCGTTTGCCCCACAGCGCCTCGATCAGCACGGTGAAATAGGCCTCGATCGCTTTGCGGACATAGCCGCCGCCCTGGAACAGGAAGACGTTCTTCGCGGTCTGCTGGCTGATCGTCGATCCGCCGCGCAGCCTTTTGCCTTTCGCATTGCTGTAGGCGGCGCTGGCGATCCCCTTCCAGTCGAACCCGTGGTGTTCGCAGAAGCGCGCGTCCTCGCCCGCGATCGCGGCGCGCGCCATGTCGGGGTCCATCGCGTCGAGTGACATCCACTGCTTGGTCACCCCGCGACCATGCAGCGCGTCGCCCATCATCGTCCAGGTGAAGGGCACGGGCACGAAGCGATAGATGCCGACCATCAGCACCGACACCAGCACGAAGCCGAGCAGGATTTTCAGGAACAGGCGAAGGACGAAGGCCATGATCCGCACGTCTGTGCCGCCTCGGCCGCCGCTTCGCAAGGGTGACTGACCGCGCGGGAACGGCATCGTCCGGCATGCGCTGGTCCATCATGGACGGCTTGATCGCGGACGATTGGCGGCCCCTGGCGCTTCGACTGGCGGCGGCGCTGGCTTTCGGGCTGGTGCTGGGCGCGGAGCGCGAATGGCGCGGTCACGACGCCGGCATCCGCACGCACGCGATCACCGCGCTCAGCGCGGCGACGATCACGCTATCCGCGCTGCTGCTGTTCGACGCGCTGCATGCGCGCGGCGGCGACGCCGATCCGCTGCGCGCCGTTCAGGGGCTGGCGCAAGCGATCGGCTTCATCGCGGGCGGGCTGATCTTCGTGCGCGGCGGCGACGTGCGCAACATGACGACGGCAGCCAGTCTGTGGATGGCGGCGGCGGGCGGGATCGCGGCAGGGGCGGGGCAATGGCGGCTCCTTGCGCTGGCCGCGGCGGCGGCGACTTTGCTGCTCACCCTTAATCTGGTGCTGCAGCGGATCGGTTGGAGCCGCGATGGCGATCGCGACGCGGGCGCGACCCGCATGCCCAATCGCCGCGGCAGCGCGGATCAGCCCTGACGCGTGGCCAGGATCGCCTCCGCCGCCGCGATACCGGTCGCATAGGCGCCGTGTGCGGTGGAGAAGTCGCGGAGCGAGCACGCCTCGCCCGCGAAGAACAGGCGCTCGTCGACGGGCGCCGCGAGCAGCGCGCGTGCCTCCGCGCGGCCGACGCGCGCGTGGCTGTAGCTGCCGTGGATATGCGGTTCGTCGCGCCAGTGCGTCGCGGCGAGCGGGTGTAGGCGGTGGCGCCAGTCGCTGCCGAGCAGGGCGACGAGTTCGTCGATCGCAAAGGCGATAGCGTCGTCGCGCGTTCGCATCCCTTCCGCGCAGGCGCCGCCGAAGAAGCTTTCGACGATCGGCCGCCCGAACGGCGACAGGCGATGGCTGGCGGTGCAAGCCCGATGCGGATCGCCGGTCAGATGCGCGTGCGCGGGCCATTCGGGCCGGTCGACCGCCAAAAACACCTTGTCCGCCAGGCCGAGCGGCAGGTCGGCTGCCGCCTGCTGCTTGTCGGGCAGCGGCGGGTCGAAGGCGATGGCGGCATAAGCGGTCGTCGGCAGCGCGAGGATGACACGGTCCGCCTCGATCGTGCCGGCGGGGGTGTCGAGGCGGATCGTCCGGCCGCGATGGTCGACGCGGGTAACGGGCGTGTCGAGCCGTATCGCCACGCCCGGCGCATGCTGCGCGATCAGCGTGCCGTAGCCCGCGGGCAGCGCCCAATTGTCGTCGGTCGCCGCATCCTCATACGCCGCCCAGTCGTGCAGCGAGACGCGATCCAGCGGCGCGCCATTGGCGTAGCCCGAAATGGCATCGATCATCGGACGCCACGGATCGTCCGGTGCGACGAAGGCGGACAGCGGCCGGTCGGGGCCGTGCAGCGCGGCATGCGCGGTGGTCTCGAACCGCACATAGGCGTCCTGAAACGCCCGCTGCTCGTCCGGCGGAAAGCCGAGGTCGCGCCACTGCACCCCCCAGTTGGGAGAGGAGCGGTCGACAGCGAAGCCTTCGCGCTCTGCGATCGTCGTCCATGGATTGCGGCGCGCGGAGTGGAGCCAGCCGCAGCCGGCGTCGACGGGGATGGTAGGCTCGCTGCCACCCGATTCAGTATTACCCCGGCGAAGGCCGGGACCCAGGTGAGGGACGTGGGGAGGCGGCAATTCGGATCGGGCAGCGCTACCATCCGGCGCACCCACCCAATCCGGCAGCGCCAAGGACCACGTCCGCGCCCGTCCGCCCAGTACCGCACCCGCCTCGACCACCAGAACCTCGGCGCCCGCATCGTGCAGCCGCCGCGCTGCCGCGATCCCGGCCGCACCGCCGCCGATAACGACGGTGCGCATGCGGTCAGGCCGCGGCCAGCAGCCGCTTCTCGCCGGCGATGCGCATCATCGCCTTCTGCAGCTTCTCGAACGCGCGCACCTCGATCTGGCGGACGCGTTCACGCGACACGCCATAGACCTGGCTCAGCTCCTCCAGCGTCTTGGGATCGTCGGTCAGGCGACGTTCGGTCAGGATATGCTTCTCGCGGTCGTTGAGGTCGTCCATCGCGCTGACGAGCATATCGTGGCGGACATCGGCTTCCTGCGCCTCCGCGACGACCTGGTCCTGCAAGGGGCCGTCATCCGCCAACCAGTCCTGCCACTGGCCCTCGCCATCCTCGCGCATCGAGACGTTGAGCGACGTGTCGCCGCCCATCGCCATGCGGCGGTTCATGCTGATCACCTCGTCCTCGTTGACGCCGAGGTCGGTGGCGATCTTGGCGACGTCCTCCGGCTTCAGGTCGCCGTCCTCGAACGCGTCGAGCTTGGACTTCATCCGCCTGAGGTTGAAGAACAGCTTCTTCTGCGCCGCGGTGGTGCCCATCTTCACGAGGCTCCACGAGCGCAGGATATATTCCTGGATCGACGCGCGGATCCACCACATCGCGTAGGTGGCGAGGCGGAAGCCGCGATCGGGTTCGAACTTCTTGACGCCCTGCATCAGACCGATGTTGCCCTCGGAGATCAACTCCGACGTCGGCAGGCCATAGCCGCGATAGCCCATCGCGATCTTCGCGACGAGGCGCAGATGGCTGGTGACGAGCTGCGCCGCCGCCTCGGTATCGCCATGCTCCTGAAAGCGTTTGGCGAGCATATATTCCTGCTCGGGCGCCAGGATCGGGAATTTCTTGATCTCGGCGAGGTAGCGGTTGAGGCTCTGCTCGCCGCCGAGGGCAGGAATCGTCGCGGGGACGTTGCTGCGGGCTGCCATGATCGTCTTCTCCCTTTCCTGGGGTCGTCCGTCCCGCACCGCGGCGACGGAGGACGCGAACCTATACGTGAAGCTCGGTGAACAGTTCCTGCATATCCGCAGGCATCGCGCTCTCGAAGGCCAGGGCATCGCCCCGGATCGGGTGGATGAACCCCAGATGCGCCGCATGCAAGGCCTGACGGCGGAAACCGAGGGTTTCGAGTAGCGCTTTCTGACCACCTTTTGTTCTACCATAGACCGGGTCACCCAGCAAGGCGTGCCCGATCGAGGCCATGTGGACGCGCACCTGATGCGTGCGGCCCGTCTCCAGCCGGCATTCCACCAGCGCGGCGTCGCGCAGCGGCTGGATCGTCGTGTAATGCGTCACCGCGCGCTTGCCGTGCGCCTGGATCGCGATCTTCTTGCGATTGGCGGGCGATCGGGCGAGTGGCGCGTCCACCGTGCCCGCCGGCGGGCGCGGAATACCGCCGGTGATCGCCCGATACCGGCGGTCGATGCTGTGGTCGTGGAACTGGCGCGCCAGCCCCTCGTGCGCGCGGTCGGTCTTGGCGGCCACCATCAGCCCGCTGGTATCCTTGTCGATGCGGTGGACGATCCCCGGACGCGCGACGCCGCCGATGCCCGACAGGCTGCCCTGGCAGTGATGGAGCAGCGCGTTGACCAATGTCCCGTCGAGGTTGCCCGCCGCCGGGTGGACGACCAGCCCCGCCGGCTTGTCGACCACGATCAGATGCTCGTCCTCATACGCGACGACGAGCGGGATATCCTGCGCCTCGTTATGCGCCGGCGTCGGGTTCGGCACCGTCACCGCGAACCGCTCGCCCGCGGCGGCGCGCTTGGCGGGATCGCGGACCAGCCGTTCGCCCTGCGACACCGCGCCCGCGTTGATCAGCACCTTCAGCCGCTCGCGCGACAGCGTCGGCACGGCGTCGGCCAGCGCACGGTCCAGCCGCCAGCCATCCGCCGCCGGCGTGATCGTCGCATCGATGATGGAAACCCCCCGGTCCATACCGTAACGATGTGGGAACGATGCTGAGGATATCAAGCGACCTGCTCGACCAAATCCGGGCGCATGCGGCGGCGACGTCGGATGTGGAGGTGTGCGGGCTGCTGC
This sequence comes from Sphingomonas sp. FARSPH, assembly GCF_003355005.1. Classification (NCBI taxonomy): domain Bacteria; kingdom Pseudomonadati; phylum Pseudomonadota; class Alphaproteobacteria; order Sphingomonadales; family Sphingomonadaceae; genus Sphingomonas; species Sphingomonas sp. FARSPH. The sequence goes on along the minus strand of NZ_CP029985.1, from coordinate 152,292 downwards.
TCGGCCGCGATGGCTGCGTCGAGGCGGTCGTGGCGTGCGACAACGTGGCGGACGAGCCCGCCCGGCGGTTCGAGATCGACCCTGCTGCGCTGCTGGCGGCGCATCGGACAGCAAGGGCAGGGGAGGCGCCGGTGATCGGTCATTATCATTCGCACCCCAGCGGCGTCGCGGTGCCGTCGCCGCGCGATGCGGCGGACGCGATGCCGGACGGCATGGTGTGGCTGATCGTGGGTGGCCGCGAGGTCCGCGCGTGGCGGGCAGTCGCCGCAGGGGAGGTGGAAGGGCGGTTCGATCCTGTCGCGATCACGCCAACCCTTCCGGCACCCTTCCGGCGCTTCGCGCCTCCCTCCAGTATCGGGAGAGGGAAGGGGCCCGCGCGCTGAAAGCGCGTGGGAAGGGTGAGGGTGATCGCAACCCTTGCGCCCCCACCACACCTCCGCCACACACGCAGCAGCAACAAAGGGAACAGCATGTCCGTCAGCCCGGTCGATTTCGCCAGCCTGCTCTGTTCGCGGCTGTGCCACGACCTGCTCTCGCCCGTCGGTGCGCTCAACAACGGGCTCGAACTGCTCGGCGACGAACCCGACGAAGAGATGCGCGCCCGCGTCTTCGCGCTGCTCAGCGAGAGCGCCCGCACGTCGGCGAACAAGCTCAAGTTCTTCCGCCTCGCGTTCGGTGCGGGCGGCGGCTTCGGCGAGCGGATCGACGTGCGCGAGGCGAAGACCGCGATCGAGGGCCTGCTCGCCGATGCCAAACGTACGACGCTCGGCTGGCTGGTCGAGGGCGATGCCCTGCCCAAGACCGCGATCAAGGTGCTGCTCAACCTCGCGCTCATCGCCAACGAGGCGCTGGTGCGCGGCGGCACGCTCGACGTCGCGGGCGAGGAGAATGGCGGCCAGATCGAGATCGCGGTGAAGATCGAGGGGCCGCGCATCATCCTCGACCCCGATATCCGCGCCACACTGACCGATGGCGCGCGCGAAAGCGATGTGACGCCGCGCGCCGCTGCCGCCTATCTCGTCCATACCCTCGTCGCGGAGGCGGGCGGTGCGGTGCAGGTCTCGGAACCGGCGGAGAACGTCATGATCCTTGGCGCGGTGTTCAACGCCGGTTGATCCGGCGCCTTCGACGACTAACCCCGTCTTAACCCTTGTCCCTCCATGACGCTCCCGAACCGACGGGGGCCCATGGACGACCTGCTTCAGGATTTCATCGCCGAGACGCGCGAGACGCTGGAGGCGCTCTCGGGCGAGATCGTCGCGTGGGAGGCGCAGCCGACCGATCGCGCGCGCCTCGATGCGATCTTCCGCTTCGTCCATACGGTGAAGGGTAGCTGCGGCTTCCTCGACCTGCCCCGCCTTGCCCGGCTCAGCCATGCGGCCGAAGACGTGCTCGCCGCGGTGCGCGACGGCAAGCGTACGCCCGACACCGGGCTCGTCAACGCGGTGCTCGCGGTGGTCGACCGCATCGGCGAACTGGTGGAAGCGATCGATTCGGGCGCCAGTCTGGATGATTCGAGCGAAGACCTGCTCATCGCCGCGCTGGAGGATGATGCCGGCCCAACCGCGACGCAGGTGCAGGCCGCCGCGCCGCGCCTCAACAGCCGCTCCGTCCGTCTCAACGTCGACCTGCTCGATCGAATGATGAGCAGCATGTCGGAAATGGTGTTGGCGCGAAATGAACTCGCCCGCCGGCTGCGCGACGAACAGGTCGACCCGCTGGTCGAGGCGGCGCTGGAACGCCTGTCGCTGACCGTCGCCGAGATGCGCGACACGGTGACGCGCACGCGCATGCAAAAGGTGGAGGCGCTATTTTCCGCGCTGCCGCGCATGGTCCGCGACACCGCCGCCGAACTCGGCAAGCAGGTGCAGCTGAGCATCGAGGGATCGGACGTCGAACTCGACCGCGAGATGATCGAGCTGATGCGCGATCCGCTCGTCCACATCATCCGCAACGCGGTCGATCACGGGATCGAGGCGCCGGGTGACCGCCGCGCCGCGGGCAAGCGCGACGCCGGCCGGCTTACCGTGTCCGCGCGCCAGTCGGGCAACCAGATCCTGATCGAGATCGCCGACGACGGCCGCGGCATCGATACCGAACGCCTCGCCGCCAAGGCGATCGCGCAAAAGCTTCACACGCCCGCCGAGATCGCGGCGATGGACGCCAAGGCGCGCCTCGATCTCGTCTTTCATGCCGGCCTGTCGAGCCGCGACACCGTCACCGCGGTGTCGGGACGCGGCGTCGGCATGGATGTGGTGCGCGCCAACCTCGAAAATATCGGCGGCCGGATCGAGTTGATCAACCAGGCGGGACGCGGGCTGACGATCGTTATCTACGTGCCGCTGACGCTGTCGATCATGTCGACCGTCGTGGTCGGCGCTGGCGGCCAGCGTTTCGCCATAGCGCGCCAGTCGGTCGAGGAGATCCTCAACGTGCGCGGCGAGGCGGTGCGGATCGACCGGGTCGGCGACGCCGCGGTCGCGACGGTACGCGGTCGCCGCCTGCCGCTCGTCGCGCTCGGCCGGCTGCTCGGGCTGGGCGGCGTCGACGGGCTGGAGGATGCGAACGGCAAGCTCGCGATCGTCGCGACGCGCGACGGCGATTATGCGCTGGCGATCGACACCGTGCTCGATACCGAGGAACTGGTGGTGAAGCCCGCTGCGCCCGCGGTGATGGCGACCGGCGTCTATGCCGGCCAGACGTTGCCCGATTCGGGGCTGCCGATGCTGCTGCTCGACGGGGCGGGGATCGCCGCGGTCGCCGGCCTGCGCTTTCAGCGGCCGGTCGCGGCCGACCAGGCGGAGGCAGTCGTGGCCGAAGCCGGCATCGCGGCGCTGTTGTTCGAGGATCTGGACGGCGAGCGCCGCGTGCTGCCGCTTGCCGCGATCGATCGGGTCGAACCGGTGCCGGTCGACGCCATCCGCCATACCGGCGGCCGCCTGCGCCTCGCGATCGGCGACCGTCTGGTGCCGCTCCACGCGGTCGCCGCCATCCGCGATCGCGACGAGGTGCCCGTGCTGCGTCTGACCGATGGCGATACCGAACTCGCCTACGCCATTCACGAAGCGATGGAGATCGTCACGCTGCCCCACGATATCGCGGCGGCGACGACACCGGGGGCGATCGTCGGCGTGGTCATCGTCGAGGGCGAGCAGGTCGAGCTTGTCGATCCGCTCGCGCTCTTCGCCGCCGCCGATGTCGCGCCGCCATCGGAGCGGCTGTGCCTGCTGCACACCGACGGCAGCGGCTGGATGGAAACCTTCCTGCGCCCGACGATCGAGGCGGCGGGCTATCGCTGCGTCGCGCACGTGCCGCCCGGCGCCAGCGCCGATGTCGTCGTCACGATGGATGGCCCGGCGGATCGACCCGGTCAGGCGACGCTGCTGCTGGACGGCGGTGGCGCGCCCGTGCTGCGCCTGCGCCGCGAACGCAACGGCGCTGCGACCAGCATCTATCGCTATGATCGCCCGGCGCTGATCGCGGCGCTCGCGCGCGCGGTGGGAGAATGACGATGGACCTGTTCCTCATCGCGCATGTCGCCGGCCGCGCCGTCGCGATCGACACGACCGAAATTGATTCGGTCGTCGATTTGGCGCCCGTCGTCGCGGTGCCGCGCGCGCCCGGCTCGGTGCGTGGCCTTACCGCGCTGCGCAGCCGCGTCGTCACCGTCATCGACACCTGCCTGGCGCTGGGACTCGATCCGATGCCGGCAGACGCGCGCCGCGCGATCATCACCCGCGTCGACGGGCATCATTATGCGATGCTGGTCGATGCGCTGGAGGATGTCGCGTCCTTCGTCCGCCAGCCCCTGTCGTCGGGCCTCGCGCTCGATCGCGGCTGGGCGGCGGCGGGCAACGCCATGGTGGAGCGCGATGGCGAGCCGATCCTCGTCATCGACCTCGCCCGTCTCGTGCCGCTGCCCCAGCCGCTGCCCCAGCCTCTGCCACAGCCGCTCGCGGCTTAACGCGACGCTTACGCTTGCCGGCGCATATCCCTAGTCGCGCGATTCGCAGCAAAAAGGCCCGCACCGCATGAAGACCTGCCTCGTCGTCGACGATTCCAAGGTGATCCGCAAAGTCGCCCGCCATATCCTCGAGACGCTCGACTTCACCGTCACCGAGGCGTGCGACGGGCGCGAAGCGCTCGATTCCTGCATGGCCGCGGCGCCCGACGTCATCCTGCTCGACTGGAACATGCCGGTGATGAGCGGGATGGATTTCCTGCGGGCGCTACGCGATTCGAATATCCCGACCCGGCCGAAGGTCGTCTTCTGCACGACCGAGAATGGCATGGCGTACATCCGCGCCGCGATCGAGGCGGGCGCCGACGAATATGTGATGAAGCCGTTCGATCGCGATACGCTCGAATCGAAACTCCATATCGTGGGCATGGCCTGAACCCGGCAACCGTGCTGCCATGGCCGTCGCCACCCCCCGCCTTGAGCCGCAGGACGTCGATCCGCCGCTGCGCGTGCTGATCGTCGATGATTCGGCGGTCGCCCGTGCGGTGATGACGCGCATCGTCGAAGCGGACGCCCGCTTTGCGGTGAAGGGCAGCGTCGCAACCGCATCGGCCGCGCTCGCGCTGCTCGCGCAGGAGCGTGTCGACCTCGTCCTGCTCGACCTGCAGATGCCCGGCATCGACGGGCTGACCGCCTTGCCCGATCTGATCGCCGCGGGTCGCGGTGCCAAGATCCTCGTCGTGTCCGCCCAGGCCGGCGAGGGTGCGGAGAGCACGTTGCAGGCGCTGGCGCTCGGCGCCGCCGACACGCTCGTTAAGCCGGCGGCCGGCGAACGGATGGCCGCGTTCGGGGACGGGCTGATCGGCAAGCTGGTGCGGCTGGGCCATAGCGGCCTGGACGTGCCGCCGCTGCCCGCGGCGCTGCCGCCCATCGCCCCGGTCTCCGCCGCCGGGCGGGGGCGCAGCGACTATGACCTCGTCGCCATCGGCGCATCGACCGGGGGCATCCACGCACTCAGCCAGTTGCTGCGCGCCCTACCGGCGACGTTCCGCGTGCCGATCCTCATCACGCAGCATCTGCCGGCATCGTTCATGCCCTATTTCGCGGCGCAGATCGCGACGCTGTCCGGGCGGCCGTGCGATGTCGCGACCGACCTCATGCGCGTGCAGCCGGGCCGCATCGTCGTCGCGCCGGGCGATGCGCATCTGCGCTGCGTCGCGCTCCCCGATGGCGCGGCGGCGATCCGGCTGTCCCACGCGCCGGCGGCCAGCGGCTGCCTGCCGTCGGTTGATCCGATGTTCGCATCGGCCGCCGCGGTATTCGGTGCGCGGATGCTCGCGATCGTCCTCAGCGGCATGGGGCGGGACGGTGCGGAAGGCGCCAAGGCTGTGCGCGAGGCCGGCGGCTGCGTCGTCGTGCAGGATCAGACGACGTCGGTGGTCTGGGGCATGCCGGGCGCGGTCGCGGCGATCGGTGCGGCCGATGCGATCCTGACCCCCGACGCCATCGGCCGTCTCGCGATCAGCGGGGCGCGTCCCTGATGCCGTCACGCCTGCCTGCCGCGTCCGCGCCGCCACCCGCATCCGCCGCGATCTCGCAACTTGCGCTCAACGTGTTCAGCAGTTTGCTGGAAGTGCGGACGGGCCAGCAGATAGCCGCCTATCGCTCATGGCGGATCGATACCGCGCTCAAGCCGCTGCTGCGTGCCCGCGGGCTCGGCACGCTCGACCAGCTCGTCGCGTTGCTGCTCGACCGCAACGACCAGGCCCTCGGCGACCAGATCGTCGATGCGCTCGTCAACGGCGAAACGTCCTTCTTCCGCGAGGCACCGGTGTTCGACCTGGTGGTCGAGGCGGTGGAGGCGATCGAGGCGAGCGGCCGGCACCCGCGCATCTGGTGTGCCGGCTGTTCCAGCGGGCAGGAGCCGCTGTCGCTGGCGATGCTGTTCGCCGAACGCGCGCACGACACGGGCGTGCGGATGCCCGATATCGTCGCGACCGACGTGTCCGAGGTCGCCGTGGCGCGCACCCGTGCGGGGCGCTATTCGCAATTCGAGATCCAGCGTGGCCTGCCGATCCGGCGCATGATGCGCTGGTTCGATGCGGCGGGTGACGACTGGGCCGCCAAGCCCGAACTGCTGCGCGCGATCACGGTCCGCCGCCACAATCTGGCCGCCGACCCTGCGCCTGGCCAGTTCGACATCCTGTTGTGCCGCAACGTGCTGCTCTATTTTTCGCCGCAGACGAAAGGCGAGGTGTTCGGCCGCTTCGCCCGGGCGCTGCGGCCGGGGGGCATGCTGGTGCTCGGCGCAGGCGAGACGGTCATCGGCCAGACCGACGCCTTCGTTCCCAGCCGCACGTTGCGCGGGCTGTACGAGCGCGTGACCGGCCCCGCCGCCGGTATCGCCGCCGCCTGAGGCCTTGCGCGCGCCGCCTCTTACGCGCCGGCGCGCCTTCGGCTAATCGACGGGCATGACCTTCCTCGACATGCCCTCGCCGAACTTCGACGAGCGGACGCTGCCGATCAGCATGATCGTGCTGCATTATACCGGGATGCAGGATGGCGCCGCCGCGCTCGCGCGATTGTGCGATCCGGAGGCGAAGGTGTCGGCGCATTATCTGGTCGAGGAGGACGGCCGCATCTTCCGCCTCGTCGACGAGGATAAACGGGCGTGGCACGCGGGCCGCTCGCACTGGCGCGGCCTCACCGATATCAATTCCGCGAGCGTGGGGATCGAGATCGTCAATCCCGGTCACGAATGGGGATATCGCCCCTTTCCCGAGGCGCAGGTCGATGCCGTCGTCCGCCTCGTCGCCGCGGTGAAGGATCGCCATGCGATCACGCGCGGCAATGTCGTCGGCCATTCCGACGTCGCGCCGCTGCGCAAGCGCGATCCCGGCGAGTTGTTTCCCTGGGGGCGGCTCGCCCGGCTGCGGCTTGCGCTGCCGCGCCCGACGCAGAAGCTGATGGACCCGATGTGGACGCGCGCGGGCTTCCTGCTCGCGCTCGAACGCTTCGGGTACGACGTCTCGGACCCGCTTGCGGCGACGATGGCGTTCCAGCGCCGCTTCCGCCCCGAACTGGTCGATGGCGAGATCGACGCCGAATGCCGCATGCTGCTGCTCGCGCTGCTGCTTCCCAAGCCGCAAGGGGACGAGTAAGGGGACCGTGCCAGAGGGTCGGGCGGCCGCGTCGCATGCCGTGCATGTGTCGAGGAAAGTCCGGGCTCCGCGGAACGACGGTGCCGGGTAACGCCCGGCGGGGGCGACCCCAGGGACAGTGCCACAGAGAGCAGACCGCCTGCCTTCGCGGCAGGTAAGGGTGAAAGGGTGCGGCAAGAGCGCACCGCGCGGCCGGTAACGGCAGCGGCACGGCAAACCCCACCGGGAGCAAGACCGAATAGGGGCGGCATGGGGCGCGGCGACGCGCACCGGGGTGTGTTCCCACCCGCTGCCCGGGTTGGTTGCTGGAGGCGGCGCGCAAGCGTCGTCCGAGAGGAATGGTCGCCCAGTCCCCGAAAGGGGATGGACAGAACCCGGCTTACAGACCCTCTGGCATCGTCCCGCCGCGCGGGGCAGGATCGCTGTTCCGGCAGGGGAGCGATTCGGGCGATGAAGCGGATGATGGCGACGGCAGCGCTGGTGGCGCTGGCGACAGGATCGGGCGCGCAGCAGCCGGCACGAACCGTTCAGCAGGATTTCGACGCCGCCGAACAGCTCGATACCGGCACCGACAAGGCCGCCGCGCTCGCCGCATGGGAAGCGCTGGAACGGCGCGTCGCTTCGCGTCCGCGCAGCCATGCGATCGTGCTGGTGCGCAAGAGCGCCGCTTTGCTCGCGCTGGACCGCAAGGACGAGGCGAATGCCGCGGCGCAGGCGGGGCTGGCGATCTTGCCCGCCGACGACCCGTCGCTGCGCGCGGACCGGTTCAGGGCGAGCTTTAACCTCGGCCGGATCGCGATGACCAGCCTCGACTATGCGACCGCCGCCGACTGGTTCGCCAAGGCCGAAGCCATCGCCGACACGCCGCGCGACAAGATGGTCGCCAACCTCGCGCTGGTCCAGACGACGACGTTCACCGATCCCGCTGCCGCCGCCGCGGCGCAGGCGCGGCTCGACCCATTGGTCGCATCGGCGAAGCTCGACGCCGCCTCGCTCGGCACTATCGCGGAAGCCAAGGGGACGATGCAGCTCAACCGCGGCGAAATCCCCGCCGCGCAGGCGACGTTCCGCGACGCGGTCCGCGCGTTCGGCGGCATGAACACCCAGCGTATCGACGTGCGCGACGTGTCGGTCCGGTCCGATGCGGCGATCGCCTATCTGCTCGGCGGCAACGAGACGGAGGCGCGGCGGTACGTCGCAATGACGGGGGCGGGCGCGACCTCGATCGGGCTGATCGATCCCGGCGTGGCGATGGTGCCGCCCGATTGCGGCGGCGAGGCGGGGCTGAAGCCCGACGACATGGCCGTTGTCGAATTCTCGATCGCCGACGACGGCACCGCGCAAGGCGTGCGCCCGATCTATGCGGCGGGCGGCGGCAAGGTCGCGCTCGAGTTCGCGCGCGCGGTGCGGCAATGGGCGTGGACCGCGGATCAGGTGAAGGCGATGCCGACCTTCCTGCGTTACAACGCGCGGGTCGAGGTGCGCTGCAACCTCGCGTTCCAGCGCCCGTCGATCGGCGACGGGCTGGATGCGGAACTGGTCGCCTGGGGGCGCGGCAAGGGGCTGACCTTTGCCGAAAAGCCCGATGCCCCAGCCATCGCTTTGGTCGCCCAGCGCCACGCGCTTGCTGAGGTCGCGGCGGCCGGGGACACGCTGACGGCGCTGCCCGCGCTGTTCGCGCTCGTCGAAAATCCCGTTCTGCCGCGCGACGAGCGCCGCGTTTATGCGCAACGCGCGCTTGTCATCGCGGCGGCCAATGGCGCACCTGCGCCTGCCAAGCTGTCGCTGGACCTTGCAATACGGACCGCCGCCACGGCGGATATCCACAAGCCGCTGGTCTTCCGTCGCCTGATCGAGCCGATGCTCGCCGAGCCGGCATATGCCGCGGATCCGCAGTCGCGCGCCGCCTTGAGTCTGCTGCTTGTGGATCGTGAGGCGACCGGAGCGCGCACCGGCAAGGAGGCGCTTCTGCGGCAGGTCGCCAACGACCCGCAGCTTTCCGCCAGCGACCCGCTGAAGGTGGGGGCGCTGATTCGCCTCGCCTCGATCGCGCAAACGCGCGGCGATCTGCCGGCAGCGCGGGCGGCATTTGCTGCTTCGGGATTGGCCGCGAGCCAATGCGCGCTGATCGACAAGCAGCCTGCGGTCGCGTCGTACGGTCACGACGCCTATCCCGACGAGGCGCGCCGTTGGGGGATGGGCGGCTGGACGCGCATGCAGTTCGATGTCGCAGCCGACGGGACGGTAAAGGGCGCACGGCCGATCGTGGCCTATCCTCCCTTCGTCTTCGGCAAGCCCAGCACGGCGATGATCACGACGACCCGTTTCAACAAGACGTACCGGCCCGACGGCGGCGTCGGCTGCGGCGCGTTTACCACCAACGTGCGCTACAAGCTGGGCGGCTGATCGCGCGTCGCCGGTGCTTGCGCGTTGCCGCCGAACGCTTATGTCGCAGGCGCAATGGCGCGTAGCACGACCCGTTCGAACGACTGGGGCTTTCCCCGCTGGCGGGGCTATGGCTCCGGCCGCGAGACGACGACGGTGCGGCTGTGTGACCGCCACGGCTGCGACAAGCCGGGCGACTGCCCCGCGCCGAAATCGCCTAACAGCCCGGATCGCTGGTATTTCTGCACCGACCATGCCGCCGAATACAATCGCGGCTGGAATTATTTCGAAGGGCTGTCGGCGGAAGAAGCCGCGCAGCGCGAGGCGTCGGAAAGCCGCACTGCCTCGGGTTATGCCAGCGCGAACCATTATGCGTGGGGCGGGCCGGGCGACGGCACCCGATCGCGCGACGAGATGCGCGCGCTCGACGTGCTCGGGCTCGATGGCGATGCCGATTTCGAAGGTGTGAAGGGCGCGTGGCGTCGCCTCGCCAAGGAAAACCACCCGGACGTGCGCCCGGGCGACGCCGATGCGGCGGTGCGCTTCCAGGCGGTGCAGGCGGCCTATGAGGTCCTCAAGACCGCGGAGGACCGCCGCACGTGGCGCCCCCGCTGAAGGCGATCGGCGCCGAATGGCAGGGAGCGGTGCTGGTCTGCGGCAAGTGCACGAAGAAAGTGGGCGGCGGCTTTGGCAAGAAGGCGCGCACGCCGCTCGCCAAGCTGCTGCGCAAGCTGCTCGGCCTCAAGAAGGGGCGCAAGGCGCCGCTCGGCATCGTCGAGACGCGCTGCCTCGGCCTGTGCCCGAAGAACGCCGTGGCGATGATCGACGCGCGGCGTCCCGACCAATGGCTCGTCGTTCCTAAGGGTGCGGACGTCGCGGAGCTGGCGGCGCGGATCGCCCGCGTGCCGTAAACCTGCCTCCTCCCGCCTGCTGGAGGGGAGATCGGGTCACCCGTAGCGCGCCGCCGTCTCGCGGATCAGCGCGATCATGTTGGGGATACCCTGCGTCCGGTTGGAACTGAGCTGGTTCCTGAGGTCGAACGGCGCGAGGTCCCCCTCGATATCGGCGGTGGTTATGGCGGCGGGCGGCTGGTCCTGCACCGTCAGCAGCACCAGCGCGATGATCCCCTTGGTGATCGCGGCGTTCGAATCGGCCAGAAAATGGAGCGTGCCGTCGTCGCGCACGGTGGGATAGACCCACACCGCCGCCGAACAGCCGCGCACCAGCGTCGCGTCGGTCTTCAGCGCATCCGGCATCGGCTCCAGCGCCCGGCCCAGATCGATCAGCAGGCGATAGCGATCGTCGGCATCGAGAAATTCATATTCGTCGCGGACGTCGGCGAGGCTGGTCATGCGGCCGTCCGGTACAGCGCGGGGCGGGGTGGGGCAATCGGCATCCTCTGTCCCTCCCGCCTGCGGGACGGGAACCATCGGCAGGAGGGTGGGGCGGGCTATCGACGCTGGCTTGCGGGGATGCTGCCTTGCGTCAGCGCCGGCGCGCCGCCGCAGCCCCCTGTCGGGAAGGGCAGGCGCTCACAAGTCGACGCCCGCCGCGATCGCCTCCAGCTTCTTGATCCGTTCCTTGAGGTCGGCGATTTCGATCCGCGATCCGGCGGACGGGCCGGGCGTCGCCTGTTCGTGGACCTGATCGAGTTGCTGGTGCTTCAGCGCCAGCCAGCTGCGCCAGCCCGAAAGGCCCGCGGTGGTGACCATCGCAAGCCCCGCAAGGCTCGACAGCGACACGGTGAGATACAGGTTGGGGTCGGTCATGATCCGCCTCCTTTCAGCGGTCGCGCAGCCGGTCGATCTCGCGGTCGAGATCGATGCTGCTGCGGTTGTCGGTGATGACGCGTTCCAGCACCTGGACGCGCTCCTTCAGGCTGCGCACCTCCTCGCGAAGGCGCCGGTTGTCCTCGTCGCCGGTCGGCGCGAAGGGCGCGTCGGCGTGCGGGCGGTGCGCGGCGAAGCGGCTGCGCATGATGCCGCCGAAGATCACGATGGCGACGATCGCGACGATCATCTCTGCAGGGTTCATGGGCGTTTCGTCCTCAGTTGGCGCCGATACGCAGGCGTTCGATCGCGTCGGACAGGTCGGCGCCGCGGTCGGTGGCGATCCGTTCCAGCACGCGCACCCGCGTCTCCAGGCGTTCGATGTGCGCGGCATATTGCGCCGCCTTCTCCGCGGTCTGTGCGTTGAGCGCGACCGCCATCGTCTCCTTGTGCTTCAGCCAGCGCTTGAACATCTCGGATCCGATGCCGAGGATGACGGGCAGGCCGACGACGACGAGGGCGAGCATGAAGATGGTGAAGCCGTTCATCAGCGCAGCCTTTCGATCTCGCGGTCCAGCATGTGCGACCGGTCGGTGACGATCCGCTCGACCGTGGCGAGCCGCTCCTGCAGCCGGTCGATCTGGCCGATCCGCTGGGTGTTCTCGGCATCGAGTAGCTGGATGTCGCGGCGCGCCTCGACATCGGGGCCGGCGATCGCCTGACGCACCTTGCGGCGGCCGTACCATTGGACGGCCAGCGTCAGGCCGACGCCCATCATCAGGAAAAAGAAATGTTCGGGTAGCATGGCGGCCTGTCCCTTACCGGTCGCGGAGCGCTTCGATCTCGCGGGCGGTACGCTCGGCGGGATCGGTGGCGATGCGTTCGAGGACGGCGATCCGTTCCTCCAGCCGGCTGACCTGGCCGGTCAGCTTCTCGTTCTCGTTGGTGAGCAGCATGATCTTGCGCTCGGCTTCGATGTCGCCGTCGACCTGTGCGTAGCGTCCGCGGCGGCTGCGGCGACCATCCTCGCCGATCGGGTAGCCGTGCTTGGCCTTGACCCAGGTGGTGAAGGCATGCCGCGCCGACACCGCACCGACGATACCCACCGGCACCATCCAACCCATGTCCATGATAACTCTCCCCTTTATGACGGCTCGCGAGCGTTCGTGCTCAGCGCAGGCTGTCGATTTCCTCGGCCAGCCGGCTGTTGCGGCTGGTATAGTGCAGCTCGATGTCGGCGAGCCGGCGGTCGATGTCGCGGAACTTGCTGCGCACTTCCGCGGTCGATCGCGTCGGATTGCTGCGCACGCCCTGCCAGAACTTCCGGTCGTCGGCATCCTGGTAAAGACCGTTCGGCTTTTCCGGCGCCAAGTGCGCGGTCGCCCAATAGCCCAGCAGGATGACGCCGCCGGTCGCCCAGAGCAGGGCGAGCATCGCGATGCGCACGATCGTCACGTCCAGCCCGGTATATTCGCTGATCCCGGCGCATACGCCGGAGACTTTCTTGTTCTGGCGGTCGAGGTAGAATTGCGTACGGGCGGCCATGTTACATCCTCCCTTCGAGGCGATAGTCGGACTGGCGATCCATGGCGGGGCGGTCGAGCCCCGGGCGGATTTCGGCGCCAAGGCCGGTGCGGAAATCCGGGTTGTCGGCGGCGACGATCCGCTCGACGGTGTTCAGGCGGTCTTCCAGCCGGCGGGCCAGATTGTACATCTCGTCGAGCAGCTTCTCGTCCTCGTCGGTTATCTTGGGCGCCTGCTTCCACTTGGTGATATAGTGGAAGATCACCCACGGCAGACCGATGAAGATCGAGGTGATCGCGATCAGCGGGACGATGACGTCTTCCATCTCAGCCCTCCCGGTTCGCGTTCATCCGCGCCTTCAGCGCCGCGAGTTCGGCATCGACCTTGTCGCTCTGGCGCAGCTCGGCGATCTCTTCCTCCAGCGTCTTCGTGACGCCCAGCCCCAGCGCCTCGGCGCGGCCCTCGGCATCGTCGACGCGGCGTTCCAGGATATCGAAGCGGCTGAACGCCTCATGCGTCTTGGGGCCGGCGTACATCTCGCGCAGGCGGAAGCGGTTGTTTGCGCTTTCCAGCCGCGTCTGGACGTTGGCCTGCTTGCTGCGCGCCTCGGTCAGCTTCTTCTGCAGCTTGGCGATATCCTCTTCCGACGCGCGCAGCGCATCGTCGAGCACCTGCACCTCGGCCTTCAGCTGGTCGGCCATGTCGGCCGCCTTCTGCTTTTCGAGCAGCGCCGCCTTGGCCAGGTCCTCGCGATCCTTCGACAGCGCGAGCTCGGCCTTTTCGGTCCAGTTCGCCTGCAGCTGGTCCAGCTTCAGGATATGCCGGCGCATCTCCTTCTGGTCGGCGATGGTGCGCGCGGCGGAGGCGCGAACCTCGACCAAGGTCTCCTCCATTTCGAGGATGATCATCCGGATCATCTTCGCCGGGTCTTCTGCCTTTTCCAGCAGGTCGGCGAAGTTGGCGGCGACGATGTCGCGGGTGCGGGAGAAAATGCCCATCTGTCGTGATGCTCCTGGGAAATCTGGGTCCGGGGCGGGCGAGGGAAACATGGGCCCGCCCCGGGTCGCTGCTTACGCCGTCAGGCGGGCAGCGGACGCCGTCGCGGACGCGCCGTGGCCGGTCGCCGGACCCACCGCGCCGGCGACGCAGGTCGCGCTGAAGACGATGGTGCAGGCGATGGCGGCGATCGTGCGGCCGATGTCGGACTTGAACATGGGAACCTCCTGAATTCTGAACCTTGTTGCCGCCGCATCGGCGGGTTGCCCAGAGCTTTGCACGAGCCGTGCCAATTGCAGAAACGGCGAAAATGCGTGGTTTTCGGGTGTATTATCTGCATGAACCACGGATGAACACTTGCGGACCATTGGGATTTTGCGCCAAGAGTTGGCGATGCAGCGCACGACCCAGGTCATCGGCCAATCCGGCGCCTTCCTCGACGCGCTCGAACGCGCCAGCCGCGCCGCCGCGCTCGACCGGCCGGTGCTGGTCATCGGGGAACGCGGCACGGGCAAGGAGCTCGTCGCCGAACGTCTGCACCGCCTGTCGCCGCGCTGGGACCAGCCGCTCGTCGTGATGAACTGCGCTGCCTTGCCGGAAACGCTGATCGAGGCGGAGCTGTTCGGGCACGAGGCGGGCGCCTTCACCGGCGCGACCAAGGCGCGCGCGGGCCGGTTCGAGGAGGCGCACGGCGGCACCCTGTTCCTCGACGAGCTGGGCACGCTGTCGATGGCGGCGCAGGACCGGCTGCTGCGCGCGGTCGAATATGGCGAGGTTACACGGATCGGCTCCAGCCGTCCGCTGCGCGTCGACGTGCGCATCGTCGCGGCGACCAACGAGCATCTGCCCGACAAGGTCGATGCCCACGAATTTCGCGCCGACCTGCTCGACCGGCTGTCGTTCGAGGTGGTGACGCTGCCGCCCTTGCGTGCGCGCACCGGGGACATCGTCGTGCTCGCCGACCATTTCGGGCGGCGCATGGCGTCGGAGATCGGGTGGGAACGCTGGCCGGGGTTCGGGCCGACCGCGCTCGACACGCTGATGACGCATCGCTGGCCGGGCAACGTGCGCGAATTGCGCAACGTCGTCGAGCGCGCGGTCTATCGCTGGGAAGGAGAGGGCCCGGTCGACCGGATCGAGATCGATCCCTTCGCCTCGCCCTACCGGCCGTCCGGAGTCCATGGCGGCGCGGCACCCTTGCCTGCGTCGGGGCCGGCATCCGGCCCAGCTTCCGGCCCAGCTTCCGGCAAGGCCGAGCCGGCACGGCGCGAGGAACCGGAGGACAGCCCCGTCGCCGCCTGCGACGCCGGGCCGTCCGACTTCAAGTCGCGCGTCGCGCGGTTCGAACGCGAACTGCTGGCGAAGGCGCTCGCCGAACACCGTTTCAACCAGCGCGCTACCGCGGATTCGCTCGGCCTCACCTACGACCAGCTCCGCCACGCGCTGCGCCGCCACGACCTCATCAACGCGGGCGGGTGATCGTGTCTCCCCCTCTCGTCGTCATTCCCGCGGAGGCGGGAATCCAGACACGCTGACGTCGCGATCGTTACAACAACCTGCGCGTCTGGATCCCCGCCCCCGCGTGGATGACGCGGTGAGCTAAGGCGAACCGAACACCTTCTTCAAAAGATCATCACGCTTGCGAAACGGTGTGGGAGCATTACCCCGCGTGCTGCGTTGACGGGCGCGAACCCCGTTCCATCATCAGGAGGCCAAAGCCATGGCATTCGAACTGCCGCCGCTCCCTTACGACTATGACGCGCTGGAACCGGTCATCTCGAAGGAGACGATGACCTTCCACCACGACAAGCATCACGCGGCCTATACTGCCAAGCTCAACGAGGGCGTCGAGAAGGACCCGTCGCTCGCCGGCAAGTCGATCGAGGATATCCTCGCCACCATCTCGTCGCAGCCCGCGCTCGTGCGCAACAACGGCGGCGGCTATTGGAACCACGACTTCTTCTGGAAGATCATGGCGCCCAAGGGGTCGACGCAGCCATCGGGCGCGCTCAAGGAGGCGATCGACGCCTATGGCGGGCTCGACAAACTCAAGGAAGACTTCAACACCAAGGGCGCTGGCCAGTTCGGCTCGGGCTGGGCGTGGGTCATCAAGACCGCCGACGGCGCGCTGAAGGTCACCGCGACGCCCAACCAGGACAATCCGTTGATGGACGTCGTCGAGGATCGCGGCACGCCGATCCTGGGCAATGACGTGTGGGAGCACGCTTATTACCTCACCTACAAGAACGACCGCCCCGGCTATCTGAAGGCGTGGTGGGACGTGGTGAACTGGGACGAGGCGGGCAAGCGGTTCGACGCCGCCTGACCGCGTCGATCCAGACCGGAAGTCTTCGGGGGCGGTGTCGCAAGACGCCGCCCCTTTTCGTTGCGGTTCGCACGTCAACAGGGAGCTGGTCGTTTTCTACGCCGCGATAGGTGCAAGGATACCAGGAACGCGGCCGATGCGGCCGCGTTCTGACCGCCCGACCCCGCACATCTGCGGGACGACGATCCCGAAAGAGGAGGCGATCGATGACCGTTCATCAACCCGTCACTGCAGCCGCCAGTTCGATTTCGCACGGCGAACCGCCGCCGCCGCGCCCCGTCGCGACCGCCCGGCGCTGGGCGGCGGAGATGATCGGCACCTTCTGGCTGGTGCTCGGCGGGTGCGGCGCGGCGGTGCTCGCGGCGGGTGCCGGCCTGCCCGGCAGCATCGGCATGGCGGGCGTCGCGCTGGCATTCGGCCTCACCGTCTTCACCATGGCCTTTGCGGTCGGCTTCATCTCCGGCGGCCATTTCAACCCGGCGGTCAGCATCGGGCTGGCGGTGGCGGGGCGCTTCCCGATGCGCGACGTGCCCGGCTATGTCGCCGCGCAGCTGGTCGGCGCGATCCTCGGCAGTGCGGCGCTCGCGCTGCTCGCAAAGGGCGCGCCCGGCTTCGACCTCGTCGCCAGCGGCTTTGCCGCCAACGGCTATAGCGCGCATTCGCCGGGTCATTATGCGATGGCGACGGCGTTCCTTGCCGAGGCGCTACTGACCGCGGGGTTCCTGATCGTCATCCTCGGCGCAACCGATCCGCGCTCGCCCAGCCCGTTCGCCCCGCTGTCGATCGGTCTTGCGCTGACGCTGATCCACCTGATCTCGATCCCGATCGACAACACGTCGGTCAACCCTGCGCGCAGCACGGGGCCGGCGCTGTTCGTCGGCGGCTGGGCCTTGTCGCAGCTGTGGCTGTTCTGGATCGCGCCGATCGCGGGTGCGGCGGTCGCCGGGCTCGGTGCGCGCTGGCTGTTCGCCTTCAAGCGCGAGGATCAGTCGCCCGGCCCGATCAGCGACCAGCCCGTCGAACGGATCATCACCGGCGACGACGCATCGCGCCGGTAACGTCCGCGGGCCGCGCGGGGCCGTCGGTCACTCGACCGGCGGCTCCGCCACCTCCGCGGTGGTCAGGCCGTGGCGCAGCAGCATCGGGATGTTGGCAAAGGCGAACAGCAAAGTCAGCGGGATCGCCCCCCACAGCTTGAACCCGACCCAGAAATCCCAGCTCGTCGACCGCCACACCGCCTCGTTCAGCATCGCCATGAACGCGAAGAACAGCGCCCAGTTGCGCGTCAGCTTGCGCCACCCCAGTGCGGTCAGCCCCGGATAGGCCGCGCCGAGCAGCCCTTCGAGCAGCGGGCGCCCGCTGACGAGGCCATAGCCCAGCACCAGCGCGAACATGCCGTAGACAAAGGTCGGCTTCATCTGGATGAACTTGGGATCGTGGAAATAGACGGTGAGGCCGCCGAACACGACGACGAACGCCCCCGAAATCCACAACATCGGCGAGATGCGGCCGAGCTTCACCTTCGACACGACCATCGCCGCGACCGTCGCGAGCACGAACGCCGCCGTCGCGACGATCACCCGCGCGATCACCAGCGCGCCCGCGCGGTCGAGGTCTGACAGAAAGCCCGTCGACGCACCGACCAGCCGCATCGCAAGGCTGGCGGGAAACAGGAAATTGGCGGCGAAGAAAACGAGCAGCGGGCCGTATTCCACGCCCATGCGGATGCCGGGGGACGATTGTTGACTCACGCCGACACCTCCATCTTCGTCACCCCGGCCTTGGGCCGGGGTGCTGCTTCTTCTTCTCCCCGCGGCGAACAGCGGGACCCCGGCTCAAGGCCGGGGTGACGGCTCGACACAGCCATCACTTCTTCACCCCCGCATCGACGCCGGCGATGATCCGGCTGACCTCATTGGGGTCGAACGGGCGCAGGTCCGTCATCCCTTCGCCCACCCCGATCGCGTGGATCGGCAGGCCGTATTTCTCCGCCGCCGCGACCAGCACGCCGCCACGCGCCGTGCCGTCCAGCTTGGTCATGACGAGGCCCGTGACCCCCGCCACCTCTTTGAACACCTCGATCTGCGACAGCGCGTTCTGGCCGGTGGTCGCGTCGAGCACGAGCACGACGTCGTGCGGGCTCGCCGGATTGATCCGCCCCAGCACGCGGCGGATCTTGGCGAGCTCGTCCATCAACTCGCGCTTGTTCTGCAGGCGGCCGGCGGTGTCGACGATCAGCACGTCGATGCCCGTCTCGGTCGCCTTCTTCACCGCATCCCACACGACGCCCGCGGCATCGCCGCCCTCCGGCCCGGTGACGATCGGCACGCCGACGCGTTCTGCCCAGGTCGCGAGCTGGCCGATCGCGGCGGCGCGGAACGTGTCGCCCGCCGCCAGCATCACGCCATAATCCTGCTCCATCAGCAGGTGCGCCAGCTTGGCGATCGTCGTCGTCTTGCCCGATCCGTTGACGCCGATCACCAGGATCACCTGCGGCCGTGGGAAGGCTTCGATCTCCAGAGGCGTCGCCACCTTGGCCAGCGCCTTTTCCACTTCCTCCGCGACGACCAGGCGGATGCCCAGTTCCTCCATGTTGCGCTCGAACGTCCCTTCGGCCAGCCGCGTGCGGATGCGCCCGGCGGTCTCTGGGCCAAGGTCGGACGCGATCAGCGCCTCCTCGATATCGTCCAGCGTCGCCTCGTCCAGCCGCGCGCCGCCGAGACCGGCGAGGTTGCCGACCAGCCGGTCCGATGTCTTGCGAAAGCCGCCGAGCAGGCGTTCGTGCCAGGAGGGAGTGGTGCTCATAGCGTCTGTCCGATGAGATGGGTGTCGGTGGCGGCGGTGATGCGCGTCGTAACGATGGTGCCCGGCTCCGCGTGCCCGGTCAGCACGACGTCGGCGAAATTCCCGGCATGGCCGCGGTCGCCGGGCCGCTCGACCAGCACGTCCTGCGCGGTGCCGACCAGCCCCGTCAGCCACGCCGCCCGGCGCTCCGCCGCGACGGCACGCAGCCGTTCGGCGCGCGCCTTGATCGCCGCGGGGGCGACCTGCGGCATGCGTGCGGCGGGCGTGCCGGCGCGCGGCGAATAGGGGAAGATGTGCGCATGGACGATGTCCGCATCCGCGATCAGCGCCAGCGTATCGGCGAACATCGCCTCGTCCTCGGTCGGAAAGCCCGCGATCAAATCCGCGCCGATCGCGATGTCCGGCCGCTTCGCCTTCAGCGCGGCGACCGCGGCGACCGCCTGCGCACGGCTGTGCCGGCGCTTCATGCGCTTCAGGATCAGGTCGCTGCCCGCCTGGAACGACAGATGGACGTGCGGCATCACGCGGGCCTCGCCGGTCAGCATCTCGGCCAGCCGGTCGTCGATCTCGATCGAATCGAGCGACGACAGTCTGAGCCGCGCCAGCTTCGGCACGTGCATCAGGATACGCTCGACCAGCATGCCCAAAGTCGGGCTGCCCGGCAGGTCGTGGCCATAGCTGGTCAGGTCGACGCCGGTCAGCACCACCTCCTGATGGCCCGCATCGACCAGCCCCGCGATCCGTTCGACCACCGCGCCCGCCGGCACCGATCGGCTGGGTCCGCGGCCGAAGGGGATGGCGCAGAAGGTGCAGCGGTGATCGCAGCCGTTCTGCACCTCGACAAAGGCGCGCGCGTGCGCGGAAAAGCTCGCGGCGAGGTGCGGCGCGGTTTCGCGCACCTGCATGATGTCGCCGACGACGACCGGGGCGGCGCTCGCCCAGGCGGCGGGGAACAGCTTTTCGGCGTTGCCGACGACGCGGTCGACCTCCGCCATCGCGGCAAAGCCCGCCGGATCGATCTGCGCCGCGCAGCCGGTGACGACCAGCTCCGCCCCCGGCCGCGCGCGCCGCGCCTTGCGGATGGCGGCGCGCGTCGCCTTCACCGCGGCGCCCGTCACCGCGCAACTGTTCACCACCACGGTGTCGCGGCCGGCGATCAGCGTGGCGATCGTCTCGCTCTCGGCGATGTTGAGGCGGCAGCCGAGGGAAATGACCTCTGGCGCGGGAGCATGCATGCCGCGCGATCTAGTGGTGTGCGGGGGTGAAGTCCATGCGGTGGATGTACCCTGTCGGTCATCGTTCCACCCCCTTCGTCATCCCGGCGAACGCCGGGATCCATGGACGCGGGTCGACTGCGAGGGTTCCTGACCCTCGGACCGATCGCAACCATGGGTCCCGGCGTTCGCCGGGATGACGCGGGGAAGGCGTTGCTCCGAAACCGTCATCCCCGCGAAGGCGGGGATCCAGACTGGCTGGCCGTGCGGCTCCTGCTGCAACGTCGCGTTTCTGGGTCCCCGCCTGCGCGGGGATGACGAAGAAGGGCGGGCGGGAGCCGGCCGGCGGCGGACCGGCTGGTAAACCCCGATCCACCCCAAGACTTGCCTTCCGCGCCCGTTTCCCCTAAGCGCCCCTCTCGTTCCGATCGCGGGACGTGAAAGGCAAGCGCCACCGAGCGCACGCCGGCCGACGAGGTTTCGTCCGCCGGCGTCTTTTGCGTTGCGCGTGTGTATGGGGTTTTGAGGCGATGTTCGACAGTCTGAGCGACCGGCTTGGCGGCGTCTTCGATCGCCTGCGCGGCCGTGGTGCGCTGACCGAGGCGGACGTGCGTGCCGCGATGCGCGAAGTGCGCGTCGCGCTGCTCGAGGCTGACGTCGCGCTGCCCGTCGCGCGCCAGTTCGTCGACAAGATCACCGAAGAAGCGGTCGGCGCGAGCGTGCTGCGTTCGGTCACGCCGGGGCAGCAGGTCGTCAAGATCGTCAACGACGCGCTGGTCGAGATGCTCGGCGGTGACGATCCGCAGGGTGCCGAGCTGCAGCTTGCCGTCACGCCGCCCGCCGTCGTGATGATGGTCGGCCTGCAGGGGTCGGGCAAGACGACGACGACCGCGAAGATCGCCAAGCGCCTCAGCGGCGGCACGATGGGCCGCGAGCGCAAGAAGGTGCTGATGGCGTCGCTCGACGTCAATCGCCCCGCCGCGCAGGAACAGCTCGCGACGCTGGGCACGCAGATCGAGGTCGCGACG
Source organism: Sphingomonas sp. FARSPH (assembly GCF_003355005.1). Classification (NCBI taxonomy): domain Bacteria; kingdom Pseudomonadati; phylum Pseudomonadota; class Alphaproteobacteria; order Sphingomonadales; family Sphingomonadaceae; genus Sphingomonas; species Sphingomonas sp. FARSPH. Next base: position 131,123 of record NZ_CP029985.1, on the reverse strand, counting down.
CTGCCGATCGTTGCGGGCCAGCAGCCCGTCGACATCGCGCGCCGCGCGATGCAGGCGGCGAAGCTGCAGGGCTATGACGTCCTGATGCTCGACACCGCCGGGCGCCTCCACGTCGACCAGGCGTTGATGGACGAGATGAAGGCGGTGGCGGACATCGCCACGCCGCACGAGATCCTGCTCGTCGTCGATTCGCTTACCGGCCAGGACGCGGTCAACGTCGCGCAGAACTTCTCCGCGCAGGTGCCGCTGACCGGCGTCGTGCTGACCCGCATGGACGGTGACGCCCGCGGCGGCGCGGCGCTGTCGATGCGCGCCGTCACCGGCAAGCCCATCAAGTTCGCCGGCACCGGCGAAAAGATGGACGCGCTGGAGGCCTTCCACGCCTCGCGCGTCGCCGGTCGCATCCTCGGCATGGGCGACGTCGTCAGCCTCGTCGAACGCGCCGCGGAGTCGATCCAGCAGGAAGACGCCGAGCGCATGTCGAAGCGGCTCCTGAAGGGCCAGTTCGACATGAACGACCTGCGCGGCCAGCTCGCGCAGATGCGTCGCATGGGCGGCCTCGGCGCGCTCGCCGGGATGATGCCGGGCATGAAGAAGGCGCAGAATGCCGTCGCCCAGGCGGGCGGCGACAAGGTGCTGATCCACATGGACGCGATGATCGGGTCGATGACCGTCAAGGAGCGCGCCAACCCCGCGCTGATCAACGCCAAGCGCAAGATCCGCATCGCCAAGGGCTCCGGCACCACGGTTCAGGAGGTCAACAAGCTCCTGAAGATGCACCTCGAAATGTCCACCGCCATGAAGAAGATCAAGAAGATGGGCGGGCTGAAGGGCATGATGGCGATGCTGGGGAAGGGCGGCCCGATGGGCGGGCTCGGCGGCCTTGGCAATGCGATCGGCGGCGCCGACCTCGGCGACATGATGACCAAGGCGGGGGGCGGGCTTCCCGGCCTCGGCGGTCCCGGCGGGGCGGGGACGGATGGCATGCCCAAGCTGCCGCCCGGCTTCGAGAATTTTTTGAAGAACAAGAAATAAGCAACTGATCTAGCAAGGAAAGATAGACTAAAATGGCACTCAGCATTCGCCTGTCGCGTGGTGGCTCGAAGAAGCGCCCCTATTATCGCATCGTCGTCGCCGACGCGCGCAGCCCCCGCGACGGCAAGTTCATCGAGAAGATCGGCAACTACAACCCGCTGCTCAAGAAGGACGACGAGAAGCGCATCGTGCTCGACGCCGAGCGCGCCAAGCACTGGCTGTTGAACGGCGCGCAGCCGACCGACCGCGTCGCCCGCTTCCTCGACGCCGCCGGCGTTCGCGAGCGCGCCGCGCGCAGCAACCCCACCAAGGGCAAGCCGGGCGAGAAGGCCACCGAGCGCGCCGAGGAGCGTGCGGAGAAGCTGAAGGCGCAGGAAGAGGCGGCCGCCGCCGCTGCTGCCGCCCCGGCCGAAGAAGCGCCGGCCGCCGAAGCCGAAGCGACCGCAGAGTAAGCCGAACGCTCGGCATCCCGTTGCGCCATGGTGCGTTGACCTCCCTCATCCGCAGGAGAGCGCACCATGGCCAACGATCCCTTTCCCGATCCCCGCACCGCACCCGAGGACGATGAAGACGCCAGCAACGAAGGGGTCTCCAACACCGACCCCGCCGAAGGCGAAGATGACGCCCCCGCCGGCGACGACGGCAGTCCCGCGGCCTGACGCCCCGGGTGGCGCTGTGTCCGGCGATGCGGATGGCGCGCCCACCGTCACGCTGGCGGTGGTGGTCGGCGCGCATGGCATCCATGGGCAGGTGCGGCTCAAGGTCTTCGCCGACGACATCGCGGGCTACCGCCGGTTCAATGGTGGTGCGCTGACGCTGAAGTCGGCGCAGGCCGGCCCCAACGGCACGATCGCGCGCTTCGCCGAAGTGCCCGATCGCACCGCGGCAGAGGCGCTGCGCGGCACCGAACTCACCGTCCCGCGCAGCGCGCTGCCGCCGCTTGGTGAGGGCGAATATTATCACGCCGACCTGATCGGCCTGCCGGTCGAAACGCCGGAGGGCGAAACCTTGGGCCGTGTCGTCCTGGTCGAGAATTTCGGCGCCGGCGACGTCATCGAGATCGAACGCCCGACGGGCAAGCGCTTCATGGTGCCGATGCGCCCTGAAGCCGTGCCGGATTGGTCGCCCGAACGCCTGGTCGTCGACCCGGCGTTCGTCGAATAGACTGGACAAAACGGTCCGTTTCTGTCATATGATTGGGCACCGGCAAGCTTGGACGGCGCGCCTCTTTCCCATCGTGGATCCCAATCAGACACCGACGCGTCGAACCGCGTGTCGCGACCTACGGCGGTCCGGAAAGGCCTTCTTCCGCCGCGGGCGCCCGTGGCACTACCCGCCATCCTCACCGTGAACGGCTCACCGCGTGCCTCATGCCCTTCCCCGGCGTAGGCCGGGGCCCAGCTACGCGACGCCCGCGATCACAGCAGCATGAACAACCGCGCTCCTGTCTGCCCCACGGCCCGCGTGCGGGCTGCTGTGACGGAGCCGGAGACGGAGACGGAGACGGACGACAGTAGACCGCCCTACCTTCTCCCGTCATCCCGGACGTGTTCCGGCATCCACGGTTCCGCAATTGATCCACGGTCGGGTTGCGCGGAAAGGTGGATGCCGGAACACGTCCGGCATTACTACGTGGGGATAAACTCCGTCCGCCCTCTCCAGAGAGGCGTCCCGACCAATACCCGCCTCCACCGAATTTGTGGCTTCGGCGCCTCCTCCCGACCTACACGGAGTGCGACTTTCTAAACTTGCTAAAGCCTTGATAAATAAGGGAGGTGGCTCGATTTACCCCCCTAAACACTGCGACCTTTCAAAACCCCCCGCTACCGCCGGATCGGCCTGCGCTCGCTCAGCAGATTGCGGATCGTCGTCGCCGCGACGCCGGCTTCGCCCATCGCATGGCTGATCTGGTCCAGCCCCTTCACCACGTCCCCCGCGGCGAACAGGCCCGGCACGCTGGTGCGCTGATGATCGTCGACCTCCAGGCATCCCTCGCCGGTCGCCAGCGCCCCCGCCGCGATCGCCAGATGCGACCGGATGCGCGAACCGAGCGCCGGATAGACGCTGTCGAACGCCATCCGCCCCTGCGCGGTATCGAGCGCCAACCTGTCGCCCTCGATCGCCCAGCCGCCGCACGGGCCGTCGATGCGCGCGATGCCCGCCTCGTCCAGGGCCCGCGTGCAGGCCGCGTCGAGCCGATGTCCCGCCTCCGGCGCGATCAGCGTCACGTCGCTCGTATAGCCGCGCAGGAACAGCGCCTCGCGCATGCCATGCTCGCCGGTCCCGATCACCCCGACCTTCGTGTCGGTGACCTCATAGCCGTCGCAGATCGGGCAATAGCGCAGCAGGCCGCGCGCCAGCGCCGGATCGTGCACGTCCGGCAGCAACCCCTCCGGCCGGTGATTGACGACGCCCGTTGCCAGCAGCACCGTCCGCGCCGGATAGCTGCCGTGATCGGTGCGGACGCGAAAACCGTCTCCGTCCGGCTCGATCGCCGTGACCTTCACCGCCTCGCGCACCGCGCCATAGCGTTCCGCCTGCGCGCGCATCCGGTGCAGCAGGTCCTTGCCCGCGATTCCCTCCGGATAGCCGGCATGGTTGCGCGTGCACGGGATCATCGCCGCCCGGCTCGATCCGCTGTCGAACAGCCGGATCGAAAGATGAAAACGCGCGAGGTAGATGGCGGCGGTCAGCCCGGCCGGCCCCGCCCCGATGATGATGCAATCGTCCATCCCGCTTGAACCCCTTCGCGCCTGTATATACATCCCGTAGATACGGAGGCCGTCATGGGTAACGAATATCGCGCCAAGGTGTTCAAGTCGGGCAATTCGGTGGCGTTGCGCCTGCCCAAGGGCGTTGGTCTTTCGGAAGGCGATGATGTGACGATCGTCACCCATGCCGACGGAACGTGCAGCTTCTGGCGCGATAGTGACGCCGCAACGATTCTCGACAGTCTGTACGGGGCTTTCTCGCCGGGGTTCATGGCCGGCGGGCGCGGCGATATCGATCAGGACGCACGCGATTGGGACGGGGCCTCGCACGGCCAGGCAGCCTGATGTATTTGCTCGACACCAACGTCTGCCTGGATTTCGCCTTTGCCCGCAGTGCCACGTTGCGGTCACGGATTCGCGCGCAGAACGGCCGCGACATGGGCATTTCGTCGATCACGCTCGCCGAGTTGCGCTTCGGCGCCCAGCGTCCCGAGGCGGATGCCGCAGACGAGGCGCGTGTCGACATTTTCGTCAGCATCCTGCGCGTCCACGACTTCGATCGTGCAGCCGCGGAGCGCTACGGCCAGTTTGCGGCCTTCTCCCCGGTACGGCGCGGCAGCTTCGACCGGCTGCTCGCGGCGCATGCGCTGGCGCTAGGCCATGTGCTCGTGACCAACAACACGCGCGACTTCGCCGACATTCCCGGCTTGATCGTGGAAAACTGGACCCAATGACCTTCGCCGCCACCGTTCTGACACTCTACCCGGAGATGTTTCCCGGCCCGTTGGGCGTGTCGCTTGCCGGCCGCGCACTCAGGGAAGGGGGCTGGTCCTGCGATCCGGTCCAGATTCGCGACTTCGCGACCGACCGGCACCGCTCGGTCGACGACACACCCGCGGGCGGCGGCGCCGGCATGGTGCTGCGCGCCGACGTGCTCGCCGCGGCGGTCGATAGCGTCGCGGACGACCGCCCGACCCTGGCGATGACGCCGCGCGGCACACCGTTGACCCAGGCGCGCGTCCGTGATCTCGCCCGCGGGCCGGGCGTCGTCGTGCTGTGTGGCCGGTTCGAGGGGTTCGACGAGCGTCTGTTCGAGGCGCGGAGCATCGAGCAGGTGTCGATCGGCGACTATATCCTGTCGGGCGGCGAGATGGGGGCACTGGTGCTGCTCGACGCTTGCATCCGGCTGCTTCCCGGCGTAATGGGCGCGGCTTCCAGCGGGGACGACGAGAGCTTCGAGACGGGGCTGCTCGAATATCCCCAATATACCCGCCCCTATGAATGGGAAGGGCGCACGATCCCCGAAGTGCTGCGATCGGGGGATCATGCGAGGATCGCGGCCTGGCGTCAGTCGATGGCCGAGACCGACACACGGCTAAGGAGGCCGGACTTATGGGAGCGCCATGAGGGTGCTCGGGTCCAGCCTCCCTCTGGCGCGCGGCGCATGAAGGATGATGTGACATGAACCTGATCCAGCAGCTCGAAGCCGAGCAGATCGAAAAGCTGACCGCCAAGCGCGCGATCCCCGAATTCCGTCCGGGCGATACGCTGAAGGTCGGCGTCAAGGTCGTCGAAGGCGAGCGTACCCGCGTCCAGAATTATGAGGGCGTGTGTATCGCACGTTCGAACAAGGGCATGGGCTCCTCGTTCACCGTCCGCAAGATCAGCTTCGGCGAGGGCGTCGAGCGCGTCTTCCCGCTCTATTCGCCGAACATCGATTCGATCGACGTCGTCCGCAAGGGCGCGGTGCGTCGCGCCAAGCTCTATTACCTGCGCGGGCGCACGGGTAAGTCGGCGCGTATCGCCGAGCGTCGCGACACGCGTCCGGCAAAGGGCACCGCGGCGGCCGAGTAATCGGTCCCGCCGGGCCTGTCCGGTACGATCAGAGAGGGCGCGGGCGGCATGCCTCCCGCGCCCTTTTCGCGTCAGCGCGCGGGGGCTGCTTCGGTCGGCTGCGCACCATGATCCGCCCTCTTGCGGACGACGCGGAGCAGCAGGCGGACAGGCGCGAGTGCGCGCGTCGCAGCGGCCGATAGCGCCAGCACCACGATGATGCCAGCGACCGACGCGCCGGCGAGCATCCGCACGATGCCTTCACCATCGATATCCGTGCCGCAGCGGGTGATTGCGATCACCACGATCGCTGCGGCGGCGACTTGCAGCATCCGCGCTTCGTGCGGCGCGGGCGATCCTGCCGCCTGCCGGTGGCGAAACGACGCGCCGGCGAGCAGCAGCCAGGCGAGCGCGGACAGGGTGCCAGCTTCAAACATGTATCGTCTCCGAGCGGGATTTGCGGCGTGGCTTCGTTCCCGCCGCCTTGCCCGCGCGCCAGGCGGCGAGTGCGAACAACGATGCGATGGCGAGCATCGCGATATCGAATGCGGCGAATGCCATGTCGCCCTCGACCAGCGAGCGCGGCAGGCCACGCGCCGTGGTCAGCGTGTTGGTGAGCGGAACCGCGGCATAGGCGATGGCAGCAAGCAAGAAGCCCTCGCGCCACGCGCGCCGCGCCGGCCGGACGAGTTGCGCCAGCGCGACGACGCCCCAGGTCCAGAACATTGCCTGCACCTCCAGATCGGCGCGACCGGCAAGGTCGGCGGGGATCAGGCGATTGGCGAGCAGATACGCCGCCATGCCGACGGGGAAGCCGACGATCGTCGCGATGTTGAGCCGCTCGACCAGACGCAGTCCCGAGAAGGGGGCCGCGCCGGGACGACGCCGCGCGCTGGTCCACAGGAGAAGTCCGGTACCGACCATCGTCGTCCCGGTCAGGCCGAGCAGGAACAAGGTCCAGCGCAGCGCCGGTCCCGCGAATTGCGCGACGTGCAGACCCAGCATCACGCCCGCGGTCGACAGCGCGGGGCCGGTGCCGCCACCCTCCCTCAGCAGCCGCCCGGTCACGCCCGCATAGGTCAGCGTCGTCGCCCGCGCGCCGATCGTATCGCGCGCGGAGCGGGCGAAGGTGACCTGCGCCGCGGCATCGCCCGGGTTGCTGACGATCATCAGCGCCGGCGGCGCACCCCAGCGCCGGGCGGCGTCGGCGGCAAGGGCGCCGACCGCGATCGTCGGCACGCGTCGTCCGCTCGCCGCCTCGTCCGGCGGCGTGCCGTATATCGCCTGCGCGAAGGTGGCGGGATCCGTGTAATTGGCGGCGACCGGCCACGGCATGTACAGCGTTATGAGCGTCAGCAGGCCGGTGTAGGTGATCATCGCATGGTAGGGAAGGGCGAGCACCGCGGCGACGTTGTGCGCGTCGAGCCAGCTGCGCTGCCCCTTGTTCCAGCGCAGCGTGAACAGGTCCGCGAAGATCCGCTTGTGGGTGATGACGCCCGAGACGATCGCGCCCAGCATGAACATCGCGCACACGCCCGCAAGCCAGCGTCCCCACGGATAGGGAAGCTGAAGCTGGAAATGGAAGCGATAGAAATGCTCGCCGCCGCGTGTGTCCCGGGCGCGGAGCGGCTGGCCGGTCGTGGGGTCGAGCAGGATCTCGGTCGCGCGCGTCGCGCTGGCGGGCGCCGCCGGGTTGGGCGTGACGAACACACGCGTGATCGCGGTCCGCGCGTCGGGCAGGAAGACGTACCATTGCCGGTCGTCCGGGCCGACGCGCGTCAGGTAGGACACCGCCGCCTGTGCCGCGGCGGCGGGGGCGACGGTGCGCCAGGGCAGTTCAGGCTGCATCCAGCGCGTGATCTCCGGCCGGAAGTAGCTTGCCGTGCCGGTGAGGAACATCACGAACAGCAGCCACCCGCCCACGAGGCCCAGCCAGCCATGGATCCACGCCATGTTGCGTCGGAGCGCCCCGGTCACGGTCGTACGCCGAGCAGCGAGACCACGGCTCCCCCGATCAGTGCCGCACCCCAGACGGCGAGCAGCACGCGTGGCAAGCGCGGCGCGTGGAAGCACCATAGCGCGATCGTCACGTACAGCAGCGGCGACGCGGTCATCGCCCAGACCGTCGCCTCCGCCCGATCGCCGGGCAACAGCCGGGCCGCCAGTGACGCCAGCGCCGCCGTCGCGGCATAGCCACCCAGCAGCGCGGTCGCACAGCGCACGATCAGCGCGAAGGCGCGGTCCGAACCGATATGCTGGCGGGGGGATGACATGGAGCGACGGGCAGCCGAGAGGAGGACCGCCCTTAGCCACTCTTGCGACTAACTAGCAATAGCGGATTTGTGGGTCAGGCTCGCGCGTCTCAGCCCGACGCAACAAGGGCGACGCCGGAGCCCATCCGGCGTCGCCCTCCCATTCCCGAAAGAGGGTCGCTTACTGATCCAGGAACGAGCGCATCTTGCGGCTGCGGCTGGGGTGTTTGAGCTTGCGCAGCGCCTTTGCCTCGATCTGACGGATGCGTTCGCGCGTCACCGAAAACTGCTGGCCGACCTCTTCCAGTGTGTGATCGGTGTTCATGCCGATGCCGAACCGCATGCGCAGCACGCGTTCCTCGCGCGGGGTCAGCGAGGCGAGGACGCGCGTGACCGTTTCCTTCAGGTTCGCCTGAATCGCGGCGTCCACCGGGATGACGGCGTTCTTGTCCTCGATGAAGTCGCCCAGGTGGCTGTCTTCCTCGTCGCCGATCGGCGTTTCGAGGCTGATCGGTTCCTTGGCGATCTTCATCACCTTGCGAACCTTCTCCAGCGGCATGGAGAGGCGTTCGGCCATCTCTTCCGGGGTCGGTTCGCGGCCCTGTTCGTGCAGGAACTGGCGGCTGGTGCGGACCAGTTTGTTGATCGTCTCGATCATATGGACCGGAATGCGGATGGTGCGCGCCTGGTCCGCGATCGAGCGGGTAATCGCCTGGCGGATCCACCAGGTCGCATAGGTCGAGAATTTGTAGCCGCGGCGATACTCGAACTTGTCGACCGCCTTCATCAGGCCGATGTTGCCTTCCTGGATCAGATCAAGGAACTGCAGTCCGCGGTTCGTGTATTTCTTGGCGATCGAGATGACGAGGCGCAGGTTCGCCTCGACCATTTCCTTCTTGGCGATGCGCGCCTCGCGCTCCGCCTTCTGCACCATGTTGACGATGCGGCGGAATTCACCGAGCGCCATACCGGTCTGCTGCGCGATGTCGCTGATCTCGGTGCGGATGCGGTCGACCGCATCGGCCTCGTTATTGGCGAAATTGCCCCACTTCTTGTCGAGCCCGCGCACGGTATCGAGCCAGTTTTCGTCCAGCTCGTGACCCATGTAGCGGTCGAGGAAGTCCTTGCGGCTGACCTTGTGCCGCTCGGCGAGACGCAGCATCTGGCCGCCGAGCGCGGTCAGGCGCCGGTTGTAGGCATAGAGCTGGTCGACGAGATATTCGATCTTCGCCTGGTGGAACTGGACGCTCTCCACCTCCGCGGTCAGGTCCTCGCGCAGCTTCTGATACTTGCGCTCGTCCGCCGACGAAAGCTCGCCGCCCGCGGCCATCGCGTCGAGCCGGCTCTGCTGGACCTTGGCGAACTTCTTGTAGATCGCGGTGATGTTGGCGAACTTCTCGAGCGCCTGCGGCTTGAGCGTCTCCTCCATCTGGGCGAGGCTTAGCGTATTGTCCTCGTCCTCTTCCTCCGCGGCGCGGGGACGGGCGCCGCCCTCCTCGTCCTCGTCGACGGAAACCTCTTCGGGCTCTTCCTCTTCCTTGAACGATGGGCCGGCGGCGCTTTCGCTGATCTCGCCGGTATCGTCCTCGGCGCCCTCGACCTGCTCGGGCGACGGACCCTTCGACAGCATCGCGTCGAGATCGAGGATCTCGCGCAACTGCATCGTGCCCTCGTTCAGCGCGGTCGACCAGTCGATGATCGCGTTGAAGGTGATCGGCGATTCGCACAGGCCGAGGATCATCGTGTCCCGGCCGGCCTCGATCCGCTTGGCGATGGCGATCTCGCCCTCGCGGCTCAGAAGCTCCACCGCCCCCATCTCGCGCAGGTACATGCGCACGGGGTCGTCGGTCCGGTCGACGGTTTCCTTTTTCTTCGTTTCGGGCGCGGGGCCACCGGCGCCGTCGGCATCGACCTCGGCCGCCTCGTCGGCCTCGTTCGATTCGTCTTCGGACTCGCCGTCCTCGCCCTGTTCCTCGTTCTCGACGATGTTGACGCCCATTTCGTTGAGCGCCGCCATGATGTCTTCGAGCTGGTCGCTCGACATCTCGCCCTGCGGGATCGCCTCGTTGAGCTGGTCGTAGGTGATGTAGCCGCGCTTCTTGGCGCGGGCGATCAGCTTCTTGACCGACGCATCGTTGAGGTCGATCAGCGGCGCGTCGCCCGTGTCAGCCGTGTCGGGTGCTTCCGCCGCCATGTTCGCCTTCGCCATCAATTGTCCTCGGACCCAAATGCTCGGGCGTCTTCGTTCGACTGCACCAGATTTGCAAGTCGAAGCTCCAACGCCTGTTTCTCTCTCACCAATGCCACTTGCCGTTCGAACGCATCGTCGGTGAAGTGCCGTTGCATCGCCGCCGTCGCCTCGCCCAGTGCCTGCTCCACTTCGGGCTGCGCCACCAGGATGGCGATCGCCTCGTCCAGATCGGCGCGGGCGCGGACCGGGTCACCGTCATTGCGCGTAAACGAATAGGGCATCGTATCGGCTCTCAGCAGGTCGCTCGCGACTGAATCGAAACCGCTGCCCGCCAATATGGTACGCAATGCTGCGCTATCAAGCGCCCTGTCTTCGAGCGCGACGTCGACGACCGCCTCGAACAGCCGGCCGAGCGCGCCGTCCGCCATGCGCAGGCTGCCCAGCACCTCCATATGCCGCGCGATCTCCACCGGATGGCGGATCAGCCCGGCGAGCACCGCCTTGGCCAATACGCGGTCGAGCCCGACGGCGCGGATCGCCTTGGCATCCTCGGTGACGGGGGCGGGGGGCTGTTTCCAATTGCCCTTCGCATCGCGCTTGCCGCGTGGGCGCTGGTCGAGGGGGACGAAGGCGCGCGGCTGCGGTTTGAAATGCTCGTAGAAGCGGCGCTTGAACTCGCTTTCATATTCGATGCGGACGCCCTGATGCGCGATCGTCGCGGCGAGATCGTGCAGCCGCTGTTTCAGCCCGGCGCGCTGTTCGGGCGTGTCGAGCGGTTCGGCGGCAAGCTCGCTCTGCCACAACCGGTCGACCAGCGGCTGCGGCTGGGCGAGCAATGTCTCCATCGCGCCTGCGCCGCCCGCCTTGACGAGGTCGTCGGGGTCCTGTCCCTGCGGCAACGTGACGAAGCGCAGGCTGCGGCCTGGCGCGAGCAGGGGAAGCGCGCGTCCCGCCGCGCGGAGCGCCGCCTTCTGCCCCGCGGCATCGCCGTCGAAGCACAGGATCGGCACGTCGACCATCCGCCACAATCGTTCGAGCTGATGCTCGGTGAGCGCGGTGCCGAGCGGCGCGACTGTTTCCGCAATCCCCGCCTGCGCCAGCGCGATCACGTCCATATAGCCTTCGACCACCAGCACGCGGTTCGCCCGCCGCGCGGCGGGTGCGGCGCGGTCCAGGTTGTAGAGCGTGCGCCCCTTGTCGAACAGCGGCGTGTCCGGGGAATTGAGGTATTTCGGCTCGCCGTCGCCGATCACGCGGCCGCCGAACGCGATCGTCCGGCCGCGCGCGTCGCGAATCGGGATCATCAGCCGGCCACGGAACCGGTCGTACGGGTCCTTGCCCTCGACCTGGATCAGCAGGCCACATTCGACCAGCGCGGGGTCGCCATAGTCGGCGAGCGCCGCCTTCAGCTTGCCGCGGCTGTCGGGCGCGAAGCCCATGCCGAAGGCGCGTGCGGTGTCCGGCGTCACGCCGCGTTTCGCCAGAACGGCGCGGGCCTCGGCGCCGGCGATGCCGTGCAGCTGCTCGGTGAACCAGGCGGCGGCATCGGCCATCGCATCGTGCAGGCCCTTCGCGCGCTCCGCTTTCTGCGCGGCACGGCGGTCCTGCGCCGGCATCTCCATGCCGGCCGCCTGCGCGAGTTCCTTGACCGCATCGATGAACGGCAACCCGCGCTGGTCGGTCATCCAGCGGATCGCATCGCCGTGCGCGGAGCAACCGAAGCAGTGATAGAAGCCCTTGTCGTCGTTGACGTAGAAGCTGGGCGTCTTTTCGTTGTGGAACGGGCAGCAGCCCTTGTGCTCGCGGCCGGCCTTGTGGAGCTTCACCGTCTTGCCGACCAGCGCGGACAGCGAGGTGCGGGCGCGGAGCTCGTCGAGGAACTGCGGGGACAGGCTCATGCGTGCGATTCTACTGTGCCGGATGGGGGGCGGTTAGGCAATGCGCCCGGGGGCGTTTGAGCGCGGAAGTGGACGAAGTGGACGATACGTAACGTCCCGAATGCAGCCCTGTGCGCGAGGGGCGGTAATGGCCCCATGGCGCCCGAACATGAGGGGGGCGTGAACGATGGCAAAGAGCGGACTGATCTATACACGGTTTGTTCCGTGTAGGACAGCTCGTTTCCCATGTTCGTCACCCCGGACTTGATCCGGGGTCCCGCTTTCAGCCGCCGAAGAAGAAGCGAGATCCCAGCTCAAGGCCGGCATGACGGGAGAAGGGCCGGTGGGCTTACGACAGCGCCGCCTTCACCCAGCCGCTCGCCTTGCTCATGTCGAGGCTGGCGGCGTGGCGCGCCTTCAGTTCGGCCATCACGCGGCCCATGTCCTTCATGCCGCCCGCGCCGATCTCCGCCTTGATCGCCTCGATCGCGGCCTTGGTCTCCTGCTCGCTCATCTGGGCGGGGAGGAACCGCTCGATCACCGCGACCTCTGCCTTCTCGGCATCCGCCAGTTCCTGGCGGCCGCCGCTCTCGTACATCGCGATCGATTCGCGGCGCTGCTTGACCATCTTTTGCAGCACTTCGACGACCAGCGCATCGTCGTCGGCGACGGGCGCTTGCGTGCGCACCTCGATATCGCGGTTCTTGATCGCGGCCTGGATCAGGCTGATCGCGGCGCGCGCCTCCTTGTCGCCGGCCTTCATGGCGGCGATCTGGGCGGCCTTGATGTCGTCGCGGATCATGGCGAAAAGCTCTCGTTCGAAGGGAAAGGCGGGAGTGTAGCGCAAGGCGGCGGCTGCGTCACCCGGTTGACGGCGGGGTAGACGAGGGGTAGCGGGCGCGGCTTAGCGACATTGCTGTTCGACCCAGAAGGAGTGCCCGCCGCATCATGGCCGACGCCAAGCCCATCGTCATGCCCGCAAAGCCGGAAGGCGCCACGGGGGTTCTGGTTCTCGCCAATGGCGAGGTGGCCTGGGGCCGCGGTTTCGGCGCGGAAGGGCAGGCGGTGGGCGAGGTGTGCTTCCACACCGCGATGACCGGATACCAGGAGATCATGACCGACCCGTCGTTCGCGGGGCAGATCATTACCTTCACCTTCCCGCATATCGGCAACGTCGGCGCCAACCCCGACGATATCGAGGCGGATGCGCCGCATGCGCTGGGCATGATCGTGCGCGAGGATGTCACCCAGCCCTCGAACTTCCGCGCGGTAGAGCGGCTGGACGGGTGGATGAAGCGCCATGCGCGCATCGGCCTCGCCGGCATCGACACGCGCGCGCTGACCCGCCGCATCCGCGCGGGCGGCGCGCCGAACGGCGTCATTGCGCATTCACCGACCGGCGAGTTCGACCTCGACGCGCTGCTCGCCATGGCGCGGGCGTGGCCGGGGCTGGAGGGCATGGACCTCGCCAAGGACGTGTCGACCGAGACGCATTACGCCTGGGGCGAAGCCCGCGAGGGCGGCCTGTGGCGGTTGGGCTTCGGGTACGGCGATGCGGCTGGGACACGCCCTTCGACAAGCCCGGGGCGAACGGAGGAAGGAGGCGATGCCCTTCCCGCCGTTCGTGCTGAGCCTGTCGAAGCACATGCCCCGCACGACCGCCCCCACGTCGTCGCGATCGATTACGGCAGCAAGCACAACATCTTCCGCAACCTTGTTCAGGCCGGCGCGAAGGTCACCGTGCTGCCCGCGACCGCGACGTTCGAGGATGTGATGGCGCAGAAGCCCGACGGCGTGTTCCTGTCGAACGGTCCCGGCGATCCCGCCGCGACGGGCGAATATGCGGTGCCGGTCATCCGCCAGCTGCTCGACACGGGAAAGCCGCTGTTCGGCATCTGCCTCGGCCACCAGCTCCTCGGGCTGGCGGTGGGCGCGCGCACGACCAAGATGTTCCAGGGTCACCGCGGCGCCAACCACCCGGTCAAGCGCCTGTCCGACGGCGCGGTCGAGATCACCAGCATGAACCACGGCTTCGCGGTCGAGCGGGACTCGCTGCCCGCGAACGCGCGCGAGACGCACGTCTCGCTGTTCGACGGGTCGAACGCGGGGATCGAGCTGACGGATCGGCCGGCGTTCAGCGTGCAGTATCATCCCGAGGCGAGCCCGGGACCGCAAGATAGTTTGTATCTGTTCGAGCGGTTCGTGGAGATGCTACGCTCATGATCTATGGCATGAAGATCTATGAGCTCATTAATGTAATTGGTTTGTTTGTCGGTCCAATTTCTGCAGTCATAATTACATTATGGTATCAACAGCGTTCTGGGCATCGCGACCGACAGACGCAAACTCTGCGGATGTTAATGAATACCAGGCATATGGCCGCCGATCCTGCATATTCGGTCGCAATTAACATGGTGCCTGTGGAATTTAATAATGTTCCCAGCGTTATGTCGGCTTGGGAAAAATATATCGAAGTTGTGCGATATCGCGCCTCAGAGGAAAATTCGGAGCGCCATACGAGGGACATGGCCGCAAAGCAGACTCGATTAATTCACAGCATATCACAGTACCTCGGCTATAAAATATCCGAGACGGACATTCAGTCCAGTGCGTATGTTTCCCAAGGTTACATCGATCGGGATCAGCTAAGTGTTCAATCTCAGGTGGCGTGGATGAGAATCGCGAATGCGCTGGAGGGGCAAAATGCTGCTGCGGGGCTCCCTGATCCTCCATCACCTGAGCAGCTGATCCCTGAGCAAAAACCAGCTTCACCGGAAGTCTAACGAATGCCAAAACGCACCGACATCTCCTCCATCCTCGTGATCGGCGCGGGGCCGATCGTCATCGGGCAGGCGTGCGAGTTCGATTATTCGGGCACGCAGGCGATCAAGGCGCTGCGCGAGGAGGGCTATCGCATCGTCCTCGTCAACTCCAACCCGGCGACGATCATGACCGATCCGGAAGGGGCGGACGCGACCTATGTCGAGCCGATCACGCCTGCCGTGGTCGCGAAGATCATCGAAAAGGAACGCCCCGACGCGATCCTCCCGACGATGGGCGGGCAGACCGCGCTCAACACCGCGCTCGCGCTGTTCCACGACGGCACGCTGGACAAGTTCGGCGTGACGATGATCGGTGCGGACGCCGAGGCGATCGACAAGGCGGAGGACCGGCAGAAGTTCAAGGCGGCGATGACGAAGATCGGGCTGGAGAGCGCCCGGTCGGCGATCGCGCATACCGTCGAGGAAGCGCTGGCGGGGCTGGAGCAGGTCGGCCTGCCCGCGATCATCCGCCCGAGCTTCACGCTCGGCGGCACCGGCGGCGGCGTCGTCTACAACCGCTCCGAGTTCGTCGACATGGTCCGCAAAGGCCTCGACGCCAGCCCGACCACCGAGGTGCTGATCGAGGAATCGCTGCTCGGCTGGAAGGAATATGAGATGGAGGTCGTGCGCGATCGCGCCGACAATGCCATCATCATCTGTTCGATCGAGAATATCGACCCGATGGGCGTCCACACGGGCGATTCGATCACCGTCGCGCCGGCGCTGACGCTGACCGACAAGGAATATCAGATCATGCGCAACGCCAGCATCGCGGTGCTGCGCGAGATCGGCGTCGAGACCGGCGGGTCGAACGTTCAGTTCGCGGTCAATCCGAAGGACGGCCGCCTGATCGTCATCGAGATGAACCCGCGCGTGTCGCGGTCTTCGGCGCTTGCGTCGAAGGCCACCGGCTTTCCGATCGCCAAGGTCGCGGCCAAGCTGGCGGTCGGTTACACGCTGGACGAGATCGACAACGACATCACCGGCGCGACCCCGGCCAGCTTCGAGCCGACGATCGACTACGTCGTCACCAAGATCCCGCGCTTCGCCTTCGAGAAGTTCAAGGGCGCCGAAGCCGTGCTCGGCACCGCGATGAAGTCGGTCGGCGAGGTGATGGCGATCGGCCGCAATATCCACGAATCGATGCAAAAGGCGCTGCGGGGCCTCGAGACGGGCCTCAGCGGCTTCAACCGCGTCGAGCGTCTGTCGGGTGCGCCGCGCGAGGAGATCGAGGCGGCGCTCGCGGTGGCGAGCCCCGACCGGCTGCTCGTCGCGGCGCAGGCGCTGCGCGAGGGCTTCACCGTCGCCGAAATCCACGCGATCGCCAAGTTCGACCCCTGGTTCATCGAGCGGCTGGCCGAGATCGTCGCGGCGGAGACCGAGGTGTGCACGAACGGCCTGCCGATCGATGCGGCGGGCATGCGCCGGCTGAAGGCGATGGGCTTTTCCGACAAGCGACTCGCCTGGCTGGCGCTGCAATCGGCGAACCTGCGCGGCATGCAGCGCGGTATCGCGCGCGGGTCGGGCCTGATCCACGAGGCGGTGAAGGCGATGACCGGCGGCGTCACCGAGGACGAGGTGCGCGCGCATCGCCACAAGCTGGGCGTGCGGCCGGTGTTCAAGCGGATCGACACCTGCGCCGCGGAATTCGACGCCAAGACGCCGTACATGTATTCGACCTACGAGGCGCCGAGCTTCGGCGAGCCGGAGAATGAGGCGCAGCCGTCGGACCGTCGCAAGATCGTGATCCTGGGCGGCGGCCCGAACCGGATCGGGCAAGGGATCGAATTCGATTACTGCTGCTGCCACGCGTGCTTCGCGCTGGCGGATGCGGGCTTCGAGACGATCATGATCAACTGCAACCCGGAAACGGTGAGCACGGATTACGACACGTCGGATCGCCTGTATTTCGAGCCGCTGACCGCGGAGGACGTGCTGGAGATCCTGCACGTCGAGCAGCAGGCCGGCGAACTGGTCGGCGTGATCGTCCAGTTCGGCGGGCAGACGCCGCTGAACCTCGCGCGCGCGCTGGAGAAGGCGGGCATTCCGATCCTCGGCACCAGCCCCGATGCGATCGATCTGGCGGAGGATCGCGAGCGGTTCGCGGCGCTGGTCAACAAGCTGGGCCTCAAGCAGCCCGCCAACGGCCTCGCGCGCAGTCGCGACGAGGCAGTGGCGGCGGCGGAGCGGATCGGCTTCCCCGTGCTGATGCGCCCCAGCTACGTGCTGGGCGGCCGTGCGATGGAGATCGTCGATTCGATCCAGCAGCTCGACGATTACATCCAGACCGCGGTGCAGGTGTCGGGCGACAGCCCGGTGCTGATCGACCAGTATCTGCGCGACGCGATCGAGGTGGATGTCGACGCGATCTGCGACGGCGACGACGTGGTCGTCGCGGGCGTGCTGCAGCATATCGAGGAGGCGGGGGTCCATTCCGGCGACAGCGCCTGCTCGATCCCGCCATACAGCCTTTCGCCCGAGGTGATCGCCGAGATCGAGCGCCAGACGGAAGCGCTGGCGCGCGCGCTGGGCGTCAAGGGGCTGATGAACATCCAGTTCGCGGTCAAGGATGACGTCGTCTACCTGATCGAGGTCAATCCGCGCGCGTCGCGCACCGTCCCCTTCGTCGCCAAGGCGATCGGCACGCCCATCGCCAAGATCGCCAGCCGTGTGATGGCGGGGGAGAAGCTGAAGGACCTGCCGACGATCGATCGCAACATTGATTATTACGCGGTCAAGGAAGCCGTCTTCCCGTTCAATCGCTTCCCGGGCATCGACCCGGTGCTGTCGCCGGAAATGAAGTCGACGGGCGAGGTGATGGGGATCGATCCCGATTTCACCACGGCGTTCATGAAGTCGCAGCTGGGCGCGGGCGTCGTGCTGCCGACCGGCGGCACCGCCTTCGTCAGCGTCAAGGACACCGACAAGCCGCATATCGTCCCCGCAGTGCGCGAATTGGTCGCGCGCGGTTTCCACATCCTTGCCACCGGCGGGACGGCGGATTACCTGACCCGCGCGGGGATCGACGTCGAAAAGGTCAACAAGGTCGCGCAGGGGCGGCCGCATATCCTCGACCGGATCATGGATGGCGAGGTGACGCTGATCTTCAACACGACGGAAGGGTGGCAGTCCCTCAAGGATTCGAAGCCGATCCGCCAGGCGGCGCTGGGCCAGAAGATCCCCTATTTCACGACGGCGCCCGCCAGCGTCCAGGTCGCCCGTGCGATCGGGACCGCCTCCCTTGAAGTACGGCCGCTGCAATCCTACTATTCGCAGTCGCACCATTGATCCTCCGACATAATGGCGTGATGTGCGGGCGGGCCGGGTAACCGGCCCGCACGGGGGCGAAGGGAATTGGGGACACGAAGTTATGGCGACCGTCGAAAAGATGCCGATGCTCCAGGAGGGCTATGACAAGCTCACCCAGGACCTGAAGCGTCTGAAAGTGGAGCGTCCCCAGATCGTCGACGCGATCGAGGAAGCGCGCGCGCACGGCGACCTTTCGGAAAATGCCGAATATCACGCCGCTAAGGAGCGCCAGGGCCAGATCGAGGCGTCGATCGCCGACATCGAGGATAAGCTCTCGCGCGCGCAGATCATCGATCCCAAGGATTTGTCGGGCGACAAGATCGTCTTCGGCGCGACGGTGACGTTGCTCGACGAGGACGACAAGCCGGTGAAGTACCAGATCGTCGGCCAGACCGAGGCGGACGCGAAGACCGGTCGGATCAGCTACAATTCGCCGCTCGGCCGCGCCCTCATCGGCCGCAAGGTCGAGGACGAGATCGAGGTGGCGGTGCCCGCGGGTGACCGCTATTATCTCGTGAGCAAGATCGAGTTCATCTGATCGTCGGCGGGGCGATCGTGCAGATGCGGTTGCCCCCGGCACTGGATGCATTGCTCGATGGATGGACGCGCACGCCGGTCCTCAAAGGCGAATCCGGCGGCAACATTTTTCGCCTGACCGATACAGACGGTCGCGTCCGGTTTCTGAAATGCGGCACCGGTGCCGTCGCCGAAGACATCGCCGACGAGGCGCATCGGCTGTTCTGGCTTGCGGGGCGCATGCCCTGCGCCGAACCGCTCCACTTCACCCGCTCGGTCGACGGCGCCTGGCTGCTGACCGACGCAGTGGCCGGACGGACCGTCGACGCCTGGATCGAGGACGATCGCGCGCACCTGCCGATGGTGATCGACGCCATGGCGGCATTCCTGCGCCGGTTGCACGCTTTGCCGGTCGCCGACTGTCCGTTCGATGCCGGTGCCGATGTGCGCATGGCGCACGCTCGCCGTCTGATCGACGCCGATATGGTGGACACCGACGATTTCGATTCCGATCATGACGGCTGGATCGCGGAGCAACTATGGGACCGGTTGGTCGCCCTGCGCCGGTGTGTTCGGCCGTGTGCCGTTACCCACGGCGATTATTCGCTCGGCAACGTGATGATCGACGAAGGCGGTCGCGTGATGGGTTGCATCGATGTCGGACGCTTGGGGGTGGCCGATCCGTATCAGGACATCGCCATCCTATGGCAGAATTTGCGTGAATTCGGAGAGGGGTGGGCCGCTCGGTTCCTCGACGCTTACGGCCTTGAGGTCGTCGATTGGCAACGGCTCGAATTCCACCGCTGCCTTGACGAACTGTTCTAGGGCCGGATGACGTTTAGCTGCTCACGGCGTCGCGCTTGATCGAACGGGTTAAGCCTTTCGCCACCTTGGACGTGTTCCGGAGGCCACAGGACCGCAAAAGCTGTCGACAGAGTCGCGACGCGCACCAATTGCAGCGCCGTGGGTCGGTAACGCGCCCGGGGTGGCAATTACAGCATGAAAGGCGATCGGGCCTGGGCGCGATGGACCTTCAGTGTTTTCGATGGAATGCCGGCATCCTCTAGGCGGTGCGACCGCTTATGCGGTCGGCGCGACCAGATCGGGTTCGAGCAGGCGGTGGAGATGCACGACCACGAACTTCATTTCCGCATCGTCGACCGTGCGCTGCGCGGCGGCGCGCCAGGCTTTCTCGGCGCTGGCGTAATCGGGGAAGATGCCGACGACGTCCAGACCCGCGGGATCGGCGAAATCGAGCGTACGCGGATCGGTGACGCGGCCGCCGAAGACGAGGTGAAGCTTGCTCATGGGTATTCCTGGCTGAAGGGGAGGCATGCCCTTAGCCTGTTGCAGCGCAATATTGAAGAGTGACGCGCCCCGGCGTCCACCGCCGGGGCGCGATGGATCACGCCTTGGTCTTCGCCGAACGTGCCGCGGCGGAACCGGCGGTCTGCACCGCTTCGCTCAGGCCCTGGAACAGCGACTTCACCTGGTCGCGCGCGGCATCCTTGGTCAGGCCGCGCTCGTCCAGCGCCTGATAGCCGGCCTCGCGCGCCGCGCCCACCGCCGAGCGTGCACGCTCGGCGAGCGTGCGGCCAACGGGCGCGAGCAGTTCCTTCTCTTTCGACGAGCGCGGGATCAGCACGCCGGCGATCGCGCCGATCGCCAGACCGCTGGCGACGAGCGCGAGCGGATTGCCCTCCAGCGAATGCGCAGCGTCGCGCGCGACGGATTCGGTCTTGTCACGGATATCGGCGAGCGCGCCTTGGGTGTCGGGGGTAGGAGCCATGGGTCGATCCTTCAGTCGCGAGTATCAATCGTGTTTTGATTTGCGGCGGAACAGGCCGGCGATGCGATGCCGTGCGAGGAACAACCCGGCGACGGCGGTCGCGCCCGCGACCGCGCCGGGGTTGCGCCGCGCGGTGTCGAGCCCGGCGGCAGCGGCGGCGGCGCTCTTGTCGACGACCTCCTTCGTCGCCTGGCGGGTCAGGGTGCGCGGGTCGAGTTTCACCTGAAGCTGCGAAAGCGTCGTGTTGAGACGCTCGCGTGCCGCGGTCGCCTCCGCTTCGGCATCGGCAAGGCGGGTGCCGGGCAGCGCGCTCATCGCGTCACCTTCGCCGGCGCCAGCCGCGCCTTGCCGACGAGCCCGAGGATCGCGGCGATCGCGAGCACGCCGATAACGACAATGCCCGTCGCGATGCCCGGCCCGATCAGCGGCGTCAGCGTCATGATGAGCCCGACGAGCAGTGCGACCAGCGCCGCCAAGGCGAGCACGCCGGCCGTCGCGAAGAAGATCGCGGCGGTGCGATAGGCAGCAACACGTTCACCGACCCGCGCCTTCGCCAGCGCGATTTCCGCGCTGGCGAGGTTGCGCGTATCCTCGACGAGCTGGCCGACCAATGTCGCCACCCCCGGTTCCTCGACCATCGGCCTGTCCCCCGTGATAGCCAAGCGCGTTCAGCCCTTGTTGCCGTCGATGCCGGACTGCACCAGCCGGGCGAATGCGAAGCCGAGCGCGGCGGCGACGCCGACGGCGACGCCGGGGCTTTCACGGACGAAGCTGCGCACGTCCTCGACGAGGTCGTCGACATCCTTGCCCTTCACCTGATCGGAGAAACGCGAGACGGTGCCGGCGGCCTGGCGCGCATAATCGCCATATTGCGCGCCGAGCTTTTCATCGACCTGCGCCGCGGCATCGCCGATAAGCTGCGACAGCTGGTCGAGTGCGCTGCCCGCCTTTTCCTTGCCGGTATCGGCGAGCGTGCGGATACGATCGCCGGCCTGGCCGGTGAACTTGTCGGCCTGATCCTTGATCGCCTGCTTGGCCTGCGCGGCCTTGCTCTGTGCGGTATCGATCGTGTCGGCGGCGGCGGCCGGTAGCACGTCTGCGTCAGTCATCGGTCTTGCGTCGGTGTCGGACATGACGAACCCTTTCGTTGTCTCGCCGTATCAACCCGTCCCGCCAGATCGCGGTTCCCTGTCTTGCAAGGAGATTGCCGCTATGCAGCGAGCGGGGTAGAGCCCGGCCCCGTATATCGCCCGATAAGGTAGGAGCATCGTTACGTGACCGCAATCATCGACATCCACGGCCGCCAGATCCTCGACAGCCGCGGCAATCCGACCGTCGAGGTCGACGTGCTGCTGGAAGACGGCAGCTTCGGCCGCGCCGCGGTGCCGTCGGGCGCGTCGACCGGGGCGCATGAAGCGGTGGAGCGGCGCGATGGCGACAAGACCCGCTGGGGCGGCAAGGGCGTCGACGGTGCGGTCGACGCGGTCAACGACGAGATCGCCGAGGCGCTGATCGGTTATGACGCCGAGGATCAGGCCGAACTCGACGCGACGATGATCGCGCTGGACGGTACCGAGAACAAGGGCCGGCTCGGCGCGAACGCGATCCTGGGCGTCAGCCTGGCGGCGGCCAAGGCGGCGGCGGATGCGCGCGGCCTGCCGCTGTACAAGTATGTCGGCGGCGTATCGGCGCACGTCCTGCCGGTACCGATGATGAACATCATCAACGGCGGCGAACATGCCGACAATCCGATCGATTTCCAGGAATTCATGATCGTCCCCGTCGGTGCGGACAGCATCGTCGAGGCGGTGCGCTGCGGCTCGGAGATCTTCCACACGCTGAAGAAGGCGCTGCACGACCAGGGCCTCGCGACGGGCGTGGGCGACGAGGGCGGCTTCGCGCCGAACATCGCCAGCACCGAAGAAGCGCTGGGCTTCATCATGCAGAGCATCGAAAAGGCGGGCTACACGCCGGGCGACGACGTGATGCTGGCGCTCGATTGCGCGGCGACCGAATTCTACAAGGACGGCCGCTACAACATCTCGGGCGAGGGCAAGGTGCTGGAGAGCGGCGCGATGGCCGAATATCTCGCCGACCTCACCCGCCGCTACCCGATCTTCTCGATCGAGGACGGCATGAGCGAGGACGATTGGGAGGGCTGGAAGGCGCTGACCGACCTCGTCGGCGACAAGGTTCAGCTGGTCGGCGACGACCTGTTCGTCACCAACCCCAAGCGGCTGAAGCGTGGCATCGAGGGGGGCTATGCCAATTCGCTGCTGGTGAAGGTCAACCAGATCGGCACGCTGACGGAGACGCTGGAGGCGGTCAACATGGCGCAGCGCAATCGCTACACTGCGGTGATGAGCCACCGGTCGGGCGAGACCGAGGACGCGACGATCGCCGACCTCGCCGTCGCAACCAACTGCGGCCAGATCAAGACCGGGTCGCTGGCGCGCTCGGACCGGCTCGCCAAGTACAACCAGCTGATCCGCATCGAGGAAGAACTGGGATCGGTGGCACGTTATGCCGGGCGCAGCGTTCTGAAGGGCTGATCGCGTTTCCCGGGCTTGACGCGCGAGTCGGCCCGAATCATGGTGGGCTTATGGCGCGCACGACGAAATCCTCTGCTTTCCGCAAGACGATGCGTCGTGCTGCGCTGCCCGCCCTTGGCCTCACCGTCGTCGCGATCTTTGGCGTCTATGCGGTGCTGGGGCCGAACGGCATCATGGCCTATGGCGATTACAAGCGGCAGCTGGCGCAGCGCGAGAAGCGCTATGCGATGCTCGACCAGCGCCGTGCGGTGCTGAAGAACCGCGTCGCGCTGCTCGATCCCGACCACGCCAATCCCGACATGGTCGACGAGATGGTGCGCAAGGAACTCAACGTCGCGCATCCGAACGAGGTGATCGTTCCGCTGCGGTAAGCAGGCGGGCGCAATTCACGGTGTCTTCCGGCTGAACGCCGAGATCGCGGCGGTAAGACGTGACGAAGGCCGGCCGTCCCGCCGAAAGTCTGCGCTAGGCGCGGGCCTTTGGCGGCGACGAAGATAGCATCTTTGGGGGCGCGTCGGGTTATTTCCCGGAAGTCGGATTATTTCCCTGAAGGCGGCGGGCCGAGATCGTCGGGCGCCTTCTGCACCGTGCCCTCGCGACCGGTGTAGGGGTAGCCGTCGCCGGCCGCGGAATCGCTGGCGAGGTCGTCGCCCTCGTTGCCGCCGCCGGCGGAACTGCCGCTGCCCTGAACCTTGCCGGTGTGCGGGTCGAACGACGCATGGCGGCCGTTGTCGGGGGGCAGATCCGGGTGCGCCGGTGGCGCGTCATCGGGACGGGCGGGGTCGACCGTGCCGCTGGGTGCCTTCGCCCCCATCGCCGCTTCGCGATCGCGGTGATAGTCCTGACCGAAGTAGCCATCGTCGGTGTCGAACGGTTCGCGGCCCGCATCGGCCGTGGACGTATCGGTCATCGTATCCTCCTGTCGCGCTTCGCCGATTAACGTTCGGGCGCGCGCGAATATCCGGTGCGGTGTGACGCGCCGGTGTCATCGTCACGCCACCGAAACGTCGCACGACCGGCCTAGCGACAGCGGCATCCGCCGTTCCTGGCCAAAGGATGCACCCCCATGACGATCGATCGCCGCCAGACGCTCGCCCTTCTGGGATCGGGTGCCGGATTGTGCGTGCCCGCCGCCGCGGCGCGGGCGGAGGGCACCGCGGCATGCCGCTTCGATCACGGCGTCGCTAGCGGCGATCCCGCCGCAGACGGCGCGATCCTGTGGACGCGGGCAACGCCGACGGAGGCGGGGCGCGCCGCCGACATACCGCTGACGTGGCATGTCGCGATCGAAGAGGGCGGCAGGCCGGTCGTGAGCGGCAGGGTTGCGGCGCGGGCCGCGCGCGACTTCACCGCAAAGGTCGAGGCGCGCGGGCTCAACCCGGGCCGCGATCACTGGTTCTGGTTCGAAGGCGAGGGCGGTGTCCGCTCGCCGGTCGGCCGTTTTCGCACATTGCCCGTCGGCAAGACCGCCGACGTCGTCATGGCGGTCGTTTCGTGCCAGCTGTACGCGGGCGGCTTTTACACCGCCTACGATTCGATCGCGCGCCAGCCGCGGCTCGATGCCGTGCTGCATCTGGGCGACTACATCTACGAATATGGCGTCGACGGCTATGGCGCGGAGATCGCGAAGAAGATCGGCCGTTTCGTCGAGCCGCGACACGAGATCGTCAGCCTTGCCGACTATCGCATGCGCCACGCGCAGGTGAAGCGCGATCCGCAGATGCAGGCCGCGCACGCGCGGACCGCCTTCATCTGCGTCTGGGACGACCACGAAGTCGCGAACGACGATTGGGTCGATGGCGCGGAGAATCACCAGCCCGCGGTCGAGGGCGACTGGGCGGCGCGCAAGCGCGCGGCGATGCAGGCCTATTTCGAGTGGATGCCGATCCGCGATCCCATTCCCGGCAAGCCGTGGGAAGCGATCAACCGCAGCTTCGAATTCGGCGACCTTGCGACGCTGGCGATGGTCGAGACGCGGCTGCTCGCCCGCTCGCACCAGGCGGTGCCGAAGGGGGCGGACGTCGAGCCGAGCGATTACGCCGCGCTGCAGGCGGTGCGCGCGCGCCCCGATCGCGAAATGCTGGGTGCGAATCAGCAACGCTGGCTGGAGGAAACGCTCGCCGCGTCGGTGAAGGCGGGCAAGCCGTGGCAGGTGCTGGGCAACCAGGTCATCATGGCCAAGGTCAATGGCCCCGATCTCGAAAAGCAGCTGGGCGCGGCGCGCTATGCCGAACTGCTCGCGCATTTGCCCGACGCCTATCGCAGCGGGATCGCCAAGGCGGTCGCCTCCTACCGCGCCGGCCTGCCGCTCGGCCTTGACAGCTGGGACGGCTACCCGCCTGCGCGCGAGCGATTGTATGCCGCATTCCGCCGTGCAGGGAGCAGCCCGGTCGTCGTGTCGGGCGATAGCCATGCGGGCTGGGCGAACGTGCTTCACGACGATGCGCAGCGGCCCGTCGCGGTCGAATTCGGCGCGACCGCGATCACGAGCCCGTCCTATGGCGCGCTGATCCCGGGCATCGGCGAGCATATCGCCGCCGCCAACCCTGGTGAGGTGCTGTTCTGTGACCAGGACAACAAGGGGTATCTGCTGCTGACGCTGACCCGGGAGGCAGCGACGGGCGACCTGCGCACCGTGTCGACGGTGACCGCGCCCGAATATCGCGACGGGTCGGCGGCCGTGTTCCGGTGCCGCGCGGATGCCAAGGGCGCGCTGGAACGCGCTTGAGTTCCAGTACGGCTTGGCGGGCGGTGTCAGGCGATATATATACCGTTCGATATGGAAACTGTTCTAGCCCCCAATCCGGCCACC
This sequence comes from Sphingomonas sp. FARSPH, assembly GCF_003355005.1. NCBI lineage: Bacteria > Pseudomonadati > Pseudomonadota > Alphaproteobacteria > Sphingomonadales > Sphingomonadaceae > Sphingomonas > Sphingomonas sp. FARSPH. The sequence goes on along the minus strand of NZ_CP029985.1, from coordinate 105,424 downwards.
GAGCCGGCTGCGCCGATGGGATGTACACCCGTCAAAGGCCGCCCGCGCGAATTCTGCACCGGCGCGGCGCTCGCCGCGGCGCTGCGGGTCTTCTGGGCGAAGGGGTATGACGCGGCGTCGTTGACCGATCTGACGGAGGCGATGGGCATCACCCGGCCCAGTCTGTATGCGGCGTTCGGCAACAAGGAGGCGTTGTTCCACAAGGCGCTCGATCTCTACGAGGCCGAGAAGCTGGAATATATGCGCGGCGCGCTGAACCAGCCGACCGCGCGCGGCGTCGCCGAATATCTGCTGCGCGGTGCACTCGACGCGCAGACCGGGCGGGGCGAGCCGCATGGCTGCATGGGCGTGATCAACTCGATGGCCTGCGGGCCGGAGGCGCAGTCGATCCGCGAAGCGTTGCTCGCGCGGCGCGCCTCGTCGCAGGCGGCGCTGATCGAGCGGTTCGCGCGCGCCCGCGACGAGGGCGACCTGCCTGCGCAAATCGATCCGGTCGGCCTGACCAGCGTGCTCTACGCGCTGTTCTTGGGCATGTCGGTCCAGGCGGGCGCCGGCGCGACGCGAGAAGATCTGGCACGGCTGGTCGACACTGCCCTGACGATGTGGCCGGGACGCTGAGCGCGGGGCTTTTTTTTCTCTACCGGTCGGTACAAAACGATTGACGCCAGGTGAACCGGGTTATATACCGACCAGTATAGAAGGCGGGGCGGCGTGACAGGCCAACCGGTTTTTCTAAGGTTCAGCAGCAAGGTGTATCCGTCGGACCGGGAACGGGTTCGCGCGCCGGGGTGGCACGCGGGGTCGTCCGGCCGCACGCGGGAAAGGGAGGTCGATGATGGCATATATGGCATTCGCAGAACCCGGCATGGCCGGTTTCGCACGCGCGGCGGCGGTGCAGCGGCTCGCCACGCTCATCGAGGACAAGCCGGCCCTTTCCGAACTCGAACGCTCCGTGATCGGGCTGGCGCGCGGCGATGGCCTGTCGTCGCTGCGCAGGCCGGGCATGCTGTCGCGCCTGCTCGAATGGGTGTTCGGGATCAAGGCGAGCACGCAACTGGCCGATCCCAAGCTGGAGGCACTGCGGCGCATCGCCGTGCTGAGCTGGCGGCGCGGCTATTCGGTGCCGTCGGTCGAGGTGCGCGCCTTCCTGTCGGCGGGATACTCGCCCGCGCATTACGAGCTGGTCGTCGACGGCATCGCGATCGCGCGCGAAAGCGAGATGCATCGCCGGGCGTAAGCGTCCGACACCATCGTCGCGCGTGATCGCCGCTCTCCTCGTCGTCCCGGCCATGGAGCCGGGATGGCGCTGTTCCTTTGGTAGACAGGAAAAGCGGGACCGCCGATCGAATGCGGCGTGACGGCGGAATGGCAAGGACGCGAGATTCGAAGCGGACTGCGTGACCTGATCTCTCTTGCGGGATGCTTGTCGCGTCCGGCGATCCGAGGTTGACGCGCGGGCGCCGCTCCCGCAACCCTCTGGGAAGTAAAGCATAGCTATCCCCGGGGAGAGACGTTTCATGACATCGCGTGGCCTTGCGCCCGTCGCCCGGCGGCGTGCCGCCCTGTTGCTCGCGCTTGCGCCGGTCGCGATGCTGCCCGCCGCCGTGCGGGCGCAGGCCGCGACTTCGGCCCCCGCCGCATCGATCGTGGCGCAGCCTGACGGCGTCGCCGTGCGCCGCGCGGAGGGCAATATCCGCGTCGTCGCGCTAACCGACGCGATCCTGCGCATCCGCATCGACCGCGACGGCGCCCTGCCAGAGGATGCGAGCTGGGCGGTTGACGCCGCCGTCCGCAAGCAGCGCGTGCGCGTTACGCCGACCGCGGACGGTTTCGCCACCGCGGCGCTGCGCGTCGCCTTCGCGCCCGATGGGCGGATGACGATCACCGATCCGGCGGGCAAGATCATTACCACCGATGCCGCGACGCCGTTCCGCCGCGACGGCGCCGCCTTCACGCTGCGCAAGGCGATGCCGCAGGGCGAGCATTATTTCGGGCTGGGCGACAAGACCGGCGGGCTCGACCGGCGCGGCAAGAGCTTCGTCGACTGGAATACCGACGCCTTCGGCTTCGGCAGCGGCGACGACCCGATCTACAAGTCGATCCCGTTCTTCATCGGCGTGGGCGGGGAAGGCGGCAGCTACGGCATCTTCCTCGACAACAGTTGGCGCAGCTGGTTCGATTTCGGCCACCGCGACGACAATGTGCTCGCGTTCGGCGCGCCGGATGGCCCGGTCGATTATTACGTCATCGCCGGCCCGACGACCGCCGACGTGGTGCGCCGCTACACCGACCTGACGGGCAAGGCGCCGATCGTCCCGCAATGGGCGCTCGGCTATCAGCAATCACGCTACAGCTACATGAGCGCGGACGAGCTGCGCAATGTCGCCGCGCGGCTGCGGCAGGAGCGGGTCCCGACCGACGTGCTGTGGCTCGACATCGACTGGCAGGATCGCAACCGCCCCTTCACCGTCGACACCAAGGCGTTTCCCGACATGAAGGGCCTGCTGTCCGACCTGAAGCGCGACGGGTTCAAGGTGGTGACGATCACCGACCTGCATGTCGCCCGCGTGCCCGATCAGGGCTACAGGCCCTATGACGAAGGTACGCAGCGCGACGCCTTCGTCCACCGCGCCGACGGTTCGGTCTATGTCGGCCCCGTATGGCCCGGTCCGTCGGTGTTCCCCGACTTCACGCAGTCCAAGGTCCGCAACTGGTATGGCACGCTGTTCGCCGATCAGGTGAAGATGGGCGTCGCGGGCGCGTGGAACGACATGAACGAGCCGGCAATCTTCAACACGCCGACCAAGACGATGCCGCCCGACGTCCTGCACCGCATCGACAGCGACGGCTTCGCGGCCCGCACCGCGCCGCATGCGGAAATCCACAACGTCTACGGCATGGAGAACACCCGTGCGACCTATGACGGTCTGCGCAAGCTGGCGCCGAACGAGCGGGCGTTCGTGATGACGCGCGCGAGCTATGCCGGCGGGCAGCGTTATGCGGTGACGTGGACGGGCGACAATCTAGCGACCTGGGATCACCTGAAGCTGTCGGTCCAGCAGATCATCAACCTGGGCCTGTCCGGCTTTTCCTATGGCGCGGCCGACGTGACGGGCTTTGCGGGCGGTCCAAGCCCCGAGCTCGCGACGCGCTGGTTCGAGATCGGCGCTTTCTACCCCGTGTTCCGCAACCATTCCGCGAAGGGCACGCCGCGCGTCGAGCCATGGGTCGACGGGCGGGAGCATCTCGCGATCCGGCGGCGCTTCATCGAGGAACGCTATCGCCTGATGCCGTATCTCTATGCGCTCGCCGACCAGAACAGCCGGCTGGGCGACCCGATCCTGCGGCCGGTCTTCTACGATTATCCTTCCGCGCTGCGTATGTCGTGCGACCAGTCCTGGACGTTCACGGTCGGCCGGTCGCTGCTCGTCGCGCCGCCGCCGCGGCCGGACCAGCCGGTCGCCTACGACGTCTGTCTGCCCGCGGGTGGCTGGTACGATTACTGGACCGGGCAGCGCGCCGGCACGCCGGAAAAGCAGGACGGCGGGCAGATCCAGTCCGCCAGCCAGGCGACGGGCGAGGCGATGGCGCGGGGCGACCGTGTCACCGAGACGCCACGGCTCGATCATCTGCCGGTGTTCGTGCGGGCGGGCACGATCCTGCCGCGCCAGCCGCTGGTCCAGAATACCGGCGAGACGCCGAAGGGGGCGTTGCAGCTCGACGTCTATCCGGGCGAGGATTGCCGCGGCGATCTCTACGCCGACGACGGCCATTCGATGGCGTTTCGCAAGGGGGTGTATCTGCGCCAACAGGTGCGCTGTACGATCACGCCCGCGGGGCTGCGCATCGCCTTCGACGCGCGGCAGGGGCGGTTCAGGCCGTGGTGGTCGCGGATCGCGATCGTCGTCCACGGCTGGCAGGGGGCAGCGACGGTCAGCGGCCTCGGTGTCTCTGCCGCCCAGCTGGATACCGCGACCGGCACGATCCGCTTCGACCTACCCGACAGGGCCAAGGCGGGCGAACTGGTCATCGCGCGCCGCTGATCGCACACGGCATGGCGCGCGGGTGGTCGACACGCCGCGCGTCGCCGGGCAAGCGGGGCCAGGCAAGCGGGGCCAGGCAAGCGGGGCCAGGCAAGCGGGGTGGGGAGGACAGGCGGCATGCTGGCGATCGGATTGATGTCGGGAACGTCGCTGGACGGGATCGATGCGGCGTTGATCGAGACCGACGGCGAGGCCGAGGTGCGCGCCATCGGCTTTCGCGGCGAGCCGTATTCCGATGCGGCGCGCGCGCAGCTGGCGGCGGCGACCGCGCTGGCGCTGACCTTCGACCGGCCGCGCGCCAGCCCCGACCTCGTCGCCGCGGGCGAGTTGATCGACCGCGCGCATGCCATGGCGGTGCACAAGCTGCTGCGCGACGCGGGCATCGAGGCATCGGCGGTCGATGTCATCGGCTATCACGGGCAGACGGTGGCGCATCGGCCCGATCGCGGCTGGACGTGGCAGATCGGTGATGGCGCGGTGCTGGCGCGTGCGACGGGGATCGCAGTGGTGAGCGACCTGCGCAGCGCGGACGTCGCGGCGGGTGGGCAGGGCGCGCCGTTGCTGCCGGTCTATCACGCCGCGCTGGTCGCCGGGTTGGAGAAGCCCGTCGCGGTGCTCAACCTGGGCGGGGTGGGGAACATCACCTTCGTCGGGCGAGACGGAGCGCTGGTCGCATTCGACACGGGGCCGGCGAACGGCCTGATCGACAGCTGGGTGGAGGCGGAGAGCGGCGCGCGATTCGATGCGGACGGTGCGCTGGCTGCAGCGGGGCGCGTCGACGAGACGGTGCTGACCGCGATGCTCGACCATCCCTATTTCGACGCGCCCGCGCCCAAGTCGCTCGACCGCAATGATTTCACCATTCAGCCCGCCCGCGGCCTGTCGACGGCCGACGGCGCGGCGACGCTGACCGCCTTCACCGCCGCGACGGTGGTCGAGGCTTTGGTCCAGCTGCCAGAGCGGCCGCGGCGGCTGATCGTCGCGGGTGGCGGGCGGCACAATCCGACCCTGCTCGCCATGATCGCGGCGCACACCGGTTTGACGCCCGAGCCGAGCGATACGCTCGGCTGGAACGGCGATGCGATGGAGGCGGAGGGCTTTGCCTATATGGCGGTGCGGCGGTTAAAGGATCTGCCGATCAGCTTTCCGGGCACGACGGGCGTGCCAACGGCGTTGGCTGGGGGCGTGGTCAGTCAGCCATAGGTGGGGAGCGTCGCGGGCCTCGCCGAATCTCATTGCCTCCCCGGCGAGGGCCGGGGGCCGGCCTGGACCCCGATCTGTGCCCCGGCTTTTGCCGGGGTTGAAGGGTGCACCGGGTTGATCGAGACGGGACGCTATCGGTGCGCGCGCGCGACCGGCACCGAGACGTTTTGCGGGCAGCCGTCGATCTCGCGGACGACGGTGTAGAAGGGCTTGGCCGGCGGCATCTCGCCGAGCTTGCGGGGCGTCGCGCGCGGTGTGTCGATGCGGGTCATCTCGACGCCGGGTTTGGCGCAGCGTTTATTCTCCACCGGCTTGGCGGGCTGGCCCGTCTGGGCGACAGCGGCGAGCAGGGTGAGGGTGAAGACCATCGACATCGCACATCTCCCAATTTCCAGAGATGCTATCACATCCCGAACGGCTGGGCTATCGCTTGCGCGTCAGCTCGCGCATCGCCGCGTCTAGGCCGGCGAGGGTCAGCGGGTACATGCGGTCGGTCATCAGCTGGCGCAGGATCTGGATCGACTGGGTATAGCCCCATTGCGCCTCCGGGATCGGGTTGAGCCACACTGCGGCGGGATAGGTATTGGTCAGCCGCTGCATCCACGCCGCGCCCGCCTCCTCGTTGAAATGTTCGACCGATCCGCCGGGATAGGTGATCTCATACGGGCTCATCGATGCGTCGCCGACGAAGATCAGCTTATAGTCGTGACCGTATTTGTGCAGCACGTCGGCGGTCGGCGTGCGTTCCTGGAAGCGGCGGCGATTGTCCTTCCACACGCCTTCGTACGGGCAATTGTGGAAATAGAAGAATTCGAGGTTCTTGAACTCGCTGGTCGCGGCGCTGAACAATTCCTCGCACAGCTTCACCCACGGGTCCATCGAGCCGCCGACGTCGAGGAACAGCAGCACCTTCACGGCATTGCGCCGTTCGGGCCGCATCCGCACGTCGAGCCAGCCCTGTCGCGCGGTGCCGTCGATCGTGCCGTCGATGTCGAGCTCGTCCGCCGCGCCTTCCCGCGCGAAGCGGCGCAGGCGTCGCAGCGCGACCTTGATGTTTCGGGTGCCGAGTTCGCGGGTGTTGTCGAGGTTCCTGAAGTCGCGCTGTTCCCATACCTTGAGCGCGCGTTTGTGCGTGCTCTCGCCGCCGATCCGCACGCCTTCCGGATTGTAGCCGCCGTTGCCGAACGGGCTGGTACCGCCGGTGCCGATCCATTTGTTGCCGCCCTGGTGCCGCCCTTCCTGTTCCGCCAGCCGCTGCTTGAGCGTGTCCATGATCTCGTCCCACGAGCCGAGCGACGTGATCTTCGCCATCTCTTCGGGCGTCAGATATTTCTGCGCGACCGCCTTCAGCCAGTCGGCGGGAATATCGGCTGGAGCGGTGCCATAATTGGTGGCGATCCCGCGGAAGACCTTGGCGAAGACCTGGTCGAAGCGGTCGAGCAGGCCCTCGTCCTTCACATAGGTGGCGCGGGCGAGATAGTAGAAATCCTCCGGCGAGCGGTCGATCACCTCGGCATCGAGCGCCTCGAGCAGGAGAAGATGTTCCTTGAGGCTGGCGGTGATGCCCGCGGTACGGAGTTCGTCGAGGAAGTTCAGAAACATGAAATGACGCTGTCGCAAGGGGTTGGCGCGCGGAAGGTCGCAAAGGTCGCAGTGTTTCGCCCTGTGCGACGGGACGCCTTCGAGTGTCGGGTATGGCGCATGGCGGTAGTGTATCAGTCCGCCGCGGTGTGGGACAGTGCGTATTGCGGGTCGTCAGTTCGAGGAGTGATTGAGTTAAACCATTGATATCAAACGTCTTATATCGTCACCCCGGCCGGAGAGCCGGGGTCCCGCTTCTTTCATCGGCCTTGGCAAAAAGCGGGACCCCGGATCAAGTCCGGGGTGACGATGTGATCAAGACCGGGAACGATATGTCGTCGGGCCGGATGATGGCGGCGGCCGGGGGGCGCCATCCGGCCGCCTGCGGCTATTTTGCCTCCACCACGGGCAGTTCGACGAAGCTGCCCTGCGTGCCGCCATGACCGACGGTGATCGTCGCCTTTTGATAGTCGCCGGGCTTCGCCTCCATGATCGTCGGCACGAACGTCTGCGGGTTGCGATCGTAGAGCGGGAACCAGCTCGACTGGACCTGCACCATGATGCGGTGGCCCGGCAGGAAGACGTGGTTCGCGTGCGGCAGGACGATGCGGTAGGTCAGCGGCGTGTTCGCGGCGATCGGCTTCGCCTCGCTGAACCCCTCGCGAAAGCGGCCGCGCAGGATGTCCATCGCGACGGGCAGCTGATAACCGCCCATTTCGGGCTTTTCGGTATATTCGGCCGGATAGACGTCGATCAGCTTGGCGACGAAATCGCCGTCCGTCCCCGTCGTCGCGGCGACGAGATCGACCGCAGCCGCGCCCGAGATCGCGACCGGCTTGGTCAGCACGGGCGTCTGGTAGACGAGCACGTCGGTGCGGTCGGAGAAAGGGCGCTGGTCGTCGACGAGCCACTGGCGCCACGTCGATCCGGTCGCATAGGTCGGACGGATCGGGCGCAGGCGATAAGGGATCGGCTTGGCGGGATCGGAGACGTAGCTGTCGCTGCCAGCCGCGGCCGCATTGCTCCAGTCGAGCGCGCCGTCGCCGCCGAAATAGAGACGCTGCATCGGTCTCGCGCAGCCCCGTTCGCACGCGAGCGGCCAGGCGGGCAGCGTCTGCCAGCGGTTGCTGCCGGTCTGGAAGGCGGTGACGGGCGCCAGCCGGTCGGGCGCGCCGCCGGTCTTCAGGTGCGCGTCGAGGAAGGGCATCAGCACCTCGCGCCGGAACCACAGAGCCGTGTCGGCATCGAATTTGATCGCGCCGAGGGTCGATCCGTCGCCGTTCGCGCCGCCATGCGCCCATGGACCGAGGACGAGATGGTTGACGTGGCGGGGATCGACCTTGCTGACGGCGCGATAGGCGGCGATCGCGCCGTAGATATCCTCCTGGTCCCATTGCGAGGCGACCCACAGGGTCGGCACCGTCTGCGGCTGTTTGGGGAGAATGTCTTCGAGCGCCTGCGCCTGCCAGAAGGCGTCGTAGGCGGGATGCGCCATCATCCGGGCGATCCACGGCAGTTGCTGAAGGCCGTGCGCGCGTGCGAAATCGCCCGCCGAACCGGCCCGCAGGAAGCCGTCGTAATCGTCATAGGCGTCGCGCCACAGGTCGCCGGCATTGCCCTTCGCCGCGTCCTGCCCGTAATAATAATCGAAGCCGATCAGGCGGAACGCGCCACCGTGGAAATCGTCGTCGTTCATCCACGTGTTGATGACCGGGTTCATCGGCACCGACGCCTTTAGCGCCGGATGCGGTTTCACCAGCGCCATCGCCGCCATCATCCCGTCGTAACTGGTGCCGATAATGCCGACGCGGCCATTGGTGTTGGGCAGGTTCTTCACCAACCAGTCGATCGTGTCATAGGCGTCGGTCGAATGATCGACCTTGGTGCCGTTGAGCGGGCCGATCAGCGGGCGTTCGTTGACGTAGTCGCCCTCCGACCCGTATTTGCCGCGCACGTCCTCGTAGACGCGAATGTAGCCGGCCTTCAGCATCGCCGCGTCGGAGGCGCGCACCATCATGTCGCCATGCGCGCTCGCCTCGCGCTCGGTCGTGCTTTCCGCGCCATAGGGCGTGCGCTGCAGGACGATCGGCGCGTCCTTCAGCCCCTTCAGCTGGATGATGACGGCGTGCAGCTTGACCCCGTCGCGCATCGGGATGTCGACGCTGCGCCGGTCGTAGTCGAAGCTGGCTTCGACCGCCTTGAAGCTCTTTGGGATATCGGAGCCGAGCTGTTGCGCATGGCCGCTGCCGGCGGTGGCGAGGGCGAGGAGGGAGATGGAGATCGCGCGGCGCATGGCGGTTCCTGTGACGAAGTGTTGCCGCAGCGTGGCACAGGCGGAAGGGTGGGGGAAGCGGGTTGTGGGGAGGGGGTTACCGCCGCCCCGCTTCGGGCACGTAGGCGTCGATCAGCGCGCCGACGTAATCGGGGTTGCGCGACGACAGTTCGGCGGCGGGGCGGCCGGCGCCGTAGATGAAGCCCTTGACCGGATAGACGCTGCTGCCCAGCCCGTCGCTGTCGCGGAACCAGACCTTGACCTCGCTCCAGTCGTTGTCGCGCGATACGTCGTAAAGCGTCACGTCCTGTTCGGCATGGCCGCGCTCGCCGTTCTGGCGGGACCAGTTGGCGTGGGTGAGCATCAGCACGCGGCGTTCGACGACGCGGCTGACGACGGCGACATGGCCGAGCGGCAGGCGGCCGGTGCGCGCGAACACGATGACCGAGCCGACCTTCGGATCGTGGCCGCGGACGTAGCGCCCCTGCGCCTGGTCCCACCATGTCCAGGCATCGCCGTAGATCTGGATACCGGAGGCGGCGCGGGCGAAGGGGACGCACTGGCCGACATAGTCGAGCAGGCTGCTCGCCGCGGCCGGGGCGACCTGCGCCGCCACCGCGAGCAATGCAGCGGCATACATGCCGCATCTGGGAAATACGCCCCGCATGCACAAAGGCTTATCGCGGCGGAGGTGACCGCACGGTTTGATTTTATGGTTAACGAGGGGTGAAAGGCGGTCGCCGCGGTGAGCCGTTGTGGAGGCGAGGCATTTCGAAAGCGTAACGAAGTCGGGGTGTTCGGATGGCCGGGGAAGGGGCAGTGAGGAGCGTCTCGGCCGTGCGCTATCGCCACGACCGATCGCGTTGGCGGGGATCAGCGGCCCTGGCGCTTGGCCATGAAGGCGAGACGTTCGAACAGCATCACGTCCGCCTCGTTCTTGAGCAAGGCGCCGTGCAGCGGTGGGATCGCCTTGGTCGGATCGCGGTTCTGCAGCACCTCGAGCGGCATGTCCTCGTGCAGCAGCAGCTTCAGCCAATCGAGCAATTCGCTGGTCGAGGGCTTCTTCTTGAGACCAGGCACCTCGCGCACCTCATAGAACAGGTCGAGCGCGCGGGTGACGAGCAGTTTCTGGATGCCGGGGAAGTGGACGTCGATGATCGCCTGCATCGTGTCGCGATCGGGAAAGCGGATGTAATGGAAGAAGCAGCGGCGCAGGAAGGCGTCCGGCAGTTCCTTTTCGTTGTTCGACGTGATGACGACGATCGGTCGTTCGGTGGCGCGCACCGTCTCGCCCGTTTCGTAGACGTGGAATTCCATCCGATCGATTTCGTGGAGCAGGTCGTTGGGAAATTCGATGTCAGCCTTGTCGATCTCGTCGATCAGCAGCACGGGCGGGCTCGGCCGGGTGAAGGCGTCCCACAATTTGCCGCGGCGGATATAATTGGCGATGTCGTGGACGCGCGGGTCGCCGAGCTGGCCGTCGCGCAAACGCGCCACCGCGTCATATTCGTACAGGCCCTGATGCGCCTTGGTCGTCGATTTTATCGTCCATTCGATCAGCGGCGCACCGACCGCCTTGGCGATCTCGTACGCGAGCACGGTCTTGCCGGTGCCGGGTTCCCCCTTGACCAGCAGCGGCCGGCGCAAGGTGACCGCGGCGTTGACCGCGACCTTCAGGTCGTCGGTCGCGACGTAGCTTTGCGTGCCCTCGAAACGCTGCATGGCGTGATATCCCGTTGGAAGAACGGGTATGGCGATAGGCGGATCGGGGCGGATCGCGCAAGCGCGATGCCGGCGCGATCAGCCTTCGCGGGCGCTGGCGCGCGCTTCCAGCAGGTCCCACAGCGCGCGATGCTGCGCGAAGAGCTGTTGCGCGCCGAAGCCCACCGCGCGTTCGGTCGCGGCGGTCGCACCGAGCATCGCGACGGATTCCGCGGTGTGCGCTGCGGGCGGAAAGGCAGGCGGCTGCACCTCGATGCCGAAGCGCGTCGCGCCATGGTCGAGGATGCGGCGGATCGTCGTCCAGTCGTGAACGAGCGCGGCGACTGCGCCGGTCGCACAGCCGCGCCGTTCCGACCGCGCCAGCATCTCGAGCGCATGCGTGCTGGTGAGCAGCGCCGCCTCGCTTTCGGCCTGGCCGGGGGTGGAGGGGAGCGGCCCGGCCGCGGCGGCCAGGCGGGCGATATAGCCGCGTTCCGCGACGAAGGCGTCGGCGATCGCATCCAGCCAGTCGGCGGCATCGGGTTGCACGCCGTGCAGGCGCGCTTCCGCCGCGAGGCCGGGGTGGTGGCCGTGAGTCGCGCACAAGGCGTGGATCGCATCCGACAGGTCGCGCGGGGGCACGCCCGCGCCGAGCAGGTGCGTGACATGGGGATGCGCGGCGCTGCCGTCGGTGGCGCCGAACGTCGCCACCATGTCCCAGGCACTGGCGTGCCATGCCGTCCGAGCCGTGTCCAACATACTTCCCCGACCAATACGAGCAGAATACACGCCGCGCTGTCCGTACAGGCCGTCGCGACGCGCCCTGTCTGGACATCGATCTATACCGAACCGCGTAAAGACACGGTTGATGCGACGGTAACCGTGTCGAAACGCGTGCTTTACGGCGGCGAACCGTGGCGTATGAACGCCGGCACGACTTGGATGGAGAGGCGGGATGCGCGCATGGCTATTGGGAATGGCGCTGGCAACGGCGGGGCAGGCCGCGATGACGGCTGACGCAGGGGCGCAGGCTACCGCGCCCGCGCCCGCACCCGCACCCGCGACCGCGCCGCTGACGCTGACGCTGAAGCGCGTGTTCGGCAGCCCCGATCTGTCGGGCACGCCGCCGCGCGCCTTGCGCCTGTCGCCCGACGGCGGCCTGCTGACCTTCCTGCGCGCCCGTGCCGACGAGAAGGAGCGCAGCGACCTGTGGGCGCGCGACACGCGCACGGGTGCGGAGCGGATGCTGGTCGACAGCAAGAAGGTCGGCAGCGGCGCCGAGCTGTCCGAAGCGGAGAAGATGCAGCGCGAGCGTGAGCGGATCGGCGGGTCGAAGGGCATCGTCGCCTATGACTTCGCGCCGGACGGCAAATCGATCCTGGTGCCGCTGGACGGCGACCTCTACCTCGCCGGGCTGGACGGCAGCGTGCGCAAGCTGACCGACACGCCGGGCGGCGCGCTCAACCCGGTCGTGTCGCCGCGCGGCGGCTTCGTCAGCTTCGTGCGCGACCAGAATCTGTGGGTGCAGCCGCTTGCCGGCGGCGGCGCGCGCGCGATCACCACGGGCGGCGGCGGCACGGTGCATTTCGGCGAGGCGGAATTCGTCGCGCAGGAAGAGATGGACCGGCGTACCGGCTATTGGTGGAGCCCCGACGAGCGTTTCGTCGCGGTCGAGCGGTTCGACGACGCGCCCGTCCATGTCGCAACGCGCGCGTCGATCGGCGCGACCGGCACCAGCGTCTATCAGCAACGCTATCCCGCGGCGGGCACGCCCAATGCGCGCGTCGACCTGTACGTCATGCGCCCCGACGGCACGGGGCAGGTCAAGGTCGATCTGGGCCCGAACCCCGACATCTACCTCGCCCGCGTCGACTGGACGCCCGACGGCAAGACGTTGCTGGTTCAGCGGCAGAGCCGCGACCAGAAGACGCTCGACATGCTGGGCGTCGACCCCGCGACGGGGCAGGCGCGCGTGCTGTTCACCGAGCGTTCGCCGGAGAAGAGCTGGGTCAACCTTACCGACGCCTATCGCCCGCTCGCCGACGGCAGCATGATCTGGCGGTCGGAGCGGGACGGCTATGGCCACCTCTATCGCTGGCAGCCGGGCGGCCGCTGGACGCAGCTGACCAAGGGGCCGTGGGTGGTCACCGCGCTGGTCGGCGTCGACGAGACCAAGGGCCGGCTGTACTTCATCGCCAACAAGGACGACGTGCTGGAGCAGCAGCTCTATAGCGTGGACATCGCGCGGCCGGAGACGATCACGCGCCTGACCGAGCGCGGCTGGACGAACGCGGCGACGATGGACGCCGCCGCCAGCCGCTTCATCATCCAGCGCTCCAGCCCAACGCAGCCGTCGCAGGTCTATATGGCCGACCCGACCGGCAAGCGGCTGGCGTGGATCAACGAGAATGCGGTGGTGCCGGGCCATCCCTATTACCCGTACCTGGCGCAGCACAGGCCGACGCAGTTCGGCACGATCCGCGCGGCCGACGGATCGGTGCTGCATTGGGAGATGATCACGCCGCCGCTGGAGCGGGGCAAGCGTTACCCCGTCTTCTTCCAGCATTACGGCGGACCGGGCAGCCAGACGGTGACGCGGGGCTGGCAGGGCGCGTTGCCGCAATATCTGGTCGAGCGCGGCTATATCTTCTTCCAAATCGACAATCGCGGCTCCCCCAACCGCGGGCGGGCGTTCGAGAACCAGATCTATCACGCGATGGGCAGCGTCGAGGTCGACGACCAGAAGGCGGGCGCGGACTATCTGAAGACGCTGCCGTTCGTCGATCCCGCCAGGATCGCAACCTATGGCTGGTCGTACGGCGGGTATATGTCGCTGAAGATGCTGGAGAAGACGCCGGGCGTCTATGCGGCGGCGGTCGCGGGTGCGCCGGTCACCGACTGGCAGCTGTACGATACGCACTACACCGAGCGCTACATGGGCGATCCCGCGACGGACCCCAAAGGGTATGCCGCATCGGCCGCGGTCGAGGACGCGCCGAAGATCGCGCAGCCATTGCTGCTGATCCACGGCATGGCGGACGACAACGTCTTCCTCGACAATTCGACCAAGTTCGCGGCAAAGATGCAGGGCAGCGACACGCCGTTCGAAATGATGTTCTATCCCGGCCAAACGCACCGCGTCGGCGGGCCGGGGATCAGCGAGCATCTGTGGACGACGATCCTCGATTTCCTCGACCGGACCGTCAAAAACCGGCCCGCGGGCGAGGCGACGCAGCCGCCGCGCTGACCGGCGCGTTACGTCCCCCGCCCAGTCGCCAAATCAGCCGCCAGAAAAGGTTCGACGCATGCTCCTCCTCGCCCTTGCCGCCGCCGTCACGGCCCCGTGCGGCCTGTCGCAACCGGAGGGGTGCGCCACCACCGCCGAGCTGCTCGTCCAGCCCGGCGTGGTGGAGGGGATCCGCGCGGTGACCGCGGGCCAGCGCGCCAACCTGCTGCGCGATGGCCTGCCCCCCGTCGCGGACCAGGCGCTGACCGTGCTGGGCGGGCCGGGGGACAAACCGCGGCAGATCGCGGGCGGCTGGCTGTTCACCGCGTGTCGACAGGATGCCTGCGGCGAGAAGGGCGCGGTGGTCGTCGCGGACGGCAAGGTGGTGGGCGTCGGCATCGTTCACGGCGCCTGCGCGGTCGAGCGGCAGCGGCCGGGCTGCGCGCGGCGGCTGTCGTTGTCGCTGTACGGCGGCGACCCGCTCGTCCGCTATCGCCGCGCCGTCGCCGAATGGGCGGACCGGGTCAGCGACGCCGGGCGGCTGCCGATCCATGACGATGGCGTCGCCGAACCGGTACTGGTGCTGGAGGGCGAATTCGACGGCGACCGCCTGCCCGACGTTGCGTCGCTGGAGGGTTTTGCGCCGGGGCAGGGCTATCGCCTGGTCGTCCGCCGGGGGGACGATCCCGATCATGCCGCGGTCGTCGCGGCACCGATCGCCGACCCCGCCGGATACGATCTGGCGCAGGGGGAGGGCGGTACGCTGCGCTTCGGGCCCGGCGCGGCGCAGACCGCGCGCTGGACGGGCAAGCGCTACGTCGTTGACGCGGCGCGCTGAGGAGAACGACGGATGCCCACCATCACCCGCCGGATCATGCTGCTCGGGGCCGTGTTGCTGGCGATGAGCACGGGCGCGGCCGATGCGCAGCAGCGCGGGCCGCTCGTGCTTGCTGCCGCCAGCCTGCAGGAATCGATGACCGCCGCCGCCGATGCCTGGGCACGCAAAGGCCATGCGAAACCGGTCGTCTCCTTTGCCGCCTCTTCCGCGCTCGCACGGCAGATCGAGGCGGGCGGGAGCGCGGACCTGTTCGTGTCCGCCGACCAGGAGTGGATGGATACGCTGGCGGCAAAGGGCCTGATCGTGCCGGCGAGCCGCGCGACGTTCCTCGGCAACCGGCTGGTCATCGTCGCGGCGAAGGGGACGACAACCCGTATCCCGCGCGGCGGCGCGGCGCTGGCGCGGGTGCTGACGGCGGGGCCGCTTGCGATGGCGGATGCGCCCGTGCCGGCGGGACGCTATGGCGAGGCGGCGCTGCGCAGGCTCGGCGTCTGGGACAAGGTGGCGGCCAGGGTGGTACGCGGCGACAGCGTGCGCGCGGCGCTCGCGCTGGTCGAGCATGGCGCGGCGCCGCTCGGCATCGTCTATGCGACGGACGCGATGGCGTCGCCCGCGGTGCGGATCGCGGGCGTGCTGCCCGCGTCGAGCTATCCGCCGATCACCTATCCGCTCGCGCGGCTGAAGGCGTCGGGTCATGCGGAGGCGGAGGGTTTTCGCCGCTTCCTGATCGGCAGCGAGGGCCGCGCGATCTTCCGCCATTACGGCTTCACCGACCCGAAGTGAAAGTGGCCGGCGGCAGCGTTTGGATCGGACGGGCGGCGCGATGCTGACCGCGGAGGAATGGGCGATCGTCGCGCTGTCGCTCAAGGTCGGCGGCGTCGCGATTCTGGCGACGCTGCCCATCGCGTTCGGGCTGGCATGGCTGCTCGCGCGCGGGCGGTTTCCGGGCAAGTTGCTGCTCGACGCGGCGGTGCACCTGCCGCTGGTCGTGCCGCCGGTCGTGACGGGCTGGGCGCTGCTGCTCGCGTTCGCCCCGGCGGGTCCGCTCGGCGCGCCGTTGCTGCGCGTGTTCGGGGCGAGCGTGCTGTTCCGCTGGACGGGCGCGGCGATCGCGGCGGCGGTGATGGCGCTGCCGCTGATGGTGCGCGCGATGCGCCTGTCGATCGAGGCGGTCGACCGGCGACTGGAAAGCGCGGCGCGGACGCTGGGCGCGACGCCAGGGCGCGTATTCTGGACGATCACGCTGCCGCTCAGCCTGCCCGGCGTGCTCGCGGGCGCGGTGCTCGGCTTCGCGCGCTCGATCGGCGAGTTCGGCGCGACAATTACCTTCGTGTCGAACGTGCCGGGACAGACGCAGACGCTGCCGCTTGCCATCTATTCGGCGCTGCAGCGGCCCGGCGCGGATGCGATGGTGTGGCGATTGTCGGGAATCGCGGTGGCTCTCAGCCTGGTCGCGCTGGTGGTGTCCGAATTGCTCGCGCGGCGCGTGCGGCGGGGCCTGCATGTCCTTTGAGATCGACGTCGCGCGCCGGCTGGGCGAGGCGGAGGTGGCGCTGAGCTGCGCGGTGGGAGAGGGCCTGACCGTGCTGTTCGGCCCGTCGGGCGTCGGCAAGACGAGCGTGCTCAACATGGTCGCGGGGCTGCTCCGGCCGGATCGCGGGCGGATCGTGGTGGGCGGCCGCGTGCTGTTCGATGCTGCGGCGGGCACCGACCTGCCGCCCGAGGCGCGGCGCGCGGGCTATGTCTTTCAGGAGCCGCGACTGTTTCCGCACAAGCGCGTGCGCGCGAACCTGCTCTACGGGGCCGGCGAGGGCGCGGCCCTGGAGGGCGTGACGGCGATGCTCGGCATCGGCCCCCTGCTCGACCGGTGGCCGCGGACGCTGTCGGGGGGCGAGGCGCGCCGCGTCGCGATCGGCCGCGCGCTGCTCAGCGACCCTGCGTTCCTGTTGCTCGACGAGCCCTTGTCGTCGCTCGACCGGCCGCGGCGCGAGGAGATCATGGCCGCGATAGACCGCGTGCGCGACGATGTCGGCCTGCCGATCCTGATGGTGACGCACGACCCCGACGAGGCGGCGCGATTGGCGACGCGGATCGTGCGCGTCTAGAACAGCGTTGTCAGCAGCACGCCGCCGACGATCGCAGCGCCGGCGACTATCTGGCGGAGCGACAGCCGCTCGCGGAACAGGCGGTGGCCGGCGAGCGCGGCGATCGGCGCCTCGACGATGCCGAGCGCGCGCACCGGGGCGGCGGGCGACAGCGCCAGCGCGACGAACCAGCCGGCTGAGGCGCAGGCACCGCACAGCCCCGCGCCGAGCGACGGACGCCAGTGGCGCGCGACCTCGACCAGCGCGGCGCGGTCGCGCGCGAGCAGGAACAGCGTGAGCCCGGCCGTCTGCATCGCCTGCACGACCGCGACGCAGACCAGCGCCGCGAAGACCGGATGCGCGGCGTCGAGCGCGAGCGTCGCGTGGCGGAAGGCGTTGAGCGAGAAGCCGAAGAACAGGCCCGACGTCAGTCCCATCGCCGCGCCGACCAGCGAGGCGCGTCGCTGTTCCGGCGGCGGCCACGACAGGGCGACGAGCCCGGCGGTGGTGACGATCACGCCGACCCACGCGGTTGCGCCGATCCGGTCGTGATAGAGGACGAGGCCGACCACGGCGGCGAGCGGCAGCGAGCTTTGTTGCAGCGCGGTGCCGATCGCAAAGCCCGACCGGCGCATCGCGTCGAGCAGCGCCGCGGTCGCCAGCACCTGCGCCGCCGCGCCGACCCCGGCGGACAGCCAGAACGCATCGGTCCAGCGCAGCGCCGCCCCCGGCGTCAGGCGCGCGCCGATCGCGACGAAGACGAGCGAGAAGGGCAGGCCGAACAGGAACCGTACCAGCGTCGCGCCCCATGGGCCGGAGGCGGACATGACGCCGCGTTGCAGCGCGTTGCGCCCGACCTGAAACGTCGCGGCGGCGATCGTGACGGGAATCCACAGGGGGTTCGACATGAGGATGTCTTCGTTCTGCCGCACGCGCGTCGCGGCGATGACCAAACGAAAAGGGCGGCCCGTTGCCGGACCGCCCCTTTTGTAAATGCCAAGCTCCTGCCAGTGCCGGCGCTGTGCGAGTCCTGGGATGGCGTATCGCCATCCCGAGCCGCATCAGCGCTTCGAGAACTGGAAGCTGCGACGCGCCTTGGCGCGGCCGTACTTCTTACGCTCGACCGCGCGGCTGTCGCGGGTCAGGAAGCCGGCACGCTTGACGGGCGTACGCAGCACCGGCTCGTACTTGGTCAGCGCCTGGCTGATGCCGTGCTTGACCGCGCCGGCCTGGCCCGAAAGGCCGCCGCCCTTGACGGTGCAGACCACGTCATACTGGCCTTCGCGCTCGGTGATGCCGAACACCTGGTTGATGACGAGGCGCAGCGTCGGACGCGCGAAATAGACTTCCTGATCGCGACCGTTGATCGTGATCTTGCCGGTGCCGGGCTTCAGCCAGACGCGGGCGACCGCGTCCTTGCGGCGGCCGGTGGCATAGGCGCGGCCGAACTTGTCGAGTTCCTGCGCACGCAGCGGTGCGGTCTGCACCGGCTCGTTCAGCTCGCCGGCCATATAGGCGTCAGCGCGACCGTCGGAATCCGCGACGGCGGCTTCGCGCTGCTGGTTGAGCGCGGCGCCCAGATCGGAAAGGGACTGGCGGTTGTCGGACATTATGCGCCCACCTTGTTCTTGCGGTTCATGCCCGCGATGTCGAGGACCTCGGGGTTCTGCGCGTCGTGCGGATGCTCGGAGCCTGCGAAGATGCGCAGGTTGCGCATCTGCTGGCGGCCGAGCGGCCCGCGCGGGATCATGCGCTCGACGGCCTTTTCCAGCACGCGCTCGGGGAAGCGGCCTTCCAGCACCTTCGCGGCGGTGACGCCCTTGATGCCGCCGGCGTAACCGGTGTGCTTGTAATAGATCTTCTTCCCGGCCTTGTTGCCGGTGAAGCGGACCTTGTCGGCGTTGATGACGATGACGTTGTCACCGCAATCGACGTGGGGGGTGAAGCTCGGCTTGTGCTTGCCGCGCAGCACGTTGGCGATGATCGTCGCGGCGCGGCCGACCACGAGGTCGGTGGCGTCGACGATATGCCACTTCTTCTCCACCTCGTGCGGCTTGGCCGCCTTGGTGGTCTTCATGAGCGCCTTCATGGCGGGACCTTTCCGGTTCGAAACGAAGCGCGCCGCCCTTGACAGGCGGCGCGAACGAGCGGGCTAATGCTGGAAGGGGGTGGCAAAGTCAAGCAAAGTGCGGGTTTCGCGACGGGTAAAATGATACCACCGCTCGCCGTCGGCGCATGCCCGACAGGACGCAGCAGGTCAGCCGCTCGTCACATCGCCGGTCGGGCGTGGTGCCGGCCGACCGCATGCGCGGCGGCGACGGCGGCGATCAGCAGCAGTGCGGCATTCGCCTGGTGCGCGACCGCGACGACGATCTCGACGCCGCTCGCCAGCGTCGCGATGCCGAGCAGGATCTGCAGCGTGACCAGCGCGACGACGACGAAGCCCGCCCGCGACCCCGCCCGCGTCGCGCGGACCGCGAGCCAGACGAGCGCGGCGGCGGCGGCGAAGGCCCACCAGCGATGGATGAACTGGACGACGACGGGATTGTCCACCGCGTTGCGCCAGCCGGGCGCGAGCATCGGCACGCCCGCGGGAAACAGGCTGTCGCCCATCAGCGGCCAGCTGGAAAAGGCATAGCCGGCGTCCAGCCCCGCGGTGAACGCGCCCCAGCAGATCTGCACAAACAGCATCGCCAGCGCGATGCCGCCGACGCGCGTCATCCGCGATGGCCGCCCCAGCGGATCGCGATCAAGCGCGGCGAGATCGAGCGCGGTCCAGACGATGCCCGCCAGGATGGTTAGCGCGGTCAGCAGGTGGACGGCGAGGCGCACGTGGCTGACGTCGGTGCGCACCGACAGGCCGCTGGCGACCATCCACCAGCCGATCGCGCCCTGCAACCCGCCGAGCGCGAGGATTGCGGTCAGCCGCCAGCCATAGCCTGCGGGCACGCGCCGCCGCACCGCGAACCAGATCAGCGGCAATGCAAAGGCGAGGCCGATCACCCGCGCGAGCAGGCGATGGACATATTCCCAGAAGAAGATCGCCTTGAACCCGGCGAGCGTCATGCCCTGGTTGAACGCGGCATATTCGGGAATGCGCTTGTAGCCGTCAAACTCCGCCTGCCACTGCGCCTGGGTCAAGGGCGGGACGATGCCGCTGATCGGCTTCCATTGCGTGATCGACAGGCCGGATTCGGTCAGCCGGGTGATGCCGCCGACGACGACCATCGCGACGATCAGGCCGGCGACGGCGTAGAGCCATCGCGACAGGATGCGTGGCCGGGCACGCGAAAGGAAGGCGGCGCTGGGCTGGAGCATCCACTGGCCATAAGCGCTTTCCGTGCCCCTCGCCAGCGCATTGCGCCGATCGTTTTGATCGACCGCGGCTGCGGAAGGGGCTGGGGAAGCGGTTGGGGAAAATTGCCGCCGGCAGGTGATGTGATGTTGTAACCCGTCGCTGTGCCGCCTAGATAGCCGGCACGGATGACGCGGACGACTCGCCTTCTCAATGGTTTCGGCTGGGCCGGACTCGATCGCGCGGCGATCGCGCTGTCGGGCCTGTGCGTCGTGCATTGCCTGGCGAGCGCGGTGTTGCTCGCGATGCTGTCGGCGGCGGGCGGTCTGTTGCTCAACCCGATCTTTCACGAAGTGGGCCTGTCCATCGCGATCCTGCTCGGCGCGCTCGCGCTGGGGCGCGGGGTGATCGAGCATGGCTATATCATGCCGGTCGCGATGGGCGCGCTGGGCCTGGGCATCATGGCGGGCGCGATGACGTTGCCGCACGAGGGCGGCGGCGGGGCGGAGACGTTGTGGACGGTGATCGGCGTCGGCCTGCTCGCCTTCGGTCACGACCTCAATCGGCGCGCGACGCACTGATCGCGCGCGTCCGCTGCGGCAGGACGCTTGTCGCAGCGGCGGCCCCGCCTTAAATCCCCCATATGGCGCACGCGCACACGCATCACGAGCCGCAGGGCGACGAACTGACCGAGGTCGCGCAGGCGACGATGGAACGCGCCGGCGAACAATGGACGCAGATGCGCGCCGCCGTGTTCGCGGCGCTCGCCGCGTTCGACAAGCCGGCATCCGCCTACGACCTCGCCGAAGCCGTGTCGCAGGCGCAGGGGCGCCGCGTCGCCGCCAACAGCGTTTACCGTATCCTCGACGTGTTCGTCGCCGCCAACCTGGCGCGCAAGGTGGAAAGCGCCAACGCCTATGTCGCCAACGCTCACCCGGAATGCCTGCACGATTGCATCTTCCTGGTGTGCGATTCCTGCGGGCAGATCGTGCATATCGACAACGATCCGCTGACGCAGGGTGTGCGCAGCGCCGCGCAAGCCGCTGGATTCAAGACGGTTCGTCCCGTCGTCGAGGTGCGCGGCCTGTGCGCGGCCTGCGCCGCCGCGACGCACTGAACGGGATCGGATCGGAACCGGAATCAGACCGGCAATCGACACCTTGTGTCGGAACGGGTAAGCGGTTCGGATGTCCGAACTTCCTGACACGCCGTTGCTCGACACCGTCAAGACCCCCGCCGACCTGCGCAAGCTGAAGCCGGAACAACTCCGCCAGCTCGCCGACGAACTGCGCAGCGAGACGATCTCGGCGGTCGGCACCACCGGCGGGCATCTCGGCTCCGGGCTCGGCGTCGTCGAACTGACCGTCGCGATCCATTATGTGTTCGACACGCCGACCGATCGCCTGATCTGGGACGTCGGCCACCAATGCTATCCGCACAAGATCCTGACCGGACGGCGCGACCGCATTCGTACGTTGCGCCAGGGCGGCGGCCTGTCCGGCTTCACCAAGCGGACCGAGAGCGAATACGATCCATTCGGCGCGGCGCATTCGTCGACGTCGATCTCTGCGGCGCTCGGTTTCGCGACCGCCAACCGGCTGTCGGGTTCGCCGTCGAAGGCGATCGCGGTGATCGGCGACGGATCGATGTCCGCCGGCATGGCCTATGAGGCGATGAACAACGCGGAAGCCGCGGGCAACCGCCTGGTCGTCATCCTCAACGACAACGACATGTCGATCGCGCCGCCGGTCGGCGGCCTGTCCGCCTACCTCTCGCGCATGGTGTCGAGCCGCGAATTCCTGGGCGTGCGCGACGTGCTGAAGCGGCTCGCCCGCCGGCTGCCGCGCCCGCTGCACAAGGCGGCGCGCAAGACCGACGAATATGCGCGCGGCATGACGATGGGCGGCACGCTGTTCGAGGAACTGGGCTTCTATTATGTCGGCCCGATCGACGGCCACAATCTCGACCATCTGATCCCCGTGCTCGAGAACGTTCGCGACGCCGCGGAAGGGCCGATCCTGGTCCACGTCGTCACCAAGAAGGGCAAGGGCTATGCCCCCGCCGAAGCGGCGGCGGACAAATATCACGGCGTCCAGAAGTTCGACGTCATCACCGGCGCGCAGGCGAAGGCGCCGCCGGGGCCGCCGCAATATCAGAACGTGTTCGGCGATCAGCTGGTCAAGGAAGGCCAGCGCGACCCGACGATCGTCGCGATCACCGCGGCGATGCCGTCGGGCACGGGCGTCGACCGCTTCGCCAAGGCGTTCCCCGATCGTGCCTTCGACGTCGGCATCGCGGAACAGCATGCCGTCACATTCGCCGCTGGCCTTGCGGCGCAGGGGATGCGGCCGTTCTGTGCGATCTATTCGACCTTCCTGCAGCGCGCCTACGACCAGGTCGTGCACGATGTGGCGATCCAGAACCTGCCGGTGCGCTTCGCGATCGATCGCGCAGGGCTGGTCGGCGCGGACGGCGCGACGCATGCGGGTAGCTTCGACGTCACTTATCTGGCGACCCTGCCCAATTTCGTCGTGATGGCGGCGGCGGACGAGGCCGAACTGGTGCATATGACGCACACCGCCGCGCTCCATGACAGCGGCCCGATCGCGGTCCGGTACCCGCGCGGCAACGGCACCGGCGTGGCGCTGCCGGAGGTGCCGGAGCGGCTGGAGATCGGCAAGGGCCGGCTGGTGCGCGAGGGCAAGACCGTCGCGATCCTGTCGCTCGGCACGCGGCTTGCGGAGGCGCTGCGCGCCGCCGACGTGCTCGAGGCGAAGGGGTTGTCGACGAGCGTCGCCGACCTGCGCTTCGCCAAGCCGCTGGACGAGGCGCTGATCCGCCGCCTGCTGACGACGCACGAGGTCGCGGTGACGATCGAGGAGAATGCGGTCGGCGGCCTCGGCGCGCACGTGCTGACGCTGGCGAGCGACGAGGGGCTGATCGACGGCGGCCTGCGCCTGCGCACGATGCGCCTGCCCGACCTGTTTCAGGACCAGGACAAGCCCGAGGTGCAATATGCGCAGGCCGGCCTCGACGCGGAGGCGATCGTCGACACGGTGCTGAAGGCGCTGCGCCACAACAGCGCCGGTGTGACCGAGGGCGCGCGGGCGTAAATCGCGGTGCCGGGGCAGGGGGACACGTTCGACGCGCTGACCGCGGCCGAACGCCGCATCCTGCACCTCCTGGCCGCTGGTCACACTGCCAAGAGCATCGCTGGCGAAACCGCGCTATCGGTCAACGCCGTGAACGAGCGGTTGCGTGAGGCACGTCGCAAGACCGGCGCCGCGAGCAGCCGCGAACTCGCGCGCCTGCTGGTCGCCCAAGAAAATCGTGACGAGCAAATCGGGGTGGCGCCGCCACCGCCCGGTGCCGGACAGCCTGTGCCGGCCCCGCCGCATCGGGCGACGGGGCTGTCACGAAAAGGTGCTTTTGCCATGACGATGCTCACGGGTCTGGTCGCCGCGCTCGCCCTGACCGGCACTTTCTCCCAAAACGATCCGGGCAAGGGCGACCGGCGGATGCCTGATCCGTTGCTCGGGTCGCTGGCCGTCGACCATCCCGATCAGGTTTCGGAGCTGCATGGGCAAGTCCGGCGCGAGGCACGGGATGCGGCCTGGGCGCCCGGCGCGGAAGCGGCGCTCGCCAAACGGTTCGGCGGGATCGCCGGCGTCGACAGCCTGCGCGTCCTGTGCGCAGCGACCTTGTGCGAGGTCGCCGGACGGCTGAAGCCCGGTTCCGATTCGGGGCCGGCGCTGCTCGCACTGCAAAAGCTGCCGCTGTCGGGCGTGCGCGATCTCGGCTTCGGCGATTCCGCTTTCTCGGTCGGCGGAAAGGCGGCGGGCGTGGGGACGCCGTTCGTCACGTATCTCAAGCGCATCCCGCCGACGATGCCCCATGTGGTGTCGACCAGTCCGGTGCAGGACGCGACGATCGCTCCCGGCCCCTATACGCTGAGCGTGACGTTCGACCGGCCGATGCGCGCGCGCAGCTATTCGTTCGTGACCAGCAACGTCGGCGACTATCCCGCTTGCGACGGCAAGCCGCAGCAATCGCCGGATGGCAGGACATTCACGATGCACTGCACCGCCGTTGCCGGCCGCACCTATGCGATCGGTTTCAATTCGGCGCGCTTCCGCAACTTCGTCAGTGTGGAGGGCGTCGCAGCGGCGCCGTCAATGCTCGCCTTCGACACCCGCCGCTGACCCGTCACCGCCCCAGATAATGCGCCTGCGCCGCGTCGGTGGCGTTGACCGCGAGGATGGCGCGGGCGTCGCCGGGGGTGCGGGCGTGGCCGCGGGCGTCGCTGCTCGCGGCGATGACGCGGTTCAGCATGTCTTGCCCCTCGTGCCACCAGCCGATGCCGCTGGCGGCGTTGAGGTGCCCTTGCGCGCCCGCGTCGACGAAATGGCTGCCCCAGTCCGCCGCGAGGCTGTGCGCGCGGTCGATCGTGATCCACGGGTCGTCGCGCGAGGCGACGAGGATCGATGGGAAGGGCAACGGGGTGCGCGGCGAGGGCGCGAAGCCCTTCAACGCCTCGGGCGCGTCGGGGCGGTCGACGTCGGCGGGGGCGACGAGCAACGCGCCTGCGACGGGCCAGCCATAGGGCTGCGGGCTCAGTTCCGCCCACCAGGCGACCGCGAGGCAGCCGAGGCTGTGCGCCGCGAGGATCACCGGTGCCTGTGCCGCGCGGATCGCCTGGTCGAGCTTCGTCACCCAGGCGTTGCGATGCGGCGTGTTCCACATGCCGAGTTCGACGCGCACCGTGTCGGGCCGCGCCTCTTCCCAAAGCGTCTGCCAGTGCGAGGGGCCTGACCCGCCGAGGCCCGGCACGGTCAGGATCGTCGGGCCGGCGGATTCGAACGTCGCGAAACCAGTCATTGCCATCTCCCTCCAGAGCGAAAGGGCGCATCCGGCCGTCGTTCGAGCGACGCCGTCCGGCACGCCCCCCGATCCCGAACGTTATATCTACTATTCCGATAGGCAATAGCGCTGCGCCCGGTGGAGGGCGGCGCGCGCCGGGTGGAAGCGCCGGGTGGAAGCGGGGGGGCGAAGCCGCTATCGGGCAGCATGGCAAAGACCCGTGCGGACCAGCTTCTCGTCGATCGCGGCCTCGCCGAGTCGCGCACCCGGGCGCAGGCGCTGATCATGGCGGGCCTCGTCTTCGTCGGCGACCGCAAGGTCGACAAGCCGGGGCAGAGCGTCGCCGACGACGTCGCGATCGACGTGCGCGGTCGCGACCATCCCTGGGTCTCGCGCGGCGGCATCAAGCTCGCGCACGGGCTGGACACGTTCGAATGGGATGTGACGGGCGCGGTCGCGATCGACGTCGGATCGTCGACGGGCGGCTTCACCGACGTGCTGCTCAGCCGCGGCGGGCTCCGCGTCTATGCGGTCGACAGCGGCACCAACCAGCTGGCGTGGAAGCTGCGTCAGGATCCGCGCGTCGTCGTCCACGAACAGACGAGCGCGCGCATCCTGACCGACGCGCAAATCCCCGAGCCGATCGACCTCGTCGTGTGCGACGCGAGCTTCATCGGCCTCGCCAAGGTGCTGGAACGGCCGTTGTCGTTCGTCCGCCCCGGCGGCCGCCTGCTCGCGCTGATCAAGCCGCAGTTCGAGGCGGGCCGGGAAGAGGTGGGGAAGGGCGGCGTCGTGCGCGATCCGGCGGTGCACGCACGCGTCTGCGCGGAGGTCACGCGTTGGCTGGAGGACAGCGGCTGGCGCGTCGCGGGGGTCGTGGCCAGCCCGATCACGGGGCCCGAGGGCAATGTGGAATTTCTGGTCGCCGCGCACCGTGTCGGACCGCAAACGGAACGATAACCGTAACGGACGCTTTACGGATGCTGCGCCGCAAGGCAGAGCCGCGCGGCCGGGCATAGGATGGAGCATCGGGTGAACGTCGTCGCGTCCAAGGGTCAACTTCGCATGTCGTTCCTGCGCTGGGCGGCGGTGAGCGTGCCGCTGATCCTGCTGCTGGGCTTCGCCTCGGGGCGCGCGGTGCCGACCGGTGCGGACAGCGGCTGGTACATGGCGCTGGCCAAACCGGACCTCAATCCGCCCGGCTGGGTGTTCCCGATCGTGTGGACGGGCCTGTACATCCTGATGGGTGTGGCGCTGGCGATGATCCTGCACGCGCGCGGCGCCAAGGGCCGCGGTCCCGCGATCGGCCTGTTCGGCGTGCAGTTCGCGCTCAACCTGATCTGGACGCCGCTGTTCTTCGGGATGCACCGGGTTGAGGCGGCGCTGCTCGTCATCGTCGCAATGCTGGTCGTGGCGATCGCCACCACCGTCGCCTTTTCGCGCATCCGCGTCGCGGCGGCGTGGCTAATGGTCCCGTATCTGGTGTGGATCAGCTTCGCGGGCGTGCTGACCTGGCGGATCGGGCAGCTCAACCCCGACGCCGAAACCCTTGTGCCGGCGGCGCACACGTCCCAGATGCTGTGACGATCGTTTCTTTTCGTACCGGATACAGCCCATGCAGACCGAAAACCGCCTGTTCGATGATGTCGTGAAGTTCGTGAACGGCGCGGCCGGGACGCTCGCCGGTGTCGGGCGCGAGGCGGAATCGAACGCCCGCGCGCGGGCGCGCGAATGGATCGGCGGGCTCGATTTCGTCAGCCGCGACGAATTCGACGCGGTAAAGGCGATGGCGATCGCCGCCCGCGACGAGGCCGATGCGCTGAAGGCGCGGCTCGACGCGCTGGAGGCGAAGGTCGCCGCCGGCGGTACGGCCGATGCGGGGCCCGCCGCCTGACTTTTCCACATATTTTGCGCAGATCCGGCGACCGGCGATGCAGCGGGGCTTTTGCCGCCGCCGCGTCTTCGTGCGATAAGGGGTGATGGCCATGCTGGACCACGCCGACCACGAACAGGATTCCGCCGCCCCCATCGACATGCTGGAGGCCTATTACGCCGCGCACGGCTGGGACCATGAGCGGCATGAGGACGAGATCGTCGCGACGGTCAAGGGCAGCTGGACGACGTACGAGCTGCGCGCCTTGTGGCGCGAGGACGACAGCGTGCTGCAATTCCTCGCGTTTCCCGACATCAAGGTCACCGACGACCGTCGCACCGCGGTCTATGAGGCGATCGGGCTGGTCAACGAACAATTGTGGATCGGCCATTTCGAACTGTGGTCGTCGTCGGGCGTGCTCCTCTATCGCCATGCCGTGATGGTCGACGGCGAGGACGAGGGGACGATGACGCTGGGCGGCGCCGAATTGCTCGTCGAATCGGCGATCGAGGAATGCGAGCGCTTCTATCCGGTGTTCCAGTTCGTATTGTGGGGCGGCAAGACCCCGCGCGAGGCGCTCGCCGCCGCGCTGATCGAGACGCAGGGCGAGGCGTAAGGCCGTGACCGACCTGCCGCAGGGGCGGATGCTGCTCGTCGGATGCGGCAACATGGGCGGCGCGATGCTGCGCCGCTGGATCGCGGCCGGGCTGGACCCGGCGCAGGTAACCGTGGTCAGCCCCAGCGGGCGGTCGATGCCGGATGGCGTGCGGGTGGTGACGGCGGTGCCCTCGGCCGACGCCGGCGCGCCGTTCGACATCGTCATGCTGGGTTTCAAACCGCAGCAACTCGGCCTGTTTCGCGACGGCCCGCTCGCCGGCCATGCGCCGCGCCTGCTGCTGTCGATCCTCGCCGGGGTGGAGCATGATCCGATCGCCGCGGTCGTGCCGCGGGCGGTCAACATCGTGCGCGCCATGCCCAATCTGCCCGTCGCGATCGGCAAGGGGGTCGTCGCGCTCAACACCGTGCAGGCGGATGACGCGGCCCGCGCGACCGCGGCGGCGCTGATGCGCCCGCTCGGCCATATCGAATGGATCGCGGTGGCGGATCAGTTCGACGACGTCACCGCGCTGGCGGGATGCGGCCCCGGCTTCGTCTTTCGCTTTGCCGACGCGCTGGCGCAGGCGGGCGCCGCGCTCGGCCTTCCCGCGGATCAGGCCGCCCGTCTCGCACTCGCGACGTTGCAAGGCGCCGCGATGATGGCGGCGGAAGCGACCGACACGCCGCACGTGCTTGCCGACCGCGTCGCCAGCCCCGGCGGATCGACGCGCGCCGGGCTGAACGTGCTCGATCGGCCCGACGGGCTGGTCGCGCTGCTGACCGATACGCTGGCCGCATCCGCGCGGCGCAACCGCGAAATGGCCGCCGCGGCGCGCGAAGGCTGACCGCCGCGCGTTCCGGAGTCTGATCCAGCCACGCTGACGAGGGGCGGCGCCGGCACCGCCTCCACGTCGGTGGATCAGACGTTAATCGCGCTCGGTCACGATGACGCGCTCCCACCGTGCAGCACCGCGGGCATAATGCACCTCCAGCCCCTCGCGGTCGATCTCCACAAATTTCTCGATAGCGACGATCCGGGCGCCCGCCGGCGTCGGGGGTAAGGCGCGCGCATAACGCGGTTTCAGATGCGCGAGCGAAAGCTGCTTTTCCAGCACGACGCCGCCATGCGCGGACCATGCGACGCCATAACGATGCCGCCCCCAATAGGCCTGCACCTCGCGCTCGCGGGCCGTGCCGGTCATCGCCATGCCGGCGCCCTGCCGCTGCAGCGCCGCCGGGGCGGCGGTGGCGATCATGCCGATACCTGCGGCGACCATCGCGCCCGTTCCCGCGCGGCGAAACAGCCCCTCGTCGATCCGGTGTAGCAGACGCGCCATCAGCCACGACGCCGCCACCGCGCCCAGCGCGACCACGCCGCCCGCCAGCAGGCTGCGCGTCGTTAGCACGCCGAGCGTGGCGTAGAGCGCGATCTTGACGATATGCAGCAGCACCTCGTTCATCGCGCGGGTGGCGACGATCTCCGCCTTGCTCATCCGCAGGCGGAAATAGAAACGGTTGAACACGACGCCCACGGCGCCGGTGAAGCCCGACAGCAGGCCGACCGCGCCGCCGAGCGCGAGCAGAATGCCCGGCCCTGCGGTCAGCGGCGCGTCCTGCGCCGGGTCACCGCCGCGGCGCAGCAGCAGCGGCAGGTTGCCGACCAGGAACAGGCCGAGGATCAGCTTCACGTACAGCGGATCGAACCGTGACAGCATCCACGCCCCCAGCGCCGCCGCGGGGAGCGCGGCGGGCAGGAACCAGCGCACGATGTCCCAGCGGATCGCGGTGCGGAACAGCGCGATCCGCGATACCGCGCTCGTCGCGGTGCCGATCGACAGCGCGGCGGGGACCTGCACGCTCGGCAGGACCGCGGCGAGGATGGGGATGAGCATCAACCCCGCACCGCCGCCCGCGACCGTGCTGATCGCGAAGGCCAGGATTGCGGCGACGAACAGGAGGGCAAGGATCATGGTGGCGCTTTGCAATGCGCCGGTGGCACGCGTAAACCCCCGAACGCGAAGGTTGCGCGCTTGTAACCTGCTAGCGCCGAGCGTGGCGGGCCGGGGGGGCGGACCTTCGCGTCCCGCCAGCCCCCGCCGCGTCGCCTATCCGCGCAGCGCCTCGACGAAGGGGCGCTCCGTTTCGGGGATCATCCCTTCCAGCACCGCCCAATAGCCCGATACGGCATCCTGCCCGGCCGATTGATAGGCGGCGGACATCTTGGCGCGCACCGCCTCGAACAGCTGCGCCTCCATTGCCGCGCCCTCCGCGGTGAGCCGCAGCAGCCGCTGACGACGGTCGCGCTCGCCGGGGCGCGATTCGACCAGCTTGCGGTCGGTCAGTTCGTTGAGTACCCGCCCGAGCGACTGCTTGGTGATCGCCAGCAGCGCCAGCAACTCGCTGACCGTCAGGTCGGGCTTGCGGGCGATGAAATACAGCGCACGGTGGTGGGCACGGCCCAGCCCTTGCGCGGCGAGACCCTGATCGACGGAGCGGGTGAGGTGACTGTGACCGAAATACAGAAGTTCCATACCGCGACGGAGTTCGGACTCGCGGAGGAACTGGGCGGAGGCGGAGGAGAGAGCTGGGGCAGCCATGTTGACCGGTTTAGCCACCCCCCGTACGCGACTGCAACCCCGAAAGCCTGAGAAGAGAACATCATGTCCGCTGATCTGCCCGCTTTTCGCCTCGATCCCAATCCGGCGCCCGTCGCGGCGAACGAGCGGGCGGCGCGCCTGGTCGACCCCGGGTTCGGCCGCGTCTTCACCGATCACATGGCGCTGATCCGTTATACGGAGGAACAGGGCTGGCACGATGCGCAGATCACTGCGCGCGCGCCGTTGACGGTCGATCCGTCGACCGCGGTGCTGCATTATGCGCAGGAGATTTTCGAAGGCCTCAAGGCCTATCGCCTCGACGACGGCGATATTGCACTGTTCCGCGCCGATGCCAACGCCCGTCGCTTTCGCGATTCGGCGCGGCGGCTGGCGATGCCCGAACTGCCCGACGACTTGTTCCTCGAAAGCTGCCGCAAGCTGGTCGAGACCGAGCGCGACTGGATCCCCTCGATCGAGGGCGGGGCGCTGTACCTCAGGCCCTTCATGATCGCGAGCGAGGCGTTCCTGGGCGTCAAGCCGTCCGCCGAATATCTCTACATGGTCATCGCCTCGTCGGTCGGCGCCTATTGGAAGGGCGGGGCGCGCGCGGTGTCGATCTGGGTCAGCCGCGACTATACGCGCGCCGCGCCCGGCGGCACCGGCGCGGCCAAGTGCGGCGGCAACTACGCCGCCAGCCTCGCCGCACAGTCGGAGGCGATCCGCCAGGGCTGCGACCAGGTCGTCTTCCTCGATGCGGTCGAGCGGCGCTGGGTCGAGGAACTGGGCGGCATGAACGTCTTCTTCGTGTTCGACGACGGCAGCATCGTGACGCCGCCGCTGACCGGCACGATCCTGCCCGGGATCACCCGCGATTCGATCATCCGCATCGCGCGTGATCAGGGGATCGCGGTGCGCGAGGAATTGTACGGCATCGACCAGTGGCGCGCCGACGCGGCGAGCGGCCGCCTGACCGAGGCGTTCGCCTGCGGCACAGCCGCGGTGGTGACGCCGATCGGTGAGGTGAAGAGCGCGGACGGTGGCTTCACGATCGGTACGGGCGGCACCGGCCAGACGACGCAGCGCATGCTCGACGCGCTCACTGCGATCCAGCGCGGCCGCGGCGCGGACCCGCACGGCTGGCTGCAGCGGCTGGGCTGACCGGAAGGCGCGGCGGCGGCCCGACAAAGCCGCACGGCAGGGCTTCCCAACCCCGCCGCGGCGGCTATAAGGCCGCCCTTCCTGTTGGGGCGTCGCCAAGCGGTAAGGCACCGGTTTTTGGTACCGGCATGCGCAGGTTCGAATCCTGCCGCCCCAGCCATATCCAGCTCTGAGTTGTTGTCTGGATGACAGAAAAACAGCTGTTACCCGTCGGGCTGGGTCGCCGGATATGACGGCTTTAGGTAAGGCTTCCGTGCCTGCCATCTAGGCCTTCGAGCGGCGGGCGCCATGTCTTCCTGATACCGAACCAACCGTCTTCAAGATTGGGCCGATGTTCGCTCGAAGACCCCCCGCAGCGCATAAGGGTCGTCGATGCGCTTCGACGGCCCCCCGGAGTGAGGGGCCGCCTTCTTCAAGGTTTATGCCGTCGCGCCGCCGTCGATGTTGAGCGTCGTACCGGTGATATAGCTCGCATCGGGGCCGGCGAGGAACGCGACCGCGCCTGCGATCTCCTCGACCTTGCCGTAGCGGCCGAGCGGGATGGCGCCGAGCACCTGCCCGGCGAAGTCGCTGTCGGCGGGGTTCATGTCGGTGTCGATCGGCCCCGGCTGCACGGTGTTGACCAGGATGTTGCGCGACGCGAGATCCTTCGCCCAGCCGCGCGCCAGCGCCGCCACTGCGGCCTTGGTCGCGCTGTAGACCGTGGTCGCGGGGAAGGCCATCTCGCCCGAGATGCTGCCGATCAGGATGATGCGCCCGCCGTCGCGCAGATGCGGCAACGCGGCGCGGGTACCGACGTGCAGGCCCTTTACGTTGACGCCGAACTGGCGGTCAAAGGTCTCGTCGGTATCCTCGGTGACGGCGGAAAATTCGGCCACGCCGGCATTGTGGACGAGGATGTCGATGCCGCCGAGCGCCGCGGCGGCCTGTTCAACGCCCGCCCGCTGCGCGGCGGGGTCGGCGGCATCGGCCTGGAAGGCGAAAGCGGTGCCGCCCGCGCGCTCGATCGCCGCCACCGTGGCATCGGCCGCGGCCTTGTTGCCGGCATAGGTGATCGCAACGCGCGCGCCATCGGCCGCGAGCCGCTTGGCGATGGCCGAGCCGATCCCGCGCGATCCACCGGTGACGAGCGCTGTCTTGCCCTGAACTGACATGTGCATTCTCCGAAAATTGGGCCCGCGATCACGGCGTCGTGTGCTGTCGGCAGGCGGGAAATGGGGCTATGGTTCTATAGTTCAAGAACACCGAACTATTAAATTTCGACCGGGCGCCTATATCGGCCGCATGCCCCGCTTCACCCATCCCCGGCTGGAGGACGTTCCACTCGATCTCGCGCTGCATGCGCTGGCCGATCCCAATCGGCTGGCCATGGTGGCGCGGCTCGCCGCGACCGAGCGGCTGCGCTGCACCGACGCCGCGCCGTGTGAGACGATCCCGAAGAGCACGCTGTCCAACCACCTGAAGCTGCTGCGCGCGGCAGGGTTGATCGAGACGGTTCAGGCGGGGCGCGAGATGATCAACACGTTGCGCCGCGCCGAATTCGACCGGCGCTTTCCCGGCCTGCTCGACGCGGTGCTCGCCAACCGGCCGGGCTGATCAGCCGCCGATCGCGTCCAGCGCGGCCACGGCGTCGTCGGGCAACGTCAGCGATGCCGCGGCGAGATTTTCGTGCAGGTGCGTGACCGAAGAGGTGCCCGGGATCAGTAGAATGTTGGGCGCGCGCCGAAGCAGCCAGGCGAGCGCCACCTGCATCGGCGTCGCCTCCAGCCACGTTGCCACGTCGGACAGTGCCGTCGACTGGAGCGGGCTGAACCCGCCGAGGGGAAAGAAGGGGACATAGGCGATGCCCTCCGTCGCCAGCGCGTCGATAAAGGCATCGTCGTCGCGATGGGCGAGGTTGTACTGGTTCTGGACGCAGACGATGTCGGCGATGGCGCGCGCTTCCGCCAGCTGCTTCGGCGTGACGTTGCTGAGGCCGATATGGCGCACCAGACCCTGGCGTTGCAGGTCGGCGAGCACCTTCAGCGGCGCGGCGAGCGATCCCTCGGCGGGGCCGTGGACGTCGAACATCAGGCGCAGGTTGACGACGTCGAGCGTCTCCAGCCCCAGGTTCGTCAGATTGTCGTCGACCGCACGGGCAAGCTCGTCCGGCGCGAACGCGGGGATCCAGGACGCGTCGTCACCCCGCCGCGCGCCGATCTTGGTCACGATCATCAGATCGTCGGGGTAAGGGGACAAGGCTTCGCGGATCAGCCGGTTGGTGACGTGCGGGCCGTAGAAATCGCTGGTGTCGATATGGTTGACGCCCGCGTCAACGGCGGCGCGAAGCACGGCGAGCGCTGCATCGCGGTCCCGCGGGGGGCCGAAAACGCCGGGGCCCGCGAGCTGCATCGCGCCATAGCCGAGCCGTTTCACGCTGTGTCCGGCAAGAGAATAGGTGCCTGCCTGGTCGATCGTCATCGTCGTGTCTCCTGTGCTGGGCCACGAAATACGGCTTGCGGACCATCGCGATAAGACGGAGTTATTCGCACGGGTTGTACGGAAAACCGGACGATGAAGGCGGACCTTGGCGATCTCAATGCCTTCCTGGCGGTCGCGCAAGCGCGCGGGTTTCGCGACGCCGCGCGGGCCGTCGGATCGAGCGCCTCGACGCTCAGCGAAGCAGTGCGGCGGCTGGAGGCGCGGCTGGGCGTGCGGCTGCTGCATCGTACGACGCGTAGCGTCGTGCCGACCGAAGCGGGGACGCGGCTGATCGAGCGGCTGGCCCCGGCGCTTGGCGAGGTGGAGGCGGCGCTCGACGTCGTCAACCTGTTCCGGGACCGTCCGGCAGGTACGCTCAAGCTCAACGTGCCGGTCAGCGCGGCGCGGCTGGTGCTGCCGGCGATCCTGCCCGGCTTCCTCGCCGCCTTTCCCGACATCCAGGTCGAGATCGTCGCGGAGGACGGCTTCGTCGACATGGTCGCGTCGGGTTGCGACGCGGGCATCCGTTACGACGAGCGGCTGGAGCAGGACATGATCGCGGTACCGATCGGCCCGCGCATCCAGCGTTTCGCGACGGCGGCGGCACCCGCCTATCTCGAGGCGCGCGGCCGGCCGACCCATCCGCGCGAGTTGCTGGGCCACGCCTGCCTGCGCGGTCGGTTCACCAGCG
Organism: Sphingomonas sp. FARSPH; assembly: GCF_003355005.1. Taxonomy (NCBI): domain Bacteria; kingdom Pseudomonadati; phylum Pseudomonadota; class Alphaproteobacteria; order Sphingomonadales; family Sphingomonadaceae; genus Sphingomonas; species Sphingomonas sp. FARSPH. The sequence goes on along the minus strand of NZ_CP029985.1, from coordinate 70,945 downwards.
GTGCGCTCACCAGCCCATGGGAATTCGAGCGCGCCGGCGAGATCGTCCGGATCGAGCCGCAGGGCCCGCTCGTCGCCAGCGTGGCGGGTTCGGTGGACCTGCTGGTCGATGTGGCGATGGCGGGCGGCGGGGTCGTCCATCTGTTCGAGGACTGGCTCCAGCCGGCGCTCGCCAGCGGCGCGCTGGAGCCGGTGCTGCCGGACTGGTGGCAGTCTTTCTCCGGCCCGTTTCTCTATTATTCCGGCCGTCGCCTCATCCCGCCGCCGCTGCGCGCGTTCATCGATTTCATCCGCGACTGAGCGTCACATACGCGGCGGCCCGGGCGTCCCGTAGCAGGATCACGGCTTCGGCGCCGCCGCATCGTTGCCGGGGGCGGCCTTGCGCATTTCGGCGATTTCGGCAGCGGTCTTGAAATCGAGCAGTTCGACCTGGAACACCAGATCGGAATTGGCCGGGATCGGGCCCGACGCCTGCGCGCCATAGCCGAGCGTCGCGGGGATGCAGAGGCGGATGACGCCGCCGCGGCTCAGCATCCGCAGGCCCTGCGAGAAGCCGGGGATGACCGCGCCGACCGGCATCGGCGTCTGCATCGCCTGATCGAACACCGCCCCCGTCGCGTTCAGGTAACCGATGTAATTGACCAGCACCGTCGCGTCCGCCGGCGGCTTCGGCCCGGTCGCCGCGCGCAATATGGTATAGCCGAGCCCGGTCGGCGTCCGCATCGCGCACACCCGCTGCGCCGCGGGGACGATGGGCGTCAACGGCAGGGGAATGATCGCGTTGTCCGCCGCCGGTTTCGGCGGGGCGGCGTGCGGCGTCTTGCGGACCTGCGCGCTCGCGGCCGCCGACGCCGTCATCACCAGGGCGGAAAGGATCGCGACGAACGCGCGGGCATGGGCGGGGCGGGGAAAAGGCTGCATGGCCAGAAGCCCTAGGCCGCGCCGCCCGGTCGGATCAAGCGCGTAACGGCCGAGACGGGCCGTCAGCTGCGCGCCTCGCGGATCATCGCGGTCAACGCGGCGTCCAGCGCCGACAGGAATCGCGAGCGGTCCTCCTTGCCGAACGGTGGCGGCCCGCCGATGCGATCGCCGCCCGCGCGCAGATCCGCCATGATCGCCCGGACGGCGACGGCATTGCCGATCGAGCTGGTCGTGAACGGCCGCCCGTTGGGGGCGATGACCCTCGCGCCCGCCTTCAGGCATCGGTCGGCGAGCAGGATGTCGGCCGTGACGACCAGCGCAGCGGCGTCCGCCCGTGCCGCGATCCAGTCGTCCGCGGCATCGAAGGCATCGCCGACGACGACGCGGCTGATGAGCGGGTGCGGTGGCACGCGCAGCGGCGCGTTGCTGACGACGGTGACGGCGATGCCCATCCGGTAGGCGACGCGGTAGATTTCCTCTTTCACGGGACAGGCGTCGGCATCGACGAGAATGTGCGGTCCGCGTTCCACGCGCCCGTCCATGCCATGGTTCCCCGCACCGGACCAGCGCGGCCGAAGCGCGCGACAATGGCGGCAACGGGGGATGGCCGGCGACATGATCCTTCTGCGCCGGCATGCCACCCGGACGCAGCGACCCTATACTCCCCGTGGTGAATTGCTTAAGCGCGCCCAAGCGCCGATCAGTGAGAGACACGATGACCACGACCGCGGACATGTTGCTGCCCACCGCCCTGCCGCCGTTTGACGCATTGACGCCCGACGCGATCCTGCCTGCGCTCGACCGGGCGATCGCCGATCAGGACGAAACCGTCGCGAAACTGGTGCGCGAGGCGCCGACGACGTTCGAGGCGGCGTGGATGCCGCTGGAGCGCGTCGGCAATGCGGTCGATGCCTTATGGTCGGCGGTCTCGCACCTGCACGGGGTCGCCGATACGCCCGAACTGCGCGCCGCGTATGCCGCGGGCATGGCCAAGCTGGTCGAGGCGAGCACGCGGTTGCGGCAGAACCGCGGCATCTACGACCTGCTCGTCGCGCTGTCCGCGACGCCGGGGTTCGCTATGCTGCCGCAGGCGGATCGCGTCGCGGTGGAGCATGCGCTGCGCGATTTCAGGCTGTCGGGCGTCGCGCTGGACGAGGCGGGACGCGCGCGGTTCGCCGCCATTTCGCTCGAGCTTTCGCAGCTGTCGACCGACTTCGGCAGCGCGGTGCTGGATGCGACCGACGCGTGGAACGAGCAGGTCACCGACGCCGCATTGCTGGCCGGCGTGTCGGAGGCCGACCTCGGCATGTTCGCCGCCGCCGCCAGGGCGAAGGGTATCGACGGCTGGCTGGTCACGCTGCACGCGCCCAGCGTCAACGCGATCCTGACCTTCGCGGAAAACCGCGATCTGCGCGCGCGCGTCTATCGTGCCTTCGGCACGCGCGCATCGGACCAAGGGCCGCACGCGGGGCAGTTCGACAACGGGCCGCGGATCGCGCGAATCCTCGCGTTGCGACACGAACTGGCGCATCTGCTGGGCTTCACCGATCCCGTGTCCTGGTCGCTGGAGACGAAAATGGCGCCGGACGGCGCTGAGGTGCTCGCCTTCCTGCGTGATCTCGCCCGCCGTGCCAAGCCGATCGCGGAGCGCGAGCTGGCCGAACTGCGCGATTTCGCCGCCGCCGAGCTGGGCATCGCCGACCTGCAGCCGTGGGACGTCGGCTTTGCGAGCGAGCGGCTGCGCGCGTCGCGCTATGCGGTCGACGAACAGGAGGTGCGCGCGCATTTTCCCGTCGAGCGCGTGCTGGAGGGGTGGCAGGCGTTGCTCGGCCGCCTGTTCGGCATCCGCCTGGCCCCACGCCACGACGTCGCGCTGTGGCATGAGCATGCGCATTATTACGACGTCACGGACGAGGACGGCAGCGTCTTCGCGGGTCTGTACATCGACCTGCACGCGCGGACCGGCAAGCGCGGCGGCGCTTGGATGTCGGAAGCGCGGCCGCGGCTCAACGACGGCAATACGATCGGCGTGCCCGTCGCCTATCTGGTGTGCAACTTCGCGCCGAAGAGCGCGGAGGCGCCCGCGCTGCTGTCGCACAACGACGTCGTCACCCTGCTGCACGAGACGGGGCATTGCCTGCATCACCTGTGCACGCGTGTCGACCGGCCGAGCATCGCGGGGACCAGCGGCTTCGAATGGGATGCGATAGAACTGCCCAGCCAGCTGATGGAGGATTTCGCCTGGGACCGGGAGGTGCTGACCAGCATGTCCGGCCATTACAAGACGGGCGCGCCGCTGCCGCCCGCGATGTTCGAGAAGCTGGTCGCCGCGCGGCAATATCATTCGGCGATGTTCGTCGTGCGCCAGGTCGAATTCGCGATGTTCGACCTGCTACTGCACTTGGGCACGATGGGCACCGATCCGATGGAGGTCATCGACGCGGTGCGCGACGAGGTGGCGGTGATCCGCCCGCCCGCCTGGCATCGCTTCCCGCACGCGTTCAGCCATATCTTCGCGGGCGGCTATGCCGCGGGCTATTACAGCTATCTGTGGGCCGAGGTGCTGGCGGCGGACGGTTTCCGCCGCTTTGCCGAGGCGGGGCTAGTCGATCGCGCGACGGGCGATGCGTTCCGGGACGAGGTGCTGGCGCGGGGCGCGAGCCGTCCGGCGGCGGACAGCTTCCGCGCGTTCCGCGGCCGCGATGCCGATGTCTCGGCGCTGCTGATCCGGCGCGGGCTGGCGTAGACGGCGATGACCGATTTCGCCCTGACGCGCGCGGCGTTCGACATGCCCGCAGGGGTGATCTACCTCGACGGCAACTCGCTGGGGGCGATGCCGCGCGCGGCGGCGGCGCGGGTCGAGCATACGATCCGCGCCGAATGGGGCGAGCGGCTGATCCGCGCGTGGAACGAGGCCGGCTGGATGGCGCAGCCGCCGCGGGTCGGCGACCGGATCGGCCGATTGATCGGCGCGCCCGCGGGCAGCGTCGTCGTCGGCGACACCTTGTCGATCAAGGTCTATCAGGCGCTCGCCGCCGCGCTTGCGATGCGTCCCGACCGGCGGGTGGTGCTGTCCGACAGCGGCAATTTCCCGACCGATCTGTATATCGCGCAAGGCCTGCTCGACACGCTGGGGCAGGGGCACGAACTGCGCGTCGTCGCGCCGGAGGCGGTGGCGCAGGCGATCACCGACGATGTCGCCGTGACGCTGCTGACCGAGGTAGATTATCGGACCGGACGGCTGCACGACATGGCGGCGCTGACCGCGCGGGCGCATGCGGCGGGGGCGCTGGCGATCTGGGACCTGGCGCATTCCGCCGGTGCCATCCCCGTCGACGTCGCGGGGGCCAAGGCCGATTTCGCGGTGGGATGCACGTACAAATATCTGAACGGCGGACCGGGGGCGCCCGCGTTCATCTACGTTTCGCCCGAGCACGTCGATGCCGCGCAGCCGGCGCTGGCGGGCTGGATGGGGCATGAAAAGCCGTTTGCCTTCGACCCCGACTATCGCCCCGGTGCAGGGATCGAGCGGATGCGCGTCGGCACGCCGCCGGTGATCGCGCTCGCCGCGCTGGAGGCGGCGCTCGACGTGTGGGACGGCGTCGACATGGCCGACGTGCGCGCCGCGTCGATCCGCCTGTCGGAACGCTTCATCGACTCGGTAGAGTCGGCATGTCCGACACTGGTTCTTGCCAGCCCCCGCGATCCCGCGGCGCGCGGCAGCCAGGTGTCGTTCCGCCATCCGGACGCCTATGCGATCATGGCGGCGCTGATCGCGCGCGGCGTGATCGGCGACGTGCGCGCGCCCGACATCCTGCGCTTCGGTTTCACGCCGCTGTACCTGACCGAGGAGGAGGTGGTGCAGGGCGCCGTGATCCTGGCGGAGATCATGCGGACCGAGGCGTGGCGCGATCCCCGCTTCCAGGCGCGGCAGGCCGTGACATGAGCGACGCCCATTACGATCCCGCCCGCGATGGCGCGGAGATGTCGTTTCGCGGGCGCATGTCCTATGGCGACTATCTGTCGCTGGATGCGATCCTCGATGCGCAGCACCCGCTGTCGGCGGCGCACGACGAACTGCTGTTCATCGTCCAGCACCAGACGAGCGAATTGTGGCTCAAGCTGGCTCTGCACGAGATGGAGGCGGCATGCAGCGCGATCGCGACCGACCGGCTGGATATCGCGTTCAAGATGCTGACCCGCGTCGCCCGCATCTTCGAACAGCTGAACGGCGCTTGGGACGTGCTGCGTACGATGACGCCGTCGGAATATACGCAGTTTCGCGATTCGCTCGGCCAGTCGTCAGGCTTCCAGTCGTATCAGTATCGCGCGATCGAATATGTCGCGGGCAACCGTAATGCGGCGATGCTGAAGCCGCATGCGCATCGGCGCGATCTTGACGAGCGGCTGCGCGCGATCCTGGCGCGGCCCAGCCTGTATGACGAGGCGATCCGCCTGCTCGCGCGGCGCGGCTACGCGGTCGATCCGGAGCGCGCCGACCTCGCCCAGCAGCGCGTCGAAAGCGAGGGACTCGTCGCCGCCTGGGCGCGCGTCTACGCCGATCCGGCGGGCCAGTGGGACCTGTACGAGCTTGCCGAGAAGCTGGTCGATTTCGAGGATTATTTCCGCCGCTGGCGCTTCAACCACGTGACGACCGTGGAACGGATCATCGGGCTGAAGCGCGGCACGGGCGGCACGTCGGGCGTCGCCTATCTGCGGCGGATGCTGGATGTCGTGCTGTTCCCGGAATTGTGGCGGGTGCGGACGGTTTTGTAATGCGTGGGACGGTGCGGGACACGATGGCACGGGGCGACAACGAACGCGGCGGGACGACGCGGGTGTGGCTGAACGAGGCGGTGCGGCGGATCGAGGCGGATTTCAACCGATCGGCCGACACGCATCTGATCCACCTGCCGCTGCCGCGGTATCCGGGTATCGACCTGTACCTGAAGGACGAGAGCAGCCATCCGACGGGCAGCCTGAAGCATCGCCTCGCGCGGTCGCTTTTCCTTTATGCGTTGTGCAACGAATGGATCGGACCTTGCACGACGGTGATCGAGGCGTCGTCCGGGTCGACCGCGGTCAGCGAGGCCTATTTCGCGCGGATGCTGGGGCTGCGCTTCATTGCAGTGGTGCCCGCGTCGACCGCGGCGCCGAAGCTCGATGCGATCCGCTTCCACGGCGGCGAAATCCATGCGGTCGACGATCCGCGCACCGTCTACGACGTCGCGCATCGGCTGGCGGCGGAGACCGGCGGCCATTACCTCGACCAGTTCACCTATGCCGAGCGCGCGACCGACTGGCGCGGCAACAACAACATCGCCGAAAGCATCTTCGCGCAGATGGCTGAGGAGCGTTTTCCGACGCCGACGTGGATCGTCTGCGGCGCAGGGACGGGCGGGACGTCGGCGACGATCGGCCGCTTTTTGCGGTACCAGCGGCATGGGACGCGGCTGTGCGTCGCCGACCCGGAACATTCGATTTTCCACCGCCATTTCGCGGATCGCGGCGCGACGACGCTGCCCGAGGGGTGCGGCAGCTGCATCGAGGGGATCGGGCGACCGCGCGTCGAGCCGAGCTTCGTGCCATCCGTGATCGACCGGATGATCCCCGTCGCCGACGCCGACAGCATCGGCGCGATGCGGGCGCTGTCGCGACGCCTGGGCCGCAGCGTCGGCGGATCGACGGGCACCAACCTGTGGGCCTGCCTGCGCATCGTCGAGGAGATGGCGGCGCGCGGCGAAACCGGCAGCATCGTCACGCTGCTGTGCGACGGTGGCGACCGCTATGCCTGTACCTATTATCGGGACGAATGGCTCGCCGCGCGCGGCATCGCCTGGACGGGGACGGAGCGGGCGACGACGGCGGCCCTAAGCGGCTGACGTCGCCCGTGCGGGGCGTCGCTCAGGTGGCCGCGCCGTGTTCGCTCTCGGTCAGGGCGACGACCTCGAACTGGTAGCGGCGCCAGCCGCGCTGGCGTGCCGCCTCGTCGGTCGCCGCCTTCTTGCCGGTCGCCTCGCGCAGCGACTTGGCATGGCCCCAGAAGACCTCGGTCCGCCCGTCCTCGGTCACCGCGACGATCCGCCAGTAATGCGTCAGCGCCGCCGCGGTCGGGCCGATCGTCTTGACGTAGCCATCCGGCATTGTCGCGGTGAGATAGCGCTTCCGTTTCGCCATGGCCTCGCAAAGCACGCGCGGGGCGAATTTGGCAATGGCGGCCCGCAGGTCGGTGGACCGGCGCCTCGGCTCAGCGGGCGCGATGCGCGCGCGTCGCGCGGTAGCGCAGCAGATCCTCGACCGCGTCGGTCTGAAACACCCGTACGCCCTGGTCGGCGAGCTGGCCCCAGACGCTTTCGGGATCGTGCCGCGCCTCCGGATCACCGCCCATCCCGGTGACGAAGCCCTTGAACAGCGTGTTGATCCAGATCGGCACGCCCAGCGCGCGCGCGCGCGTCATTACTGCGGGCAGCGTGGTGACCGGCAGCACGGGCAGCTCGATCGCGATCGGTTTGATCCGGCCCTGCATCTGCGTGGCGATGACCTGGGGCACGTCGGCCGCCGCGGGATCGCCGGTGATCGGGATGACCGCGAACGGCACGCGATCGTAGGGCGGGATGGCGGCGAGCGGGACGGACGCGGCGCCGGCAAAGGTCTTCACGATCACGCGGTCCTCGGCACCCGCCCGCCGCACGGCATCGACGACCTCGCCATAGATCGCGTCCTTGACGTCGAGGTTGAGGACGATGCGCCCCTCCGCCAGCGCGAGCAGCTCGTCGAGCGTCGGCATCGCCTCGGTCGTGATCGCCGCCGCCGCGCCGCCTTCGTCCTGGCGCAGCCGCAACGCCTTTAATTGCGCCAGCGTCAGGTCGGCGACCTTGCCGGTGCCGTTGGTGGTCCGCTCGACGCTGTCGTCGTGCACGATGACGAGCGCGCCGTCGCGGCTGCGGTGGACGTCGGTTTCCATGACGTCCGCGCCCAGCGCCACGCATTGCAGCAACGCGGCGCGCGAGTTTTCCGGCGTCGCGGCAAGACCGTGCCGTGGCGCCGCCTCGTGGCAGCCGCGATGCGCGATCACGATCAGGCCGCCGTCGGGATCCGCGAGGCGGCGCAGCGCGTCCCCCGGCGCGGCATGGGCGGTGGAGCAGGCAAGGCACGCGGCAAGGCCGGCGAGAAGCGGACGATACATGGGGAGAACTTTCGGTACGGGGGTAGGGCGGGCGGCGCCTATCGCCCGCCCGCGCCGTCAGGATGCGCTCAGCGGCGCGGCGTCACCACTTGCGGCTGACGATGAAGCGGACGTTGCGGCCGAACAGCGGGCGACCGAAGATCGCCGTCGGCACGCCCTGTCCGAACCGGTCGCCCGCGGTATTGCCCTCGGTAAAGCCATGCGCGTTGGTGACGTTGTCGCCCGCCACCTGGAACTGCCACAGGCCCGTCGTCACCATCGCGCCGACGCCGAACGACCCGTAGGCCGGCAATGCCGTCGAATTGAAGAAGTCGGTGTAGCGCTGGCTGACATAGTCGTACCGGCCGTAAATGCTGACGCCGGCGCCGCCGATCGTGAAGTCCGCGGTCGGACGCACGTTCAGGAACAGCTTGGGCTCGCGGATGATCTGCTTGCCGTTGGCGCGGCTGCCATCGAGGCCGGTGTTGCTGCTGAAATTGAGGTAGCGCGGGTTCTGCACGGTCACCGATCCGGCGATCGAGAAGGGACCGGGCAGGCGCAGGCGGCCGTCCGCCTCCATGCCCTTCGTCTCGGCGGTGCCGATGAAGGTCGTCGTCACGTCCGCGCGGCCGGTCGCGGGGTTGAAGCCCGCAAAGCTCGCGTTCAGCGGATCGAACTTGGTGTAAAAGCCGGTGACGTAGAGATACGATCCGGCAGAGGCGAGCTTGATGCCCGCCTCGTACAGCTTCGCCTTGGTCGCTATCGCCGGCGGCGTCGGATAGGTGAAGGCGAGCGTCGTGCTCGGCGGGACGTCGAGCTGCGAGGCGCGCAGGTAGACGCCGATATGCCGGCTGAGATCGTAATTGGCGCCGACCGTCCAGTTGGTCGCCTGCTGCTTCAGGCGCAGCGTGCCGATGCCGCCGGTGAAGCCGCGCGTGCTGTTGTCGGCGAGCGTCGTGGCATCGCCCAGATTGTACGATCCGGTCAGGCGGGCATAGCCGCTGTAGCTGTACCATTCGCGCCGGAAGCCCGCGTCGAGGCGCAGCCGGTCGGTGATGTCCCAGGTGTCGGTACCGTACAGCGCGATCAGCTGTCCATCGACACTACCCGCGTTGAGCGACACCGCGTCGTTGAGCGAGCCGTTGTCCGTGACATAGCCCAGCACCGCGCCGCTCGCCGAATAGGCGGCAAGGTCCAGCGTCTTCGGCTGCGATTTCACCTGGATCAGGTAGTTCTGATAGGTGGTGAACATCTTCTGCCCCCACAGCGAGCCGTAGGTGCCGACGCGGATGTCGTGCGTGCCGATGCCGGTTTCGAACTTGCGCGTCACCGACAGATCGCCCTGCGACGAATAGAAGTCGGTCTGGATCGCGCGATACTGCGCCTGCATCACCAGGCCCGAATCCGCAGCCGGATTGTATGTGCCCTGGCCGCCGGTGCCGGCGAAGCTGTAGCCCATGCGCGCGACGTTTGGGCCGAAGGCCGCCGTCGCCGCGGCGAGATAGCCGTTGGCGAAGCTGGTCGCGTCGACCGGGTTGGACGTCGAGTAGAAGGCGTCGAAATGCACGGTGCCCAGCGTCAGGCCGCCCTTGGCGGAGACGTGCCAGTCGCCATGGTCGCCTTCGTAATCCACCGCGAAGTTGCCGAAGACGATATGGCGGCCGTTGGCGAGGTCGCCGCGTTGGGTCTGGATCGTGCCGGTCGGGTCGCGATAGCGGATGGTGACGTTGCGCAGCGCCGGCGTGTTCAGCGTGCCGTCGAAATAATCGATATACGGGTTGAGGCTGACCGACGGATTGCGCGGATCGTTGGTCGGGATCGACAGATAGAAGACGTTGTGATCGTCGGTGAACTGGCCCGACAGCTTGATGAAGCCGTTCGGCAGGTCGTGCTTGATATTGGCGCGGATCTGGCCGCCGCGGTCGCTCGGGAAACCCGAGTCGCGATAGCCGTCGTGGTAGCGGATGAAGCCGCCGACCGCGTAATAGGTGTCGCCGCCCAGCGGCCCCGCCTGATACGCGTCCATCCGGTAATAGCCGGTGTCGCCGACCGTCGCCTGCACCTTGCCCCGGGTCGTGTCGGTGCCGGTCACGGTGATGACGTTGGCGATCGCGGCCGCGGTGCTGGCGTAGATCGGCGCCGGACCGCCGCGCACCACCTCGATCCGGTCGGTCATCAGGTCGAGCCGGTTCATGCCGTCGCCCTGGTTGAAGAACCAGCCGTCCAGCTCCTGGAACAGCGGCAGGCCGTCCTGCTGGTAATAGAGGAAGCCGCGGTCGGTCGGGATGCCGCGCACCCGGGTGATGTTCTGCACCTCGCCGCCGGTGGCCTCGACGTGGATGCCAGGCAGCGTGCCGATCAGGTCGGTCGTGCTCTTGGGCGCGAGCTTCTGGATGTCCGACTGCGCCAGCGAATTGACCGCGTAGGAGACGTCGAAGCGGCGCTGCTGACGGGCCGAGCCGGTGACGATGATGTCGGACCGGTCCTCGTCCTGCGCCGACGCTGCCGCTGCCGCGGTCGTCGCCGCGTCCGCAGACGCGATGGCCTGGGCAAATGCCGTTTGTATCAGGAACGGCGTGACGCACAGCGCGGCGCCCACCAGCAATCGGTTCTTCATGTTACCCCCCATCGGATTGAATGGCGGGCCCATCGCAGCGGTCGATGACAGTTTTATTTGCTTACATGTAATTAAATCGTGGTCTGCGCGGTGATGGCATGGATGGGGATCATCGCCGCGCCGATCACCACCGCGCGGCTGCCGATGCGGGAGGCGCGAATGGCCGGCAGCGACGACCGGTAATTATCGTCGCGCGCCTGCGAACGCTGCGACAGCCCCTCCGCGATGCGCTTCAGCAGGGGCAGTGGCAGCGCGCCCGACACCATCACCGCGCCTGGATCGAGCCATACGGTGCCGCTCAGCACCGCCTGATCCAGCTGTTCGACGACCCGATCGATCCAGGCGGCGATCAGCGGCGCGTGCGTTTCGCGCAGCATCTCGATCTCGGCCAGCGAATCGATCGGGACGCCCGCATCGCGCAAGACGTGGAGCAGGTCGATGCCAGACGGCCGGTCGCGCTGGCCGGGGAACAGGCGGCCGACCTCGCCCGCATTGCCATGCTCCCCCAGAAACAGGTCGCGCTCCGCGATCAGGCCGCCGCCGATGCCATGGCCGAGGAACAGCGTCAGTACCGACCGGTACCGGCCGATGATGTTGTCTTGGTAATATTCCGCCAGCGCGGCGGCGCTCGCGTCGTTTTCGATCCACACCGGCATGCCCAGCGCGTCGCCGATCGTCTCGGCCAGCGGCACCGCATTCCATCCCGCCAGCCGATCGACGACGATGCGGCGGTTGCGGTCGCCCGGCAACGCGTAACCCGGCACCGCGACGCCCAGGCCCAGGAACTTGCCGCGCCGGAAGCCGTGAGCCGCCGCCAGCATCTGCAGCCGCTGCTCCACCATCTGCGCGAATACGCGGGGGGCGGGATCGTCGAAGGGGGTCGTGTCGTGGACGATCGGCCGCCCGCAGAAATCGACGATGACGAGCTCGAGCCAGCCGGGATGTGGCGCCGCGCCGATTGCCCAGCCGCCATTGCCGGACACGGCGAGCGGCACCATCGGCCGCCCCCGCGCGGGCGCATCGCGCGCCTCCTGCTCCTCGATCAGGTCGAGCGCCAGCAGCGACTGCGTCAGCCGCGTCATCGTCGCGCCGTTCATGCCGAGCGATTGCGCCAGCCGCGTGCGCGACGCGGCGCCTTCGATCCGCAATTGCAGCAGCAGCCGCCGTTGCGGCTCGTTGAGGCGGATCTGCGGGCGCGGCATGGCGCCGTTCTATATTTTTCCGGCGTGTCAAATAAATGAAAGTCGATCCGCTTAGGGGATCGCCGTCATGGCCGCCTTCGCTTCCGATCCGCCGCCCGTCGGCCCGCATCCGCTTGCCGTGCAGGTCGGCTATAGCGTCGCCAATCTCGGCAAGAGCGTCGTCTGGTCCAGTTTCGAGAGCATCATGCTCTATTATCTCGTATCTATCGCCGGCTTTGGTCCGCTCGCCGCGGGATGCCTGCTGGCGACCGCGCTGCTCTGGGATGCGGCCTTTGATCTTGTGGTCGCGCGGTGGACGGACCGATCGGACGTCACCAACCGCCTGGCGCAATCGATCGTCATCGGCGCGCCGTTGTGCGGGATCGGCTTCTGGCTGGTCTTCGCCTTGTCCGATCCCACAGCGGTCGCCGCGGCGATCATCGCATGCCGCGTCGGTTATTCATTGTGCGACGTCGGGCACAATACGCTGCTGATCCGTGTCGCACGCGCGCCCGGCGATGCGGCGCGCGTGTCGGGATTGCGACTGCTGTTCAGCGCGGCGGGCGTCGCATTGCTGGCGCTGGCATCGGGGCCGGGCCTGCGCCAGACCGCGTCGGCGGCGCAGCAATCGTCGTTCGCGGGCGGTGCGATGATCGGCGGCCTGCTTTACATCGCGACGCTGTTCGCGGCGCTGTATGCGACGCGCGGCGTATCGCCGCCGCCCGCGCCGGGGCGCGATGCGATGCGTCGCGCTCGCCCGATGCGCGATTACTGGCGCGATCCCGTCTTTCGGCGCCTGTTGTGCGTGATCGCGTTGCAGGCGGGGCTGATCCCCTTGTTCCAGCGCGCACTGCCCTTTTTCGGGCGGGCGGTGCACGCCGATGCGGGATGGGCGGCCCCGGCATTGCTGACGCTGACGATGGCGCAATCTTTGGCGCTGCCCGGCTGGATGGCGTTGGCGCGGCTTTACCCGCCGCGGACGATCGCGACCCTTGCCTATGCGCTGGGGGGCGTCGCGATGACGGGACTGACGATCACCACCGCGGATGCCCCCGGGTTCGTGCTGATGGCGCTGCACGGCGCGGCCCTTGGCGGGATGAGCCTTGCGATCTGGGCGCTGCTGACCGATGCCGTCCAGCGGTCGCTGGCGGCGGGCGGAGAGGGCGAGGCGTCCGCGGTCGGCCTGTTCCTGGCGGTGCTGAAGACTGCCGCCGCGCTCGGCAACCTGGCGTTCGCGGGGATCGTCGCGGCGGGCCCGGTGCGTCTCGCCACGACGGCGGTCGGCGATATCGCGCTGCTGCCGGCGTGCGCGACGGTGCTGCCGTTACTGGGGTGCCTGGCGGCGGGCGGCCTGCTGTGGCGCGGCGGGAATGCAGCGTCGCTAAGCCGGTGACGCGCCTATTCGGAAGGCGGGGCCGAGCCGCCTTGCCGCTCGCGCACCGACCGTCGATACAAACGCCTCGGATCAGCCGACCGTCACGCCTTTCCAGAAGGCGATACGGCCGCGTATGGCGTCCGCCGCGGACTTGGGATCGGGGTAGTACCAGGCCGCGTCGGGATTGTCGGCGCCCGCGACGTGCAGAGAGTAATAATGGGCCGTCCCTTTCCAGGGGCAGACCGTCGTCGTTTCACTGGGACGCAACAGCGTCGCATCGACGCTCTCCGCCGGGAAATAATGGTTGCCCTCGACGATGATCGTGTCGTCGCTGCTCGCGATGCGCGCGCCGTTCCACCGTGCCTCGACCATCATGCCTCTCCTGTTCCCGGATGCGGACGTCGGCATTCGCGCAGCCTGCGTCAAGACCGCCCGCGGACGTTCGGCGTGCAGGGACCGTCCAGGGCAGGCGATCTGGCGCTGTCAAATCCGGTCGTTCCTGTTAACGGACCCCCATGCTCAAAACCCGTATGAAGCGCCTCGCCCACCAGAGGGAAGCCGATCGCCAGCGGCTTGCCGCCATCGAGGCGGCGGTGGCGGCGCTGGGCGATGAAGATCTGCTCGACTTCGCCGATATCTTCGCCGGGGGCGATCCGACGCCGCTTCGCGCCATGGCGGAGGACGAGATGCGTCGGCGCGGCATCAGCCTGTGAGGAAAATGCCGTCCCGCTTTCGCCGTCTCGATGGCGCGCTGGCGGACCTGCCGGTCGAAGAGCCGATGCTGCTCACCGAACTCGACGGTTTTCTGACCGGCCTCATCATCTGTCCCGAACCGATCCCCGTGGATGAATGGATGACGGTCATCTGGGGCGTCGACGTCGATGGCGTGCCGCCCTTCGACGATCCGCTCGACGTACAATGGTTCGTCAAGGCGGTGGCGGCGCGGCGCGACGAGATCGCGCGCGACCTGGCCCGCGGCAGGCTGCAGCCGATCCTCGACATCGACGAGCGGGACGGCGAGATTCTGTGGGAATATTGGATCGACGGCTTTTCCGATGCGGTCGCGCTGCGGCCGGACGCGTGGAGCGCGGGGGCGGCAAATCCCGAATGGGCGGACGCGTGGCGCCGCCTGCAGGCCCTGATCGCGATCGCGCACGACGAAAGCGATCTCGACAGCGTCGAGGTCAACGCGTTCGAAGACCGCGCGGTGGCCGAACTGACGGATGCGGTGCAGCGTCTCCACGGGGCACGCGCGCGTGCCGGCCAGCCCCGCGCGATCGGCGTGGAGGCGATTGTGCCGGTGAAGGTCGGCCGCAACGATCCATGCCCCTGCGGATCGGGTAAGAAGCACAAGCATTGCTGCGCCTGACCTGATTCGCCTTCCCGCGAAAACCAAGTCGTCACGGGCGACCGCGCGGCCGATTTGCGCCCGTGCGGATATGCTGTGCTAGAGGTCCGGCCATGTCCAAATCCCGAACGAATGCCGGAACCGTCACGGTCGATGGCGTGGCCTATGAGTGGCACCTGCACAGCGAACCCCACCAATCGGACGACGAGGGGTGGAAGGGCATGACGATCTCGCTCCTGCAACAGGATGCCCAGCGAGCGGCGCTGATCGAATTTCCGCCGCCGAAGCGGCTGTTGAAGGGATTGCCGCGTGGCCGGCTCCAGCTCGATGACGCGACGATCGCGCGCTGCGTGCGCTCGGCCGTGTCCGCGGGGTGGGAGCCGATGTCGCGCGGAAGGCCGATCGTGGTGATGGTCGACGCCGACGGCAATTGAGCCGCGCTTCGGGGGCCGGTCGACACCCGAAACCGCGCACCGGGATTTGCCTTGTCAGCGGCCGGGGGGCAGGCCAACGTCGCGCCACGATGAAGACGCTCCCCAACACCGACGATTATGCGCGTGGCAGGCGCGATGGCTTGCGCCTGGCGCTTGCGATCCTCGAGGCGGAAGAGGCCAAATGGGAAGCGTCGCTCGGCGAAAGCCGGTCGTGGCGAACCAATGCGATGCGGGTCGTTCGTCACAAGGCGTATCATATCGCCCGCAAGCGCGTGCAGACGGCGCTTCATCGCCTGCTGCCGACGTCCGGCACCTCCTTGCCGAGCGAGGTCGCCCGAAGGATCGATCAGGCTGGCTAGTAAAGCGTTCGCCCCCCCCGGTGCGACGGCAACGACAACCGGATGCTCGGCCGCGCGTTCCGGATGGTCGTGACCGCGCCGTGGGTCGGCAGACGTCAGAGCTCCAGCCGCGCCAGCGGATTGCCGATCAGGCCGCTGACCATCGCCGCCTGAATCCGCGTGGCGGGCCACAGTTTCGACAGCGGCCCGACGATACGGTCGCGCACAAACGGAAGCGCCCGGCTGTCGGACTGGTAGACGGGCGTGAACAGCGCGGTCAGCGCCTGATACAGGCGGACGTGCCGCCGCCGCAGCGCGATCGCCCGACCGAGCGCCGTGGCGACATCCGGCGATCGCCGCAAGCCCAGGGTCAGCGCATAGGCGTCGAGCAGCGCCATGTTCGCGCCCTGGCCCAATTGCGGGCTGGCCGAATGCCAGGCATCGCCGATGTGGATCATCCCGGTTTCCGCCGGGATCGGCAGCGTACGATGCGCGTAACGGGCAAAGCTCAGCTGGTCGGGCGACCCGATCTGGTCGAGCAGATGCGCGGTGGCGGGCCACAGCGCGGACACCTCTGCTTTCCAGGCATCCAGCCCGGCGGCCTGCCATGCGGCCAGCCGATCGGCACGCAATGACCAGAACAGCGCCGCCTGCCGCCGCCGCGCGCCGGGAAATCGCCCGACCGGCAGCACGCCGACCATGACGCTCGCCCGCCGATAGCGTTGTTCGAGGGCGCCGGGGTCCAACCCCGCATCGGCGGGCCAGTCGAACGTGCCCAGAGCGCCCCATAGGCCAGCGCGCGACCGCAGGGCGGCGCCAGCGGCGTGCGGGTCCCGAGCGCATCGACGACAAGATCGAACGGTCCGACGCGGCGACCGCGTTCCAGCAACAGGAACCGGCGATCGTCCGCGGCCATCTCGCTTCCCGTCACGGCGCAGCCGGTTTCGATCCCGATCCCCGCCGTCAGTACGGCGTCGTGCAACAGCGCGAACAAAGTCGCGCGGTGGACGCCGACGCCGAACCCGGCGCGCCTGCCGAGCGCCGCATAGCGGACGTCGAGCACCACCCGGCCGCTGCTGCCCGCCTCGCCGTGGAGCCGGTCGATCCGCGCGCCGTGGTCGAGCAGCGCGTCGGCCAGCCCCAGCTGGCGCAGGACGGCAAGGCCGGTCGGCTGGATCATCAGCCCCGAACCGACCGGGCGGGGCGCATCGAACCGCTCGAACAGCGTGACATGGTGGCCGTCTCGATGCAGCAGCAACGCCGTGGCGAGACCCGCGGGGCCGCAACCCGCAATGGCGATGTGATGACGCTGCATCGCGCCAGCCTAACCGGACCCGGGCGTGGCGGCATCCTGTTTGATGCAGGCGACGGGCACGGACCGCGCGAGCCCGATGGCTTTCGGAAAGCCGACGCGCCGCCCGGCCTCACAGACAACCGAGCCCCGCCAGCGTCACCCGTACCGCCTCGTCCAGCGGCGTATGGGGTTCTTCCCCAAGTTCCGCGACCAGACGATCGTTGGCCAGGCGCACCGGCTGCTGCCAGAGATAGCGCATTTCCATCAGCTCGCGCGGCGTCGTCGCGACCAGCGCGGCAAGGCGCAGCTGCCACCAGGGCAGGGGGCGGATCGGCACCGCCGGGTCGCCGAGCACGCGCGCGATCGCCTCGACCATCCGGCGGCCGTCCCCATCCCAATGGCCGTCCATATGAAAATGCGCGAAGGCGGGCAGGTCGGGGCGATCGAGCAGCCGCGCCATCGTCTCGGCAACGTCGGGCAGGAACGCCCATTGATGCCCGACACCTCGCTTTCCAGGATTGCGGATCACGCGCGGTCGCCCACCGGGCGCGATCAGTCCCTGGCCGAACCAGGTGTTCGCCGCGCCCGGCCCGAAGAAATCGCCCGCGCGGACGATCAGGACGTTCGCCGTCCCCGCGTCGGCTGCGGCGCGCAGGCGTCGTTCCATCTCGGCGCGGATCGCGCCCTTGCGGGTATGCGGATGCTGCGGCGCATCCTCGGCGATCAGCGGGAAGGCGTCGGGGCCGAAGTTATAGACCGTGCCCGGCAGGACGATCCGCGCGCCACACGCCTTCGCCGCGGCCAGCGTGCTGCCCAGCATCGGCAGCACCACCTTCGCCCAGTCATGATAGCCCGGCGGATTGACCGCATGGACGATGACGTCCGCGCCGCCCGCCGCGGCCGTCACGCCAACCGGATCGAGCGCGTCGCCGATCACGCGCTCGCATCCTGCGGGGAGCGACGCGGCGTCGGTCCGGGTCAGCGCGCGGACGCGCCAGCCGGCAGATAGCAACCGCCGGCTGATCGCTCCGCCGATGCCACCGGTCGCCCCCAGGATCAGTGCCGTTCTGTGTATCATCATCGCCTCCGTCTTCGTGTCGGCGAGCAAAATGCGGCGGATGCTGCGATACGAAAATTGCGCAAAAGCGTCATGCCGCTATACGCCGATCTATGAACACCGAACCCAGTTGGGATGTCTATCGCAGCTTCGCCGCTGTCCTGCGCGAAGGCTCCCTGTCCGGCGCGGCGCGCGCGCTCGGCATGACCCAGCCGAGCATCGCCCGCCACATCGATGCGCTGGAGCGGGCGATCGACGGCACGCTGTTCGTCCGCTCGCAGCGGGGGCTGTCGCCGACCGATCGCGCGCTCGCGCTGCGCCCGCACGCAGACGCGCTGGTCGCTGCCACCGAGGCGCTGCGCCGGTCCGGCAGCGGCGCCCCCGATGCGGTGGCCGGCGTCGTGCGGATCAGCGCGAGCCAGGCGGTGGGCGTGGGGCATCTGCCGCCGATCCTTACGGAGCTGCGCACGCGGCACGGCGCGCTGACGATCGAACTGTCGCTATCCGACCAGCCCGACGATCTGCTGCAACGCCGCGCCGATATTGCCGTGCGGATGTTCGCGCCGACGCAGCAGGCGCTGGTGGCCCGCCATGTCGGCGAGGTACCTCTGGGTTTCCACGCCCACCGCGATTATCTGGATCGCCGCGGCGTGCCGGCGACGCTCGCCGAGCTTTCCGGCCACGACCTGATCGGCTTCGATACGGAAACCGACTTCATCCGCGCGGCGATGCGGCATCTGCCGGGGATCGACCGGTCGCGGTTCGCGTTGCGCGTCGACAGCGACGCGGCGCAGTTCGCGGCGATCCGCGCCGGTTTCGGCATCGGCATCTGCCAGACCGCCATCGCCCGCCGCGATCCCGCGCTGGTCCGCGTGCTCGCCGACGCGCTCGACCTCCCGCTGCCGTTGTGGATCGTCATGCACGAGGACCTGCGGCGGATCGCACGGTATCGCGCGGTGTTCGATGCGCTCGCAACGGGGCTGGCGCGTCTGGCGGCCGGGTGAGGTGCGACGCCTTAAATCCGTGCGCCCTGCCATTGATCTGCAGCGCGGGGAGGCGCATCGCAGCACCATCGCCCCCATGTTGATGGAGCCCCCATGCGTCTGTTCGCCGCGACTGCCACGATCCTGTTGATGTCCACCACCGCGCTTGCCCAGGGTACGCCGCCCGCGACGCCGGCGTCCGCGACGCTGCCCGCCGCCAACCCGTTCGCGCAGCCGAGCAATCTGCCGTTCCAGGCGCCGCCGTTCGACCGGATCAAGAGCGCCGATTACGCCCCGGCCCTGCTCGCCGGCATGGCGCAGCAACGTGCCGAAATCCGCGCGATCACGCAGGTGCGCAGCGCGCCGACGTTCGACAACACGATCGGCGCGCTGGAGCGCTCCGGCCGCCTGCTCGAACGCGCGACCATGGCCTTTTACGGCGTCGTCGGCGCGAACACCGACGACACGCTGCAAAAGACGCAGGCCGACCTCGCCCCCGCCTTCGCCGCGCATCAGGATGCGATCAACCTCGACCCGGCGCTCTTCGCGCGCGTCCGGACGCTATACGACCAGCGCACCGCGCTTCGCCTCGATCCCGAGCAGCTGCAGGTGCTGACGCTGACCTACGAGAATATGGTGCGCGCCGGCGCCAAGCTGTCGCCCGCCGACAAGGTGACGCTGAGCAAATACAATGCGCAGCTGTCGACGCTGGAGACCGCGTTCCAGCAGAAATTGCTCGCCGCGGCGAAGGCGGGCGCGCTGGTCGTCGACGACAAGGCCAAGCTCGACGGGCTGTCGGACGCCGAGATTGCCGCCGCCGCCGATGCCGCCAAGGCGCGTGCGCTGGCGGGCAAGTATCTGTTGCCGCTGCAGAACACGACGCAGCAACCCGCGCTCGCCAGCCTGAAGGATCGCGCGACGCGCCAGGCATTGTTCAATGCGGGCTGGACCCGCGCGGAAAAGGGCGATGCGAACGACACGCGCGACACGATCGCGCAGATCGCGCTGTTGCGCGCGCAAAAGGCGAAGCTGCTCGGTTTTGCGACCTGGGCGGATTACGTGCTGCAGGACCAGATGGCGAAGACCCCGCAGACCGCGCTCGGCTTCATGCAGCAGCTCGGCAAGCCGGTGGCGGCGGAACAGCGGCGCGAGGCCGCCGAACTCCAGGCGCAGATCAAGGCCACGGGCGGCACTTTCCAGCTCAAGCCGTGGGACTGGGACTTCTATTCCGAACAGGTGCGCAAGGCGAAATACGACCTCAACCAGGACGAGCTGAAGCCGTATTTCGAGATCAACAAGGTGCTGACTGACGGCGTCTTCTATGCCGCGAACCAGCTGTACGGCCTGACGTTCAAGCGTCGCACCGACATTCCGGTCTATCAGCCCGACGTGATGGTCTATGAGGTGTCGGAGGCGGACGGCACGCCCGTCGGCCTGATGTATTTCGATTACTGGAAGCGCGACAACAAGAACGGCGGCGCGTGGATGTCGAACTTCGTCAACCAGTCGAAGCTGCTCGGCACCAAGCCGGTGATCTACAACGTCGCCAATTTCACCAAGCCCGCGCCCGGCCAGCCGGCACTGATCAGCTTCGACGACGTGACGACGATGTTCCACGAATTCGGCCACGCGCTGCACGGTCTGTTCGCCGCACAGACCTATCCGTCGGTGTCGGGGACCAACGTCGCGCGCGATTTCGTCGAGTTCCCGTCGCAGTTCAACGAGCATTGGGCGCTCGATCCGAAGGTGCTGCCGCATTATGCGGTCAACTATAAGGACGGCAGCGTCATCCCGCAGGCGCTGGTCGACAAGATCAAGCGCGCCGGCACGTTCAACTCCGGCTATTCGTTCGGCGAGGCGCTGGCCGCGGCCGAGATGGACATGAGCTGGCATTCGCTGACCGCGGCGCAAGGCAAGCAGGATGCCGACGCCTTTGAGACGAAGGCGCTCGCCGCCACTGGGCTCGACGTCGCCGACGTGCCGCCGCGCTATCGGTCGAGCTATTTCCTGCACATCTGGGGCAACGGCTATTCGGCGGGCTATTACGCCTATAGCTGGACGAAGATGCTGAGCGAGGACGCGTTCGACTGGTTCGAGCGCCACGGCGGCATGACCCGCGCCAACGGCCAGCGTTTCCGCGACATGATTTTGTCGAAGGGGCACACGCAGGATTACGCGCCGATGTTCCGCGCCTTCAACGGCGCCGATCCGCAGGTCGCGCCGCTGCTGCGGAACCTGGGGCTTAATGCGGACGGGTCGCGCGTCGGGGCGAAGGATGCGGGCGGGGCGGGGGTCGACGGCGTCGTCCCCGCATCGGCGCCGGCAAAGGCCGCGACCGGCAAGACGGGGCAGTAACCGCATCGGCGGCAGAGGCGGACACGCCAGTCCGCCCTGCCAGCCAGCAGCCCGCGGCCTGCTATCCGGCCATGGAGCGAGAAGCGCTCGAAGCGGCGATCACCTGGCACCAGACCGTCGTAGAGAATGGCCATTCTCAGGTCGATGACCCGAGATCTGCCGGTGCCGTCAGGGGGCGATCTGCCGTCCGCTCAGCCAGGCGGTTTCGTCACTCGCATTGTACCCGGAATCACCCTTTTCTAGAAGCGCCGACGAAGCGGACGGTCGGCAGCGCGCGCGGCCATCCGTCATCGTCGCGCTGTCCGTTCGGCGCCGCGCGCACATCCCTGTCCATCGGCGTATATCGGACAAATAAAACTTTTTCGGTAAGCCGCGATCGCTCGGCGCGGATGATCGCGCCTTCGCGCGATGGCCGAAGTACCTGAGATACATCAATAAATCCATGCATGGGCGGCGCCCGGTCGGCGTCGCGCCCGCTACGGCTGATTGCCATTTTCGTTCAACGCGTCAGGACCTGACGAAAAATTTATTTTGTCTAACAATAAGATTGGATTATGTCTGGCATAAGCCGACACCAAAACACGGTCGCGAAGGGGAGGAATATGAAGGGAAGTCACGCACGTCTGCTGTTCGGCGCGTCGGTCGCCGCGTTGTCGTTCCAGGCGGCCGGTATAGCGCAGGCGCAAGCCGCGCAGGCGACCGGCAACGTCACCGCCGACCAGGCCGCGCAAGGAACGCCCGGCGACCAGGACATCGTCGTCACCGGCGTGCGCGAATCGCTGCGTTCGGCGCAGGCGATCAAGCGCAACGCCAATCAGATCGTCGATTCGGTCAACGCGCAGGATATCGGCAAGCTGCCCGACGCGAACACCGTCGAGGCGCTGCAGCGTATCACCGGCGTGCAGATCCAGCGTCGCTACGGCGAGGGCGCGACCGATTTCGACCACCGCACCACGCCCGCGATCACCGTGCGCGGCCTGACGCAGGTCAGCAACTTCATCGACGGCCGCGCGGCGATCTCCGCCTCGGGCGGCCGCACGCTCGACCTCGAGGCGATCCCACCCGAACTGCTCGCCGGTATCGACGTGTTCAAGAACCCGCCCGCCAGCACGATCGAGGGCGATGTCGCGGGCGTGGTCAACATCCGCACCCGCCTGCCGTTCGACCAGCCGGGCCAGCTGATCAGCGCGACCCTGAAGGGCAATTATTATGATCGCGCCGACAAGTTCGGTGGATCGGGCTCGGCGCTGTACAGCAACCGCTTCCAGACCGGCATCGGCGAGATGGGCTTCCTGCTCAACGCCAGCTACGCGCGCAGTTCGTATCGCCAGGACGCGATCCTGATCGGTGCGTTCGGCCCGATTCCCGCCGGCACGACCATCCCCGGCGCACCCGCCAATGCGCAGGTGCCCTATGGCGAGCAGATCTACGACGACGGCGGCAACCGCAACCGCCTGGGCCTTGCCGGCGCGTGGCAGTGGCAGGCGGCGGACAATCTGCTCGTCACCGCGCAGGCGCTCTATTCGCGGTACAAGTTCTACCGTCAGGGCAAGTACTTCTACTACAACAACAACGGCAATGGTCCGACGACGCCGCTGGCGGGTGCCAACTTCACCTTCGACAGCGCAGGCTATGCGACGTCCGGGTCGCTCGCCAACCAGGTGTTCGAATCGGCGCGGTTCGATCAGGACCTGACCAACACCACCGGCAACTATACGCTGAACGCCAAGTGGGACGTGTCGGACAAGCTGCACGCAGTGTTCGACGCGCAATATCTGAAATCGTCCTACAACGCCGATCGCAACGGCTTCGTCATCTCGCTCTACGACCAGACGGGCCAGACGCCGTATAATGCGAAGAACCAGAGTATCGTCGATTTCGACCTGCGCGGGTCGCGGCCGGTGTGGAACGTCCGCAATCCCGCGCTGCTGTCGGATCCGAACAATTACGCCTTCACGTACATGGCGGATTCGATCACGCGCAACGATGCCGACCAGCTCGCGCTGAAATACGACCTGGAATATGACGTCGAGGGCGGCTTCCTGCAGAAGCTGCGCGGCGGCCTGCGCTACGCGGACAGCACGATCGACCTGCGCGGCACCTGGAACGGCTTCTGTCTGCTGCCCTCGGGCCCCAACCCCAGCTGTTCGTCGCCGGCGGGGCTGCCCTTCGTCCGGCTGTCGCAATTCCCCGAACTCGCGCTGAAGGGTCCGACGCCGAACTTCTTCGATGGCAAGACGCTGCCCGGCGGCATCCTCTATCCGAACTTCGAACCCGGCAATTCGCTGTGGGACAGCCTGGTCAAGACCGAGGCGAAGTTCGGCGCGACGCCCAAGAGCACCTTCTCGCCCGGCGACCTCAACCACCAGACCGAACGCACGCTCGCCACCTATGTGGCGGCGGATTACGAAGGCGTGATCGGCGGGCTGAAGGTCGACGGCAACGCCGGCGTCCGCCTGGTGCGCACCAGCACGGGGTCGTCAGGCACGATCTTCAACAGCAACGGGACGCAGGCACCGATCGACGTCCAGCGCCGCTACGTCAAGGCGCTGCCCAGCTTCAACGTGCGCGCGCACATCACCGACACGTTCCAGACGCGCTTCGCCTTCTCGAAATCGTTCGCGCGGCCGAACTTCGACCAGATGGCGACCAACGTCTCGCTCAACAATCCGACCGATCGCAGCTTCATCCGCCGCGATGCCAACGGCAATATCATCGAACAATTACCGACCGGCGGATCGGGCAATCCCTATCTGCGTCCGATCACGTCGGACAATTACGATCTGACCGCGGAATGGTATTTCTCATCGACCGGGTCGGTGACGCTGGGCGGCTTCTACAAGAAGGTCGACGGTTTCCTCGCGGGCGGCACGACGTTCCAGACGTTCAACGGCGTCCGCTATGCGATCGGCACGACGGTCAATACCGGCACCGGCACGGTCAAGGGGTTCGAGGCGGCGTACCAGCAGTTCTTTGACTTCCTGCCGGGTCTGCTCAGCGGGCTGGGCGTGCAGGCGAACTACACCTTCGTCGACAGCAGCGTGACCAATCCGTTCGCGACGGCGGGGTCGAACGTGCCGACGACGGTACCGCTCGAGAAACTGTCGAAGCACAGCTACAACCTCGTCGGCCTGTACGAAAAGGGGCCGGTGACGGCGCGTCTCGCCTGGAGCTGGCGCGGCAAGTATTTCGACACGACGCAGGGCAGCGGCGCGAACGGCGTGCCGCAGTTCCAGAAGCCCTATGCCTCGCTCGACGCCTCGGTCAGCTACAATTTCAACACGCATCTGGCCTTGTCGGTCGATGCGGTGAACCTGACCAACCGCATGAACCTGACGTACATCGGGACGCTCAGCCAGCCGTTGCAATATACGCTCAACGACCGGCGCTTCGGCTTCTCGCTGCGCGCGACCTATTGATCCCCCCTGTGCCGGCGTGGTGTGTGCATCGCCCACGCCGGCAATTTTTCGGGCCAGGATCATGACCGTTTCCAATACCCAATCCGCCCCGCTGCCGACGCCCGTCGTCATGCTGCGTCACGTCGGCGTGGAGCGCGAGCCGGTCGTCGTCGTCGACGACGCGACGGGAACGCTCGCTGCGCTGCGCGCGGTCGCGGCGCGCACGTCGTTCGAGCCCGCGGCGGCGGTCGACAGCCATTATCCCGGGCTGCTCGCGCCGGCGCCGGTCGCCTATCTCGATGCGCTCGTCCGCTTCGCCCTGCCGCTGATCGCGCAGCATTTCGGCATCGGCCGCGTCGTGCCGCAGCGCGCGCGCGGCAATTTCTCGCTCGTCACCACCGCGCCGGCGGACCTGTCCGTCGAACAGCGCGTGCCGCACGTCGACGCGGCCGACCGGATGCAGTTCGCAGCGGTCCATTACCTGTCCGATCATGCCGCGGGCACGGGCTTCTTCCGCCATCGCGCCACGGGGTTCGAGACGATCGACGCCGACCGGCTGCCCGCCTATCGCGCGCGGCTCGACGCCGAACTCGCCGATCTGCCGCCGGGTGGCTATGTCACCGGCGATCATCCGCTGTTCGCACTCGTCGACACCGTCGCCGCGCGTTCCGATCGTTTGATCCTCTATCGCGCCGCGCTGCTGCACAGCGGCCTCATCGCCGCGCTGCCCGACCATCCCGACGATCCCGCGCGCGGGCGGCTGACCGGCAACCTGTTCCTGCAATGCCGGACGCCCGCATGACCGCCGACGCACCGCTGCGCAGCATCGCGATCGTCGGCGGCGGCACGGCGGGCTGGATGGCCGCCGCGGCGCTGGCGCGCGTGCTCGGCCCGGACGGCCCCGCGATTACGCTGGTCGAATCCGAAGAGATCGGCACCGTCGGCGTCGGCGAGGCGACGATCCCGCCGATCCAGGCGTTCAACGCCTTGCTCGGCATCGACGAGGACGCCTTCGTCCGCGCGACCGGCGGCACGTTCAAGCTCGGCATCGAATTCGTCGACTGGTGGCAACGCGGCCACCGCTATTTCCATCCCTTCGGCGTCTATGGCATCGATTCGGGCGCGGTGCCGTTCGAGGCGATGTGGCAGCGGCTGCGCATGACGGGCGACGCGCTGCCGCTCGATGCCTATTCGATCTGCACCGCCGCCGCCGCCGCCGGGCGCTTCGCCCGGCCGCAGGCGAGCAACACGCCGCTCGCGCAGATCGGCTACGCTTTCCACTTCGACGCCACGCTCTACGCCCGCTTCCTGCGCCAGCATGCCGAAGCCTCCGGCGTGCGGCGGATCGAGGGCAGGGTGGTCGACGTCGCACGCCGGCCCGACGACGGCTTCATCGAGACGGTCGCGCTGGAAAGCGGCGTGCGGATCGCGGCGGACCTGTTCATCGACTGCTCGGGCTTTCGCGCGCTGCTGCTCGGCGAGGCGTTGGGCGTCGGGTTCCAGGATTGGGGCCACTGGCTGCCCAACGATCGCGCGGTCGCCGTGCCCAGCGCCAACGCGGAGCCGCCGACGCCCTTCACCCGCTCGACCGCGCAGGCCGCGGGCTGGCAATGGCGCATCCCGCTGCAGCATCGCACCGGCAACGGCTATGTCTACGCTAGCGGTCACATCTCGGACGACGCGGCGGCGGCGACTTTGCTTGCCGGGCTGGATGGCGCGCCGCTCGCCGATCCGCGGCTGCTGCGCTTCCGCACCGGCCGGCGCGACGTCTTCTGGGCGCGCAACTGCGTGGCGCTGGGGCTGGCGAGCGGATTCATGGAGCCGCTCGAATCGACCAGCATCCATCTCGTCCAGGCGGGGATCGCGCGCCTGCTCGAAATGCTGCCGACCCGCGCGTTCGAGCAGGCGGACATCCGCCGCTACAACCGGCTGATGACCGCGGAGTTCGAGAGCATCCGCGACTTCCTGATCCTCCACTTCCACGCCACCGCGCGCGACGATACCGCCTATTGGCGGAACCTCGCGGCGATGCGCGTGCCCGACAGCCTGGCGGAACGTATCGCCATCCACCGCCGGACGGGGCGCGTCTATCGTGAGGCGGACGAACTGTTCACCCGCACCAGCTGGCTGGCGGTGATGGAGGGACAGGGGCTGCGGCCGGAGGGCTTCGACCCGATCGCGCTCGGTATCCCGCTCGACACCGCGCGCGCCCGCCTGTCGCGCATCGCGGAGGTGACGCGCGCCGCCGTCGGCCATCTGCCGCCACACGCCGATTTCATCGCGCGCCATTGCGCCGCGCCACAGGAGCCCGTCGCATGATCCGTCTTTCCCGCGCCGCCGTCGCCGCGCTCGGCCTGATCGCGGGCACCGCATCGGCTGAGGACAGCCGCTTCGTCCCCACGCCGTCGGGCATGCCGGCGTTGCAGGTCGATGGCCGCCCCTTCCTGGTGCTCGGTATCCAGCTCAACAATTCCAGCGGCTTTCCCGCCGAATTCCATCGTCTCGCCCCCGCCATCGCGCGGAGCCATGCCAATGTCGTGATGGCGCCGATCGGCTGGGAATCGGTCGAGCCCGAGGAAGGGCGCTTCGACTGGAGCGTCGTCGACGGCCTGATTGCCGAGGCGCGCGCGCAGAAGGTGCGGCTGGCCCTGCTGTGGTTCGGGACGTGGAAGAACGCCAACATGAGCTACACCCCCGCCTGGGTGAAGCGCGACACCGCGCGCTTCCCGCGCGTCGTCGACGGCACCGGCCGCGCGATCGACGTGCTGACGCCGATCGCGAGCGCCAGCCGCGACGCGGATGCGCGCGCGTTCGGCGCGCTGATGGCGCATCTGAAGGCGGTCGACGGCGCGCGCCGCACCGTCATCATGGTACAGGTGGAAAACGAGGCGGGGACGCTGGGCGCGGATCGCGACCATGCGCCCGCCGCCGACGCGCTGTTCCGCGCCGCCGTGCCCGCCGACATGCCGGGCGCGAAGCCGGGCGACTGGACGGCCAATTACGGCGTCCGCGCGCCGGAGGCGTTCATGGCCTATCACACCGCGCGCTACATCGGCGCGGTCGCCGCCGCGGGCAAGCGCGCCTACGACCTGCCGCTCTACGCCAATGTCTGGCCGCGCCAGCAGCCTGGGCTGCTGCGTCCCGGCGACAGTTCGCCGTCCGGGGGCGCGGTGTCATGGCTGCTGCCGCAATGGCGCGCGCTTGCGCCGGCGATCGACGTCGTCGGCGTCGACAATTACGACACCAACGTCGCGCCCTACACCGAGATCGCGCAATCCTACGTCGTCCCCGGCAACCCGTTGTTCGTGCCGGAGACGGGGGGCAGCATGGCGCACGCCCGCCACGCCTTCTGGACCCTGGCGCAGCCGCATGCGGTCGGCATTTCCAAATTCGGCATCGGCGAGGATTTCGGCCTGCGCGATGGCGCCCCCGCCGAAGAGCCGATCGCGCTCGACTATCGCCTGTTGCAGGGTGCCGCGCCCTTCCTGCTGCCGCTGCGCGACGCGGGGCAGGTGCGCGCCGCCGTGGAGGAAGACGGCCTCGCCAACGTGCCGATGGCATTCGCCGATCTCGATATGGTCGCCCGCTTCGGCGAGGTGCGCGACGGGTACGGCGGGCCGCGCGGACAGGGCAATCGCGACCTGTCGGGGCGCGTCATTGCCGCGCGCGTCGCGCCCGGCCGCTACCTGCTGGTCGGCGCATCGGCGAACGTCGCGCTCGCGACGCCGCTCGGCACGCCCGGCCGCGTCCAGCTCGTCACCGTCGAGCAGGGGCATTTCGAAGACGGTCGCTGGGTTCGCGAACGCCTGCTCAACGGCGACGAAACCGCCTTCGGCCTGATCCTGCCCGCGACCGGCGCGAACCTGATGGTGACCGTGCAGACCAATCCGTGACGAGGGTGACGGGCGCCGCCGCTCAACGGGCGGCGGCTTCCTCCCGCGCGTCGCCGTTACGTATTGCCTTGCGTTCCGCCTGCGCCGCTGCACGCCGCTCGACCCAGGCGTAGAGGCTGGGCAGCAGCAGCAGGGTCAGGATGGTCGAGGTGATGATGCCGCCGATCACCACCGTCGCCAGCGGCCGCTGCACCTCCGCGCCCGCGCCGGTCGCGATCGCCATCGGCACGAAACCGACCGAGGCGACGAGCGCGGTCGACAGCACGGGGCGCAGCCGGTCGTGCGCGCCCTGCCGCACCGCTTCGTCGGGCGGCAACGGGTCGCCCTCGCGCCCATCGCGCAAGGAATTGATGTGGTCGATCAGCACGAGACCATTGAGCATCGCGATCCCCGACAGCGCGATAAAGCCGATCGCGGCGGTGATCGAAAACGGCATGCCGCGCAGCCACAGCGCCAGCACGCCGCCGGTCACGGCAAAGGGGATGCCGGTGTAGACGATCGCCGCCTCGCGCACGCTGCCAAGCGCGGCATAGACGAGCGCGAAGATCAGGATCAGTGCCGCGGGCACGACGATCGAGAGCCGCTTCTGCGCCGCTTCCAGCTGGTGATACTGACCGCCGAATTCGATGCGATAGCCCGGCGGTAATTTGACCTGCCCGTCGATCGCGGCCTGCGCGCGCTGGACGTAGCCGGCAAGATCGCTCGTCGACAGATTGACCATCAGCGCGGCGCGACGATTGCCGTCGTCATGCAGGATCGGCTCGACGATCCGCGTCTGGCGCAGGCGTGCGACGCGCTGGAGCGGCACCATGCCATATTCGCCGACGCGCAGCGGCAGGGCGAGGATCGCGGACGGGTCCGCGCGCAGCGCCTCGGGCATGCGGATGACGATCGCGTGGCGCGCGGGGCCATGCGGGATGAAGCCGACCTCCGCACCCGCCAGCGCGTCGCGGATCGCGTTGTTCACTTCCTGCGTGCCGAGGCCCAGGCGCAGCAGCGCGTCATGATCCAGCTCGACGACGATGCTCTTCGGCCGGCCCGCCGTCTCGAACTCGACGCCTGCGGTGCCGGGCAGCTTTTCCAGGATCGCCTTCGCCTTCGCCGCGGCCTTTTCCAGGACGTCGTAATCGTCGCCGTAGATCTTCACCGAAACGTCCGCGCGCACGCCCTCCAGCATCTCGTTGAAACGCATTTCGATCGGCTGCGCGAATTCGAAATTCTGGCCCTTGTAGACCTGGCGCGCGACCTTCTCGATCCCCGCGATCAGATCCTGCTTCGTCTTCGGCGCGCCGTCGCCCGTCGGCCAGTCCTTTTGCGGGCCGTAGAAGATGTACAGGTCGTTCTCGTTCGGCGGCATCGGGTCTGTCGCGACCTCGCTGGTACCGATGCGCGAGAAGGTGTGCGTCACCTGCGGATAGGCGCGGCGGATCGCCACTTCCGTCCGCTGCTCGATCGCGAGGCTGTCTTCCAGCGACATGCCGACCGGGCGATAGACCATCGCGGTGATCGCGCCCTCGTCCAGCTGCGGCGTGAATTGCGATCCCAGCGACTTGAAGACGAGAAACGCCGCAACCAGCAACGCCGCCGCCGCGATCGTCAGGATCGCCGGATGCGCCGGCGCGCGGTCGAGCACGGGGGTGTAGACCCGGTTCGCCACGCCGACGAACCCCGTCTTCTCTTCCTCGTCGCTCTCCCGCGCCGGCGCGCGCAGCAGCCAGGCGGACAGGGCGGGGACGATCGTGAACGTCCAGATCAGCCCCGCACCGATCGCCAGCATCACCGCCTGCGCCATCGGCTGGAACAATTTGCCCTCGACGCCGCCCAGGCTCAGTACGGGAACGTAGACGAGCGCGATGATCGCGATGCCGAAGAAAGTCGGCCGCGCGACCAGACGCGCCGCTTCCGCGATCGTCGCCCGGCGCTCCTCGCCGTCCAGCTCTTCGCCCTTCTCGCGCCGCCGCGCTGCGAGCAGGCGCAGGCTGTTTTCGACAACCACGATCGATCCGTCGACGATCAGCCCGAAATCGAGCGCGCCGAGGCTCATCAGATTGCCCGACAGGCCGATCGCATGCATCCCCGACACGGTGACGAGGAAGGCGAGCGGGATGACGAGTGCGACGATCAGCGCCGCGCGCCAATTGCCCATGACGAGCAGCAGCACGATGCCGACCAGCAATGCGCCTTCGCCCAGGTTGCGCTCGACGGTATGGATCGTCCGTTCGACCAGATCGGCACGGCTGTACTGGCGGTCGATCACCATGCCCTTGGGCAGCGCCGCCTGGATGCCCGGCAGTGCTTTTTCGACGCGGACCGCGGTCTCGCGGCTGTTCTGGCCGACCAGCATCATCACGGTGCCGAGCACCGTCTCGCGTCCGTTCTGCGTCGCGGCGCCCTGTCGCGGCGCGGAACTGATCACCACGTCGGCAAGGTCGCGGACGGTCAGCGGCAGCACGCCGGCGGCGAACTTGACCGGGATCGCGCCGATCTGAGTCGCGTTCATCACGCGCGCGTCGGTGCGCACCGTGAAGCGTTCGGGGCCGCGCCGGATGATGCCGCCGCCCGCATTCTCGACGTTCTTTGCAACCGCGGCGGCCAGCTCGCCCGCGGTGACGCCATGCATCGTCAGCCGCACGGGATCGGGTTCGACGACGAACTGTTCCTCCAGCCCGCCGTTCGAATTGACGTCGGCGACGCCTTCCACGGCGCGCAGCATCGGGCGCACGGTATATTCCTGCGCCTCGTACAGCTCCATCAGCTGCCGCTGCGCATCCATCCCCGGCGGCACATGGCGCCATTCGAGCGTGTAGTAATAGATTTCGCCGAGGCCGGTGGTGATCGGCGCGAGTTGCGGCGTGCTGCCCGGCGGCAATTGATCGCGCACCGCGTTCAATCGCTCGGTGACGAGCTGGCGCGCCTTCAACTGATCGGTGCCGTCCTTGTACAACAGGGTCACCTGGCTCAGCCCGGTCTTGGTCAGCGACCGCGTCTGGTCGAGCCCCGCCTGACCCCCCATCGCGCGTTCGATCGGCAGCGTCACCAGCCGCTCGATCTCCTCGGGCGCGAGGGCCGGGACCTGCGTGTTGATCTGCACCTGCACGCCGGTGATGTCGGGGATCGCATCGATCTGCAGATTGGCGAACGACCACAGGCCGATCGCCGCGACGATCGCGGTCGTCAGCGCCACCGCGAGCCGATGATGCGTGACCCAGTTGAGCCAGATTTTCATCGGGTCAGCGCATTGCCGCCGTTGAGCGCGCGCAGCTGCAGCAACGCCTCGATCGCCTCGCGCCGCGTGTCGAGCACCGCGTTCGTCGCCTCGACATAAGCTTGCTGCATCTGCGTGTAGGTGGTCAGCGGGATCGCGCCCAGGCGGTAATTGCGGTCGGCGTCCTCCGCCGCCGCGGCGAAGCCGCGCGCCGACTGGCCGTCCCATTTCGCCAGCGCCTCGCGTTTGGCGTCATATTGCGCGGCCTGGTCGAACACGTCGCGCGCGATCCGCCGTTCGGCATTGATCAGCGTCGCATTCGCCTGTGCCTGCTTGCCCTCCTCGATCGCGACGTCGCCCGCCTGCCGGTTCCATAGCGGGATGGTGGTCGATACGCGCACACCGTAATTCGTCTCGCGGATGTCGGACCGGGCGTGGTCGTAATAGGGGCCGACGCTCACGGTCGGGATGCGCGCCTTGCGGGCAAGGTCGGTGCGCAGGCCCTGCTGCTCGAACTGCGCGCGCAGCGCCTTCAGCTCGAAATTGTTCGCGGCGGCATTGGCCGCGAGCACGGTGCCCGACGGCAGCACGGGCAGGCTCATGTCCGGTCGCACGATGCGGATGCGCGCCGCAAAGGGCGCGCCGCGCAGCTGGTTCAATTCGTAGAGGATCGAATTGGCGTCGGCGTCCGCGCTCGCCGCGGTGCGCTCCGCGCTGATCGCGCTTGCCTCCAGCGACCGCGCCTCCAGCTGCGGCGCGGGGCCGGCGGGATCGCGCGACACGATGACGCGGGCGAGCGTGCGCATCCGCGCCGCGACGGTGCGCGCCGCATTCGCCTTCTCGTCCGCCGCGAACAGGCCATAGCCCAGCGAGCGCACGCGCGCCGCCAGCGTCGCGTCGAACTGCTGCAACCCGATCTTGGCGAGCGCCACCTGCCGTTCCGCGATCGCGCGGCGCAAGGCGATGCGCCCGCCGAACTCGATCGGCTGAACGACGGAGACGGCGTAGGTCAGACCCTCGCCAGTCAACGCGCCCGACGTGATGTCGTTCGCACGGCGCTGGCCGAATTCGACCACCGCTTCGGGATCGGCCCAGCGGCCCGCCGCCTGCCGCTCGACGCCGGCCGCCTCGATCTGGCGCTGGTAGAACTGGCGTTCGGGATTGTGTGCGATGACGTCCTGCGTCAGCGCATCGAGCGAGACCGCCGCCGCTGGCGCATTCTGGGCGATCGCCGGGGGAGCGGCGCAGAGCAGAAAGGAAAGCGCGGCGAGCCGCATAGAAAAGTCTCCGTCGTCCCGCCCGTCCTCGCCGTAGCGGGGCCGATCCGGCAGCGTCGACTAAAACCGCGTTCAGGTTTCGATTGGTCGGTTGACGTACATAGCCGTTGCGAACGACACGCGATGGCATGACGCAGATCCTGTTGATCGAGGATGACGCGGTGACCGCGGACGAAATCCGGCTGGAGCTCGCCGCGGCGGGCCACGGCGTGACGCATCGCGCCACGTTGGGCGAGGCGGCGGCGGTCGCGCGCGCCGGCGGCATCGACCTGATGATCGTCGACCGGCAATTGCCCGATGGCGAGGGGCTGGCGCTGATCGAAACGCTGCGCGGCGAGGGGCGCCGCACGCCGGCGCTGGTGCTGAGCGCGCTCGGCAGCCTCGACGACCGCGTCCGCGGCCTGCGTGCGGGCGGCGACGATTATCTGCCCAAGCCGTTCGCACTGGTCGAGCTGATCGCGCGGGTCGAGGCGCTGCTGCGCCGCCGGACGAAAGCCGCGACACCCGCCTCATCGCCGGTCCGCTCGACCTAGACCTGCTCGAAGGGCGCGCGACGCGCGGCGGCCGCCCGCTCGACCTGTTGCCGCGCGAACTGAAGCTCCTCGACTATCTCGCGCGCCGGCCGGGGCGGATCGTCACGCGCTCGATGCTGCTGCAGGACGTCTGGGGCTATACGTTCGAACCGAACAGCAACGTCGTCGACGTCCACATCGGCCGCCTGCGCCGCAAGGTCGATGCAGAGGGCGAGCCGCAGCTGATCCGCAACGTCCGCGGGCAGGGGTATATCCTTGATCTTCCCCACTGATCCGCGCCGCCGGGCGATGTGGCGATGGGGCGGCGCGCTCGCCGCGCTGCTCGTGCTCCAGTCGATCGTGCTCGCGCTCGCCTTCTGGATGCTCGCCAACGGCAGCCACCGCCGCGCGATCGAGCATGCGCTCGCCGACGACTGCACCTTTTTCCGGCTCACTCCGCCCGACGAACGCGCGGAGGAACTGCGCGAGAAGCTGGCGCGCGACATCCACCGCGACCGGTTCCTCGGCCTGTTCGATGCGAAGGGTGCGCTGATCGCCGGCAATGTCGCGCACCTGCCGCCGGTCGTGCCCGGCGGCGCCTCGTTCGTCGCCGACGTCGCGCCGACCGAGCTGCCCGGCAAGCACAGCGACCAGGCGCGGATCACCGTCTGCCCGCTGTCGGCGGACATGCGGCTGCTCGCCGGCGTCGACCTCGACGATACGGAGGAGGCGCTGCGCCTCGTCTGGCGGTCGTTGCTGCTCGGGCTGGTGCCGGGCCTCGTCCTCGCGCTCGGCTTCGGCCTCGTCGCCGGGCGCCGCGCCGCGCGCCAGGTCGACACGGTGCGCCGCCTGACCGAGCGGATCATGTCGGGCGACCTCGCGCAGCGGCTGCCGGTGCCCGCGCATCCCGACAGTTTCGGCATGTTGTGCGCGCACATCAACACGATGCTCGACCGGTTGCAGCTGCTGATCGCGGACATGCGCGGCATTGGCGACGATATCGCGCACCAGATGCGCACGCCGCTCACCCGGTTGCGCGCGCGGCTCGACCGCGGCTTGCGCGATGCCGCCGATGCCGAGGATTTCGCCGCCGTCGCGGATCAGGCGCTCGTCCAGATCGACGCGCTGCTCGGCATCGTCGCCGCGCTGTTGCGCCTGCGCGAGCTGGAGGATCATGCCCGCCGCAGCCGCTTCGCGCCGGTCGATCTGGCGATGATCGTCGACGATGCCTGCGATCTCCACCGCCCGCTGGCGGAGGATCGCGGCATCGCGCTCGCCTGCGCCATCGCGCCCGTCCCGCCGGTGGAGGGCGACGCCAGCCTGCTGATGGAGGCGGTCGCCAACCTCATCGACAATGCGATGAAGTTCGGGCCGGCGGGCGGCGCGGTCCGCGTCTCTGTCTCCCTTGCACCGGAGGGTGCGGTGGTCACCGTGGCGGACGACGGCCCCGGCATCCCCGCCGCCGAACGCGCGCTCGTCACGCAGCGTTTCTACCGCGCGCGCACCGATCGCGACGGCGCGGGGCTGGGGCTCAGCCTGGTCAAGGCGATCGCCGATCTCCACGGTTTCCAGCTGCGCTTCGCCGACGATCGCAGCGCGGTGATGCTCGTCTGCCCCTCCTGACCGGCCCCTCCTGACCGGCACGCCTGCCGGACCCTGACGCTGCCAGCCGCGTTGGGCGGGGTATGAGCGACGAAAGCGACGATCAGGCGCGGCATCGCGCGGTGCCGAGCGGGCGGCTGGCGCGCCTCGGCGGTTTCGGCCGGCTCGCCGGCGGGGTTGCGGGCGGCATGCTGGCGGAGGGCGCACGGCGCCTCGCGGCGGGCGAACGGCCGCGGATGAGCGACCTCGTGATGACGCCCGCCAACGCCGCGCGCGTCGCGGACCGATTGTCGCACCTGCGCGGCGCGGCGATGAAGCTCGGCCAGATGATCTCGATGGACGCGGGCGACATGCTGCCCGCCGAGCTCGCGACGATCCTCGCGCGCCTGCGCAACCAGGCCTATCGCATGCCGCCCGCGCAGCTCGACCGCGTGTTGCGGCAGGAGTGGGGCGCAGACTGGCGCCGCCGGTTCCGCCATTTCGATGCCGCGCCGATTGCCGCCGCCTCGATCGGCCAGGTCCACCGTGCGACGCTGCCCGACGGGCGCGTGCTCGCGGTCAAGGTGCAATATCCCGGCGTCGCCGACAGCATCGACGCCGATGTCGACAATGTCGCGACGCTGCTGCGCGTGTCAAACCTGCTGCCCGACAGTGTCGACATCCGCCCTCTGCTCGCCGAGGCCAAGCGCCAGCTGGCGGAGGAGGCGGATTACCTTCGCGAGGGCGAGCAGATGCGCCGCTATCGCGACCGCCTGTCGGGAGACGCGCGCTACATCGTGCCCGCGCTGGAGCCCGCGCTGACGACGCGCCGCGTGCTCGCGATGGATTTCGTCGAGGGCCGCCCGATCGAGGCGCTGGCGGAGGCGGACCAGCCCGCCCGCGACGCCGCGATGACCGCGCTCGTCACGCTCGTGCTGCGCGAACTGTTCGATTTCGGCGTGATGCAGACCGATCCGAACTTCGCCAATTACCGTTGGCAACCGGATACGGGCGCGCTCGTGCTGCTCGATTTCGGCGCGGCGCGCGACGTCGCCGCCGATACGTCCGCCGCCTATCGCCGGCTGATCGAGGCGGGGCTGGCGCGCGACCGGGACCGCATCCGCGACGTCGCGGTCGAAACCGGCTTCCTGGGCGCCGCCGCCGCCGCCGCGCACCGTCCCGCGGTCGACCGGATGATCGCCGCGATCGACGATGCGCTCAACCGCCCGGGCCCCTTCGACTTCGGCGACCGCGCCTTCGTCCCCGTCCTGCGCGAGGAAGCGAAACCGATGATCGCCGACCGCGCGACGTGGCACGTCCCGCACGTCGAGACGCTGTTCGTCCAGCGCAAGGTGAGCGGCACCGCGCTGCTCGCCGCACGGCTGAAAGCGCGGGTCGACGTGCGCGGCCTCGCCGCCGCCGCGATCGGACGGGACCCGATCGGCGCGCGCGACGTTGGCGGGGCATGACGACAGACGACGAACGCTGGATGCGCGAGGCGATCGCCATCGCCCGCTCCAAGGGCTCCGACCCCGCCGACGCGCCGCTCGGCTGCGTGATCGTGCGCGACGGGCGGATCATCGGCGGCGAGCGCAACCAGACCGAGGAACTGCCCGACGCCACCGCGCATGCGGAGATGATGGCGATCCGCCGCGCGTGCGAGGCGACGGGCGAGCTCGAACTGCGCGGCGCGACGCTCTATTCGACGCTGCAGCCATGCGGCATGTGCACGATGGCGTCGATCTGGTCGAAGGTCGGCCGCGTCGTCTACGGCGCGGGGCGCGACGAAGTCCATCCGATGTATTTCGAGGCGCGACATGTCGACACGTTGTCGTTCATCGCCGACGCCTATCGCGACGACATCGTCATCGAGGGCGGCGTGCTGCGCGACGAATGCGCGCAGCTCTATTATCCCCCCGACGCCGACCTGTCCGAAGAGGAACAGGCGAACCTTTAGCCCCGCGTCAGCCGCCCGCGGAACAGCCCGCGCTTGACCAGCGGCTCGAACATCTCCGCCGGTCCTTCCGGATCGAGCACCTCATTGTCCGCCAGCCATTTCTCGACCGCGGGCAGATCGGGGATCCGATAGGGTTTCAGCGTACGTCCCGGCCCGCGCAGCCGCTCGATCGTCTCGATCAGCGAACCCGTCTCCGCGAATACCGCCGACACCCGCTCGGGCGCGACGTCCAGATGCTCGGCGATCAGGTCGTCGCGCGCGCCTGCGATCGCCGCCTCCAACCCCTTGCCGGGGCTCTGCGCCGCGTCCAGTACCACGTCGCATTCGGTGTCGAGCCGCAGCGAGCGGTTGTTGATGTTCGCCGATCCGATGCGCAGCTGGGTATCGTCGACCACCGTGATCTTTGCATGGCAATAGATCGGCGCGCCGCCGCGCGTATAGGGGTGGTACAGACGCAGCCGCCCGTGCCGGTCGCGCCGCCGCAATGCCTCGACCAGCCGCGCCCGCGCGGTATCCATCGCCAGCGGTTCGAGCCAGCCTTGCGCCGTCTCCGGGTTGACGATGACGATCTCCGGCCCGTCCACCTCGTCCAGCCGCGCGGCGATCGCCTCCGCGATCCGGCGCGACGCGAAATACTGGCTCTCGCAATAGATATGCCGCCGGGCCCGCCGGATCTGGTCCAGAAACAACGCCTCGACCTCGTGGATCGCCACGGTGCCGGGCATTTCGGGCCGCGTCCGCGCGATGCCGATCGCGACATCCTCGCACAGCGGCGTCAGCGACGGCGGCCAGCATGCCCCCTTCGCCGCGACCGGTTCCAGCCGGTGCCCCGTCGCCACCCGCCACCGGTCGCGCGCCAGTTCGCCCAGCGCCGCCGCGGCTTCGCCGGTGATCGCGGTCGTCGCATCGTGCCACGGCTTGTAGGGCTTGCCCGCGGGCGTCTGCCGGCCGGGATCGTCGTCGCGGTGTGCGCGCGTGTCCCAACGTTCCGCGGTCATGTCGATACCGCCGCAAAAGGCGAGGCAGTCGTCGATCGCGACGATCTTCTGGTGGTGCGACGATCCCGTCGGGTGGTGACCGTCCAGCTTCACATGGATGCGCGGGTGCCGCATCCATTTGAGCACGGTGAAGGCGGTGAAGCCGCGGAACAGCGCCTTCAGCGCGCCGATGTCCCAGCGCAGCAAATACAGCTCCAGCGCCGGATTGCGCTCGACCAGCCAATAGAGGAACTGCCCGATTGCCTCCGGCCCCTCCGTCGCCTGGCCGCTCTCCGCAAGCCGGATACGCGCATCGAAATCCCATCCGATCAGCATGATCCGCCGTTCGGCCTGCAACAACGCCTCGCGCGCGACCGCGAAATAGCGATCGGCATCGACGATGACGGCGAACCGATCGGCGTGCGCGTTGCGCCAAAGCGTGGGACCGGGTTCGTGCGTCACGGCGGGGCGGCATCCATTGCGTCGGGGCGGCCGGGATGGCGACGCGCGCCGTTCCCGACTGCGGGTTGGTGCGCCTGCGTACCGACGAAATGCGGCGCGGGGAAGTCGCCGAACGACGTCGGACCTTCTGACCCTGTCCAGCATACACCCGGCGAAAACACCCGGGAACGTTGCGCTATCGTATCGGTTTAACACGCCATGAGGGACGATCCAGTCGACGATCTTGCCGCATATCCGCTCACGGGCCGGTTCCTGATGGGCAGGGGGCGCCAGCGCATGACTCCGGAGGAGCGGCGCGTGCTCGAACAGGCGGTGCGCGACGTCCGGACGGTGCCGCCGCGTACGTTGCTGATCCGCCGCGGCGAACCGGTCGAACGCAGCATGATGCTCGTCGACGGCTATGTCAGCCGCTACATGGACGATCGCGAGGGCTATCGGCAGATCGTCTCGATCCATGTGCCCGGCGATTTCGTCGACCTGCACGGCTTTCCCACCGGTCGGCTCGACCATGACGTCGGCACGCTTGGCCCGGTCCGGGTCGCGCTGATCGACCATGCGACGCTGACCCGTATCACCGAACACTATCCGCGGCTGACGCGGCTACTATGGTTCTCGACGCTCACCGATGCGGCGATGCACCGCGAATGGATATTCCGGATCGGGCGGCTGGGCGCGGAGGGGCGGCTCGCGCATTTCTTCTGCGAACTCAACGCGCGGATGGAGATGGTCGGGCTGGCGCGCGACGGCCGCTTCTCGCTGCCCCTGACGCAGCCCGATCTGGCGGAGGCCTGCGGGCTCACCGGGGTGCACGTCAACCGGACATTGCGCGCGCTGCGCGAACAGGGCCTGCTGCTGTTCCGCGACGGGCAGGTCGAAATCCTCGACGCCCGGCGCCTCGCGTCGGTGGCGGAGTTCGAGTCCGACTATCTCTACGCCGACTGTGGCGCGTGGAAGAGCCTCTGATCGCGGCAAAGTCCTTCCCACCGGCGGCGCACGATGCGTACACTCCGCCGATGCGCATCCTCCTCTTCGCCGCGACCGCATTGCTCGCCATGCCGTCCGCGCTGGCACAAACCGCGCCGCTCCCCGCCGATCCGCTAATCGGCACGGCGGGGGAGGGGCATACCTTCCCCGGCGCCACCGCACCGTTCGGCATGGTACAGCTCAGCCCCGATACCGACACGGGCTGCGAAATCCGCCAATGCTACGGTCATGCCGCGGGCTATCGGTACGAGGATCCGACGATCCAGGGGTTCAGCCACACGCATTTCTCGGGCGCGGGCCATTCCGATCTCGGCGACGTACTCGTGATGCCCGTCGCAGGGGACGCGGTGGCGATGGACCCGGGCGATCCGAAGGTGCGCGGATCGGGATATCGCTCGGCGTTCAGCCATGCGCGCGAAACCGCGGTGCCGGGCTATTATGCGGTGACGCTCGACGACGCCGGCATCCGTGCCGAACTGACCGCGGGGACGCGGGTGGGCGTGCATCGCTACACCTTTCCCGCCGGCAAGGCGGCACATCTCGTCCTCGATCTGCGCTCGTCGCTCTACAATTATCCCGGCAAGGTGCTCTGGTCGGGCCTGCACCTGCGCCCCGACGGCACGCTGACCGGCTTTCGTGAGACGCGCGGTTGGGCGCCAGGGCGCAAGCTGTATTTCGCGATGCGCTTTTCCGCGCCGCTCGCGGATCACGCCTTCGTCGATCGCGACGCCAATGTGCCGTACAAGGGGTTCGCCGGACCCGGTCGCGGCAGCGATGCGCTCGCCGAAAAGCTCGGCCGCCAGCTGGAGGCGCGGCTCGATTTCGGCACGATGTCCGCGCCGCTGGAGGTGCGCGTCGCGCTGTCCGGCGTCGACGAGGCGGGCGCGGTCGCCAATCTCGATGCCGAACCCGGCGGCTTCGACGCGATCCGCGCCGCGACGCAGGCGGCGTGGGGCAGGGCGCTCGGCGTGGTCGACATCGACGCGGACGCCGCCATCCGCACCAGCGTCTACACCGCGCTCTACCACAGCCTGCTCGCGCCCAGCGTGTGGAGCGATGCGGACGGCCGTTTCCGCGGTCCCGACGACCAGGTCCATCGCGCCGACGGCTACACCTTCCGCTCGACCTTCTCGCTGTGGGACACGTTCCGCGCCGAACATCCGCTGCTGACGCTGATCCAGCCCGCGCAGACGACGACCGACGTCGTGCGCTCGCTGATCGACAGCCGCCGCTACAGTCCCGACGGCATCCTGCCCGTCTGGCAGTTCGCCGGGCGAGAGACGTGGACGATGATCGGCTATCACGCCGTGCCCGTCATCGCCGACGCCTATCTGAAGGGGATCGGCGGGTTCGACGCCGGCGCGGCGCTCGACGCGATGGTCGCCAGCGCCACCTACGC
Source organism: Sphingomonas sp. FARSPH (assembly GCF_003355005.1). Taxonomy (NCBI): domain Bacteria; kingdom Pseudomonadati; phylum Pseudomonadota; class Alphaproteobacteria; order Sphingomonadales; family Sphingomonadaceae; genus Sphingomonas; species Sphingomonas sp. FARSPH. The sequence continues at coordinate 30,233 of NZ_CP029985.1, read as the reverse complement.
CCCCTACGGTGGCCTAGGCGAGTATATGCAGCGCGGCTACGTGCCGATCGACAAAGAACCGGAAGCCGCGTCGAAGACGGTCGAATACGCCTATGACGACTGGACGATCGCCCGCATGGCGCGCGCGATGGGCCGCATGGATGTCGCCGCGACCTTCGAAAAACGCGCCGGAAACTGGCGCAACAGCTTCGATGCAAAGACCGGCTTTCTGCGCGCGCGGCTGAGCGACGGCACTTTCCGTACCCCCTTCGATCCCACCGCGATCAACTACGGTTCCGATTATACGGAGGGCAATGCCTGGCAGTACAGCTGGTTCATGCCGCATGATCAGGGCGGCCTGTTCCGTCTGCTCGGTGGCGATGGGAAGGTCGTCGCGAAGCTCGACGCGATGTTCGATTATGACAATTCGAAACTCGACTATAGCCATGCGGAGGATATCGCCGGCCTGATCGGCCAGTATATCCACGGCAACGAACCGAGCCACCACGTTGCCTATCTCTACGTGCTCGCCGGCCAGCCGTGGCGGACGCAGGAACGGCTCGCTCAGATCGTCGCCAGCCAGTATCGGCCGACGCCCGATGGCCTGTCGGGCAACGACGACCTCGGCCAGATGTCGGCCTGGCTCGTCTTCACCGCGCTCGGCTTTTATCCCGTCGCGCCCGGCAGCGACCAATATGTCATCGGCCGCCCCTTCCTCCGCCGCACCACGCTGGCGCTGCCCAATGGCAGGACGTTCACGATCCTGGCGGACGGCCTGTCCGACGCCAACCGCTACGTCGGCCGCGTCACGCTGGACGGCAAGCCGCTGAAGCACAGTTACATCACGCATGAGGAGATCACCGCCGGCGGCGAATTGCGTTTCACGATGCAGTCGACGCCGAACCGGGCCTGGGGCAGTGCCAAGACCGCCCGACCCTATTCGATGACGCCGTTCTAACCCGCGCGCTGCGTTCGGGTTGGCAATATATCCTAACGTTCGCAGGGGTGACGTGGACGATCGGACGCGTATGATCGGCCAATGACCGCGTCGCCCGATCGCAACCACCGACTCCGCTCGATCCTCGGCGGGTCGGCCGGCAATCTCGTCGAATGGTTCGACTGGTACGTCTATTCCGCCTTCGGCCTCTACTTTGCGCCGCATTTCTTCCCGAAGGGCGATCCGACCGCACAATTGCTCAACACCGCCGCGATCTTCGCGGTCGGTTTCGTCATGCGGCCGATCGGCGCGTGGATCATGGGGATCTATGCAGACCGCTACGGCCGCAAGGCGGGGCTGACGCTGTCGGTGACGCTGATGTGTGCAGGTGCGCTGCTGATCGCGGTGTCGCCCAGCTATGCGACGATCGGCTGGGGGGCGCCCGCCCTGCTCGTCGTCGCGCGGCTGATGCAGGGGCTCAGCGTCGGCGGCGAATATGGCGCGAGCGCGGTCTATCTTTCCGAAATGGCGGGGAAGGACCGGCGCGGTTTCTTCTCGTCCTTCCAGTACGTCACGCTGATCGCCGGCCAGCTGCTCGCGCTGTTCACCTTGCTGCTCCTCCAGGGCGTGCTGACCGAGGCGCAGCTGGAGGAATGGGGCTGGCGCCTGCCGTTCGCGCTGGGCGGCCTGCTCGCGATCGTCGTCTTCCGCATCCGCCGCGGCCTCGCCGAGACGCAGTCGTTCGAAAATGCGCGCGACAAGCCGAAATCGAGCGGGTGGCTGCTGTTCAGCCGCCACCCGCGCGAAGCGGCGACGGTGGTCCTGCTCACCGCGGGCGGCACGCTCGCCTTCTACGCCTACACCACCTACATGCAGAAATTCCTCGTCAATACGACTGGCTTCAGCCGCGAAACCGCGACCTGGGTGATGACCGCCGCGCTCGCGCTCTATGCCGCGCTGCAGCCGGTCGCGGGCGCCCTGTCCGACCGGATCGGCCGCCGGCCGCTGATGATCGGTTTCGGCATCGCGGGGATGCTGGCGACCGTGCCGATCTTCACCCTGCTCGAAAGCGTGCGCAGCCCGCTCGTCGCCTTCGCGCTGGTGATGATCGCGCTCGTCATCGTCACTGGCTACACCGCGATCAACGCGGTGGTGAAGGCGGAGCTGTTCCCCGCGCATATCCGCGCGCTCGGCGTCGCCTTGCCCTATGCGCTCGCCAACACCGCCTTCGGCGGGACGGCGGAATATGTCGCGCTCTGGCTGAAGCAGGCGGGGGCGGAGAACGCGTTTTACTGGTATGTCACCGCGATGATCGGCGTCTCGCTCGTCACGTACTGGCGGATGCGCGACACGCGCCGAAACAGCGCCATCCTCGAGGATTGAGGTAGCGGTTACGCAAGCGGCAGCGCGATCACCGCGCACAGGCCGCCGCCCGCGCGGTTGCTCAGCCGGATGTCGCCGCCCGCCTCGCGCACGATCGTGCGGGCGAGCGCGAGGCCGAGGCCGATGCCGCCGGTGTCGCGATTGCGCGAGCTTTCCAGCCGCGTGAACGGTACGAACACTTCGTCCAGCCGCGCATCCGGGATGCCGGGACCGCGGTCGGCGACCTCGATCTCGACCGCCTGCGGCGTGACGACCAGCCGCACCGCCGCGCCGCCGCCGTATTTCACCGCATTCTCGATCAGGTTGCGCACCGCGCGCCGCATCAGCGCGGGGCGCAGCCGCATGCGCAGCCGCGCCGCCTCCTCGAACGCGACGTCCTGCCCCAGGTCGCGGAAATCCTCGACAACCGCATCGACCAGTGCGGCCAGATCCACCTCGGTCGGCGCCTCGCTCGGCCGACCGACGCGCGCCAGCGACAGGATGTCGTCGAGCGTCCGGTTCATCTCCGTGATCGTATCGGCCATCCGCGTGCGATCGGCATCGTCCTCCACCGACTCGATCCGCACGCGCAGCGCCGCGAGCGGGGTGCGCAGGTCGTGGCCGATCGCGCCCAGCATCCGGTCCTTCTCGTCCAGCATCGCCGTCACGCGCAGGCGCAGGTCATTGAACGCGGTGATCAGCTGGCGCACGTCCTCCGGTCCGCTCGGCGGCACCGCCCCGGTCTCGTCGCGTGGGCCGAACCGTTCCGCCGCGCGCGTCAGGTCGCGCAACGGCCGCGACAGCCGCCGTCCGGCAAGCAGCAGCGGCACCAGCACAAGCAGGTAGAGCAGCGCCGTCTGCCCCGCGAGCCGCCAGACGAGGTCGCGGTCGTCGCTCAGCCAGAACGTCGTCAGCACCAGCCAGTCGCGGCCAGGTCGTTCGACCGCGATACGCAGTTCCGCACCGCGCGCGAGCAGGCGCTCGGCGCGCTTGGGCGGCATGCGGCGCAGCCAGGGATTGTCCGGCGCGATCGCGCTGAGGCCGGTGGCGATCCGCCCGGCCTGCACGCCCGTTTCCGCCAGCGCCTCGCGCAGCGCCTCCTCGACCTCGGGCAGGCGCGGTGCATCGGCGGGGATCGGGTTGCCCGTCATCCGCCGCACGCGTGCGCGCGCGCCGCCGGGCCCGGGGCGTTCGGTGTGGCGCGTCGCGCGCAACGGTCGCTCGGTGGCATCGATCAGGCGGGCGACGACCGGCCCCGTCGTCTGCTCCAGCCGCAGGTTGCGCCGCTCGCGCAGCAGCAGCCCGAAGTTGATTGCCTGCGCGACGAACAGTCCGATCGCGACGAGCAGCGCGAGCTGCCCCGCCAGCGTATGCGGGCGCAGCGGGCGCGGCGTCACAGCCGCGTCACCTCCGCCGCCAGCGTATAGCCGCCGCCCCATACCGTCTTGATGATCTCCGGATTCTTTGCATCCGCCTCAATCTTGCGGCGCAGGCGGCTGACCTGGTTGTCGATCGCGCGGTCGAACGCCGCCGCCTCGCGCCCCTGCGTCAGGTCGAGCAGCTGGTCGCGCGTCAGCACCTGGCGCGGCCGGGTGACGAGCGCGAGCAGCAGATTATACTCGCCCGTCGACAGCGGCACCGACACGCCTTCGCGATCGATCAGCGTGCGCTCACCGGTCTTCAGCACCCAGCCGGCGAAAGCGTAGGATCCGCTTTCCGGCGCATGCTGGCGCGTGCCGCCCGCGGTCAGCCGGCGCAGTACCACTTTGACGCGCGTCGCCAGCTCGCGCGGGCTGAACGGCTTCACGACATAATCGTCGGCGCCCATCTCCAGCCCGACGATCCGGTCCGTCTCCTCTGCCTTGGCGGTGAGCAGGATGACGGGCGTGTCGCTCGTCGCGGCAATGTGCCGGCATAGCGAAAGGCCGTCCTCGCCAGGCATCATCACGTCGAGGATGACGAGATCGATGGCATAGGCCGCCAGCCGCGTGCGTGCGCTCTCGGCGTCCGCCGCCTGCGTCACGCGAAAGCCCTGCCGCGTCAGATAATGCGCCAGCGGTTCGCGGATCGATCGCTCGTCATCGACGAGCAGCAGGTGCGCGGTGTCTCCCATCCCGTCGGCATTAGTCATCGCGCGCGCTCCCGCAAGCCGGCCGGGCGACGCCGTGCCGCCCGGCCGATCCGTTTCACTGGGCGTCGGCGGGCGGGGGAGGCGGCGTCTCGCCACCCGGCCGCATCATGCCGCGCCGGGCATAGCCGCGCGCCGAAGCGGCTTCGGTGGGATCGAGCTTGCCGTCGTGATTGGCATCCATCCGGTCGAACCGTGCCGCGGCCCGCGCGATGTAATCGGCGCGCGCGATCGGTGGGCGGGCGTCCGCCGCAGGGGTCGCGGCCGGCGGAGGCGGGGGAGGCGGCGGGGGTGTCGCCTCGCCACCCGCCCGCGCGCGCCAGCGGCTGCGCATCGTGTCGCGATAGGCGATGCGCTCCGCGTCGGACAGCTGGCCATCGTGGTTCGCGTCCATCGCATCGAAGCGTGCGCCCGCTTCGGCCAGCGCCTCGGCGCGCGACACGACGCCGTCGTGGTTGCTGTCCACGCGCTGCATCATCGCGCCGGGCGGCGGAGCCGGGGGCACGGGCGCGGGCGGCGTCGCGGTCTGCGCCTGCGCGACGCCGGCAAGGCCGCTCGTCGCCAGGGCGAGGGTGAGAAGAATGGTACGCATGCGGATCGGGTCTCTCCTGGCGGCCGGGGCCGATCCCCGCCGCGATCCTGCCTCTATCGCGGGCCGCTGTCGCACGGTTATGCCCGCGGCGGGCCCGAATGTCGCAAAATGTCGCGACATCGTGCTCAGCCGAAGACGGCGACGCTCTGCATCTGTTCGGCGACACACGCGCCCTCGGTGTTCCAGATCGCCATCCGCTGGCTGGAGTTGCCGTCGCGCGCATGATCCGTGCCGCTGTGCAGCAACCACCAGCCGTCGTGCGTCGCCGGGTTGCCCCCGACGAGGTTGAGCTGCCACGTCATCGAACTGACCGGCGCGAAGCCGCCGGCGAGCTTGAGCGCGGCGGGCGGCAGGCAGTCGGCGACCGCGATCATCTCCACCGCGGGGTCCAGCCCGGCCCGGTCGTGCAGCCGTACCCATCGCCGCCACTCCGCCGGCCCGGTGCCCGCGACATCGTCGACCAGGTCGAAATTCTGCGAGAAAGCGACCGCGGGGTGACCGCGATGCACCATGGCGTCCGGCCCCGGCACGGGAAAGGGCAGCGGCGTCTCGACGCGATGGTCGATGCGCGACGGCATCGGCGCCATGAACACGAACGTCGCGCGCAGGCCCAGCCCCGCCTCGCCCTCGACATCCGCCTGGATGAAGGCCGCGTTGCGCCCGCGTCGCAGCCGGCTGGCGCGCACCGTCACCGTTCCGCTCAGCGGCCCGACGAACGCGACCAGCGCGGATCGCAGCGGCGGCAGGTCGACGTCCGACGCTTGCGCTGCGTGCAGCGCCAGCGCCGCGGACACCCCGCCGTAAGCGGTGCGCCCCTGCTGCCACGTCGCGGGGATCGTCGCGCGCCACCCGCCCTCGATGGGATCGAGCGCGTCGATGATCGCCTTCAGGCCGGGCATGGGGGGCTGCGGAGTTTCCATGGGCCGAAAGGCTAGGGTGAAATGTCGTTGCTGGCCATACGCAATCTTCGAAACGGAGCATATGGGGTTGCCGTGCCGGTGGTTGTCACGGCGTTCAGCATATCGTTTCACCTCCTGCCAACCCACAGGCTTCACCCTTCGCCGATCGAACGGGATGGGATCGCGGGGACATGACGGCACGATTTTGGATGGCGGCTGCGCTGGCGCTCGGTGCGGCGCAGATCGCGCAGGCGCAGGACCGGGTGCTGCCCGCGCACACCGACGTCCCGGTGACGCTGGACCAGGATCTGTCGTCGGCAGGGGCGAGGGTCGGCCAGCGGTTCGGCGTGACGGTCAGTCGCGACATCGTCGCCGATGGCCGGATCGTCATCCCTCGCGGCACGCCCGGCACCGGCGAAATCGCGCTGCGCACCGGCAAGGGCGCCTATGGCAGGTCGGGGAAGCTCGAGATCGCGTTGCGCGCGCTCGATCTCGACGGGCGATCGATCCCCGTCACCGGGCGGTTCCGCGCCGATGGCAAGGGCGCGACCGCCGCGACGATCGGCGCGGTCGCGTTCGGCGGACTGGTTGCGGGCGTGTTCGTCAAGGGGCAGCATGCGCGCTTCGCGGCGGGGCAGGAATTCCACGCCTTCACCACCGACCGTGTGGCGATGCAGGGCGACGTGCGCCGCGTCGCGGCCATGCAACGGGTCGCCGTGACCCCCGCCGCTCTAATGCCTGTGATTGCCACGCCGGCACGGGCAGTCGACACCGTGTACATAGCGCAGGCGACGCCGCCGGCCGGCAGTTACCAGACCTTGCTCGCCGCGCAGCAAGGCGTGCGGGGCCGCAGTGCGCAGGGCTGGACGATCAGCGACTGATCAACGCGTTACAAGGATTTCCTGTTGCGCTGAGCGAGGTTCCGGCACGCGTAGCGCGATGATCGCCGCGGCGCTGCCCATCAGGACGGCGGCGACGACGAATGCGGCGCCGTCGAACCCGTGCGCCGCGCCCCAGCCCAGGCTCTGCGCCGCGATCAGCGGACCTGTGATGGCCGCGACCGAGTTCATCGATCCGATTCCGCCCTGCAACGATCCCTGCCGCGTCGCATCGACCATCCGCGACAGCGTCGCATTGAGCGCGGGATAGGCGAAGGCGCCGAGGCAGCCGACGAGGAAGAAGGCGTAGACCTGCCACCCCTTCGTCGTGAAAGCGTAGGCGAAGAGCGTCGCGGTGGCGCAGGCGAGGCCGACGATCGCCGCCTTGCGCTCGCCGATGCGGGCGAACACGCGTTGGGTGAGCCCGACCTGCACGACAACGCTGAGCAGTCCGACCCAGGCGAGGCTGAGCCCGATCGCCTTGGCATCCCAGCCGAAGCGGATCGCCGCCCAGAACGACCAGGTCGCGGGATAGACCGTGCCGCCCAGCTGCCACAGGAACCACGCCACCAGCAACGGCGTCGCGTTGCCCGCCGCGAACAGCGGGCGGAACGCGCCGATGACATGCGCGTCGCGCAGCCGGAACGGTCGCCGGTTCTCGCGCGCCAGCGTTTCGGGCAGGAACATCGCCATCGCCAGCGCATTCGCCGCGGCGAGCGCGGCGGCGACGATGAACGGCGCGCGCGTGCCCCAGGCGGCGGACAGGCCGCCAAGCGCGGGGCCGAGGATGAAGCCGATGCCGAACGCCGCGCCCAGCAGGCCGAACACCGCGCCGCGCCGCTCCACCGGCGTCGTGTCCGCGATTACCGCCCCCGCGGGCCCGAAGGTCGCGCCCGCGATGCCTGCGATCGCGCGCCCGACGAACAGCCACGCCAGCGTCGGCGCCGCCGCCATCAGCAGATAGTCCAGGCTGAACGCCGCCATCGACGCGATCAGCACCGGCCGTCGCCCGAACCGGTCGCCAAGGTTGCCGAGCACCGGCCCGGCGAAGAACTGGCCGATGGCGAAGACCGCCAGCAACCACCCCGACACGCGCGTTGCGTGTGCCAGGTCCATATGGCCCAGATGCGTGACCAGCGCGGGCAGCACGGGCATGACGATGCCCAGCCCGATCACGTCCACCACCACCGCGGCCAGCACGATCGGCACCGCGCGATGTCCGAACTTCATCCGCTTATCCCCCATTGCCGCCGTGGCGTCGCGCCATCCTGTATCGTTGTATGCTGGCGGGGCCAAATCCGTGCGGGTTGCCCGCCGCCGACGGTTTACATGGCCTCACATTCCATGCGATGCCCGTCGCCATACCCGATCTTCTGAATCGGGTCAGGAGAGATGCCGATGGCCACCGTAGCCGACCCGTCGCTTGCCCCCGGTGCCCCCGCCGACCCGCACGCCGCCTTCCGGGCGGAGGTGCGCGACTGGCTCGCCGCGCATTTTCCGCCCGCGCTCGCGCACAAGGACAATGCGATGTCCGCGGTCGAGGGGCCGGGCGAGGAGACGGACGACCAGCGCCGCTGGCGCGAGGCGATGGGGGACAAGGGCTGGGGCGTCCCTACCTGGCCGCGCGACTATGGCGGCGGCGGTCTGTCGCGCGGCGAGGCGCGCGTGCTGGCGGACGAGATGGCGCGGATCGGCGCATGGAATCCGATCGGCGGCATGGGCGTGATGATGTTCGGCCCGACCCTGCTCGAATATGGCAGCGAGGCGCAGAAGCGCGAACATATCCCCGCCATCGCGCGCGGCGCGGTGCGCTGGTGCCAGGGCTATTCCGAACCCGGCGCCGGCTCCGACCTCGCCAACCTCCAGACCTTCGCCGAGGATCGCGGCGACCATTATGTGGTCAACGGGCAGAAGACGTGGACCAGCGGCGGCCAGTGGGCGGACAAATGCTTCGCCCTCGTCCGCACCGACAGGACGAAGAAGCATGAGGGGATCAGCTTCCTGCTCATCGACATGCACGCGCCCGGCGTCGAGGTGAAGCCGATCCGCCTGATTTCCGGCGCCTCGCCCTTCTGCGAAACCTTCTTCACCGACGTCGTCGTGCCCAAGGAAAATCTCGTTGGCCGCGAGGGCGAAGGCTGGACGATCGGCAAGCGCCTGCTCCAGCACGAACGTTTCAGCCTGTCGGGCGGCGGCTCGACCGGGCGGCTGCTCGCGGGCAAGCCGCTCGGCGACATCGCCAAACACAATCGCGGCGTCGACGCCGACGGGCGGCTCGCGGATGCGGACCTGCGCGCGCGGCTGATCCGCCACGACATGGACGTGCGCGCCTTCGCCGCGACGCTGCGCCGCGCCGCGCTGGAGGCGAAGGCGCAGGCGGGGCCGTCCGCGGCCTCTTCGATCATGAAGAACGTCGGCGCGCGCATCACGCAGGAGCGCGCCGAACTGGCGATTGAAATCATGGGGATGAATGGCCTGGGCTGGGAAGGCGAGGGGTTCACCGAAGAAGAACTGACGCAGACCCGCACCTGGCTGTGGGGCAAGGCGGTGTCGATCTACGGCGGCTCGACCGAAATCCAGAACAATATCGTCGCCAAGCGCATCCTCGGGATGCTCGACCACCAATGATCCCGCGCCCGCGGCAATCGGAGCTACGCATATGGCCGTTCTGACCGAAGACCAGACGATGCTGCGCGACATGGCGCAGAGCTGGACCGACAAGGAATCTCCCGTCACCGCCTTTCGCGCGCTGCGCAACGCCGCGCCGCCCGCCGGGTTCGACGCCGCCGTCTGGACAGAGGTCGGCGCGATGGGCTGGCCCGGTATCGTCGTGCCGGAAGAGCATGGCGGCGCGGGTATGGGCTACCTCTCGCTCGGCCTCGTCCTCGAACAGCTCGGCCGCACGCTGACCGCGACGCCGCTCGCCGCCTGCGCCGCGGCCGCCAGCGCGATCGCGCGCGGCGGCGACGCGGCGGCGCAGGCCGAATGGCTGCCCCGCATCGCCGGCGGCGATACGATCGTCGCGCTCGCCGTCGACGAAGGGCCCTTACACGCCCCCGACGCGCTCGCGACGACCGTGTCCGACGGCCGCCTGACGGGCGGCAAGGCGTTCGTCGCGGAGGGTGACGGCGCGCACGCCTTCGTCGTCGCGGCCGCGGACGGCCTGTACTTGGTCACCGGGGAAGAGGGCATCACGCGCACCCCGCGGCGGATGGCGGACAGCCGCAGCCACGCCGACGTCCGCTTCGACGCCGCGCCCGCGATCCGGCTCGGCGGCCCCGATCTCACCGCCGCCGCCTGCGACCGCGCGACCGCATTGGTCACCGCCGAGATGCTCGGCCTCGCCAACCAGGCGTTCGCCGACACCAACGCCTATCTCAAGACGCGCGTCCAGTTCGGCCAGCCGCTCAGCACCTTCCAGGCACTGCAGCATCGCATGGCGAAGATGTTCACCGAGCTCGAACTGATGCGCTCCGTCGTCGAAAGCGCGCTCGAGGCGATCGACGCGGGCCGGTCCGACGTCGCGCAGGCGGTCAGCCTCGCCAAGGCGGTAGGGGGCGAGACGACGAAGCTCGTCAGCCGCGAGATGGTGCAGCTGCACGGCGGCATCGGCATGACCGACGAACACCACGCCGGCTTCTACCTGAAGCGCGCTGCGGTGCTGGAGGCGATGTGGGGCAACGCCGCCTGGCACCGCGACCGCTTCGGCCGCCTCACCGGCTATTGAGGGTGAGGGGCGGGGCCGATCCGGCTCCGCTTCGGATAACAAAACGGGGCGGCCCCTGCGCCGCCCGAGGCTCAGTGCGCCGAGGCCATCTCGCTCGCACGCGCGGGCACGGCGTGGAAGGCGGCGAACTGGCGCTGCGCCTCGTCGCTCATCAGATTCTGCATCATCGTCCAGAAGCCGCCCACCGCTTCCTCGCCCGACGCCGCATAGGCGCGGCTCATATTCTGGTGCAGCCCGACGAACAGCCGCTGCTCCAGCGCCTCGCCTGCCGGCGTCAGGCGCAGCAGCCGCTGGCGACGATCCGTCTCGCCCGGCCGCTGTTCGACCAGCCCGCGTTCGAGCAGCGCGCCCAGCACGCGTCCCAGCGACTGTTTGGTGACGCCGAGCAGCGCCAGCAGGTCGCCCACCGACAGATTGGGCTGGCGGCCGATGAAATACAGGCAGCGGTGATGCGCGCGGCCCAGCCCCAATGCGGCAAGCTCCGCATCCGAATGGCGCAGGTGCGATTTATGCGCGAACAACAGGAGGTCCATACCGCCGCGGATCACGTCGTCACGCAGGAATTGGGCGGGGGGCGGCTTGATCGTCTCGGTCATGCGTCGCGTCTCGGCTCCTTGCGGCGGGCGACGTCGTCGGCTCGCCCCTCTGTCCCGATGACGATGCCGAAGGACAACATCCGCACCCTAAGCAGAAAATTAATGATGGCGCGGGAACTTATCGGCGCAAGCCGCTCGGCAGAATGCGTCTCCTGGCTCAGCCGATCGCGCGGTCATCGAACATGCCGAACAGGATCGTCGAGGCATAGATGGCGATCGCCCGGTCGCGCCGCATCGCGGCGGCCCATTTGCGCATGTCGAACGCGGCATTCTGCAACGCCATCAGCGCCTGCGCCGCGATCAGCGCGTCGACCGCGCGGATCGACCCTTCCGCGATCCCGTCCATCATCGTGCCCGCGAAGCGGCGTGCGATCCGGTTCGACCGGTCGACCATCGCCGACCGGACATCGGCGGGCAGCCCGCTCAGCGCGGTCGTGCGCAGCAACGGCGCGCGCTCGGCGAACTGGATGTCGAGCAGCGTCGCGATCGTGCTCGCAAGCCGCTGCCACTGGCTGCCGCCCTGTGCATCCGCTATCCGTTGCGCGTCGGAAATCGTGTCGAAGCTGCGCCGGTAACAGGCGATCACCAGATCGTCCTTGGCGTCGAGATGGTGGTAGAAGCTGCCCTTGGTAACGTTGAGCTCCGCCGCGATCCGCTGCACCGACGCGCCACGATAGCCCAGTTCGTTGATCAGCCGCGTCGCCGCGAGCAGGAAGGCCGCGCGTCCCGGCTCCGTCTCCGCATGCGCCAGGTCGATCGTCGCAGGTGCCCAATCGACGCGCCCGCCGGCGACCCCCCGGGCGAACACGTCCATCAACCGCGCCTCGACCCGGTCATACTGGTCGGGCTCGTACCGGTCGATCCACGCGGGCAACCAGAAGACGTTTTCCAGCAGGACGTGCGCGCGCGCGCCGTGCAGGTCGGTATGCGCGCGCGTCGGCGTCGCACCCCACAGCGCGCGCGTCCGCCGGAACACCTCGCGCCACCGGTTCATCAACCGGCTGCGGTTGGGCTCCTCGCTCGCGCGCAGGTCGGACAGCACCGCCATCGCGCGCTCCTCGCCGCGCTGGACGCGCGCCAGCCGTACCATGTTGAGCGCCAGGAAGCGCCGCACCCGCGCCTCGGGCGTCGCTTCCGCCGCCGCGGTGTCGAGCATCGCGAGCAGCAGGTCGATCGTATGTTCGAACGCGGCGGCGGCCAGGTCTTCCTTGCGCTTGAAATAATAGGTGACGCTGGTCGTGTTCAGCCCAACGCGGCGCGCGACGTCGGCGAAGGTCATGCCCTTCGCGCTCTGTTCGTTGATCGCCTCGGCGGCGGCGGAGAGGATCGCGTCCCGCTTGGCGCGGAACCGCTTGGTGCCCGTTTCCTCGTCTCCGATTCCCACCTGCGTGGGCGCCCCCGCGTCCGTCATCGCGCGACTGTATCAACCGCGCTTTCGAGGAAACAGTGTTTTTTCGACCCTGGCCCGACGCTGCGTAAAATCGGCTCCGGCACGCGCGAGGAAGGCTTTACCGAATATCCGGTATGGCGTAAGTCGTCGCCAAAGCGATAGCGGGACGAGGAGCGTCATGGATTTTACCCTCAACGAGCGCGAGACCTATTTCCGGGATCGGGTACGCGCCTTCATCGATGCGGAAATCCGCCCGCGCCACGCTGACTATCTCGCGCAGGAACATGACGGCGACCGGTGGAAGGTCATTCCCGTCATCGAAGAGGTGAAGGCCAGGGCCAAGGCCGCCGGCCTGTGGAATTTCTTCATGCCGCCGCATTCGGGCATGCCGCCCGTCGACGACAGCTTCGCGTTCGAGGGCGAACAGCTCACCAACCTCGAATATGCCTTGTGCGCGGAGGAGATGGGCCGGATCGGCTGGGCGTCGGAATGCTTCAACTGTTCGGCACCCGACACCGGCAATATGGAGGTGCTCAATCGCTACGGCACGCGCGCGCACAAGGACCAGTGGCTGCACCCGTTGATGCACGGCGAGATCCGTTCCGCCTTTTTGATGACCGAACCCGCCGTCGCCTCGTCCGACGCGACCAACATCGAAACGCGGATCGTCCGCGACGGCGACCATTACGTCATCAACGGCACTAAATGGTGGTCGAGCGGCGTCGGCGATCCGCGCTGCAAGGTCGCGATCGTCATGGGCAAGACCGATACCGAGGCGAAGCGCCACCAGCAGCAGAGCATGATCCTGATGCCGATGGACGCGCCGGGCGTCACGATCGAGCGCATGCTCACCGTCTATGGCTACGACCATGCGCCGCACGGTCACGGCCAGGTGCGGCTCGACAACGTGCGCGTGCCCGTCGAGAACATGCTGCTCGGCGAAGGGCGCGGGTTCGAGATCGCCCAGGGGCGGCTCGGGCCGGGCCGCATCCACCATTGCATGCGTACGATCGGCGTCGCCGAGGAGGCGATCGAGGCGATGGCGAAACGTCTGCTCACCCGCGTCGCCTTCGGCAAGCGGATCGCCGATCATTCGGTCTGGGAACAGCGCATCGCCCGCGCGCGCATCGATATCGAGATGACGCGCCTGCTCTGCCTCAAGGCCGCGGACATGATGGACAAGGCGGGCAACAAGGCCGCGCAGCTGGAAATCGCGATGATCAAGGTTCAGGCGCCGACGATGGCGTTGCAGATCCTCGACGATGCGATCCAGGCGCATGGCGGCGGCGGCGTCAGCCAGGACTTCAAGCTCGCCCACGAATGGGCCGCGGTCCGCACGCTGCGCTTCGCCGACGGCCCGGACGAGGTCCATAACCGCGCGATCGCCCGCAACGAATTCGGCCGCTACGCCGACATCGCGCTGGAACGGTCGGCGCGGTAACAGCTCGCACCCTCACCCTTCCGCGGCTGCGCCGCTCCCTTCCCTCTCCCAACGGGAGAGGGAAGGGTCCCGCTGCCGGAGGCAGTGGGAAGGGTGAGGGTGAAGCGACATGCGAAAGGGATCGTCATGAAAGCCGCCATCCTCCACGAAACCCGCACCCCGCTTTCGGTCGAGGACGTCACGATCGACAATCCCGGCCCGCACGAGGTGCTGATCCGCACCATGGCGGTCGGCGTCTGCCGATCCGACCTGCATTTCGTCGACGGCACCTATCCGCATCCCTTGCCGACCATCCCCGGTCACGAGGCGGCGGGTGTGGTCGAGGCCGTGGGCGAGGAGGTCCGCACCGTGAGGGTCGGCGACCATGTCGTCACCTGTCTGTCCGCCTTCTGCGGGCACTGCGAATATTGCGTCACCGGGCGCATGTTCCTGTGCGTCGACACCAGCGTGCGCCGCCCGAAAGCGGCGCCGCCGCGGCTGATGCTCGGCGACCAGCCGATCGCGCAGATGCTCAACCTGTCCGCTTATGCGGAAATGATGCTCGTCCACGAACACGCCTGCGTCGCGATCGATCGCGACATGCCGATGGACCGCGCCGCGCTGATCGGCTGCGCGGTGACGACGGGGGCAGGGGCGGTGTTCAACGTCGCGGACGTGACGCCGGGCGAGACGGTGTGCGTCGTCGGCTGCGGCGGCATCGGCCTTGCCGCGGTCAATGCGGCGAAGATCGCCGGCGCGGGCAAGATCATCGCGCTCGATCCCGTCGCGGAAAAGCGCGCGGTCGCCGAAAAGCTCGGCGCCACCCACACGATCGACGCAATGAGCGACACCGCCGCCGACGAAGTCGTCGCGATCACGAAGGGCGGCGTCCATCACGCGATCGAGGCGGTCGGCCGTCCGCAGTCGGCGGCGACCGCGGTCAAGGTGTTGCGCCGCGGCGGTACCGCGACGATCCTCGGCATGCTGCCCCCGACCGAGAAGGTGGGACTGTCGGCGATCGACCTGCTGTCGGGCAAGACGTTGCAGGGCGGCTTCATGGGCTACAACCGCTTCCCGGTCGACATCCCGCGCCTCGTCGATTTCTACCAGCGCGGCCTGCTCGATCTCGACACGATCATCGCCGATCGCATGCCGCTGGACCGTATTAACCACGCCTTCGACGAACTGCGCCGCGGCGACGCGACGCGCAGTGTGATCGTGTTCGAATGAAGCCCGGCCTGATCACCATTCTTCCGTCATCCCCGCGAAGGCGGGGATCCAGACGCGCAAGGCCGATGAGGACAAGCAGCCTCAGCGTCGCTGGATTCCCGCCTCCGCGGGAATGACGAACCTTGGGAAGCCTATGACCGACACCCCCAACACCATCCCCGTCGCGGACAAGGACCGCCTCGACCTCGACCGGCTCGCCGCCTGGATGGAGGCGAACGTCGCCGGCTTCACCGGCCCGCTCTCCTATGCCAAGTTCGCCGGCGGCCAGTCCAACCCGACCTATCGCCTCGACAGCCCGTCCGGCGCCTACGTCCTGCGCCGCAAGCCGTTCGGCAAGCTGCTCCCTTCCGCCCATGCCGTCGACCGCGAATACCGGCTGATCGCCGGCCTCCACCCCACCGGCTTCCCGGTCGCCAGGCCCTATGGCCTGTGCGAGGACGAAAGCGTCATCGGCGCGGTCTTCTACGTCATGGCATTGGTGGAGGGGCGTAACCTCTGGGATGGGACTCTGCCCGGCTACGCGCCCGACCAGCGCACCGGCATCTACAATGCGATGGTCGACACGCTCGCCGCGCTCCACAATACGGATTACGCCGCCGCTGGCCTCGGCGACTATGGCAAGCCCGGCAATTACTTCGCGCGCCAGGTCGAACGCTGGACCCGCCAGTATCGCGCGAGCGAGACCGAGCATATGCCCGAGGTCGAGCGGCTGATCGAATGGCTGCCGCGCACCGTTCCCGAACAGACGCGCACGTCGATCGTCCACGGCGACTATCGCATCGACAACATGATCTTCGACGCCGTCGAACCGCGCGTCGTCGCGGTGCTCGACTGGGAATTGTCGACGCTCGGCGATCCGCTCGCCGATTTCTCCTATTTCCTGATGAGCTGGGTGACCGAGCCTGAAGGCCGATCGGGCGTGAAGGGGCAGACCGGGCCGGACACGGGCATCCCGACGATCGAGGACATGGTCGTGCGCTATTGCGCCGCGACGAAGCGCGACGGCGTGCCCGACCTGAATTGGTATTTCGCCTACAATCTCTTCCGCCTGACCGGCATCGTCCAAGGCATCAAGAAACGCATCGTCGACGGCACTGCGTCAAGTGCGCAGGCGGAAAGGTCGGCGGCGCAAGTCTATCGCCTGGCGGCCGCAAGTTGGCGTTTCGCTCAAAAAAGCAGGTGCTTAGAAGCGATATCTAAGACATGATGTCATGCGTGATTCGAGCGTAAACACTGCGACCTTTGTGACCTTCCAGGAAAGTCAATCCCTATGTTGTTCGACCTGACCGACACGGTCGCCATCGTCACCGGCTCCAGCCGCGGCATCGGCAAGGCAAGCGCGATCGAGCTCGTCCGCCACGGCGCCAGCGTCGTCATCTCCAGCCGCAAGCAGGACGCCTGCGACGCGGTGGTGGCGGAGATCGAGGCGGAGTTCGGCCCCGGCCGGGCGCTCGCCATCGCCGCCAGCATCTCCGACAAGGCGGCGCTGCAGGCGCTCGTCGACCGGACGATCGCCGCCTGGGGCCGCATCGACACACTCGTCTGCAACGCCGCCTCCAACCCCTATTACGGCCCGCTCGCCGGCATCGCGGACGACCAGTTCCGCAAGATCCTCGACAACAACATCCTGTCGAACCACTGGCTGATCCAGATGGTCGCGCCGCAGATGTGCGAGCGGCGTGCCGGCTCGATCGTCATCGTCTCCTCGATCGGGGGCCTCAGGGGCTCCGACGTGATAGGCGCCTACAACGTGTCCAAGGCCGCCGACTTCCAGCTCGCCCGCAATTACGCGGTCGAATACGGGCCCGACAACGTCCGGGTGAACTGCGTCGCGCCCGGCCTCATCAAGACCGACTTCGCCCGCGCGCTGTGGGACACGCCGGAGGCGGAGGCGCGCAGCAGCCGCCACACCCCCCTGCGCCGGCTGGGCGAGCCGATCGATATCGCCGGCACGATCGTCTACCTCGCATCGGACGCCAGCCGCTACATGACCGGCCAGGCGCTCGTCGTCGATGGCGGGGTGACGATCTGATGGCGCGCTTCCACGGCAAGTCGATCGTCGTCACCGGCGCCGGGTCGGGCATCGGCCGCGCCGCCGCGCAGCTGTTCGCCGCCGAGGGTGCGCGCGTCGTGGTTGCGGACATCGGCGAGGGCGCGGACGCCACCGCCGCCGCGATCCTGGCCGATGGCGGCACCGCCCGCGCGATCCGCATGGATGCAGGCTCAGAACCCGACGTCGAGCGGACGGTCGCGCTGGCGTGCGAGGCGTTCGGCGGGCTCGACGTCATGGTCGCCAACGCGGGCATCTCGGGCGGCATGGCGAACCTGTTCGACACCGACGTGGCGCTGATCGCAGAGGTGCTGCGCGTCAACCTGATCGGCCCGTTCCTTGCCGTTAAGCATGCCGCGCCGCGCATCGCCGAGCGGGGTGGCGGCGCGATCGTGCTGACCGCCAGCGTCGCGGGCCTTCGGTCCGGCGCTGGCTCGCCCGCCTATTCGGCATCGAAGGCCGGGGTCATCAACCTGGCGCAGATTTCCGCGCAGCAGCTGTCGGGTAGCAACGTGCGCGTGAACGCGGTCTGTCCCGGGCTGACCGAGACGGGCATGACACAGCCGACCTTCGATTATGCTCGCGACGCCGGCAAGATGGACCGGCTCGGCCGCCTCAACCCGCTACGCCGCGGGGCGCAGCCGGAAGAGCTCGCGGAAGCGATCGCCTTCCTCGCCTCCGACGCGGCAAGCTACGTCAATGGCCACGCCCTGGTCGTCGATGGCGGTCTGGCGTCCAGCCATCCGGTGACGCGGCAGGATTACGGCAAGACCGCGGTCTGACCCGCCACGGCTCTCGTGGTCAGACGCGCGGGGTGCGCTGCCGGATCAGCCCTTCCTGCGCGACGCTGGCGACGAGGCGGCCGTCGCGGGTGAAGATGCTGCCCCGGTTCATCCCCCGCGCATGCCCTGCCCACGGGCTGTCGGTGGTGTAGAGCAGCCAGTCGTCCGCCCGGAACGGCTCGTGCAGCCACAGCGCATGGTCCAGGCTGGCGCACTGCATGTCGGGCATCAGCCAGTTGACGCCGTGCGGCATCATCGATGTCGCCATCAACGCCATGTCGGAGGCATAGGCGAGCGCCGCGCGGTGCAGCGTCGGATCGTCGCCGATCGGTGCGGCGACGCGAAACCAGGCGGCGTTGGTCGGCTCGCGCTTCTCCGGCTGGAACCAGCTGCGCGGATGGAGGGGCCGCATCTCGATCGCATTCTGCCGGCGCAGGAAGAAGGCGCGGACCTTCTCGGGCACCTGGTCCGCGATGGCGAGGCGCAGCTCGCGCTCGGACTTGAGCTCCTCGGGCGGCGGCACGTCGGGCATCGCGTCCTGGTGGTGGAAGCCTTCCTCCGCCACCTGGAAAGAGGCGGCAAGGTTCAGGATCGGCTGCCCCTTTTGCAACGCGACCACCCGCCGGGTGGCGAAGCTGCGTCCCTCGAAATCGCGGATGACGCGGAAGATGATCGGGAAGTCCTCGTCACCCGGCCGCATGAAATAGGCGTGGAGCGAATGCGCGTCCTTGCCCTCCACCGACCTTTGCGCCGCCTGCAGCGCCTGCGCGATCACCTGCCCGCCGAACACCCGGCCGCGCCCGCCCGGCTGGCGCGCGCCGCGATACAGGTCGGTGTCGATCTCCTCGACATCGAGCAACGTCACCAGCATCGCCGCCAGTTCCTCGGGCGACTTTTGCGGCGGCAGGCTGGTTTCGTCCATCAATATCCCGCGTTCCTTGCCAGGCGATCGGCGTGGAAGCCGACGTCGCCGAACATCTCCGCGAGCACGCGTGCCCGCTTCATGTAGAAGCCGACGTCATACTCGTCCGTCATGCCGATGCCACCATGCATCTGCACCGCTTCCTGCACCGACAGCGTCGTCGCCATGCCGGTCATCGCCTTGGCCACCGACACCGCCTCGTCCGCCGCGTGGCTGCCCGCGTCGAGCAGCTGCTGCGCCTTAAGCACCGCGGCGCGTGCGACCTCCATCTCGCTGTAGAGGTGCGCAGCGCGGTGCTGCAGCGCCTGGAAGCTGCCGATCGGCACGCCGAACTGTTTGCGCTCCCGCAGATAGCCGACGGTCATGTCCATCGCGCCGCCGCCGACGCCGATCATCTCCGCCGCTGCGCCGGTACGCCCCGCGCGCAGCAGCCGGTCGAGCGGGGTGCGACCCGCGTCGACCTCGCCGATCACCGCATCGGCATCGACCATGACGCCGTCGAAACGCAACCGCGCCGCCAGGCTCGCGTCGGTCAGCCGCTCGGGCGTCGCGGTCAGGCCGGCGGCATCGCGCGGCACCGCGAACAAGGTCACGCCCTCGGCATCGTCTGGGCCCCCCGCGGTGCGCGCCGCGACGATCAGCAGGTCGGCGACATGGCCATGCGCGACGAACTGCTTCGCGCCCGACAGGCGAAAGCCGTTGCCGGCACGTTCCGCGGTCATCGCGACGGCGCTGCGATGCTTCGGGCCCTCGTCGATCGCCAGCGCGGCGATCGCCTCGCCCGCGACGATGCGCGGCAGCCAGGCATCGGCCTGCGCACTGCCCTTCAGCGCCTCGACTGCCGCGACCGCGGTGGTCAGGAACGGGGAGGGCGACAGGTTGCGACCGATCTCCTCCAGCACCACCCCCGCCTCGACATGGCCGAGGCCAAGCCCGCCATGCGCCTCGTCGACGAGGATGCCGGTAAAGCCCATCTCGGCGAACTGCTTCCACAGATCGCGGGAAAATCCGGTCGGGTCGTTGGCGTCGCGCAGCGCACGCAGGTGGCTGACGGGGGCGTGTTCGGCGACGAAGTCTTTCGCCGTGTCCCGCAACATCGTCTGTTCGTCGTTGAGGTAGAGAGGCATCGTCTTCTCCAAAGCCCTCTCCCCTTGGGAGAGGGTTGGGTGAGGGTGATGCGCGGTGTCGCGTCGGTCACCCTCACCCTTCCGCCGCTGTGCGGCTCCCTCCCTCTCCCGCTGGGAGAGGGACATGATCACGCCCCCGGCAATTCCAGGATGCGCTTGGCGATGATGTTGAGCTGGATCTCGCTCGTCCCGCCCTCGATCGAATTGGCCTTGGTGCGCAGCCAGGCGCGGGCGCCGGCGGCGTGGTTCGACGCCTCGCTTTCCCATTCCAGCGCGTCCGATCCGCCCGCGGCCATCATCAGTTCGTGGCGGTCCTTGTTCAGCTCGGTGCCGACATATTTCATCATGCTCGGCTGCGCGGGGTGGGCGCGCCCGGCCTTGAGCTCGTCGATGAACCGCTCGCTCATCGATCCGAACGCGCGGGCGCGCACCTCGAAGAGCGCGATCTGGCTGCGCAGCACCGGATCGGCGAGTCGGCCGTCATGATCCAGCCCGATCGTCGCGATTGCCCCCGCGATCAGCGGATTGCGCCCGCCGCTCGCCAGCCCCATGCCGCTGATCATCTCGCGCTCGTGACCGAGCAGATATTTGGCGACGTCCCAGCCCTTGTTCTCGTCGTGGATGCGGTTCGCCTTGGGCACCTTCACATTGTCGAAGAACGTCTCGCAAAAGGGCGAATAGCCGCTGATCAGCAGGATCGGCTTGGTCGAGACGCCCGGCGTCTCCATGTCGAACAGCACGAAGCTGATCCCGCCCTGCTTCGACGCCTTGCTCGTGCGGACGAGGCAGAAGATCCAGTCCGCCTTGTCGGCATAGCTGGTCCACACCTTCTGCCCGTTGACGATATAGTGGTCGCCGGCGTCCTCTGCGCTGGTCGCGAGCCCGGCCAAGTCGCTGCCGGCATTGGGCTCGGAATAGCCCTGGCACCAGCGGATCTCGCCGCGCGCGATTTTCGGCAGATGCTCCAGCTTCTGCTCCTCGCTGCCGTATTTGAGCAGCGCGGGCCCGAGCATCGAGATGCCGAACGAGCTGAGCGGGATGCGCGCGCGGATCGCCGCCATCTCCTCGCGCAGCACCTTTGTCTCCGCCGCCGACAGCCCGCCGCCGCCGTATGCCTTCGGCCAGTCGGGCACGGTCCAGCCGCGATCGGCCATCACCTTCAGCCAGCGCGCCTGCGCCGGGTTGGCCGCGGGGTCGTACCGGCGTCCGCCCCAGCAGACGTCGGCGTCGGAGCGCACGGGCTCGCGCATCTCTGGCGGGCAGTTCGCTTCCAGCCAGGCGCGGGTTTCGGTGCGGAAGGTGTCGAGGTCGCTGTCGGTCATATGCGTCCTTCTTTCTCGTCACCCCGGACCAAGTCCGGGGCGGCGGTGCGTTACTTGATGCTGCCGCTCTTCAGGCTCTGCGCGACGGCGAAGCCATGCTTCTCCAGCCCGGCAACGACCTTGTCGTAGCCTTCGCTCTTTGCCCAGAACATCGGGCCGCCGCGATAGACCGGCCAGCCGTAGCCGTAGATCCAGACGACATCGACGTCGCTCGCCCGCTGCGCCTTGCCTTCCTCCAGGATCAGCGCGCCTTCGTTGACCATCGGATAGAGCGTGCGTTCGACGATCTCCTCGTCGGTGACATCGTGCTGCGGCGTCCCGGTCTTGTCGCGCCATTCCTGGATGATCTCGGCGACGCGCGGGGAGGGGGTCGGATTGCGCTTCTCGTCATAATCGTAGAAGCCGGCCTGCTTCTTCTGGCCCCAGCGCCCCTCCGCGGCGAGCGCGTCGCGGATGTTCTCGATCCGGTTCGGGTCGCGGTGCCAGCCGATGTCGACGCCGGCGAGGTCCGCCATCTGGAACGGTCCCATCGGCATGCCGAAGGCGACGTGGACGCGGTCGATCTGTTCGGGCGTCGCGCCTTTGAGCAGCAGCTTGTTCGCTTCGACCTGGCGCGGCATCAGCATGCGGTTGCCGATGAAGCCATAGGTGACGCCGGCAACCACCGCGACCTTCCGGATTTTCTTGGCGAGCGCCATGACCGTCGCCAGCACGTCGGGCGCGGTCTGCGCGCCGCGTACGACTTCGAGCAGCTTCATGACGTTGGCGGGCGAGAAGAAATGCATGCCCAGCACATCGCCCGGCCGTTTGGTGCAGGCGGCGATCTCGTCGATGTCGAGGTAGGACGTGTTGCTCGCAAGGATCGCACCCTGCTTGGCGATCCCGTCCAGCCGCGTGAAAATCTCCTTCTTGACGTCCATATTCTCATACACCGCCTCGATGATGAGATCGCACGTCGCGAGCGCGCCGAAATCGAGCGTCGGGGTCAGCGCGTTCATCGCCGCCTCGACCTGTTCGGGCTTCATCCGCCCCTTAGCCGCGGTCGCCTCGTAATTCTTGCGGATGACGCCCGTGCCGCGGTCGAGCGCCTCCTGCGCCATCTCGACGATCGTGACGGGGATGCCCGCGGACAGAAAATTCATCGCGATGCCGCCGCCCATAGTGCCGGCGCCGATCACGCCGACGCGATTGATCGGGCGCAGCGCGATGTCCGATGGAATGTCGTCGATCTTGGCGGCCTGCCGCTCGGCGAAGAAGATGTGGCGCTGCGCCGCGGACTGCGTGCCCATCATCAACTTCATGAATTCCTGCCGCTCGAACGCCAGGCCTTCACGGAACGGGACCTCTGTCGCCTTGACGACGCAGGCGATGTTGGCGGCAGGCGCGTCGAAGCCGCGGAAGCGGCGGGCGTTGTCCTTCCTGAACGCCTCGACTGCGGCGGGATCGGCTTTCGCCTCCTTTTCCGAGGCGCGCGGGATCCGGCGCTTGGCCGCAACCTCGCGCGCAAAGGCGATCGCATCCGCTTCCAGACTGTCCTCGCCGACGATCCGGTCGATCAGCCCAGCGGCTTCTGCCTTCTTCGCGCTGATCGGATCGCCCTTCGCGGTCATCTCCAGCGCCAGCGCGACACCGGCGAGACGCGGCAGCCGCTGCGTACCGCCGGCGCCGGGCAGCAGGCCGAGCTTCACCTCCGGCGTGCCGAGCTTCGCCGAGGGCACCGCGACGCGATAATGGCATCCCAGCGCCACCTCGCACCCGCCGCCCAGCGCCGTGCCGTGGATCGCGGCGACGACCGGCTTGGTGCACGCCTCGATCATGTCGACGACCGTGGGCAGCATCGGTTCGACCGGGGGTTTGCCGAATTCGGTGATGTCCGCGCCCGCGAAGAAGGTACGACCGTCGCAGCGGATCACCATCGCCGCGATCGCACCATCGACCTCGCCGTCCTTGATCGCCGCCTCCAGCCCCTGGCGGACCGCTGCGCCCAGCGCGTTGACCGGCGGATTGTTCGAAATGATGACGAGCACGTCGTCGTGGCGTTCGGTGCGGATCGGGGACGTCATGAAACAGGCTCCTGAAAGGCAGGCTTAGTTGAGCGCGGCGTAGATCATCGTCTTCAGCTCGCGCCGGATCGGATAGAGGCTCGACGGGCTGAGCTGCGTCATGAACACCATGTGCAGCCGCTCGACGGGGTCGATGAAGAAGGCGGTGGAGAACATGCCGCCCCAATAATATTCGCCCGGCGATCCCGGGATCATCGTTTTCGCGACATCCTGCGTCACCGCGAAGCCGAGGCCGAAACCGGTGCCGGCATTCTGCGTCTCGCTGAACAAGGATCGCGACAGGCTGGCGAGGTCCTTGCCGCCGGGCAGGTGGTTCATCCGCATCAGATCGAGCGTCTTGCGCCCGACGATGCGTGCGCCATCGAGGTTGCCGCCGTTCTCGCACATCCGGCAGAACCGATGATAGTCGAGCGCAGTGGAGACGAGCCCGCCGCCGCCCGACAGCAGCTTGGGCCGCTTGCTCCATGCGCTCGCCGCGCCGCGATCGTAGAGGATGCGGCCCTTGCCCGGTGCGATCGTCCAGCAGTCGGTCAGCCGGTCGATCTTGTCCTCGGGCACCTCGAAGAAGGTGTCGTGCATGCCGAGGGGGGCGAAAATGCGTGTCTGAAAGAAGGCGTCGAGCGTCTGGCCTGACACACGCTCGATCACCGCGCCGAGCACGTCGGTGGCGACCGAGTAATTCCAGCCCTCGCCTGGCGAGAATTCGAGCGGCAGCCTGGCGAGCGCGGCGACGAAGCCGTCGAGGTCGTGGTTGCCATGCCAGCTTTCCAGCCGGCCCTCGCGATAGGCCGCGTCGATGTTGGAACGGTTTTGGAAGCCGTAGGTGAGCCCGGCGGTGTGGCGCAGCAGGTCGAGCATCCGCATCGGCTCCGCGGTTGGCCGGGTCAGGAATGGCACGCCGCCACCGCCGCCGTTGTAGACGCCGACGTCGCGAAATTCGGGCAGGACATGATGGACCGGCGTGTCGACCGCGACCTTCCCCTGCTCGACCAGCATCATGAACGCGATCGAGGTGATCGGCTTGGTCATCGAGGCGATGCGGAACAGCGAATGCTCGTCGACCCGCGCGCCGCCCTCGCGCGCCGCGCCCTGATGCGAGAAATGCACGATCTCTCCGTCGCGCGCGATCAGCAGCTGCGCGTGCGGCAGCCGGCCGGAGGCGAGGTAGCGGTCCGCGATGAACGCGTCGACCGCCGCCAGCCGGGCGGGGTCGAAGCCGTGCGTCTCGGGGCTCGCGCTGATCATCCTCGTCCCATACCGTAATTTCGAACCGTTGACTGTATCGCCTTGAGCGCGGCGCAAATCAACAGTAACCTTACATCGAAACGTGATGGCGCAGCCAAGCGGCAGCGATTGTCCGAAGGTTTAAAAAAGAGAGGCGCCCGTCGATGGCCAGCGATCCGATCGTTCCCCTGCCGCCGTCCTGGCCGGCGATGTCGCTGGACGAGGTGGAGGCGCTGCTGACCGCGCCCGGTGCCAGGTTCGAGATGGAGACGGTGCCGATCGGCGGGGTGGCGACGCGGGTGTGGAAAAACGCGCCGCCTTCGCTGCGGATGCTGCTGGAGGCGAGCGCGGGGCATGGGGCGCGGACCTTCGTGGTGCATGAGGACGAGCGCGTCAGCTACACGGGCTTCGTGCGTGCGACCGCCCGGCTTGCGGCGCATCTGGCGGCCAGCGGGGTGGGGAAGGGCGACCGCGTCGCGGTGGCGATGCGCAACCTGCCCGAATGGCCCGTCGCCTTTTTCGCCGCCGCGGCGATCGGTGCGATCGTCGTGCCGCTCAACGCGTGGTGGGCGGGGTCGGAGCTGGAATATGGCCTATCCGATTCGGGGACCAAGCTGCTGCTCGTCGATGGCGAGCGGCACGACCGGCTGGCCGGCCATTACCCCGCGCTGCCCGCGCTCGAACGGGTGATCGTGACGCGGGCGCGGGGGCCGTTGGCGGGGGCGGAGCGGCTGGAGGATGTGATTGGCGCACCGAACGACTGGGCGACGCTGCCCGATGCGCCGTTGCCACCCGCCCAGATCGCGCCGGACGACGATGCCACCATCTTCTACACCAGCGGCACGACGGGCGCGCCCAAGGGGGCGCTGGGTACGCATCGCAACATCATGACCAACATCCTGTCGAGCGGCTACACCGCGGCGCGTGCATATCTGCGCCGCGGCGAGGTGCCGCCCGAACCTTCTCCGCGCGTGTCGTTGGCGGTGATCCCGCTGTTCCACGTCACCGGATGTTCCGCCGGACTAATGGGCATGATCGCGACCGGATCGACGCTGGTGATGATGCGCAAGTGGGACGCGGGCCAGGCGCTGGCGCTGATCGAGCGGGAGCGGGTGACGATGACGGGCGGCGTGCCGACGATCGCGTGGCAGCTGCTGGAGCATCCCGATCGTGCGAAGTACGACCTCTCGTCGCTCGACACGATCGCCTATGGCGGCGCGCCGTCCGCGCCCGAGCTGGTGCGGCGCATCTACGAGGAGTTCGGCGCGCTGCCCGGCAACGGGTGGGGCATGACCGAGACGATGGCGACCGTCACGCAGCATGGCGGGGAGGATTACCTCAATCGCCCGGACAGCGCCGGCGTGCCGGTGGCGACTGCCGACCTGCAGATCCGCGGCGAGGATGGTGTCACGGTGTTGCCGACCGGCGCGATCGGCGAGCTGTGGGCGCGCGGGCCGATGATCGTGAAGGGATATTGGAACAAGCCGGAGGCGACCGCGGCGACCTTCGTCGACGGGTGGGTGCGCACCGGCGACCTCGCCCGGCTGGACGAGGAAGGCTTCCTGTTCATCGCCGACCGCGCCAAGGACATGGTGATCCGCGGCGGCGAGAACATCTATTCGATCGAGGTCGAGAACCTCCTCTACGCCCACCCGGCCGTCACCGATGCGGCGCTGGTCGGCGTGCCGCACCGCATCCTGGGCGAGGAGCCGGCCGCGGTCGTCCACCTTTCCCCAGGCTGCACCGCGAGCGAGGCGGAATTGCAGGCGTGGGTGCGCGCGCGGCTGGCGGCGTTCAAGGTGCCCGTCGCGATCCGGTTCCTGCCCGAACCGCTGCCGCGCAACGCCAACGGCAAGATCCTGAAAGGCGAACTGAAAACATTGTTCGCCGTGCGGGGGGCGGATCGCGTTGAAACGGTGGAAAGAACTCCGGTTGCGTAACGGAAAAATGCGCTAGAGCAGGGGGATGATCGACGATCCGGCCCCTGCCACCCCGCCCGCGCTATCGCCCGCCGACCAGGTGGCGCTGGGCGCGCCGTTGCTGCCGGGCGCGGACGAGATCGGCACGATCGCGCAGCGGCGCGACCGGTTGCTCGCCGCGTTGACGCTGATCGCGGGGATCGGCCTGGTCGCGGGGCTGCCCTTCGCGCTCAAGTCGGGCGCCGAATTCTTCCTGCCGCTGACCGCCGCGCTGGTCATCGCGATCGCGCTCGTCCCCGTGCTGGAGTGGCTGGAGCGGCGGCGGCTGCCCTCCGCGCTTGCAGCCCTGCTTTGCGTCCTCGTCTTTCTCGTCATCGCCAATGTCGCGATCGCGGCGATCGTCGTGCCGGCGACCGATTTCTTCCAGCTGCTCCCCAGCCGGATAAGCCGCATCCAGGACAATCTGTCGCCGCTGCTCGACCTGTATTCGGCGCTGGAAAAGTCGGTGAACAAGATGTTCCGGCAGATCGCGTCCACCCCGCCGCGCCAGCCGCAGACCGCCGCCGTCTCTCCGCCCAGTTCGATCCTCGAACTGGCGGCGACATCCGCGCCGACGGTCATCATCCAGTTCTTCTTCGGCGTGCTCATCGTCTTCTTCTTCCTGACCGGCTGGACGCGGATGCGGCGGCGCACGATCACCGGGCGGACCAGTTTTGACGGCGCGATGGCGACGGCGCGCGTCATCCAGGACGTGGTCGACGACGTATCGGCCTATCTGGGCACGATCACGCTGATCAACATCACGCTCGGCATGGTCGTCGCGGGCGCGCTGTATTTCATCGGCATGCCCTCGCCGCTGATGTGGGGCGGCATCGTCACGCTGCTCAATTACATCCCCTATTTCGGGCCGATCCTCGCCGCGTTCCTGCTGGCGGTGGGGGGCATGATGACGTTTACCGACATCTGGCTGGCGATGCTGCCGCCCGCGGTGATGATCGGATGCCATCTGGTCGAGGCGAATGCGATCACGCCGCTGATCGTCGGGCACCGGCTGACGATCAGTCCGCTGATGATCCTCGTCTCGCTCAGCTTCTGGGGCTGGGTGTGGGGCACGGCGGGCGCGCTGCTTGCGGTGCCGTTGCTCATCATCATCCAGACGGTGATCGGCGCGGCCGGCAAGCCCGATATCGCCGGATTCCTGTTCGAACACGGGACTTTGGTGCATCAGGAGCGCGCGCGCCGGCGGCGAAACGAGCGTACCGGCGGCGCGGGCGACGACGGGGCTGACGAATAGCCCGTTGACACCCCCGTAAGGCTCGCCTAGTTGGCGCGCCTCAACGCTTCCAAGCGGGTGTAGCTCAGTTGGTTAGAGCGCCGGCCTGTCACGCCGGAGGTCGCGGGTTCGAGCCCCGTCACTCGCGCCATCCCTTACGGGATGGGCGGATCTGCCGAGAAAGCATAGCGCATATGCGCCGCGTGCGAACCACGCGGGTGTAGCTCAGTTGGTTAGAGCGCCGGCCTGTCACGCCGGAGGTCGCGGGTTCGAGCCCCGTCACTCGCGCCACGCCCCAAGGCGGGCGTTTGTTTCCCGAATGTTTCCGGAAGTTCGCAAAGGTCGCAGTGTTTGCGGGTTGACGCGCATCGCGGCGCCCCGCCGCTGCGAGTCGGTCTCGCCGCGCCTTCCAATCGTTGGTCCGGTTCCCCCAGGGGGTGAGAAAGAGCGTGTTTGTACCTGATATGTTCTTAGCACGGCAGCGTCGTGTAGGAAACCACTTTCAGCGCCAGCGGCCCGTTTCCATCCAGCGCAGCAGCGGCTTGAGCGGCACAATCCAGATGATCCCCGTAACGAGGTAGAAGGGCGCCTGCAGCCACCACGCCCAGCCGCCGACGGTGGCGGACAGGCTGGCGATCAGCACGCACCAGATCGCGATCAGCGCGAGGATGGCGAACATGCCGGCGGGCTTGCGCCAGGTAGGGGTCACGGGACGATCCACTCCGATTCGGTGACGATGGCGTGGAGTGGCACGTCCCATGGGTCGGGCGCCAGCGCGTCGACCTGTTGCACCGACCAGGCGACGCCGATCCGCCATGCGGCGGGATGAGCGGCGAAGGCGCGGTCGTAATGACCCGCGCCCTGGCCCAGCCGGTTACCGCGGCGGTCGAAGCCGACGAGCGGCGTCAGGATGATGTCGGGCGCGCAGGCGGGCGCCGAATCGGGCGGCTGGCTGAGGCCGAACGGCCCGGCGACGAGCGGCGCGCCGTGTTGCCATGCGAGGAAGCGGATCGGCGTCGCGCGATCGACGACATGCGGCAGGGCGAGGTGGCAGCCGGCACGGGCGGCGGCATCGGCGAGCGGGCCGGGATCGGCCTCGCTGCCGATCGGCACGTAACTGGCGACGGTCATGCCCGGCGACAGGCGCGCGAGGAAGGCGGGGGGAGTGGCGATCGCGCCGGTGCGGGCAAAGCCGTCGCGCAGCGCGTGCAGGTGGGCGCGTAAGGCGCGCTTGTCAGTCATGTCTTGCGTGCCGAACGTCGCACCGCAACCCGATAGCGGCCAGTCCTGGTGCGTAAGGGAAACGTTGGCGAGGGACGAGATACGATCATGCGCGTCCCCCAACTGGGCCCCGGCTTTCGCCGGGGAAGATGGATAGTGTACCGCCGGAGAAGCGACGGACATCGCGAAGGCCGCCGGCGCTGGCGGGATGCGATATCGGGCGGGTGGCGGGACCGCCGTGGCCGTTTGCCGTAATATCCACCGACGCCCAATACGTCAGGTGGGGACCATGTGCGTCAGGCCAGGGCCTGGGCAGGGACAGCCCCCGTGGATGAAGAATAGCCTCAGGGATTATCGAGGCTCGTACCGGGCAGAACCCGCCGCGCATGTATCTAGGCGCTCGGCGGCGTCTGCTCAAGGGCATCCGCGAGCGCTTCGAGTCGATCGGCGATACGGGCGAGCGCGCCCTCGCTGACCGCGGCGCCCTCCGGCGCGCGATTCTGGCTTTCTTCGAGCGCGTCGGCGAGCATCAGCGCGACGAACAGCATCGCGCGCTCGCCCGGGATATTGCCCGCCGCGCGCAGGCCCGCGGGCCAGCGTTCGCCGACCATCCGGCCGAGCGCGGTCAGATGCGCTTCCTCGCCGTCGCGGCAGGCGATCGTGTGCTGGCGACCGCCGATGTCGAGCGTGACCTGCGCCATCAGCCGGCCGTCCCGCGGGAGATCACCTCGTCGAGCGCGCTGACGGCTTCCGCCATGCGCGCCTTGAGCGCGGCGTGGCGACGGGCGAGCGCGTCGCCGGCATGCGCGCGGGCGTCGATCGCCGCTTCGATCCGGGCAATGGCGGCGTCGATCCGGTCGACGGCGGTACGTTCTTCTGGCATTTGCCGGGAGGTAGGCGCGTGGCCGGATCGCGGCAAGCGTACAATCGGCGGGCCGCATGCCGATGCGATGGCGCGATACGGGGCGGTGTCCGGCAGGGTCGGGATCATCACCGGTTGACAGCGGGCGCCCGTGCCCCGCAAAGGCGCATGCGTCCGGCGTGAGCCCTTCTTTCGGCGTCGCGCTGTATCCCAAGAGGAGAGTCAGGATGACGGTGAAGGTTGCGATCAACGGCTTCGGACGGATCGGCCGCCTGGTCGCGCGCGCGATGATCGAGCGCGGTGGCGACGATCTGGAACTGGTCGCGATCA